>CAVYGM010000022.1:0-75418 GCA_963768025.1 uncultured Cytophagales bacterium
ACCCTGGCAAAAAGAGCGATAGATTCCGCACCAAGAGAAAAACCAGCCAGTACTTCAATCGCCTTCTGCATTTCATCCGAAGAAAGGGGTTTTCCGAAGGCGAATAGGTGGTAAAAAATAATGAACAAACCACCTAAACCCAGTACGGCCAAACCGGCCACCCCCATGCCCATTACCGAACCACCGGTAAAGGAAACATTCAGGGCTTTGGCAAGGGAAGTACGAGCCGCTTCGGCGGTACGTACGTTGGCTTTGGTAGCCACTTTCATACCGATGTACCCGGCGGTGGCGGAAAATACCGCGCCGATCAAAAACGCAACGGCGATGAGGGGGGAGGAGTGAATGGGGTTTTCGGGGGTACCTTCCTGAGAACCCAGCCAAAATAATAGAACAGCGGTGGGAATGGCAAAAAATGCCAATACCTTCCATTCTGCTTTCAAAAATGCAATAGCTCCATCGGCGATATATCCCGATAATTTTTGCATATTTTCCGTACCAGCGGGCTGTTTTGAGACCCAGCTGAAACGCCATGCCGTGTAGAGCAACCCTACCAAACCGAAGGCAGGAACCAAGTAAATGATACTATCCATGCGTTATGAATTTTGTTTTTTTTGTATAAAAAATCGGGCAAATATAGTTGTTTGAACCGCACAAGCCCAATCAATTTTCCAAACAAATGATTATTTTTATAGATTGTTGGATATTTAGTCGCAAGCTATTTGATCAATGCTCGTTTGGATGTAGTTTGCCTTTTGATACATTTCTGAATTGCTCATGAAACTATTTTCCCTCCTTTTGTGTCTGGCCAGTTTTCTGGCGTATGATTTATCAGCCCAAACTCCCAACCCACCCAGTGGAGAAATTCTGCTTCAGTTGAAGAAATTAAACGTTTTGGGCAGCGCCATGCACGTTGCAGCTCATCCAGACGATGAAAATAGCTTATTGCTGGCCTATCTGGCCAAAGAACGCCTGATCAACACCTTCTACCTTTCGCTGACGCGAGGCGATGGCGGCCAGAACCTCATCGGCTCCGAACAGGGCGAATACATTGGCGTTATCCGGACCCAGGAACTGCTGGCCGCCCGACGTACCGATGGGGCCCAGCAATTATTCACCCACGCGTATGACTTTGGTTTTTCCAAAACCCGGGAAGAAACGCTGGACTTTTGGGGAGAGGATAAAATACTGGCGGATGTGGTGTACCTGATCAGGAAACACCGGCCCGATGTACTAATCACCCGATTCCCGCCCGACGAGAGAGCCGGCCACGGCCATCACAATTCCTCGGCGTATCTTGCCCTGAAAGCCTTCAAATTGAGCGGAGATCCCACCAAATACCCCGATCAACTCAAGTACGTAAAACCCTGGCAACCAAAACGAGTCGTATGGAACTCCTATTCCCGAGGATTTCAGAACAATGAACCCACCGACGAAGGAAGATTTATTAGCCTGGATATGAGTGGGTATAATTCGCTGTTGGGGAAATCGTACAGTGAAATTGCCGCTGAAAGTAGAAGCATGCACAAAACCCAAGGCTTTGGCGTAGCTCCTAATCTATCCTTACGAAAGGATTTTCTTCTAAATAAGGACGGAGTACCTGCAAAAAACGATCTGTTCGATGACATAGATGTGAGCTGGGATAGAGTACCTAACGGGGGAAAAATAAGCCAACAGGTTCAAAAACTGATTCAGGGCTTCGACCCAACCCTCCCCTCGGCCAGCGTGCCGGGTCTGGTAGGACTTTTGAAGGATCTTGAATCCATGGGCTCGGAGAATTATTATGTATCCCTAAAAAAGGAGGAAGTTAAGGAGTTGATTAAGGCCTGCCTGGGGCTGTGGTTTGAAACCAATCCAACGGATTACTCGACCACACCAGGTGGAAAGGCCAACCTGCAGGTTAAAATAGTTAACCGCTCACCGGTTCCGGTCGTCATCCAAAAAATAAAGACGAGTGGCGTAACATTCGACAGCACGCTGAACAAATCACTGACCATGTTTGATGGTTTTGTGGTGCCCTTGGTGGTAACTATCCCTGCGAGTTTGCCCATTACCCAACCCTATTGGTTGAGGAATCCGATTAAAAACAAAACCTTTCAATTTGATGAGCAAGAGCTGGTAGGTTTGCCCCAAAACGAACCGACGCTACTTACCTCTTATACATTTCTTATAGAAAACACCCCAATTACCTTCACTTCCCCCTGGAAATACAAATCGGTAGACCCGTCGGAGGGTGAGATTTACCGCCCGTTTGAAGTCAGGCCGCCGGTGACGATTAATGTTTCGGAGCCAGTGATTGTGTTCTGCGGATCAAAGCCCGCAAACCATTACGCTCCTCTTGAAAGCCAACGCCCCGACACTCAACGGCAAAATAAAGTTTGATTTGCCCACTGGTTGGAAAGTGGAACCATCCCAAATTGATTTTTCTACAACCGCTAAATACGAAGAAAAGGTGTTTACGGCCAAGGTGACCCCTCCCACCGGGAATAAAGAAGGTACCTTGAAAGTACGTGCCGAAACGAATCAGGGTACCTCGTCCAAAAGCCTCCGGACGGTGGAGTACCGACACATACCGACCCAAACGGTATTTCCTCCTTCCGAAACGCAGTTGGTGAAGTTGGATATAAAAATTCTGGCAAAAAATATTGGCTATATCGCCGGCGCAGGCGATGAGGTACCCACCGCGCTCCGCCAAATGGGGTGTCAGGTAACCATGCTGGACGAAAAGGAATTAGGCAAAAACCTGAGCGTATACGATGCCATTGTGGTGGGCGTCAGAGCCTATAATACGGAAGACCGGCTGGGATTTTACCAGCAGAAATTGCTGGATTATGTAAAAAATGGCGGTACTATGGTGGTGCAGTACGTGACAGCCCGCAACGGTTTCCTCAACAACGGTCTGAAAGTGGAAGAAATTGGCCCTTTCCCCTTTACGGTTGGCCGCGATCGGATCACAGATGAGAACACTGACCTAACTTTTCTGTATCCGAATGATCCTATACTGAACAAACCAAACCAGATTACCCAGGAAGATTTCAAGGGATGGATTCAGGAAAGGGGCTTGTACTTTGCCACTGATTTTGAAAAAAATTATACTCCCTTACTATCCGGCAATGATCCGGGTGAAAATGTACAAAAGGGTGCCTTGATATATGCCCGGTACGGAAAGGGAATCTATATGTACACGGGCCTTTCTTTTTTCAGGGAATTGCCCGCCGGGGTACCGGGTGCCTATCGCCTCTTTGCTAATTTGATATCGGCTGGTAAGGTAAACTAACCAGGCAGAAAAAATAAACCCCAACTCTATACTTTGTGACTACATCGGGCGAATGGAATATTAGTATCGATACCGGTGGTACCTTTACTGACTGCATTGCTCAAAACCCGCTGGGAGAAATTCTTACCAGTAAGGTTTTAAGCAGCAGTTGTTTACGAGGAAAAATAGTACGAAAGATTGATCCTTTTGTATACTCGTTTGAGGCTCCCTGGGAATACGATAGCCAATTGCTGGAAGGGTATGTCCTGAAAATACCCTCCCGCAATATCCGCTCGAAATTGTTGTCGGTGGATTATAAAAATCGGATTCTAACGCTGGAAGAAAATATTCCCGCCGTAACAAATACCGATTTTGACCTTACTACGGAGGAAGAAGCACCTGTACTCGCTATACGATTGATCACCAAGACCAAACTTGGAGAACCTTTTCCGCCGATCAATCTCCGACTGGGGACGACAAAAGGTACCAATGCGCTCTTAGAGAAAAAAGGAGCAAAAACGCTTCTGCTGGTTTCCAGTGGATTTAAAGATGTGCTTAGAATAGGTACCCAGCAACGACCAAACCTTTTCCAACTTAATATTCCGGAACAGGTACCATTATATTCGGAGGTTATTGAAATAGCCGAAAGGGTAGACGGCAAGGGCCATGTTCTGCAACCGCTCGACAAATCAGAAATAGACCGCATACTTCGCTTAATAGAGGATTCAGATTATACCTCTATTGCCGTGTCCCTCCTGAATTCCTACCGGAATCCGACCCACGAAAAGTTTCTTGTGGAAGAATTGCGAGCGCAAACGGAACTTCCGGTATCGTCTTCGGTAGAGTTGTTTCCCCATCTCCACTACCTTCGCCGCACCCAAACCGCGGTGATTGACGCCTACCTGGCCCCCATCATCTCCACTTACCTCAGCAATATTAAGTCCAGTCTGGGGCCTGTTCTAATTCAGGTCATGACCAGCGCGGGCGGGCTCGTCCAACGGGAAGGGTACCGAGCCAAGGATAGTTTGCTGAGCGGACCCGCCGGTGGGATTATTGCCGCCTCGCAGCTCGCCCAGGAGCTAGGTTTTCCCAAGGTACTCACTTTCGACATGGGCGGTACCAGCACGGATACCGCCCGCATTAACGGCAGAGCCGGCCTTAACTACCTCACCAAGATTGAAAACTACGAGCTGATGAATCCCTGTTTTGCCATCGAGACCGTGGCGGCGGGGGGGGGATCGGTTTGCTGGTACGATGGTTATACCCTGCGCGTGGGTCCCCAGAGTGCGGGTGCCTCGCCGGGTCCTGCCTGTTACGGAGCGGGCGGGCCTTTGACCATTACGGATGTCAACCTGTTACTGGGAAAATTGGAAACCAGTCAATTTGAAATTCCTATTAGTCCAGAATACGCATCGGAGGCGCTGTATACTCTTATTGATGAAATTACCTTCAAAACTGGAAATACGCTGAATGGACTGGACGTATTAAAAGGCCTGGAAACAATTATTAATGAGAAGATGGCCGAGGCCATACGGAAGATTTCCGTAGCCGAAGGAGCCGATCCAGCTGAATATTCGTTGGTGACCTTTGGGGGGGCCGGTGGCCTCCATGGCTGCCAGCTGGCCGAATTGTTATCCATCCAGAAAGTCATTATCCCGTATCAAGCCGGTTTGTTTAGTGCGGCCGGTATTGGACAGGCTACCATCAGTAGGTTGGCGACCCGTCAGGTATTATTGCCGTATGCTACCTGCCAGGACTCCATCAAGAAATGGATATGGGCCATGCAGGAGAGTTTGACCACCCAGCTAAGGCAGGAAGATGGAGTGAGCGCCATTGAGCCTGGGTTTTGTACACTTTTCCTTCGGTACGTGGGCCAGGAAACTGCCCTGGAAGTGGATTGGAAAAACGAAGAAACCATCGAGCTTTTCAGATCGAAGTACCAAAAACTATACGGATACCTACCCGAAAATAAGGAAATAGAAGTAGAAAGTTTGCGGGTGATGATGCAGGAGAAAAAAGAGCTCTCCCTCCTCCCGCCGCCTCCTTCTGAGGCTGAATTAGCCGAACCGGCCAGGCAATTAAAAGTCTCTTTTCAATCAGAGCCACTCCCTATCTACGAATGGCCCACGCTTACCTCCGGAAATTTTGCCGTGGGCCCCTGCGTCATAGTTGCTCCCAGCTCAACCGCCTACCTTCCCGACAATTGGAAATTTGAGGTACAACCTTCCCTGGATTTACTCCTGACCCACACCGGGGACAAGCTAGATCACACCAGCAGTCTGCAACCGGAAGCGGTTGAACTCGAACTTTTCACCAATCGATTTTATGCCATTGCTGAGGAAATGGGCGCTCAGCTACAACGCACTGCCTTTTCCGTCAATGTAAAAGAGCGATTGGATTTTTCCTGTGCTCTGCTCGATCCAGAGGCCCATTTGCTCGTTAACGCTCCCCACATTCCGGTCCATTTAGGGAGTTTGGGCTTGTGCGCTCGTTTGATAAAAGAAGTCATTTCCATCGGTCCGGGGGACGTGATTATCACTAACCACCCCAAATACGGGGGCTCCCACCTACCCGACGTGACGTTGCTCGCCGGCGTATTTTCCAATCAAAACCAACTGCTAGGGTACGTCATCAATCGGGCCCACCACGCCGAAATCGGTGGTTCCCGTCCGGGCTCTATGCCCACGGATGCCCAGTTTTTGTACCAGGAAGGGGTAGTGATCCTACCGCAATACCTGGTAAAAAACGGGGTGAAGCAGTGGGGTACCATCCGGTCGTTGTTCAACGAGGGCCCCTATCCTACCCGCATGTGGGCGGAGAACGAAGCCGATATTATTGCCGCTCTCTCTTCGCTGGAAAAAGGGCAAGAAGATCTGATCGCCCTGGTGGATCGATTTGGCACCGAACGGGTGGCTTACTTCATGGACTTGCTCAAAAGCAATGCGCAAAGCCAGTTGGAAATTGCTATTCAACCCTTTGAAGGAAGAAAATTAACCGCAACCGAATTCCTCGACGATGGCCACCGGATTTCGGTCAAGATTGAGGTTACTCCCAAAAGCCTTCATTTTGACTTTAAAAATACCTCCCACGTCCATCCCTTTAACCTGAATGCCAATCTTTCCATTCTCCATAGTGCCATCTTGTATGTGTTGAGGTTGCTGATTGACAAGGATATTCCTTTGAATGACGGCCTGATGAATTTGGTCAGGATCAGCCTCCCTCCCAATTCGTTGCTGCATCCCGATTTCGTAGACGATGCCAACTTTTGTCCGGCTGTGGTTGGTGGCAACACCGAGGTAAGCCAACGCCTGGTAGATACCTTATTGAAGGCCTTTGAATTAGCCGCGTGTAGCCAGGGAACGATGAACAATTTCCTGTTTGGGAATGACCACCTGGGTTATTACGAAACTATCGGAGGAGGCACCGGGGCGGGTGAAGGATTTCACGGCCGATCGGGGGTACATCAGCACATGACCAACACCCGCATAACTGATACAGAGGAACTTGAAAGAAGATACCCCGTTCGGATCAACCGGTTTGCGTTACGGCCCCATTCGGGTGGGGCGGGAAAATGGCATGGCGGTGATGGGTTGGTGCGAGAAATAGAATTTCTGGAAGAAATGGATATTACCTTGCTTTCCCAACACCGCTACTTCGCCCCCTACGGGATGGCGGGAGGTGGGTCCGGCAAAACCTCCGAACAGACCATTCTGCGCGCCGACGGAAAAGTGGAGCAATGTCCCGGAATTTGCAGCAATCACGTGTACTCCGGTGACCGAATAGTGATAGAAACCCCCGGCGGGGGTGGGTACGGTGATCCAGCCTTTGCTGCTTTCCCATGAAGACAGTCGCCCTCAAAAACGGGTTTTCCCGAATGCTATTCTGGTCGGTGATCTCTGCCGCTTTCATTGGTCCTGGCACCGTGACCACCTGTTCTTTGGCAGGTTCTACTTTTGGTACCTCCCTACTTTGGGCGTTGACTTTCTCCACCCTGGCCACGATCCTTTTGCAAGAAACAGCCGCCAGACTTACCCTTGCCTCCTCCCTGACCCTGGGAGAAATCATCGTGAAACGCCACGGCCAAAAGGGACTTTGGATCAGTCGGTTGGTGGCTGGGGGCGTGATCTTGGGCTGTGCGGCCTACGAGGCGGGGAATCTGCTGGGAGCAGTAGCCGGGTTAAACCTGCTGTATCAGGTACCAGGTTGGGTGAATAGTGCTATCCTGGGGGGGATAGCTTTTTCACTTTTGGCCATCCGGAATACCAATTTACTCCCCAGGCTCCTCGGAATCATTGTTTTTATTTTGGGCTTTGCCTTTCTCCTGGTCAGCACCCAAGCTGATCAGGGGCCCGTCCTCCTGCTCCAACATAGCCTTGTCCCTCAATTTCCCCCCAACTCAGCCCTCCTTATTACCGGACTCGTGGGCACCACCATCGTACCCTATAATCTCTTCTTGGGCTCTGGGATCGGGAAAGGTCAATCGGTATCAGAAATGAGGCAGGGGATTATTCTGGCGGTGAGCATTGGGGGCCTTATTTCCATGGCCATTCTGGTGGCAGGTACCCTCATTGAAGGTGAATTCAGTTTTCAGAACGCCGCCAACGTGCTCGGTGCCCGCCTGGGTAAATGGGGCGAATTCCTGTACGCGGTAGGGCTCTTTGGGGCCGGGTTTACCTCATTGATAACAGCGCCCCTGGCCGCGTCCATTACGGCCAAGTCCTTGCTTTCGGCAACGGATCGGCAGGCTGGATGGGTCTGGAAAGGCGTGTTGCTCACCGGGGTGATTTTTGGAATCCTTCAATTCAAACCCATTCCGGTTATTTTGATGGCCCAAATAGCCAACGGCTTACTCCTACCCTTAGTCACGTGGCAACTGTTTCGCTGCGTCAACGACTCCGCCATTATTCCCAAAACCTACCTTAATTCACGCTGGCAAAATATAGCGCTGATCGGTGTGTTTTTGATCACTCTATTTCTGGGTGCCAATAGTATTGTCAATGTTTTTCGGTAGAGGCTTTACCATTTCCAACCTGCCTTGATTCCCACCCATTGGTTTTGTTTTGGGGCACCGTTGAAATATCGGTTTCCAAATGCATTCAAATCGTAGCCCAGGCTGTAAATCTCGGCCTTCACCCACTCCGAACTAGCCGACACCTCGGTGTATAGGTGAGAACCCCACCCTTTTTTCCAGCTCAGTTTCACTAGCACTTGCTGGTAGGGAGGAGCTTCTACGGTATTGGCATCGTTTAGAAAGACCTTATCGGCCTGTTGATAGGTCACAAAAGCCGAGATCCCACCTGTTAAGTAGAGGTCAAGTCCGGTGTTTTGGGAAAAAGAAGGAATGCCCGGTAATTTTTTGCCGCTCAAATCAGTGGTACCCTGTTGGTAGGATTTGTACTGGTAGGATAGCAAGGTACCCGAATTCCAGATTTTTAAATTTTGAATAAAGCCAGCGGATCGAATCAGATCGTAGTATACCGCCCATTCCAATCCTTTTTGATCTGTTCTTCCCGCATTTACAAAAAATTCCGCGCCAGCTTCGTTGGATCTTCGGACGATCGTCTCCCTCAGATTGAATTGATATGCCGTAAGGCTAGCATTCAGTCGGTCTCCGGCCCGCCGGAAAGAAATTTCCTTGTTGATCCCCGCTTCTGGTTTCAGATCGGTTCGAAACCCGCCCGCCGAGGGGCGAACCTCCTGCAAGGTCGGTGGAGAGTACCCCGAACTTACCGAAGCGGTAACCGAATATTTTTGCCAAAAGGTTTTGTTTAGGGCAATTCTTGGACTCACAATCGGATCGAACTTTCTGTTTTCTTTGGAATACGGCACCGGGAAAAAGCGCTCGTAGCCGTATTCGTACGTATTGTAGCTTGCCCCAGCATTAAGGGTAAAACTTTCCAGAAATCGGAATTCGGCCTGGGAAAATACACTCAGACCTTTGCTGCGGATATCCTCCGAAGTCAGAAAAGCAGCGGGTATACCTTTGTTGTTCCCGTAGTTTCTCTGGCTGGATTTGCCATACTGCCATTCAAACCCGCTCGTCCACTGCACGCTCGTCGAACCAAAATATTTTGAGTACGTCCACACATTCCGCCCCCCTAGTCCTTGCTCATCGCGCTTTTCATAATTGGTAATGAAGGGATTGGCAAAATCGTTGGTGCGCAATGTACACCGACACCGCCTGATCCCAGTGGGTCGAGAGGGGCAACTTGTGCTGAATTCCCCAAAAAGAATATCGGGTATAGATCCCGGCATTTTGACCTACACTACCCGGAACGGTGGCCGTTGGCTGACGGGCCAGGGTCGGATCTTTTTTGTATTGATCCAAATTGATCCCCCCTGGGGTTTGATAGTGCAAATCCGAATACATACCCAACAAAGAGAGGGTCGCTTTTTTCCCGATGCGCGAGGAGGAAGTGAATTGAACCACATCGCGCACCATTCCGCTTTGCTGCCGATACCCATCCTGTTCCTGATGGCCATACCGTACGTTCACATCGCCGATAGTCAGGGAGGTGTTTCTTGACTGAAAGCCGTATTTGCCAAACCCAACCGATTGTTCCACCTTATTTTGGTTGCCCGGATTTGCGGTCGACATTAAAACAACCCCACCCGTTCCGGCACCATACACGCTGCTGCCCGGCCCTTTAATTATTTCCATGCGATCAATGGAGGCGTAATCCAATGAATTAAGGGGTGTGTTCCCATTCGCATCAGTGTATGGGATTCCGTTCCAGTAGAATTTTACGTTACGCACGCCAAACGGCGAGCGAAGTAAACTCCCCCGAACCGAAAACCGGTAACTACCCGGCGACCGCTCCTCCATTCTCACGCCCGGAATCGAATTCACGGCATTGGTGAACGTATTGGTAGAGTACCTATCCAAGAGTGCAGGGCTTACAATCCCTACCGAAGCCGTAGTTTCCAGGATGGTTCGATTGGATTCGAAAGCCTGAACCGTCACTTGTTCCAGCTGATTGGTTTTTAGGGAATCTGTCTGGGAATATCCCGATTGCGCCAGCAAGGAGCAACTTAATATAAAAATAAGGGCAGTAATTACACGCATGGGTTAAGGTTAGCTAGTTGCCGAAATACTCGGGGATAATAAAAATACAAAGATGGGTAGCAAAAAATCTATTCCGCACTTCCCGGGAAAATTAATCCTTAAAAATAAAATGATCCTGGCCTCATAGGCCAGGATCACATACAACTTAGGAAAAAAGTGGCGATCAGGATTTTGATTCGACCATTTTCCGAATAATATTCAAGGCCGAACCGGCCTTAAACCATTCGATTTGTTGATCATTGTAGGTATGATTTACCGGAACCTCATCGGTCGTATCCATCTTTGTGGTGCAGCAATACGGTGAGTTGCTTACCCGGCGCAAACGAAGGCAAGCCCGTTAATATCAATCGTATCGTCTTCCTGAATTTTATCGTAATCGGCAGGATTGGCAAAGGTCAAGGCCAGCATTCCCTGCTTTTTCAGGTTGGTTTCGTGAATACGGGCAAATGATTTTACCAGGATGGCCCGAACACCCAGGAAGACGGGGTTCCATGGCCGCGTGCTCACGTGGAAGAACCTTCTCCATAGTTTTCGTCACCCACCACGATCGTTCCGATACCTTCTGCTTTGTAAATCCGTTGGGTAGCAGGTACTTCACCGTATTCACCGGTCAATTGGTTTTTAACGATGTTGGTTTTCTCGTTATAAGAAGTTTACCGCACCAATCAGCATGTTATTGGAAATATTGTCCAGGTGACCACGGTATTTCAACCAGGGACCAGCCATCGAAATATGATCGGTCGTACACTTGCCTTTTGCTTTGATCAACAATTTCAAACCTTTGAGGTCTGTACCTTCCCAAGCTTTGAAACGGATCGAGCAATTGCAAGACGATCCGATGTCGGGACTACCAATACCTGCACGCCGATTCCATCTTCGGCGGGTGCCTGATATCCGGCATCTTCAACGGCAAATCCCTGAATTGGAAGCTCGATACCTTGTGGCTCGTCCAGCATCACCTCTACGCCATCTTCATTGGTCAGCGTGTCGGTCAGCGGATTAAACGTCAAGTCACCGGCAATGGCAAAGGCCGTCACGATTTCGGGCGAAGCCACAAACGCGTGTGTGCTTGGGGTTACCGTCGTTACGTTTGGCGAAATTCCGGTTGAAGGAAGTGATGATCGAGTTTTTCCGCGTTGGATCATCCATATGACGCGCCCACTGACCGATACAGGGTCCACAGGCATTGGCCAGTACTACTCCGCCGATTTTCTCAAACGTATCCAGAAATCCATCGCGTTCAGCCGTAAACCGAACCAGTTCCGAACCCGGAGTAATGGTAAATTCGGCTTTGGTCTTGATATTTTTCTCCGAAGCCTGATCTGCCACCGAAGCCGCACGGGTCATGTCTTCGTAAGATGAGTTGGTACAGGAACCGATCAAACCTACCTCCAAGCGCTCAGGCCAGTTGTTTTCTCTTACGGCCTGTGGCAAATTTGGAAAGCGGCCACGCCAGATCGGGCGTAAACGGACCGTTGATGTGCGGTTCCAGTGTCGAAAGATCGAGTTCAATAAGTTGATCGTAGTATTCAGCAGGATTCGCATAATACTTCTTCATCGGCACGTAAATGTGCTTTCACTTCAGTCAGCAGCATCGGCTATATCGGCCCGCTCGGTTGAGCGCAGGTAATCGCGCCATTTTTTCATCATAGGCGAAAATCGAGGTTGTCGCACCAATTTCGGCACCCATGTTACAGATGGTACCTTTACCGGTACCCGACAGACTTTCAGCTCCTTCGCCAAAGTATTCCACGATATAGCCCGTACCACCTTTTACGGTCAGCTGACCCGCTACCCACAGAATAACGTCTTTGGCCGAAGCCCAGCCGACTCAGTTTTCCGGTCAGTTTTACACCGATCAGTCTCGGCATTTTCAATTCCCAGGCCAGTCCTGACATCACATCGCTGGCATCCGCACCACCTACACCGATGGCGATCATACCCAATCCACCCGCATTGGGCGTGTGCGAATCGGTACCGATCATCATACCACCCGGAAACGCGTAGTTTTCCAAAACTACCTGGTGAATGATACCAGCACCTGGTTTCCAGAAACCGATACCGTATTTATTGGATACCGAAGCCAGGAAATCATATACTTCTTTATTTTTGTTTTTTGCAATTTCCAAATCCTTGGCAGCACCTACTTCGGCCTGAATCAGGTGATCGCAGTGAACGGTGGAAGGTACCGCAACTTGTGGCCGACCTGCCTGCATAAATTGCAGAAGGGCCATTTGGGCGGTAGCATCCTGCATGGCTACGCGGTCGGGTGCAAAATCCACGTAAGATTTTCCTCTTTCGTAAACTTGTGAAGGCATTGCCTTCCCATAAGTGGGAATACAATATTTTTTCTGCCAAAGTCAAAGGCCGACCTTCTATTTTACGAGCAGCTTCGATTCTTTCCTGCATGCGGGCATAAACGCCCTTAATCATGTCTAAGTCAAATGCCATAATGTTATTTGATTCTGATAAAGAGTTAGATTTCTAAACAGCCTAAAAGTACAAAATTTCACCGATTTTAGGCCTTACCATTTTACAATTTCAACAATATTCCAAACTAATTTTCTTAAATTTGTTCAAAACCATTTAGTTATATCGCTTGAATTTCAAGGGTGTTGGTCAAATAATTCAAATTTTAAGATTCTAAGAAAAAGGCATTATTTGGTCACCTGGAACAATCCAATTACCCACCCGGTTTATCTTTTGAAAGAATCTACTCTATATTTGAAGCCGGCAAAGCACCATTTTACAAATCATTAAACTATCCTATTATGTCAAAAAATCTGGTGATCGTAGAGTCACCGGCGAAGGCCAAAACCATTGAAAATTATTTAGGGAGCAGACTTTACGGTCAAGTCCAGTTTTGGTCACGTCCGTGACCTTCCCGAGCATGATATGGGTGTCGATGTAGAAAATGGTTTTCAGCCGTCTTACGAGATTTCGAGCTGATAAAGTAAAGGTCATTAATGAGTTAAAAAAACTCGCCAAAGGCGCACGAAGTGTGGCTCGCAACGGACGATGACCGCGAAGGAGAAGCTATTTCGTGGCACTTGAAAGAAGCACTGGGATTACCGGATGACACCAAACGTATCGTATTTCGGGAAATTACCAAAACGGCCCTGCAAAATGCAATCTGCAAGCCGCGGATTATTGATGTAGATCTGGTGAACGCACAGCAGGCACGCCGTATTCTGGATCGGCTGGTGGGTTATGAACTTTCGCCGGTACTTTGGAAAAAAATACGAATTGGAAAATCGAATCTTTCCGCAGGACGTGTGCAGTCGGTGGCTGTACGTATTATTGTGGAGCGTGAGCGGGAAATTGATGCCTTCAAAGCAAAAGGAAGCTTTAAAGTCACGGCTCACTTTGATCTTGGGAAATGGTAAAGTTCTGAATGCCGAGCTTGCCAAGAACTTTGCAGACCGAGGAGCGATGCCGAAGAATTTCTCGAAAAATGTATCGGAGCGACTTTCTCAATTAAAAATCTTGAAGTAAAACCAGCTAAAAAAACACCTGCACCGCCATTTACAACTTCTACTTTACAACAGGAAGCTTCCCGTAAACTGAGCTTTTCGGTAGTCCCAAACAATGACCGTTGCCCAGAGGCTATACGAAGCTGGTAAAATATCCTACATGCGTACCGATTCGACGAATTTGTCGGAAGAAGCGATGGAAAAAGCCCGGGAACAGATTACAAAGGAATACGGCGACTGAATACTATTTTCAAACGGATTTTCAAAACCAAGAAATGAATCGGCACAGGAAGCTCACGAAGCCATTCGTCCAACCGACTTCTCTACGCTGGCAGGAAGCAGCGACCGCAATGAGCAACGTCTTTACGAACTGATCTGGAAACGTGCGATTGCTTCTCAAATGGCTGATGCACAGCTGGAAAGAACAACGGCAACGATTGGTATTTCTACCACAACGGAAGAACTGGTTGCCCAAGGTGAGGTGATCAAGTTTGAAGGGTTTCTTAAAGGTATATCTCGAATCGAGCGATGATGAGGATGAAGAGCAAAAAGGAATGCTTCCTCCTTTGAACATCAATCAGATCCTGAACCTGGCCGATATGAAAGCAACGGAACGTTTTACCCGTAATCCGCCCCGCTATACGGAAGCGAGTCTGGTGAAAAAACTGGAAGAAATGGGCATCGGACGTCCATCTACTTACGCGCCGACGATTTCTACGATTATCAGACGCGAATACGTGATTAAAGAAGACCGTCCAGGAACAGGAACGTGAGTTCAAGGAGATGACCCTTAACAAACGATGAAATTCAAAGTAAGGTCAATAAGGAAAGTTATGGAACCGAAAAATCTAAACTTTTCCCTACCAGTACCGGAATGGTCGTGAATGACTTTCTGGTTAGCCAATTTCCAGGATATTGTTGATTATTCTTTTACGGCTAGTGTTGAAAAAGATTTTGACCATATCGCCGATGGACAACTTCCGTGGCAGGATATGATCAATGACTTCTATACACGACTTCCATAAAAAGGTAGCCGATGCCGAAGGGGAAGAAATCGACCGTAGCCTTACTTCCCGTGAACTTGGGGAAGATCCCATACGGGTAAGAAAGTGACTGTCCGAATCGGTAAATACGGACCATATGTTCAGATCGGTGATGCGGAAGATGAGGAAAAGCCAAAGTTCGCCAGCTTGATGAAAGGGCAGCTCATGGAAACTATTACGTTGGATGAAGCCATGGAATTGTTCAAGCTTCCCCGCGAGGTAGGTTTCTACGAGGACAAGGCGATGGTGGTAAATATCGGCAAGTACGGTCCCTATGTAAAGCATGATTCCAAGTTTTATTCTCTGGCACCCACTGACGATCCCATGGCGGTTACCGAGGATCGCCTGATAGAAATAATTCTGGAAAAACGGAAAACCGAAAGCAACCGGACCATCAGAGAATACGATGAAAATCCGAATGTGAAGGTTTTGAATGGAAAATACGGACCCTATATTTCGTTTGGGAAGCGCAACATCAAGATTCCCAGGGATGTGGAGCCCATCAAGCTCACCTATGAGGATGTGGTAAAACTGGCCGAAGGAACGGAGGAACAACCAGCCGCCAAGGCTAAGGCCAAACCAAAGGCTAAGGCAAAAAAGGTAAAAAAATAAAGGTACCCTATGAAAAAGCTCGTGGTGCTATCGGGAGCGGGGATCAGTGCCGAAAGTGGAATAAGGACTTTCCGCGACAGCGGTGGATTGTGGGAAAACCACCGGGTGGAGGATGTGGCGACCCCAGAGGCCTGGGCCCGAAACCAGGATCTGGTGCTTCAATTCTATAATGAGCGAAGAAAACAGGCACTTTCGGTGGAGCCCAACGTTGCCCACCGAATTCTGGTAGACCTCGAAAAGTACTTTGAAGTAAATATTATCACCCAAAATGTAGATCACCTGCACGAAAAGGCGGGCTCCAGTCGGGTACTTCATTTGCACGGTGAATTGTTTAAGAGTCGGAGTAGCCTTAATCCCGATCTGATTTACGACATTGAAGGCTGGGAGCTCAAAAAAGGGGATTTATGCGAGGATGGGAGCCAACTTCGACCCCATATCGTGTGGTTTGGTGAGGAGGTTCCAATGATGTCGGAGGCCATGCAAATTGCGGAAGATGCCGACATTTTCGTGGTCATAGGTACATCCTTGGCGGTATACCCGGCGGCAGGTCTGGTGTACTACGTGCGGGCCGGAGCCCCGGTTTACGTTATTGACCCCTACAAACCGGATATACGGATGAGCAAAAGCATGCATTTTATTCAGGAAAAAGCAACGATAGGGGCAAAAATTCTATTTGATACCCTGGTAAAAACAACAGAATAGGCAATGGAAAAAACCGTTCAACTAAATAATGGAATTGAAATGCCGCGGCTGGGTCTTGGCTTGTATGCCCCCGGCGAGAAAAATGAAGTTAGGCGGGCAGTTGTATTAGGGATCGAAACTGGCTATCGGCTTCTCGATACGGCTAGTGTATACGAAAATGAGGAGGAAGTAGGGCAAGGTGTTAAAGACAGCGGACTGCCCAGGGAAGAACTGTTCATTACCTCCAAGGTTTATAACCACGAACAGGGCTTTCAATCGACGTTGGCGGCTTTTGAAAGAAGCCTCAATAAACTACAAACCGATTACCTTGACTTGTACCTTATCCATTGGCCGGTACGCGAGCATCGGAAAGAAACTTGGCTAGCTCTGGAAAAACTGTACCAGGAAAAAAGGGTCCGGGCCATCGGGGTTTCGAATTATTATGTACCCCACCTGGAAGAACTATTTTCGTACGCCACGGTGGTACCCGCCGTCAATCAGTTTGAAATGAGCCCCTTCCTGTATTTTCCAGAACTACTCGCCTATTGTAAAGAAAAGGGTATTCAGCCCGAGGGGTATTCCCCATTGGTGAGGGGCAAGGAAAAGGACAATGAGACTTTGACTAAGATTGCCGAGAAAACGGGAAAATCACCCTTTCAAGTCCTTATTCGTTGGGCCCTTCAGCACGATGTGGTATCCATTCCAAAATCCGTTCAAAAAAATCACATGGAAGCAAACTTTTCAATTTGGGATTTTGAAATTGAGGACTCGGACATGCAAGCGTCTCAATTCGCTGCACGCCAATATTCGGGTAGCGGAAGACCCCATGACGTATTTGTAATAAAAATCAAAAAACTACTTCTTACTCGGTATGCAACTTTTGGATGGCAAGGCTATTTCTTCGGTCATTAAGGACGAAATAAAACTTCAAGTGGAAGAATGGGTAGCTCAGGGCGGCAAAAAACCACACTTGGCGGCCATCTTGGTGGGTGAGGACGGCGCTAGTGAAACCTACGTTGCCTCCAAAATCAAAAGTTGTGAGCAGGTGGGATTCACCTCCACCCTAGTACGATTGGGCTCCAACGCCACCGAGCCGGAGGTACTGGAAGCCGTCGCCCGACTGAACAATGACCCGGACGTGGATGGGTTTATTGTGCAACTTCCCCTGCCGGACCACATTTCCGAGAACACCATCATGGAAGCCATAAAGCCCTCCAAAGATGTGGATGGGTTTCATCCGATCAATGTCGGCCGCATGTGCAAGGGACTTCCCGCCTACCTTTCAGCCACTCCGTTCGGTATTTTGGTTATGTTGGAACGGGCCAATATCGAAACTAGCGGCAAGCATTGCGTGGTGATTGGTAGAAGCCAAATTGTCGGCCTTCCGATGAGTATTCTGATGCAGCGCAACACCTACCCTGGCAACGCGACCGTGACCATTTGTCATAGCAAAACCAAGAATCTAAAAGAAATCTGTCAATCGGCCGATATCCTGGTGGTCGCCCTGGGACGGGCAGAATTCGTCACTTCCGACTATGTGAAGGAAGGTGCCGTGGTCATTGATGTAGGCATTACAAGAGTACCCGATGCGACTAAGAAAAGTGGCTTCGCCCTGAAAGGTGACGTCAATTTTAGCGATGTGGCGCCCAAAACCAGCTACATTACTCCGGTACCGGGTGGTGTTGGTCTCATGACCATCTGCGGGCTATTGACCAACACCTTTAAAGCTACCCGTAAAGAAATTTATCCGTAACCTGGGTACCCCTGAACGATTCTTTGATTCACAAAGGCAGAGGCATTTATTCCAACTGCCTCTCTAACCTATCCTACATATACCCTTACCCTACACATACTTTACTGCCCAATTGATTAGTTTGTTGATTCGGTCAGTATAGGGAGGGTACAAGAACCGCATCGTGCCAAATCTACGCGTGAGGACGCCTTTGGCGTTTGAGAATTCTTGAAATCCAAAATATCCGTTTGACTTCCCGATGCCACTGGTGTTTACCCCCCCAAAGGGTAATTCATGATGGGCAAATTGCAAGAGGAATTCATTCACCAACGCATCCCCGGCAGAGGTACTTTCCAGAAGTTTGTCCACGGTTTTTGAATCTTTACTATTTATATAGAGCGCCAGCGGCTTATCCCGTTGGTTGATGTAGGTAATAGCTTCGTCGAGGTCACCATATTCCAGAATGGGAAGTAACGGTCCAAAAATTTCTTCTTCCATAAGTTTCATGGAGTCATTGACCCCCGTCAGGAGCGTAGGTTCCATAAATCGTTGGGCCGCGTTCGTTTTCCCCCCTACTTCCACAACCGCTCCCCCTTCTACCGCCTCGACCAAATAGGTATTCAACCGATCAAAATGGCGGTCGTTCACAATCCGGCAATAACTAGCCGAAGCCTCTATCCCCCCTGCTTCGGTTTGGTACATCTCACCAATCACCTTTCGCATCTCCTCGATAAAGGATCGCTTTACCGACCGATGCACCAGCACATAATCCGGGGCAATGCAGGTTTGACCATTGTTCAAAAACTTACCCCAGGCCACTTTTTGGGCAGTAGTCTTCAAATCGGCCGTTTGATCAATTACACAGGGTGATTTTCCGCCAAGTTCCAGCGTTACCGAGGTCAAGTGCTCGGCGGCGGCCTTCATCACCACCTTTCCAATGGCGGGGCTACCCGTAAAAAAGATATGATTGAAAGGTAATTCAAGGAGAGTTTTGGCTAGTTCTGCATCACCTTCCACTACGGCTACCTCTTCCGGAGGAAAGCAGGCACTGATTACCTGCTGGACATAGGCCGAAGAGTGCGGCGTATGCTCCGAAGGTTTGATAATGGCCGTACAGCCTGCCGCAATGGCTGAAACCAGCGGTTTCAAGGCTAAACTTATGGGATAATTCCAAGGCGAAATGATGAGGGCTACTCCTTTGGCCTCATGCTGGATGTAGCTGGATGTACCAATGGCGCTCAGTGGGGTACCCACCCGTTGGGGTTTAAGCCAGCGTTTGAGGTTCTTGATGGTATAGTTCAGCTCTCCATTCAGTCCGTAGATTTCCCCAAGCATGGTCTCCATTTCCGGTTTCTTGAAATCATCGTAAGTGGCTTGTTTAGCCTCCGACAAATGGGCGAGAAGGTAGGATTGCAACTTTTTGAGGCGATTGATCCGGTCCTCCGCACTGGATTTTTTGAGGAGCAGGGCGTTCCGTTGCTGCATGAAGAATACCTCTCGTACTATCTGAGCGGAGGAGGAGATGGGGGCGGGTTGAATCATAGGGTAGGAATGAAGTATCCAGTTAAAACAACAAAATTTTAGGATAAGTTTATAAAAATACCAGTCAATACGTCTAAGTCTTTGCTTTTTACTAAAAATTTTGTCAATTAGCTGGGACAAATTTATTTTGTGGCCGGTATGAGTATCGTTAGTAATAATATTAAGTACCTCCGTCGGCTGAATGGCCTGACTCAGGAGCAATTTGCGCGTAAAATTGGCATTAAACGGTCGCTTTTGGGCGCTTACGAAGAGGCACGAGCGAATCCAAATCTGACCAACCTAAAAAACATGGCTCACTCCTTTGGGGTGACGGTCGATAATTTGCTAAAAAATGACCTGAGAAAACTCCGCGAAACGCCGGATCTTGGGTTACCCTTCAATCCGGCCTCCCTGTCGCCCGTTTCCCCGTTGATGAGGGAAGCCACCCCCACCGCGCCTCAACCGCTTTCTGCCGTCATCGCTCGTTTTCAACCACCCCGGCCTACCCTTCGGCTGGTCGCCAGGCCCATTACCTTGAAGCCGGTACGTCAGGAGAAATATGTTCAGCAACCCGCCCCTGCCCAGGCGGCCGAGAAAGTGGAGACGATGCGTTTCAATAATCATTATGACGAGGTAAAATCAGGCCCAATCCAACCCCAAATGGAGCCTGCTCCACCCCAACAGACAATTCAGCTCGTTCGCTCCAATCAACTCGACGAGTACCTAAAGAACTACCAGAACACTACCTTTCTGCAACAGTTACCCGTTTTCCGATTACCTACCCTTCCGTCCGGGCACTATCGTGCCTTCGAGGCGGGTGAGGATTTTATCTACCCCGGTGCCTTGCTCATCGGTACCTTTACCAAGAACTGGTACGAAATCAAGGACGGATCAAGGTACATCCTGGTAACCAAACAACTCGGGGTCATCACCCGAATTTCCTACAACCAGGTAAAGAACAAAGGTGTACTTTTTTTGAAATCTGATCAGGAGAATATCCAGGATACGGAGATTGCCATCCGGGATGTACTGGAAGTATGGGAAGTAAAGGCCTTCATTAGCCTTACCCTCCCCCCTTTCACGACCTCCCTAACCAAACTAAAAAGCATTCTTTCCGACCTTCGCGATGAATTGAATCAGTCTGATATTTCTAATGACTTTTTAGCGTAGGCGATCCAGCAAGGCCACGATTTTGGGCAAAATCTTACTTTTCGGAGCGGGCTCTACCAGAGATTCGCCAAACTTGTACCAAAGGTCATCGCCCGTATTTACGTATTTGCCGTCCGTTTTTGGTAACCTGTCCAGTGCGTATTCGGCGAGAAAATCGGCTCGGAAAACGGTTTCCATAACCTCCCGCGTCAGCTCCCAGGGCATTGCCTTTGGCTCATCCTCATTGACCTGTATAGAAAGTAATCGGGTGGCAAATTCTGCCCTGACCATGAGATTCAACTTATTTCCGTGGTCTATTTCCAGGTAAGTCATTTGAAAAGGCAACTCCTTTTCGGATATTTCATAGATGGCCTGTAAGAACTCATGCTGAAAATAATCCCACTCCTCGCCGTCTACCGGATACTGACGTTCCGTTTTTCCGGACCCATCCTGAAATTCAACTTCTATGAAATTTTCATTTTCAGAAATGTCATTTTGTTCGCTCAGTTTTTCAGTATTTAGTCTGGAAATCAATTCGGTATTCCATTCCTGAGGTAGTTTACCTTGCCAGGAATAGTCATCATCCATGGTAAAGCCTTCATCAAGAATGGATTCTTCATCCAGCTGATCGCGGTCCAGATAGTCCAAAACTAGCTTTGCATCCATCTCAACCCCTGTCCAGCCTAATTCGATGGTATAGAAGTAGGCATAGGGGGCCGGAATATTGGCGGCCGTCTGAAATTTAATTTTAGCTGTTGACCAGGCGGGTGTATTGGTTGTCATAAGAGGTGGTTAAAATAATCAGTAGAAGTAGCAATTTTATCAAGTTTTGCGGTGGGGGTCAGTTGGAAGCGCGGTACAAAGTAAATCTCTTTTGGGATGAGGTAGGGGTTCATCTCCTGCTTTAATTTTACTTTTAATTTTTCAAGATCAAAAGCATTAGGGGTACCTTCGACGAATAGCACAAGTTTTTGGCCAAGGGTATCGTCCAAAACGTACCAGGCAAAAAAATTGATGTCCATATCCAAAGCCGCCGCTGCCAGCACCTGGGCTTCCACCTCATTCAGATGGATTTTGACCCCTCCCGAAATGATCACAGAATCTGCCCGGCCAAGCCATTGAAAGGTGTGTTCAGAGGTGATTAGAACTAAATCATTGGTTTGGATGGTTTGAGAATTAGTGACTTCCCCCTGAACATGCAGGCAGCCTCTAGCATCGGCTCCTATTTTTATTCCATCCAAAACGTGGTAGTCTGTTTGGGCAGTTGGCCCGTTTAGTCGTCGAAGGGCCACGTGGGAAACCGTTTCGGTCATCCCGTAGCTTTGGTACATCGGGGTCGGGCATTTTTGAATTTCTTCCAGCAAGGAGGCTGACACCGGCGCTCCGCCAATGAGTACCTTGCCGCAGTTTTCCAGTAGGGCGGCCGTCCGGGGATTTTTTAGAATGGTGGCTACCTGCATGGGTACCATCGCCACAAAATCAAACGAGTCTTGCGCAGTAAAAGCTTCCAGCGGATTGCTACTGGGTTCCACTAGTACCATTTCCCAGTGTAGCTCCAAACTCCTAACCAGCATCATGGTTCCGGCAATGTACGCTACATTCAAACAGATAAGGGCTCGGGTATTCTCCCCTAAGTCTAAGGCCCTACCTGTCATTTTGGCGGATGCCACCAATTGCTTCCTCAACAATGGAATGGGCTGCGGAACACCCGTGGATCCGGAGGTTTTCAGGACAATTTCATCTTTCCCATTCAGCCAATCCCTGGCAAAGGTATAGGCGGCTAGAAAGTAGGGATGGCCAGGGGGTGGCTCATGCGCAATTTTGGTTTTATTTGTGATCCAGATGGTCATCGGAGAGATTCAAAACCCAAAGGTCGGCAAATCGCTTGAATAGGTTGGAATGCTTAAAGAAAAATAGATCGGGTACCAAATTCCTGCCAAGACCAAACAATCCTTAATTTTGGCGGGTTAATGCCACTGATATGAAACACAACAGCGAAGACGAAAAAATCGCCCAAAATCCGGGCCTAATGGAATACGCTCATACTGCGGGCGGGGCTATAATCCGCCCGGAGGATGTAGGCAAAGTAAAAAGCAGGGCGCTCCTGGCCATGCGGCAGCAAACAGACATCCAATTAGCCCAATTGTACCAGCAGATGCAACTATTGGCCGATCAGGCGCGAATCATCAGGAATCGGGTTGAAATCTCCGAGCGCATCTATACCGCCCACATGAGTTTTGAGCCCTTGATTGGAACCACCTATTACCTTTATGAGCGGCCCGACGGGCAGGATGCCCTGTCGCTCATTGGTCCTAGTGAATGGGGACGCCGGCAACCGTTCCGGGCCTTTATTGCGACCGTAAACCTGCTGGCCGATCACACCTGGGAGGTAGTGTACAGGGCCGAAACAGGAACCGAAAGCACCTGACGAAAAATTCCAACTATTCAGAAAATTAGGTTATCATTGCCCAAAATATTCCCTCAGCCGCAGGTATGAACTACTGGATTGTAAAATCTGAACCATTCAAATATTCGTGGGATCACTTCGTTAAAGATAAGCGCGGAATGTGGGACGGCGTTCGCAACTACCAGGCCCGCAATAACTTAATGGCCATGGAAGTAGATGACCTGGTGTTATTTTACCATAGCAACGAAGGAAAAGAAATTGTTGGCCTGGCAACGGTGGTGAAGGGACACTATCCCGACCCCACCACCGAAGATTCCCGGTGGGTGGTGGTAGATCTGGCACCCGTGGAGCGATTTCCCAAAACGGTAACCTTAACGCAAATGAAGGGCGATGAGCGCCTTCAGAATCTTGCACTGGTCCGGCATTCCCGGTTGTCCGTCCTTCCCGTTCGTCCCGAAGAATTTGATATACTAGTCGGTTTAGCACATGATTAACAGCTTAAAATTTTGGAGGGCCTGCAGCCCGCTGGTCTTGCTCGCTTTTTTCTCGTTGGCCTCTTTTGCTCAGAGAAATTAAAAGGATCGAACTTCCACTTCCTTCTTCCAGCGAAACCTACCACACCGTACCCTTGGGAGAAAAAGGCGCCCTCCTGATTTCGCAGGCTGGCCGGAGTTCGTACAACGTCCAGCTATTCAATACCGAGCTGGAACGAGTCTGGTCCATAGATGGTACCGTGGAACCAAATCTGGAATATGTAACGTCCACTTACGACGGAGGATCCGTATTCATGCTTTTTAGCCGTTTCAGAAGCTCTATTTTCCAGATTGTAAAGGTAAATATCGGGCCCGGTTTTGTCGAAACCTTTACCATCAATACCCTCGACCGTTTCCAGATCACCGACTTCAAGACCCTCGGCTATTCCCTTTTTATGGCTGGAACCATTCGGGAGGAGCCTATTTTGATTTACACCGAGCTTTCGACCCTACAAACGAAGATTTTACCTACCGCTATTAAAGGATCTAATGCCATTCAGTCCATTGAGGTGGACGCCCGCAATCGGCTGGTTAACGTCAGTTTTGCGGTAAAAAAAGGGAAACAAATTAAGATCGTGGCGCAGTCTTACAATGAAGACGGGCAACTATACGATCAGGTGATGGTGGAGCCGGAGGATGAGTACTCTTTCCTCAACGGACGGTTGCAGGTGCTTAATGATTCCGTCAAACTTTTGATCGGTACCTACGGCTACCGAAACATGCAAAGCTCCAGCAATGCCGCCTCCCAGGGGCTATTTATAAGCAAAATTGTGGACCAGGAAGTAGTTTTTACCCGGTACCACAGCTTTACCGACTTCTCAAATTTCTTTTCGTTCATGAATGACCGGCAGCAGGAAAAGATCGAACGAAGGATTCAAAAGAAAAAGGAGGTAGGCAGTGACCTCAAACTGAATTATCGCCTCTTGGTACATGATATCGTGCAAAATGACGATAAGTTTACTCTGGTTTCGGAGGTATTTTATCCAGAATACAAAAACAACAACAATAACCTACTGGGCATGAACTCCTACTACGGAAATCCCTGGCTGTATAGTTCACCGTTTGGCTACGGATTATATAATCCCTGGTTGTGGAATCCCATGTACGGCAACAGGGGTGGGTACAACCAGCAGGTTTTTGATGGCTTTGTGTACACCCATGCCATTGTGGCTAACTTTGACAAGGATGGCAAAATCTTGTGGGACAATAGCATCAGTTTCGATAATGTCAAGAGCATGGAGTTGAAAGAAAAAATCAATGTTCAGGTTTCGGACGAAGGCCGCACCCAGCTGGTGTACAGCAACAACGGCGGCATTCGGAGCAAGATCATTAGGGGAAGCACCGTAGTGGATGGGGATCGGGTGGTAGAACTACCAACCGGAGTTGAGGGGGATAAGGTAAGAAAAACCTCCACGGACGATATCGAGCATTGGTTTGGAAATTATTACTTGGCCTGGGGCGCTCAGCGCATCGTAAATCCAGCCGGTGATATCCAGTCCCGTGGGAGACGAAACGTATTTTACCTCAACAAAATCAGCTTCTAATTTTGCTAGTTCTCACCCCTACCCAGCATACCACCTACGAATTACTCGATTCGGGGAAGTTTGAAAAGCTGGAACGATTTGGAAAATACATCCTGTCAAGACCCGAACCACAGGCGGTTTGGGACAAGTCTCTCTCTGAGGACCGTTGGAAGGAACTTGCGGATGCCGTGTTTCGCCGCGACAAAGGCTCACAAGAGAAGGGGGAATGGATTCTATCGAACAAAATGCCCGAGCGCTGGACGTGGGAATACAAAACCCCGGACCTGAGCCTTACGTCCAAAGTTGCCCTTTCTTCCTTTAAGCACGTCGGTGTTTTTCCCGAGCAGGCCGTTAATTGGGATTACATTGCCAAACGGCTTTCGAAATGTACCGGTCGAGAAACCTAACGTGCTGAATTTGTTTGCCTACACGGGACTGGCCTCGCTAGCCGCCAAAGCTAAGGGGGCGGATGTTACCCACGTAGATTCGGTCAAGCAGGTGATCAGCTGGTCGCGGGAGAATATGGAACTCAGCGGCCTGGATAACATTCGCTGGGTGGTGGAAGACGCCATGAAATTTGTAAAAAGGGAGGTTCGCCGGGGCAAGAAGTACAACGGAATTATCCTGGATCCTCCGGCCTACGGTCGCGGGCCTGATGGCGAAAAATGGCTTCTGGAAGAACAAATCAACGAACTGCTGGGGTTATGCTCGCTTTTGCTGGAAAAGGAAACTACTTTTTTATCATCAATTTGTATTCCCTGGGTTTTTCGGCCATGATTCTGGACAATCTCGTAGTAGCCATTTTGGCACAGTCGTCCAACTACGAGTCTGGCGAATTGTACCTGGAGGATTCCTTCCATAAGAAACTGCCCTCTGGGGGTATTTTCTCGATTTTCGGATATTTCTGTGTAAAATAGGAAGATAATGCTCAATTTTGTGTTTTAGAAAGGGAGCCTTACTTTAACTCCTTTCTGACCAAAATGCCGGAAATACGCAAATTCAAAGTAGCCTTACTCATCTGCCTAACCATTTTTAGCTTTTCAGAATGGTCGTGTCAGACCGATGCCCGCACCACTTCCCGGATTCCTCCGGTTCCTGCCGAATTCCAGCAAAAAGGAATGGCAAAAAGACGCGCTGGACGCCCTGACCAACCTGATCAAAAGGAAGGTAGACCTGGACATAAATTATTTCAAACGGGCCAAATTGTACTTTGAGCACGAGCGGTATGCCGTCGCTCTCTCTGACATCGACGCTGCCATTGATATCAAGGACAATGTGGGGGAGTACTATTTGCTACGGGCGAAAAGTCAACCGAGAACTTAATAACCTCGACCTTGCCCAGCAGGATGCGTTACGCGCAGAAGGCCTCCAACAGGATACTCCCGATTTGTATGTGTTGCTGGCGGATGTGTTGCAGGAAAAAAAGCAGTACCGTGATGCCCAACGGTACCTTGCCACCTGCCTTCCAAATGGCGCCTTACGAAGGCAATGCCTACTACGTAAGAGGAATGCTGCAAGCCAAAATGTCCGATACGACGGCCAGCCCTGGAAAGCCTCAAACAAGCCTTAGCCATTAATCCGCGTATGCTCAGGGCTTACAAACAGGTGAGCTCCATCTATTCACAACTTGGCGATTCCAGGCAAGCTCTCTACTATAATGAGGCCGCTATAAAGCGGTATCCTTCCAGGGCCGAGTTATTTTTGGATCAAGGGAAAATTTATCAAAACTCCAATCGATTGGACAGCGCTTTATTTAGCTTCCGAAAGGCAGTCGAGATTGATTCCAGCCTGGTAATGGCCCATTATTTGATTGGGACAATTTATATGAAATGGAAAAGCTACTCTGGTCTGCCTCTGGCCGCATTTGAGGAAGTATTAAATACAAGAAAGATTTTCCCCTGAAGCTAGCTTCTTGATCGGGCAGTGCTACGAACGACTCGGGAACGACGACAAAGCAGCCGAATATTATACGCTGGAAAGTCAGTTGCAAGCCGGATGACATGGCCGTGGCCGCTCGGCTATTCAGCCGAATCCAGAATCGTAAGATGCGAAAATATGATCCGGCGGGTTATTTTCTACAAGCCACAAGGAATCCAAGGTACCTCGAAAGCGCCTATTCCTCGTACGCTCGATTCGTCGAAGGTGCGCATCACGACCATTGAGCCCCGCAGAAACATAAAATAGGGACTGACTCTACCATGAAAATGATCATCAAATAAGAATAATCAAGTACAATACTTATAATTGATTGCATGAGCGACCAACCAATATAAAAATCACCTTACCTGATGGATACGGTTAGGGAATATCCAAGGGGGTGACTGGCTACCAGATAGCCGCTGGCATTAGCGAAGGACTGGCCCGGAATGTATCTTTCGGCCAAAGTAAACGGCGAGGTGTGGGATGCCAACCGGCCGATCGAAACGGACGCTAAGGTTACGCTACTGACCTGGAATGATGCGGATGGTAAAGCTACCTTCTGGCATTCTTCGGCCCACTTACTGGCCGAGGCTTGGAAGCCTTGTATCCGGGTGTGAAATTCGGTACGGGTCCTTCGATTGAAAAAGGGTTTTACTATGATGTTGATCTGGGCGACAATTCGCTTTCCAACGATGATTTTGCAAGCATCGAAGCAAAAATGCTGGAATTGGCACGTCAGAAAAACGAGTATATCCGAACGCCAATCAGCAAGTCGGATGCGATAGACTTCTTTACCCAAAAAGGCGACGAATACAAACTGGAACTGATTGATGGTCTGGAAGATGGACAGATCACCTTATACACGCAGGGGAATTTTACGGATTTGTGCCGTGGACCGCATATTCCCAATACCGGTATTATCAAAGCCGTAAAGCTTACGAACATTGCCGGTGCTTACTGGCGCAACAAGCAGGAAAATAAAATGCTGACCCGTATTTACGGGATTACTTTTCCAAAACAAAAAGAACTGGAAGAGTACCTTTTTCAGATGGAAGAAGCCAAAAAACGTGACCACCGTAAACTGGGAAAAGAACTTGGATTTGTTCGCTTTTTCGGAAAAAGTAGGTCAGGGATTACCACTGTGGCTGCCCAAAGGTGCCATGCTTCGTGAGCGGCTGGAATCGCTTTTTGCGCAAGGCCCAGTCGAGAGCAGGTTATCTGCCGGTGGTTACGCCGCATATCGGAAGTAAAGAACTGTACGTGACTTCGGGGCACTGGGATAAGTATGGCAAGGATTCGTTTCAGCCCATTAAAACCCCAGATCCGGACGAGGAATATATGCTGAAACCGATGAACTGTCCGCATCACTGCGAGATTTATAACACCTCCCCGCTCCTACAAGGATCTTCCACTGCGTTTCGCTGAATTTGGAACGGTATATCGTTACGAGCAAAGCGGTGAACTGCATGGCTTGACACGCGTACGTGGGTTTACCCAGGACGATGCGCATATTTTCTGCCGTCCGGATCAGGTGAAGGAAGAATTTATCCGTGTGATTGATCTTGTACTTTATGTTTTCAAATCCCTCGGTTTCGATGATTACAGCGCACAGATTTCTCTGCGTGATCCCGAAAACAAAAATACATTGGTAAAGACGAAGACTGGGAAAAAGCCGAAAGTGCGATCATTGAAGCTTCCGCCGAACGAGGCCTGCAAACCGTAACTGAACTGGGCGAAGCTGCCTTTTATGGCCCGAAACTGGATTTTATGGTGCGTGATGCCTTGGGACGAAAATGGCAGCTGGGAACAATTCAGGTGGATTATCAGCTTCCGCAGCGTTTCAGACTGGAATACACTGGCTCTGATAACCAGAAACATCAGTCCGGTGATGATCCACCGTGCACCCTTCGGTTCGATGGAACGCTTTATTGCGATTCTGATCGAAAACACAGCGGGACAGTTTCCGTTGTGGCTTTCACCGGATCAGATTGCGATTCTGCCTATTTCAGAAAAGTATGCCGACTATGCCGATGAAGTTTTTTTTCAATTGCAGGAATGCGGATATCCGAGGGTTTGTGGATCATCGGGATGAAAAAATTGGCCGTAAAATCCGGGATGCGGAAGTTACCAAGGTTCCGTTCATGCTGATTGTTGGTGAAAAGGAGCAGAATGACCGAAGGGTTATCCGTCCGCAGAAAAGGCGAAGGTGACTTGGGAAGCATGACAATTGAGGAATTTTCGGCGCTATTTCAAAAAGAAGCAAAAATAATTTGGAAGTTTTTAATTTTTTCTTATTATTCCGTACGAAAGGCACTATTTTAGTGCAACCTCTGTTTCAATTTCTAGATTTTCAACCTTAAAAACAAAATTCACCAAACAAGTATATATGGCATTAAGACCCCCAAGTGGACGCGCAGTTTAGAGTACCCGAAGAACCTTACAAAATTAATGAACGCATCACAGCAAAAGAAGTTCGTCTGGTTGGTGAGAACATTGAACCAGGTGTGTATGATATCAGCAAAGCCCGCGCAATGGCAAAGTCACAAAGCCTTGATCTTGTTGAAATTGCACCTACTGCTGTGCCTCCGGTTTGTAAAGTAGTAGACTATTCGAAGTTCAAATACGAGCAAAAGAAGAAACAAAAAGAAATAAAAGCAAAAGCTCAGAAAGTTGTCATAAAAGAAATTCGTTTCGGCCCGAACACCGATGATCACGATTTTGACTTCAAACTAAAACATGCTATCAATTTCCTTAAAGAAGGTTCGAAAGTAAAAGCTTACGTTCACTTTGTGGGTCGTACGATTGTTTTCAAAGAAAGAGGCGTTAATCTGTTGAATAAATTTTCGGAAGCTTTGTCAGATTATGGTAAAGTTGAAATGGAACCGAAGCTGGAAGGAAAGCGAATGACCATCATTCTGGCTCCCCTGCCTCCAAGAATAAATAGAATTTTTTATAGGGAATAGTCTATCTCCACGCAAATCAGGGGTGATATCGGACTTTTGTTTTATATCAATTTCTGGTAATTTTGCGGGCTGTTTTAAATTTATTTCACTTTATTAATTATTGGTATCATGCCTAAAATGAAAACAAATTCTGGTGCCAAAAAGCGTTTTACGCTTACTGGTACTGGAAAAATCAAGCGGAAGCACGCTTTTCACAGCCACATCCTGACCAAGAAATCAAACAAGCGTAAGCGCGGATTGGTTAAGACTGGTCTTATGGATGAGTCTAACCACAAGACGTATTGTCTACCTGCTGGCGATGAAGTAATTCGAAGCCCTAATTAATTTTTGGTTTTTTTTTCAACCCGATAGCCGGCATTAAAGTCTTACATGCAGGCACCGACCATCAAAAACAATAATATTATGCCACGTTCAGTAAATCACGTTGCGTCACGTGCAAGACGTAAAAAAGTGATGAAGATGGCGAAAGGTTACTTTGGCCGTCGTAAAAATGTATGGACCGTAGCCAAGAACGCCGTTGAGAAGGCAATTGGGTATGCTTACAAAGGTCGTAAACAAAAGAAACGTAACTTCCGCGCATTGTGGATCCAGCGTATCAACGCCGGAGCTCGTCAACACGGACTATCATATTCTGCTTTTATGGGTAAGCTTCATGCAAGAGGCATTGAGCTCAACCGAAAAGTACTTGCCGACTTGGCCATGAATCATCCGGAAGCATTTAAAGCAATCGTTGATAAGGTAAAATAAAACAGCAACCCTCACCTCGGCGGGGGTTTTTTATTTGCCCCTCTCCAAATTCCAACTCGTTACTTTTTTGCTACCTTGTAGTCCCAAGTGGGATAAACAGATGTAAACCTTCAACCTTCAAACCTACCATGCTAGAACAATTAATGGGTCTGATTCAGGACCACTCACAGGAAGCCATTGTAAAGAACCCCGCAGTCCCGAATCAACAAAACGAGCGATGTGATGCAAACCATGCTCGGTTCTATCATGGGTGGCATGCAGCAGGAAGCCCAAAGTGGTAACGTCAGCGGCTCATGGGTCTGTTGTCGGGCAAGGCTGGAAGTCAATGGAATGCAGGATTAATGAACAATCCCATTGTGGCGAAATATTGCCGCTACGGCTATTCGTAGCATTATGGAAAAATTTGGCTTGTCCAATTCCGCCGCTAGTGGAATAGTAGCTTCCGTATTACCGGGGGTGCTCAGCAGCTTAATCAACAAAATCAGCAACCCGAATGATAATAGCATTGATTTTAACGGGGTGTTGGGTGGTTTGTTAGGTGGTAGACCTCGGCCCCTTCGGCGGTACCTCAGGTTTTGATTTTAACCAGATTGGGTACGCCATGGCCGACGGCAAATTAGACATGAATGACCTTATCCGAATTGGCGGCGGTATGTTGGGAGGTAGCTCCCCGGCTCCCCAGCAAAACAAGCAAGAAGATGGAGGATTGGACCTAGGCGGACTCTTGGGTGGATTGTTTGGCGGGAAGTAAGCTTATCTCCCGATACTAAAATTTATTATTTTTTGCACTCAGACCTGGTACACAGCAACGGTGCCAACTCCCGGGAGTTGGCACCGTTGCTGTTTTAGTGAATCTGACATCTCTTCTGGTTGGATCCTGCCCCTCGTTTAAAATAGTCCGTCTCTGGCTGTTTCTGCCACCTGTCCTTTCTATAAACATGCTGTCAATTTGTCAGAACAACGGAAGAATGCCTACCCTTGGTACAAGCTTTTAGCATAGAAATACTGTACATGTAAAGTCTTAAAACTATTAATAAAATGGGAAAAATTATTGGCATTGACTTAGGAACAACGAACTCTTGCGTGGCTGTCATGGAAGGTAATGAGCCCGTCGTAATCGCAAATAGCGAAGGTGCACGTACTACTCCATCCGTAGTTGCCTTTATGGATAATGGCAATGGCGAACGTAAAGTAGGTGCTCCGGCCAAACGTCAGGCAATCACCAATCCCAAAGCATACGATTAGCTCAATCAAGCGTTTTATGGGAAAACGCTTTGACGAGGTTCAACAATGAAATGAAAACCGTGGCCTACGACGTAGAAAAAGGCCCTAACAATACACCACGCGTTCGGATTGGTGATCGCTCTATACACGCCACAGGAAATTTCGGCGCTGATTCTGCAAAAAATGAAGCAGACCGCCGAAGATTATCTGGGTCAGGAAGTGACGGAAGCGGTTATCACGGTACCGGCTTACTTCAATGACGCGGAGCGTCAGGCAACCAAAGAAGCTGGTCAGATTGCGGGTCTGGATGTGAAACGTATCATCAACGAGCCTACGGCTGCTGCCCTGGCTTACGGCTTGGATAAGCAAAATCAGGATATGAAAATTGCCGTGTTCGATTTGGGTGGTGGTACATTCGATATCTCGATTCTTGAATTGGGCGACGGCGTGTTTGAAGTAAAATCTACCGACGGTGATACCCACCTGGGTGGTGACGACTTCGACCAGGTGATTATCAACTGGCTTGGCGGACGAATTCAAGAAGGACGAAGGCATTGACCTGACTCAGGATCCGATGGCCCTGCAACGTCTGAAAGAAGCCGCTGAAAAAGCCAAAGTAGAACTTTCGAGCTCTACCCAAACCGAGATCAACCTTCCCTATATCTTCCCGATCAACGGTATTCCAAAGCACCTGGTTCGGACGCTGACCCGTTCGAAGTTCGAGCAATTGGCAGATACGCTGTTTCAGCGAATGATGGAGCCTTGCCGCAAAGCAATGAAAAACTGCCGGCTATCAACATCAAGGACATCAACGAAGTGATTCTGGTTGGTGGTTCCACCCGTATTCCACGAGTTCAGGAAGAAGTTGAGAAATTCTTTGGACGTAAGCCTTCCAAAGACGTAAACCCCGATGAAGCCGTAGCCGTAGGTGCTGCCATTCAGGGTGGTGTGTTGACGGGTGAAGTGAAGGATGTACTGCTTCTGGACGTGATTCCGCTTTCATTGGGTATCGAAACGTTGGGTAGTGTATTCACGAAACTGATCGAGTCCAACACGACGATTCCGTCCAAGAAAACAGAAACGTTCTCGACTGCGGCTGACAATCAGCCATCGGTTGAAATCCACGTGTTGCAAGGCGAGCGGCCCTTGGCCAATCAGAACCGTACCCTCGGACGTTTCCACCTCGATGGTATTCCACCCGCACAGCGTGGTATGCCCCAGATCGAGGTAACGTTTGACGTGGATGCCAATGGTATCCTGCACGTTTCGGCCCGTGATAAAGGAACCGGCAAAGAGCAGAAGATCCGGATCGAAGCTTCCAGCGGTCTGACCGACGCAGAAATCGAAAGGATGCGTCAGGAAGCCAAAGCCAACGAAGAGTCGGATCAGAGTTGAACGCGAGAAGATCGATAAAATCAATGCCGCTGACTCCCTGATCTTCTCTACCGACAAGCAATTGAAAGAATACGGCTGACAAGCTTTCAGCTACCAATAAAACCAATATTGAGGAGGCCTTGGGTGAACTCAAAGCAGCACACAAAAACCAGGATTTGGCTGGCATTGATGCTTCTATGGAGAAACTGAACGCCGCCTGGCAAGCTGCTTCTCAGGAAATGTACGCCGCTGGTCCAGAGGCAGGTGGTGCACCATCGGACGGTGCCCAGTCTACTGCCACTAACGACAGCGAAGACGTTACCGACGTCAACTTTGAAGAGGTAAAGTAAGGCCGCAAATCAGAAAAATCCCTGCTCGAATGGGAGTGGGGATTTTTTTTACCTAAACCAGTAGGTCTGAGCATTATTTTTTACAAAATCCACCCAAATAGTTTTCATTAGTTCTGGTATCCTTTTTTGACGGTTGTTTAAAAAAAATCTTTGATCTATGAACAAAATCCTCAATTCACCAGAGTTAGCTTACCTATCTCCAACTACCCGCGAACAAGCGATTATCCTGGCGCAAGAAATTATGGATACGCAAAAGCTATCGGCAACGGAGGCAATTCGTTTGGCTATTTTACAGGCTAAAAATTGGGCGGTAAAAAACGTGAACCGTGCAGTGTGGAAACGTCTCCGGCTAGTTGAAAAAGAGACCATATGAACCAGCAAACTGGCGATTTTAAGGATCGGGTAATTGTGGTTACGGGTGCTTCATCGGGCATTGGCCAGGCGTGCGCCTTGCTATTGGGAAGTAAAGGTGCCAAGGTAATCGTAAATTATCACAGTGGTAAGGAAGAGGCACAGCATACCCTCAGCCAGATAAAGGAGTCAGGTGGAGATGGTATAGCGGTTAAGGCCAATGTCGGTAAAGAGGCTGACGTGCAGGCACTCTTCAAGAAAACGATGGACACCTACGGTCGGCTCGATGCCGTCGTAAGTAACGCCGGTATGCAGGATGATTCCAGTTTCCTGGACATGACCCTGGATCAATGGCAAAAAGTGATTGATGTAAATCTAACCGGGCAATTTCTCGTCACGCGGGAGGCCGCCCGGATATTTGTGAAGCAGTCTCCCGGAAAAAACAGCAAATCTACCATTGGAAATATTGTCATGATGAGTTCTGTTCATGATATTATCCCGTGGGCCGGGCACGTGAACTACGCGGCTTCCAAGGGCGGTATCATGATGTTGATGAAATCGTTGGCTCAGGAATTAGCCCCCTACAAGATACGGGTGAACTCGGTAAGCCCGGGCGCTATCAGGACGTCGATCAACAAGGAGGTATGGTCGGATGATAGTAAACTTCAGGAACTCATGAAACTTGTCCCCTACCGCCGAATCGGCACGCCCGAAGACGTAGCCAAGGCTGTGGCCTGGCTTTGCTCGGATGACTCGGACTATGTGGTAGGCGAAACACTCTATATTGACGGTGGGATGACCTTATATCCCGAATTTTCTGATAACGGGTAATAAAAAAAATCATTTATGTACCAACAAAAAAGGCTCATTCAAAATGAGCCTTTTTTGTTGTGCTTTTAGCACCCCTGTAAGTTGTGAAGTACTTAACGAATGGCGGCTTCTTTGGTGGCTTCCTTCTTTAACTTTTCCTTCAACTTGTCATTGGCCGTGATGACAACCTCTACCCGCCGATTCTGCTTTTGGCCGGTTTCGGCATCGTTACTGGCTATGGGTTGCTCCTCACCGTACCCTACCGTCCGGATTCGTTTGCCTTTTACCGCGTTTTTCCTCAGGTAAGCAGCCACTACTTCTGATCTTCTTTGCGAAAGCTGCTTATTGTAAGAGTCGGTGCCAGTGGCATCTGTGTGGCCCTCGATCAAAATATCCGTTTCGTCATAGTCCTGCAATACACTGGCCATGTTATCCAGGTTTTTCCGGGTTTCAGGACTAATGGCGTAAGAGTCAAATTCAAAGAGTAGTCCGGAGTCAAAGGTCATTTTTATACCTTCTCCAATTCTTTCTACTTTGGCATTCTCCACCTTCTTTTCCAATTCACGGGCTTGTTTATCCATGTATACGCCGATCAAAGTACCTACCGTTCCACCAACGGCCGCCCCAATAATAGCACCAACGGCCGTATTCCCTGACTTCTTGCCAATGACCGCACCAGCCGCTGCTCCCGTACCGATACCGATTATGGCTCCCTGCTCCTGTCGGGACAGTTTGCTATTTTTACAGCCGGTCATACTACCCAGACATACTACCAGGATAGCTGCCGAAAATATCATTACTTTTTTCATAAACAGTCAAATTAAGTTTGAAAGAAAGATGGCTTAAAATATGGCAAAACCAACGGTTGCCTGCCACAGGGTACTTTTGCGTTTGAGTTGGGAATTAAAATTCGAGTCGTCCGTATTGGCCTCCACCATATTGGTAAAATTTCCTTCGTACCGCAAGTCAAGGCTTAGGTTGCCAATGTCGAACCCTACCCCAGCCTGGTAGCCCAGGGCCGCCTGATTAAAATTATCGCGGACGCTATTGGCTCCCACTTCATTCAAGGCCCTTCGCAAGCCGCCGTTTTCAGCCAAACGGATAGAGGCGATGGGACCGGCGTTGATGCGTAGTACATCGCCAATGCGAAAACCTACCAGGACGGGTACATCCAAATTGGTAAAGCGAACATTGATAGTATTTTTATCGTCGCTAATTCCATCCCTGAAAACATTGAATTCTCCTCCTTTTTGGGAGAGCAATAATTCGGGCTGAATGAATAAGCTGCTGCCAAGCCGCATAAAAACTCCCCCGACAAAACCGGTGAGCCTGGCATTCGAGTTGCCTATGCGGATGGAAGGATCTTCGGTGGATACCACCTCATTCCCTCTAAAATTGGACAGGTTGGTACCTCCTTTAACCCCAAATTTGAAATTCCTATTTTGGGCAAAGGTTAGATGCGCACCTCCCAAAAGAATGAGTATCATTACGAGTATTTTGCTCTTTTTCATAAAAGTTACTGGTTAGTTACTACTATATAACAATACAATTCTCATTCCATGGGGTACTTTCTAGTTAAAACTACCAGCTTTTCTCCTACTGAATCTTGCTTTTCTGCCGTATGATCTAGGTTCTAGCGGGTTGCTTGATCCATTAAAACACGAATTGAGTTATAGTAAAAAAACTAGTAGAAAAACTTCCCCACATCCTCGATAGGTACTCAGAGGATAGCAGTAAAGTGAGTGGAACACAATTGGTACGTAACACTCTTGCACCTAAACGCTGAAAAAATAAATGAATACGCAAGTACCTACCTCTACGAACGGAGCCATTAAAACTTTGCAGATTTTGAACATATTGGGATTCCTGTTGATGGTTCTCTTTAACTTTTTGGCAAATTGGTTGCCGCTGAATGGCAAAACCACGGGTGAATTGTCGGATAACTATCCCAACCTGTTCGTACCCTCGGGCCCCACTTTTTCTATTTGGGGAGTTATCTATTTGTTCCTTCTGATTTTCACCATTTACCAGGCCAGAACTTTATTTACCTCCCAATCCAGTGTGGTGAACGCGGTGGTGCATCACCTGGGAATATGGTACCTGGCCTCCTCCATTCTCAATACCCTTTGGATAATAGCCTGGCATTATGAACTATTGCCCGTATCAGTCGCTATCATGTGGCTTTTACTTTTGTCCCTAATTCTGGCAAATTTTGGGGTATCCAACAGCGAGAGCTATCTATCAGCCGGGCAAAAATTTCTGACAAAGGCCACTTTTGGGATCTATTTAGGCTGGATTTCGGTGGCTACAATCGCGAATATGACTGCCTGGCTTACGGCTATCCAATGGAGTTCGGGACTGGAAGAAGATACCTGGGCCGTTATTATGATTTTGATTGGTACCATGCTGACGCTGTACGGGGCAAGTAGGTTGTCAAACGGATATTTAACCTTGGCGGTGGTATGGGCGTTTGTGGGAATTATTTTCAAGCGAACCGCCGAAAATCCGATGTATTTTTCCATAACCTACGTAGCGGGTGGGTGCGCGTTGCTCCTGTTTATTTATTCGCTCGTTTTGATCCGGAAGGACATGAAACTTACGCGAAGCCAACCTATCCAACCTTCCAGGCTATACGAATAGGAAGTGCTTAAAAAATGGGACATTGCGTGCCCGAGCGGCGACCCCGTTTTTTTAAGGCTACCTTCTGAGACTTGTAGGAGCCTTTTTTGTTTTTGTCTTTGGGAAGCTTTTTTTCGGTGTAGGGGATCAGTTTAAAGTCATATTCAGGAATGAAGTACTCCTCGTCATATTCGGCAACGGGCAACGGAAGGTAATGGCGACCAGGAAAATAGAGCGTGTCGTACTCGTAGTCGTACAGGTATATCGTAACGAACCCATCGCGACTGTACTTGATCCCAATGTCGGAGAAGCCGCCTTCGGTATCGTTAGAGGCGGTGGCCGCCGCCAGCGAACTCGCGAATTTTTTCTGGGTACCTTTCAACAACAAATTCATGTTGAACTGGAATACCCGATTAGAAGAATCAATTTGAATAGCTACCCCAAGGTAGTATTTGGCATCCTTGTAGTTTTCCAGGCCCGCGTGCAGGACGGCCGTGTTGTTCAGGGCGCTCTTGTCCTGGTAGGTTTGGTAGCTAAGTTTGGCTTCGTCGTATTTCTGCCAATACCGAAATACATTCCCTTGATTCACATTATAAAACTTCCGACCGGGAGCTACTTCCATTGCCTTTTTGAAGTCATTAAAGGCCAATTGATACTGCTCGTCAGCTTCGCCGACCAGTTTCTTCTGTTCCGATCGGTTGCCCTGGTAAGCATTCACAATTCCCCGGTTGTTGAGCAAAAAAGGTACCGTTGGATTAGCTTCCACCAAGCTATCAAAGAGGGCCCGGGACTGATTAAGCTGATCGTTTTCAAGCAGCACCACGCCCCAACCGTTCTGGGCTTTCAGGTTCTGGGGATTCAGGGCAATGGCCTTTCTGAACACCTCGTACCCTTTTTTGAACATGTCAAAGTGAAGGAGGAGATTCCCGTAGTTACTCCACATCTTGTCGTACGTTTTTTCGTGGGTAAGGGCCCGGCTCAGGTACTGGCCCGCGAGGGAAAAACTTTTTTGGTCGACCAGAATCCCACTTATGCCCGCCAGGGCTTCGTACCGGTTGGGATCCAGTCGGACCGCCGTTTCAAAATCGGACAAAGCGGCACCTGATTTTTTGGTATAGTACTTGGCGAAACCCCGGCTTACAAAAATATCCGCCAGACTGCGATCCTCCGGATTAAACAAGGTCTTTGCCCGTTCAAAATCATCCAGCGCCTTTTGGTACTCTTTCAGTCCATAGTGGGTTACGCCCCGTCCCAGGTAGGCGGAGACATAGGTACTATCTGCATCCAGAATCCGATCATACATCCCCTTGGCTGCCGCGTACAGGCGCCTCGAAACCAATACATTCGCCTGACCGCAGAGAGCGACCTGGCTATTTTTCATAATGGCAGCGGCCAATCGGTAATACTTCTGCGCGTTTTCGAACTGCCCCAGAGCATAAAAGGTATGACCAAGGCCCAGAAAGGCATCCATTCTGAACTTTTTATCGTCACTTTCCAAATATTCCTCAAAACTGGCCTGTGCTTCCGGGTACCTTTTTAAATCCACGAGTGCATTGGCATACCTAATCTGTGCTTTATGATTCCTTTTTGCTACTTTTTCAAAATCGGAGACTGCGCTTTTTGACTTTTTCAATTTCATCAGCACATCTCCCCGCAACAGCCGGTAGGCCATCTCGTCTTTTTGGCGGATTGCGGAAGTCACCTCACCAACGGATTCAGGGTACTGATGGTTTTGTTTGAATAAGAGACCTACATTATAATTCCATTTGCCCCCCTGACTTCGATGGGGGGTACCTTGCGCGTACAGGAGGCCGTCGCTCACGCTCCCTTCCCGGCCAAACGTCACCAAGGTATTGAGCACCGAAAATTTGCTGGCAGTAGAATTTGTGAAACTAGCTCGGGCAGCCGGATAGTCCCGGCTCAGCAAGTGCAGCAAGCCAATCTGGTAGGAAGTCAGTTGATCCAGGGAATCAAGGGAGGTAAGAACTCGGAGTGCCTTGCTGTAATTGCCCGAGAGGGCATTAAGCACGGCTTCGTTAGAATATTTTTGAACCGAATCAGCTGGATTGTAGTAAGTTTTGTGATAATCGCGGTAGGCTCGTTGAAGGTCGAGTAGCTCCCGCCGGTATTCGGCACTTTGAAGAATCTTAGGGTCATTCTCCTCAACTGCTTGGTTGAACAATTGAAGGCATTTTGTAAAAAGTGACTGGCAGTCCTTAAAATCCTGAGCTTGGGCAGTGGGAGTTCCACGGCCGAACCAGCACAGGATCAAAAGCACAACCAGTCCCCTTTTCATCTAATAGTGTTTTAGAGCGTTTATTCCAGGAAATAAAAAATTCCTGCTCTATATAGCAACGAGTACCAGCAAGAGCTGGTGTTACGCGCTCAAAAATTTAAAGCTGGAATTTCCAGTTGGAAAATTCCTAACCATCGCTCAGCCCGTCACTTCGTTGGTTGCAAACTTGAATTCCATCTCCCCCACTACTTCCCTGGCCAGACCTAGTACCTCCACTACCTGTGGAGTCTGGGTAGGATTCATAACCATGATTGATTCCTGATTCACGGATATGGTAAAAGTAATGCCCCGGAAGCCGATCCGAAAGGAGTACGACTCCCAACGCTCGGGGATGTAGGGGTTCAGGACCAGTACTCCATCCTTGACGCGTTGGCCGGCAAATCCTTTCACCAGGCTCATCCAGGTACCCGCCATGGAGGTAATGTGTAAGCCGTCCTCGGTATCGTTGTTATAATCATCCAGATCTAGTCGCGCCGTGCGTAGGTACATCTCGTAGGCTTTTTCGCGTTTGCCTAGTCGGGCGGCGATGATGGCATGGACGCAGGGAGACAGGGAAGACTCGTGGACTGTCATGGGCTCATAAAAATCAAAATTCCGGCGGATGACTTCCTCCGAAAAATCAGATTCAAAAAAGTACAAGCCTTGCAAAACATCAGCTTGTTTGATGAAGCAGGAACGTAAAATCCGATCCCACGACCATTTTTGATTAATTGGCCGATGTTCCGTAATTTGATCTACGGTCAAAAGCTCCTTATTCAGGAATCCTTCCTGTTGCAGAAATACCTGACGGTTTTCGTCGTAGGGCAGGAACAAATTGTCCAGAATGTGCTGCCAGGCTTTCGGCTCTACTCCTTCGTCAAAGCTTGTTTTTTCGAGGATTGGACCCAAGGCACCCGCCTGCTTGGCGTAGTCCAGCGCCGATAAGGTGTAAGAGAGTGTCCACGCGGCGATGTAATTGGTGTACCAGTTGTTATTAACGTTGTTTTCGTATTCATTGGGCCCGGTCACGCCCAGCATAACGTATTGTTGCTTTTCCTCCGACCAGTTTACCCGCTGCGCCCAGAACCTCGAAATACCGATCAGAACTTCCAGCCCATGGGACGTCAGGTAATATTCGTCACCGGTGTACCGGATGTAGTCGAAAATGGCGTAGGCAATCGCGCCGTTCCGGTGGATTTCTTCAAACGTGATTTCCCATTCGTTATGGCATTCTTCCCCGTTCATGGTGACCATCGGATACAGCGCAGCCCCGTCCTTAAACCCTAGTTTCTCGGCGTTTTCAATGGCTTTTTGGAGATGGTTGTATCGGTAAATCAGCAGGTTACGGGCAACTTTCTGGTCCGAAGCTGCCAGGTAAAACGGGATGCAATAGGCTTCGGTATCCCAGTAGGTAACGCCACCGTATTTTTCACCGGTAAAGCCCTTCGGGCCAATATTTAACCGGTCATCTTCGCCCGTGTAGGTTTGTTGCAACTGGAAAATATTAAACCGAATACCTTGCTGCGCAGCTATATCCCCCTTGATTTCTATGTCGTTGCGTTCCCACTTATTTTCCCAGGCTAGCACGTGTTCGTCAAGTAACTGCCCGTACCCTTTAGAGGTAATCCGGTCCAAGTAGTGCTTCGTTTCAATGGATAATTCTTCCTTTTGGTAATTAAGAGAAGAAAGGTTCACGGCGTATTTGTACAGGGTAATTTCGTCGTTTTGGTTCGCTTTTACCAGTATCTTGGCCGCTACGTATTTTTCGTCCCGGATCGGCAGTGACTGGAAATCAACCGGATCGCCATTTACCGCCAAATCAAACCGCATACCGGTGGCTACCTGAAACTGCTCCACGCCGTACGGGTTGGGCTTGGTTTCCAGCACCACTATGCCTTCCCCGAAGGTAGTTTCTTTTTTTATTTCAGTCCAGAACGTCTCCTCGTAGTTGGCATCCCGGTTGCGGATGTTTCCATCCAGGTAGGGCGTAAGGGTGATAGTTCCATCGTAATTTAGCGGCGAAACCGAATACTTTATGGCTCCCGACTCATCGTCCACCAGGCTGCAGAAACGCTGACTCGTGATCTGTAATCGGATGCCATTGGGCATTTCTACGGTGCATTCCCTCTCGAGAACTCCGCGTTTCATGTCAAGAGACCGTCTAAACGTCTCTACCCGGCAGGTATGGAGGTCAAGGCGTACGCCTTCAATTTCTACATGAATGCCAATCCAGTTGCAAGCGTTAATAACTTTGGCAAAATAATTGGGGTACCCATTTTTCCACCATCCTACCCTGGTTTTATCCGGGAAATAGACGCCCGCCACGTAGTTTCCCAGTAGCGATTTTCCCGAATAATCCTCCTCAAAGTTGCCCCGTTGGCCCATTCGACCGTTCCCAAGGCTCAGGAGGCTTTCGGTAATTTCATTGTGTTTTTCGTGAAAACCATTTTCAACAATACACCATTCATCGTGTGTAATATAGCTTTTCATTCTATCTATTTTGGAGGATTAAATGGGACTAACTATTCCTAAACAGCTCGGTAAGAATCTTCAAATCGAAACCGGTAAAGCTGGTAATCACGATATCGGCATCCAATAACACCGCCGGATCGCCTACTCCTACAGCAAACATTGCGCCAGCTTTCGCGGCTTGAATTCCCGCCAGGGCGTCCTCAAACACCGCGCAACTTTCCGCCTCCACCCCAAGGTCCTGCGCCCCCAGCAGGAATGTTTCGGGATCAGGCTTGCCTTTGGTGATGCGGTTGCCATCAATGATGGTTTCAAAATAGTCCACCATGGCGATTTGTTCCAATATGAGGCGAGCGTTTTTACTAGCCGATCCCAGACCAATTTTTATGTCTGAAGCCTGCAAGGAGTCCAGAAAAGGGATCACGCCGGGAAGCACATCCTCCGGAGTCATCTGCCGGCAAAGTTCCAGGTATTGTTCATTTTTCAGGCCAGCGAGTTCCAGCTTGGTAGGTTCATCCAAGGAAACGTTGCCAAAGCCGAGAATGATTTCAAGGGACTCCATGCGGCTTACCCCTTTCAGCTGTTCGTTTTGTTGGTGGGTCAAATCAAAACCGAGTTTGTTAGCTAGGGTCCGCCAGGCGATATAATGGAATTTGGCGGTGTCCACGATTACCCCATCGAGGTCAAAAAGGCAGGCTTTTAATTCGGACATTCGGTACGAGCTGGTTTTATGAATCACAAAAATAGCAATTGAAGGCAATTTGAAGCCCTATTTCTCTATTTGATTCACTAAATGAATAGCAACTCACCTTCGTAAGCAGAAGATTCTCCGGCGACCTCCAAAGGTAGGTAGCCCAAGAAGCTAAGCAAATAACTACTGGCGTCTGCCTGGCTTCCTTCCCGGCTATCGCTTTTTGGCGCGTCGGGGATACGCCCTATTTTTGTAATTCCAGCACGTAGGCTGATCCAGCCGCCAGGCTAATGGTTTCCAAAGTTGTGAGGTTTTGGTCCGTCAGTACGCTCATTGCTCTGGTAAAACCGCCCATTCGTTCGGCAAAGCGAGTAGTCGGGAGCTCTTTGGGAGTGTCATTAGAGTTCATGATGATCATGATGGTTTTCTGATCGTTGTACCTAAAATACACGTACACACCGTCCATAGGAAGGTACTGCATCAATTTGCCAGTGGATAAGGCGGGGGTATTCTTCCGGTAGGTAGCCAACTTTTTGACGAAGGTAAAAGCCTCCTCCTCCGCTTTTGAGCGGCCTGCGGCCTTGAATTTGTTTTCGGGGTCGCCCGTGAAACCACCTGGAAAATCTTTCCGTACCTCCGCATCGGACGGATTCATGAAATTCTTCATCAGGATTTCGGTACCATAGTACAATTGAGGAATCCCCCTCGTCGTGAGGAGCCAGGTGAGTCCCATTTTGTATTTCTCAAAATTCTCACCGATGACAGAGTAGTAACGGTTCATGTCGTGGTTATCCAAAAAGACCACGTTTTTGAACGGATCTTCGTAGAGGTAATCCTGGCCCAATACCTGGTACACGCGCTGGATACCATCGTTCCATCCCTGCTTTTGATTCAAGGCGTCCATGATGGCAAACTGTAATTGAAAATCACAAGCCCCCGGCAGGTTGCTCTTGAAGGGTACCTCTAACTTATTCCGCTGAAAATAGGCTTGGTTAGCCACGCTATTCACCCAGTTTTCACCAAAAATGTGAATTTTGGGATACTCTTCCAGCAAGGCCGTGTTACAGCGATTCATGAATTCGAGGTCATTGTACATATAGGTATCCACCCGCCAGGCGTCTATTCCAAAGTACTCCACCGTCCAGAGGGCATGTTGAATCAGGTAATTAGCTACGAATGAATTTTTCTGGTTCAGGTCGGGCAGGAAGGGTACAAACCACCCGTCCGAGGTGACTCTCCGGTCAATTTCGGAAGCATAAGGGTCCACCAGGGGCTGATCTTTGTAGGAGGTATTGGTGTAGGTAGGCCATTGGTGCAGGAAATCCTTGGCCGGCAAATCCTGAAGCATCCAATGGTTGATCCCGGCATGGTTGTACACCGCATCCTGAATCACTTTGATCCCATTGGCGTGGGCTGTCTCCACCAATTTCTTATAGGCTTCGTTGCCCCCCAGGCGCTTGTCCACCTGATAATGATCCGTGAAGCCATAGCCATGGTAGGCCGAGCGTTTCACCCCGCCTTCATTGGTCAGAGGTTGGTTATTTTCCAGAACCGGGTTCAACCACAAGGCCGTTACGGCCATTTCTTTAAAATAATCCATGTGGTTGATCACCCCCTGCAAATCACCCCCATGACGAAGAAAAGGATTGGAACGGTCAGCTTCAGTGTCGGCCATATCGGCAAATTTGTCGTTGGCAGGTTCCCCGTTTGAAAACCGGTCGGGTAGCAGCAGGTAGATAAAGTCCGAAGCATCGACCCCCTGCGCTTTTACAAACTCCGATCTTGGCCTTAGTTCATAGGTATACGACTTGGATACCTTTTGGATGGTGGGCTTGCGTCGGCCTTTGCGGATTTCCACCTCATTGAAAACGTCAATGGAAAAAGCACCCGCCTTACAATCGGGCAAGATGGTCAGGTCCACAAAAAGGTAGTTGGGGTTGTCGACCTTACTGACTTTATTGACCTGCAAGCCGGGGTAGTTGATGGTAAGCTTGGAGGAGGCGATGTTATTGCCGTGAAGTACCAGCTGAAGGCGTGGATCTTTCATCCCAACCCACCAATTTAGAGGCTCGATGCGGTCCAGCACAACGCCCTGGGAAGAACAAAAAGATGGATACCCGAACTGGGTAAGGAGCAGGAGAAAAAACAAGTAGTAAAAGAATCGTCTCATGGTAATTGATTAAATTATGGATTGGTAAATTAAAGCATTTGCCCTATTTTATCATAAATAAATCCTTTTTACATTTGAAAAATGAACCCAATTCCAATGCAGAAGCAGATTTTTATTTCAATCCTCTCGTTTTTTATCGTTTTATTGGGAGCTTGTACAAAAATGAACTCTGATAGCTCCATGACCTCTACCGAATCTCCAAACGATAAACTGGTGGTTTATCAAATTTTTACTCGCCTATTTGGAAATCAAAACGCAACCAATGAATTCTATGGGTCAAAAGAAAAGAATGGCGTTGGCAAGTTTAACGATATATCTAACGTCGCTCTCAAAGCCCTCAAAGATTTTGGGGTAACCCACGTGTGGTACACGGGGGTAATAGAGCACGCCACCATGACAGATTATACGGCTTTTGGCATTCAGTCCGACAATCCGCTGATCGTTAAGGGAAAAGCAGGCTCTCCCTACGCCATAAAAGACTATTATGACCTTGACCCGGATTTGGCGGTGGACGTAAACAACCGGATGGAAGAATTTGAATCCCTGCTCAACCGCACCCACGCGGAAGGCCTTAAAGCACTCATTGATTTTATTCCCAACCACGTAGCCCGGCAGTACCATTCGGATAAAAAACCAGCCGGTGTCCTTGATTTTGGGGAGGGTGATTCCACCTCGGTCGTATTTCACCAGCAAAATAATTTTTACTATTTGCCGAATCAACCCTTCAAGGTGCCGGAAGGAATCAATCCCCCGGTGGAGGTGAAGGAAATGTACCAGGAGAATCCAGCCAAGGCCACTGGAAATGACGTTTTCAATGCCCAACCTACCATTAACGATTGGTTCGAGACCATAAAGCTCAACTATGGCGTAGACTACCTGAGTGGCCGGGCCAAACGGTTTGATCCGATCCCTTCCACCTGGCTAAAAATGCGGGATATACTGCTATTCTGGACCCAAAAAGGGGTGGATGGTTTTCGCTGCGACATGGCGGAGATGGTACCCGTCGAATTTTGGGGTTGGGTGATTCCAGAAATACAACAGGTAAATCCTGACATAATTTTTATCGCTGAGATCTACAATCCGGACGAGTATCACAACTACATTCAGCAAGGAAAATTCACCTACCTCTACGACAAAGTGGGCCTGTACGATGCCCTGAGGCGATTGATGGAGGGACACGGAACCGCTGAGGATATTACAAGGGTATGGCAAAAGGAATCGGGTGATATTTCAAACCACATGCTGCGCTTCTTGGAAAATCACGACGAGCAACGCATCGCCTCCTCGTCATTTGCCAAAGACCCGTTCGTAGCCATTCCCGCCTTTACGCTGAGTGCCACCCTGCATACCGGCCCGCTGATGATCTATTTTGGTCAGGAAGTGGGCGTAAATCCAACCAAACCGGAGGGATTTCAGGGGGACGATGGCCGTACCACCATTTTTGACTACTGGGGAGTGAATGAATTTCAACAATGGACGAATGGCGGCAAATTCGACGGGGGAAAACTGACCGCAAAACAAAAAAAACTACGACAGTTTTATCAGGAGCTTAACCAATTTGTATTGAGCAACGAAGCCATTCACTCCGGTCAGTTCTATGACCTGCAATATGCCAATGGATATGGCCGCAGCCAAAACTATGACCAAACGAGGGTGTACAGCTACCTGCGGTATACGGGAGAACAGAAATTACTGTGCATTTATAATTTCGACCTTACCCGCTCCTTTTCCACTCGGGTAATTGTCCCCGCAAATGCCCTCGTGGACTCCCTGGGGCTGGATAAAAGTAGGGGATTCCAGTTGCAGGAGGTATTTCCAGCCACCAAATTCAAAGCTTCCCTCAGTGGAACAGAGCTTACTACCCAAGGAGTTGCCGTCTCTTTACCCCCCCAAACCGTTCTGATTCTCTCACTTAAAGAAAACTAAGATATGGCAATTTCTGCTTCCACCACCACCACTACCTCCACCCGTCCGAAGCCTAAACTAAGTTTTTGGGGAATCTGGAACATGAGTTTTGGGTTTCTGGGGATCCAATTCGGCTTCGCCCTCCAGAATGCCAACGTAAGCCGGATCTTCGAAACCCTAGGTGCGAGCGTGGACGATATTCCCATTCTGTGGGTAGCAGCCCCACTTACCGGATTGATCATTCAACCAATTATCGGTTATTTCAGTGACCGCACCTGGACCCGGTTGGGGCGTCGCCGACCCTATTTTTTAGCCGGGGCGATACTGGCCTCGCTGGCCCTATTTATCATGCCCAACTCCCCCACCCTTTGGTTTGCGGCCGGTATGCTTTGGATCATGGATGCATCCATCAACATTACCATGGAACCGTTCCGGGCCTTTGTTGGCGATAACCTTCCCTCTGAGCAACGCACCTCGGGTTTTGCGATGCAGAGTTTTTTCATCGGAACTGGGGCCATTGTCGCTTCCTCCCTCCCCTACATCATGACCAACTGGTTTGGGGTACCCAATCAGGCCGGGGAAGGTGTTATTCCAAATTCGGTAAAGTGGTCATTTTACCTGGGTGGGGCGGTCTTTCTAATAGCGGTGGTGTGGACCGTGTTTCGCTCTACCGAGTATTCCCCCGAGGAAATGAAACAATTCTATGACAACGCCGAAGAAGATACTCACAAAGGCCCGGCCTTAGCCGGGGACGGATACCGGAAAAACGGACAGGCGCAAATCGTGAAAGGGTGCGTGGTGGCCCTGATCGGGTTACTACTTACCTGGTGGTTTTCTACCCAGGGTCTTAATAAGGAACTCTACGTATTTTCGGTTGGCATGTTCCTGATTGGAGTTTTGTTTGGCATGTCTGGCCTCCTGCAAAAATCAGGCTCCTATACCAATGGTTTCGTGACCATAATGAACGATTTTGAAAGCATGCCAAGTACCATGAAACAGCTGGCCGTAGTTCAGTTCTTTTCCTGGTTTGCTCTGTTTGCCATGTGGATCTATATGACACCGGCCGTAACGAGCCATTTGTACGGCACTACCGACACCACCTCCAAGCTCTATAATGATGGTGCCGACTGGGTAGGTCTTTGCATGGGTATATACAATGGCGTTGCCGCTCTGGTAGCCTTCGGAATTCCCGTGGTAGCGCGCCTAACTAGTCGTCGCGTAACGCACCTCATCTGCCTGGCCGCGGGTGGGGTAAGTCTGCTTTCCGTTTATTATTTACCCAATCCTACCCTATTGATGCTACCAATGATAGGGATAGGAATTGCCTGGGCTTCCATCCTTTCGGTTCCGTACGCCATGCTGGCGGGCTCGCTTCCGGCCGACAAAATGGGGTACTACATGGGTGTTTTCAACTTTTTCATCGTAATTCCCCAGATCGTCGCCGCCGCCTTGTTGGGATTTTTGGTAAAAGTACTCTTTGATGGGGAGCCTATTTTTGCCCTGGTACTCGGGGGAATTTCTATGATTTTAGCAGGTTTGCTTTGCTTACGAGTCCATGACAAGGACGACGTTCGAGTGAGCGAAATTGGCGTGTAGTACGTAAAGTTTTGCTCCTGAACCCCTCATCGCTCGATTCGGACTAACGGGTCGAGCGATGAGGTTATATAGGCAATCTCTTGTACTAATCCACTATTTTTGGGTATTTCACCAGTTTATCACTACCTTAGAGTATCACCCGTCGAACCCGACCGGGCACAGATATTTATGTTTTTGATACGTTCCTTGATGATTCAGACTTACATCTGATAAGTTCGTTGAATAAGTCATCCACTCACCGGACGTGTAACTATTATGAAAAACCTACCAATTAAAAAAAAGGGAAGATTGATTATTGTAGCCTATCGACTTCCTTTTAAAATTATAAAAGATGAAAATGGCACGTCGCTATTTCAAAACTCAGGCGGGTTGGTATCTGCGGTGCTTTCGCTGGCGCAGGGAAGTCAGGATGCCTACTATGACTTCGAAGATAAGATTCAATGGATAGGATACACGGATAATACCGCCGAAGAACTGGAAGGGGTTGCCTTGGAAAATGAAAATTTCAAGGCGCATCCGGTTTTTATTGCACAGGAACTCAACGACAATTACTACGAAGGATTTTGTAACGACCTTATTTGGCCCCTTTTTCATTATTTTCCATCCCTGGCAAAATTTGAAACAGACTTTTTTGACGCCTATCAGAAAGCAAATCTCCTGTTCTACGAGGCCATGAAGGACATCATTCAGCCGGATGATGTGATCTGGGTGCATGACTACCAGTTGATGATGCTACCCGATATGATTCGCCAAACTTTTCCAAAAAACAAAATTGGATTTTTCTTTCATATCCCATTCCCGTCCTACGAGATTTTTCGCTTGTTACCCAGTACCTGGCGCGACGTCATTGTGGATGGTATCCTAGGCGCTGATGTGGTAGGTTTTCATACCAACGATTACGTGGAGTATTTCCTAAAAGCCGTTCGGATGGTCATCGGGCACGGAAACCGAATGCATTACATCACCCTTAACCAACGGATTGTCAAAGTGGATGCTTTTCCCATCAGTATTGACTACCGCAAATTCAACGATGCATTCGACGACGAGTTGGTTATCCAGCACCGCAACGATATCCGCACCCAGCTGAAAGAAAAAATAATATTTTCCGTAGATCGCCTGGATTATTCCAAAGGCCTTCTGAATCGGTTAAAAGGATTCGAACGGTTTCTGGAGAAAGACGATTCCTGGCACGAAAAGGTAACTTTTGTCATGGTGGTGGTACCCTCGCGGGATCAGATACCCCAGTATCAGCAAATGAAATCCGATATTGATAAAATGGTTGGGGGGATTAATGCCAAATACGGCAAAATCAACTGGCAACCGATCCTGTATCAGTACCGCTCCATGCCATTTGAAGAGCTAGTAGGTATGTACACCGCCAGTGACGTAGCGCTGATCACCCCCGTGAGGGATGGCATGAACCTGGTATGTAAGGAATACGTAGCGAGTCGGAAGGACCAAAAAGGGGTACTCATTCTCAGTGAGATGGCCGGTGCCGCGGCAGAACTCGGCGAAGCGTTGATCATTAACCCAACGGATAGCCAGGAAATCGCGGATGCCATTACCAAAGGCCTGGAAATGACCCCGAAAGAACAAACTAAACGAATGAAAGCCATGCGGAAACGATTGCGTGAATACGACGTTTTCGCTTGGACAAACGATTTTTTCACCCAAATGCATATGATAGAACAAGAACACGACCGACTGAGTCTGGATTACCTGACTCCCACAGACATGGAAAATATTGGCAAAAAATACGCGGAAGCTAAAAATCGGATATTTTTCTTCGATTACGACGGAACGCTGGTTCCCATCGTGCGCGAGCCTTCGGAAGCCATCGTAACGGAAGATGTTAAATCGGTGATCGCCGAACTGGCCGAACGCGATACCGTGGTGGTCATCAGTGGTCGCGACAGTCAATTCCTCGACCAGGTGTTAGGCGATTTGCCGATTCACCTCGTGGCCGAACACGGAGCGTTGATCAAAACAAAAGAAGAAAAATCCTGGTCCTTGAACCCCTCCTACGAGGAAGGCTGGAAAGAAAGTATTCGTTCCATTCTGGATCTGTATGTAAAAAGATGCCCTGGTGCGTTTGTAGAAGAGAAGCAAACCTCTCTCGCCTGGCATTACCGAACGGCCGAAGATCAGGAATACGCCTTGAGAAGAGCCCAGGAACTCGCCTGGCAGCTCAAAAGCTTTATTCAACCCGAACAAAACCTTCAAATTATTGAGGGGAATATGGTCATTGAAATTAAAAAAACGGCCTATAACAAGGGAACCTCCGCCAATTCGTTTTTGGATGGACAAGATTTTGATTTTATTCTGGCCATGGGCGACGATACCACGGATGAGGATATGTTTGAGGTACTTCCGGATTCTGCCTACACCATCAAGGTAGGCGATGCCCTCTCTATGGCGAAAAAGCACATTAAGAATCAGTACGCTGTCATGGAATTATTACAAACATTTAAAGGATAGCTGTCTGTATGAAGGCACTTATTTTCCTGCTTATTGCCACCTTATGGCAGGTGGATAATCTGCGGGCCCAGGAAGATCCAAAAACTGTATACAACCGAAAGGTAAAAGGGGCTAGTCCTTCCACTAGCTTAGGCGAGCTAACCTTGTATATGGGTGGCACCTTCCTGGGTACTCCTTACGTCGCTCACACGCTGGAAGGCAACGCTACCGAGAAACTAGTATGTCGATTCGATGCCCTGGATTGTACTACCTTGGTGGACGTATCCGTTGCCTTAGCCATAGCCCGTAAAAAACAGCTGACCTATGAGGAATTCCTGGGTTTGATGACCAAATTGAGGTATTCCAACGGAACTATTGATGGCTACGCTTCCCGGCAACATTACTTCCTGACTTGGGCCAGCGAAAATTGTAAAAGGGGGTTGATGAAGGATCTTTCAAAAGATTTGGGGGGAATACCCTACAAGAAAAGCATTGATTTTATGTCCACCCACGCTTCGTTATACGCGGGCATAACCTCAGAAACTGTTCTGGATCAAATCAAGAAAAATGAACAAGCGCTGCGCACGCAATCATTTTTTTATATACCCAAAACGGCAGTGGCAGCCATGGAATCCCGGCTAAAGAACGGGGATATCATCGGCATTACCTCCACCATTCCGGGCCTTGACTGCAATCATCAAGGAATCATTAGCATGCGGCAAAACCGTGCCTACCTACTCCATGCCTCCACCACTGCCCACGAAGTGATCGTGAGCGAACAGCCTCTATCCGAGTACCTTGCTTCCGTAAAGCGGCATAGCGGAATTATAGTCCTCAGACCCAACGATACCTTTTAATAGCGCATCCCCTATGGAACTACATTACTGGCACATCATTGTGGTGGCAGCTTTTCTTGGGTTTGTGGTAGGATGGGCGAGTATTAAAAGCATCCTATTTTTTTCCCGTAGGGAGGATCGAAGAACCTTACGGATTATTCATCAGAGCATTACCAGCGTTTTATACTTCTTCTTCCCGATCCTTTTTGTTCAAATAGTTTCGCTGAATAAGCTGGCGACAAAGACGGAAAGTTATTGGGTGTACACCGGCAGCAAACTAGCCCTGATTGCGGTCGGCACTTGGTTGGCCATTCGGATCATCATCATTTTTGAAAAAGTCTTCCTGGATCAACTCGATCTAAACAAAGCAAATAATCTTCAGGAAAGGAGGCTATACACCAAAGTCAAATTCATCAAACGACTTATTGTCATTCTTATTCTGGTTCTGGCGGTGTCGTTGTTGTTACTGAGCTTCCAACGGGGAAGGGAATTTGGGTTGGGCCTGTTGACTTCCGCCGGGATAGTGAGCGTTATCGTGGGTTTTGCCGCCCAGAAAACCATTGGAAACCTCCTGGCGGGCATTCAGATTGCCTTTACCCAACCCATTAAAATCGAAGATGCAGTGATTGTAGAAGGGGAATGGGGTACCATTGAAGAAATTAATCTGACCTACGTAGTGGTAAAAATCTGGGATTTGAGAAGAATGGTATTACCCATTACCTATTTCATTGAGAAACCTTTTCAGAACTGGACCCGAAATGATTCAAGCGTTATCGGAACCGTCTATTTTTATCTCAGTTACCACACCCCGGTAGAGACCCTGCGTACCCACCTGAACACCATTCTCGCCGAAAATCCCCTGTGGGATGGCATAACATCCGCCCTGCAGGTGACTGACACCCGCGATCAGTACATCGTGGTGCGGGCCATCATGTCGGCCCGAAATGCGCCTAACGCGTTTGACCTACGCTGCATGGTACGGGAGCAGGTCATTCAGTTTATTCAATCCGACTACCCAGAGGCACTGCCCTCCTACCCCATTACCTTTCCAAAAATTGATAGCGTAGCCGAAGAAAAAGGCAAAAGCTAACTATCTGGACTTCAATTTCTGGGGCTATTTCAGATTATTTACCTCCTAAAAAAAAGAAATCAGTGGGCAAACAAAAAAGCCATTCGAAATCTCGAATGGCTTTCCGACATATATCCACACCATTAAAAGCACAACCCTAGCAGGTTGAACTTTATCTTAAATATTGTTATTCCGTGTTAGAACGAAAGTTAATACTTTTTTAATTATAATCATCATAATTATCGCCAAAAATACTACTATCATTTAAATCTTCCAAGTCTTCTTCCCTAAAAGAATCATTTAGCAGCCCTTTTTTCAGCAAAGAGATTTGTCCAGCGTGATAAAGGTCATGGTTTATGATACCATGCAGCAGCGTGTAGTAGGAATAATCCCGACCCGGCACGATATCATCCAGAAAATCATCATTGGATTTTTTTTCAAGCTCACTTACCAACTCCTCTTGCGAAAGACTTAGCTCCATTTGGAGCGTTTCCCATTCTAACTCATCAAAGTGATTAAAGGTTTTCCAATTTTTCTCTTTTGTTCGAATATCAAAATTGGCATCCCCCTGCAATTTCCTGACGGCAAATATTCGCCAGGTAGTTATATGAAAAACGATTTCGGCAATGGTATGCGTATGTTGAATAACAACTTTATCTGCCATTTTGGGAGTCACTCCCCTCAATACCTCCACCACCGAAGGACCATGCCATGCCTGCTCACTTTCGTAGGTATCGTTCAGTAAATCTATAATTCTTAAAAGTTCCTCCTTGGTATCCATCACGACTTGTTTAGGGTGCAAGTATGTCGATTTTGAAAAAACAACCTAATAAATTTGTGTTTTTTATTCCCTATACGTTGCGCCTCTCTGCAAATATTCTAAAAAAACTGGCTTAATTGCCCTAAAAAATGATTTTGGAGGCGGGTGAACCGACGACAATCTCAAATTTTGCCTAACTTTCAAATCTGATAACCTAAACGAATCAACCATGAGAAACTGGTATACCCTACCTGTTAAAAAAAGCCGATGGCTCCTCTATTTAGCCATTAGCTCCTTGTTTATTTTTCCGGCCCAAGCCCAGAGAAGAGCGAAAACCACCGCCGCTGCCGCCCAGGCAAACGAACCGGCGTACAGCAATTCCCTATTAACAGGATTGAAATGGCGCAACATCGGGCCGTTTCGCGGTGGCCGGTCCATTGCCGTGAGCGGGGTACCTGGCCAACCTAATGTGTACTACTTTGGGGCCGTTGGCGGCGGGGTTTGGAAGTCGGTTGATGGAGGAAACAATTGGTTTCCTATATCGGATTCCACCTTTAAGGCTACGTCCATTGGGGCTATTGCTGTGGCACCTTCCAATCCTAATGTGATCTATACCGGCACCGGTGAATCAGACATCCGGGGCAATATCTCCTATGGTGACGGCATGTACAAGTCTACGGACGCCGGAAGTACCTGGAAGCGGATCGGACTGATGAAGGCCAGTACTATCGCCTCCATTCAGGTTCACCCAACCAATCCGGATTTGGTTTACGTAGCGGCGATGGGAAATATCTTTGGGACTAACCCCGAACGAGGAGTTTTTAAATCAAAAGATGGGGGACAAACCTGGAAGCAGGTCCTGGCCCGCAACGACAGCACCGGAGCGGTAGACCTGAAAATTGACCCCAATAATCCGGAAGTTCTGTACGCAACGCTGTGGCAGGCCTATCGCAATCATTTCTCGATGAGCAGCGGCGGACCCGGCAGCGGAATTTATAAATCCACCGACGGCGGAGAAACCTGGAAAGATATTTCCAAAAACGCCGGCCTACCCAAGGGCCTTCTGGGGAAAATAGGGATTACGGTATCCCCCGTAAACTCCAACCGGTTGTACGCCATGATCGAAAATAAAGAGAATGGTGGACTGTACGGGTCGGAAGATGGAGGTACCTCCTGGCAACTGATCAATGGAGGAGCCTTTTTGAAGCAGAGGCCCTGGTACTATATGAATCTGGCCGCGGATCCTAAAAATGAAAACGGGCTGATCGTGCTCAATGTGGATGCCTGGAAGTCGTTTGACGGCGGCAAGACGTTCTCTGAAATAGCGGTCCACCACGGAGATACCCATGATATTTGGTTTAACCCCGACAACTCCGATAACTTTATTATAGGGGATGATGGGGGCGGCGAAGTGACCTACAACGGAGGAGCTACCTTCACCGAGCTCGACCTACCTACCGCCCAGTTTTATCACGTGCATACTGATAATGATTTCCCCTACAATGTATATGGGGCTCAACAGGACAACAGCACCGTACGGATTGCCAGCCGCACGGATGGGTATTCTATTTCGGACAAAGATTGGTTTCCCGTGGCGGGTGGCGAATCGGGCTACGTGGTTCACGATCCGCTGAACTCCGATATTACGATTGGTGGCAGTTACGACGGTTTTCTGAATGTCAATAACCAAAGAACCGGGGAGAGACGATTGATTAATGTATTTCCTGAGTTTTATATGGGTCACGGATCGGATACCCGCGAGTACCGATTCCAATGGACCTTCCCGATTCTATTTTCTCCCCACGACCCAAAGACCCTGTACGTAACTTCCCAGTATGTCCACAAGTCTACGGATTACGGGTACAGCTGGGACAAAATAAGCCCTGACCTCACCCGCCACGACCCTGCCACCATGGGCCCGAGTGGAGGCCCGATCAGCAAGGACAACACCGGCGTTGAAACGTATGCTACTATTTTCGCTTTTGAAGAATCTACCTTAGAAAAAGGGATTTTCTATGCCGGATCGGACGACGGCCTGGTTCATATAAGTAAAGATGCGGGCAAAACTTGGGAGAATATCACCCCACCAGCCTCGCTACTGCCGGAGTTTTCGATGATCAGCATCATCGAGGTTTCGCCGCATTCTCCAGCGACGGTATACCTGGCGGCCACCCGGTACAAATTGAATGACTTCAAGCCTTACCTGCTCAAATCCATTGATTACGGCAAGACCTGGAAGTCCATTTCGGGTAACATCCCACAAGATCAGTTTACCAGGGTCATCCGCGAAGATCCCAACCAGCCTAACTACCTCTACGCGGGTACTGAACAGGGAGTTTGGGTATCCTTCAACGGAGGGAGCGCCTGGCAATCCTTACAACTGAACCTTCCCACCACCCCGATCCACGATCTGGTGATTCAAAAAAGGGAAAAAGACCTGGTGGTGGCTACCCACGGCCGGTCGTTCTGGATATTGGACGATCTCTCTCCAATCTACCAATTGAATGAAGAGATTGCCAAATCGGACGCCCACCTTTTTAAGCCCGGCCATGCCTACCGGATGAGTGGTGGCAACAGAAAACAGGACATACCTACCGAAGGAGAGAATGCACCCGGTGGGGCGGTAGTCAGGTACTACCTGAAAGAAAAGCCCAAGGAGGAGTTAAAAATGCATTTCCTTACTATGGGGGGCGACTCGGTGATTAGCTATTCGAGCCTGAAAAACAAACGGGGGGAGCCGATGAAGGCGGTGAAAGATTTTTATACCGACGAAAAAATAACCCGCCCTGGCACCTTGCCCATTCAGGCAGGTACTAATGCTTTTGTGTGGGATATGCGCTACCCCGATGCCACTCAGGTAGATGGAACCAACATCATGTGGTCTGGATCGGTGGTTGGGCCGGTTGCCGTTCCTGGTATGTACCAGGTACACCTCTACGCGGGTAATAAACTGATCGGTCGGCAGGAATTTGAGATTCTGAAAGATCCACGGATTAAAACCACGGATGCCGAATTCAAGGAGCAGTTTGACCTGGCGATGAAAATAAATCAAAAGCTATCCGAAACGCACAAGGGTATCAACAAAATAAGGAGCATCCGCAAGCAGGTAGGTGAGTATATGTCGTCGGTGAAGGATTCATCATCCACCAAAAGGTTGAAGGAGCTATCGAAACCGATGCTGGATTCGTTTGAGAAAATAGAAAATACGCTCATGCAACCTAAATCCAAAGCGGGTCAGGATGCCTTGAACTTCCCGATTCAATTGAATGATAAACTAGCCGGGGTAAAAAGCGTGGTCATGTCTGGCAATGACCGACCTACCAAATCATCCTACGAGGCCTTTGAAAGCATCTCCAAGAGGATAGATGAGCAGCTCGATAAGCTATCCGAGATCATTAATAAGGATGTACCTATTTTTAACGAGGCTGCCCGTCAGTCGGAGATGAAGGCCATTATTGTCAACTAAGTAGCAGATGGCTACCAGCTCATAGCTGTTGGCATTTATAAGCGTCTGATAAATAAGGTACTATTTGACATTTAAGCCATTCAGTCGCTGTAAACTGCTTCTGCGCAACTGGTTGAGGGTTGGGTATGAATCAAAACAGCTTTCCTTATTGCCCTCCTTAATTTTGGAGCCTAGTGGGAGAATTGTATCTTTGCTAAATAATTGAATGTACGGCATAATGAAGAAAATAGAGAACATCCGTTTAGTGACCCTGGTTACCATGATTTTGGCTGCAGCCCTATCCAGGTTACTGCCTCATCCCTACAACTTTACCCCGATTGGAGCCATTGCCTTATTTGGGGGTGCTTATTTCACCCAAAAATGGTTGGCTTTTGTCATTCCATTGGGTGCCCTCTTGCTGAGCGATGCCCTCATCGGGTTTCATGGCTCCATGTTTGCCGTGTATGGGTCCTTTGTCCTGATTGTGGCCATGGGCATGGGAATGCTGAAAAAAGTGACGGCAGGGAAGGTAGTTGTGAGTGCATTTTTGTCCTCAGCCTTGTTCTTCCTCATCACCAATTTTGCGGTATGGTACGGCGCGGATGCTTTCTATCCCCAAACCATGGCTGGCTTGGGTGCGTGTTATCTCGCTGGTCTGCAATTCTACCAGCAGACCTTTTTCGGGAATTTGTTTTTGAATACTGTCATGGGGGATTTGTTTTTTACGGGTGTGTTGTTCGGTTCCTACGAACTTCTGAACTCCAAGGTACTCGCCCCCAAAATGGTCTGATTGACCCTACTTATCAAACGAAGGGCCGGTTGATCACTCAACCGGCCCTTCGTTATTTTTATTTCCTTGGTTTTTTATACACTTTCAATTCCAGATACCCACTGGCCTCATCATGTTCGCGCTTGTACTGAAGGCCGGGCAGCAGCCCAATCACAATCTCCACAGTGGTGTATACCAGGCAACCTTCCAGCACATGCCCGCCGAGGGTTTGGCCGATCGAATCCGAAACTCCCAGATGCAGATGCGATCCGTGGGTAGACAGGGTACCCGTCAGACTGAGAATTTCGAAAGGCCCCTGCACTAGGGTACCCTTATCCTGATCGGCAAAACGCAGCTGGGCCTGGGTAAGGCTCCCTACGCAGGTCAGCACAAACCCCGCCTCAATTCGATTTTCCTCCAAAAAATAGCCCAGAAATTGTTTCAAGTCCTCCCCCGGACTCAACCGAAGGGTGACGATTTCCAGGTTATGGCTGGATAGAATTTGTTGGGAATACTCCTTCATAGGTGAATTAGTACGTAAAGGAATAGTGAAATGTTCTAGGACCAGGCTTCAAATCGCAGAAGTCTTTTTTCTGGATTTAGCGAGTGGTTTGGAGCCCTTTTGAATCCTGAGATTGTACTCAAAAAATTCAATTGCTCTCTGAATAGAACTATTTCGAACTGCGGAAAAGTAGGGTTTTTTCTGTTTAACGTCCACCAGCCGTATATCCAGCTTGTACACGGTTCCTTCCGGGTAATTGTCAATTATTTTGCGCAAGCACCGTATTTTGTAATTAGAGGGTACCGATTGCCCCTCCATGGTTTTGAGGGTAGGCTTTTGGGTACGCGGATCAAGGGACATTTTGGCAAAAACATCCAAGTACAGGAATTTTTTGACCTCCGGAAATTGCTCGATGAGGGAAAGCTGCATGAGAATCAGGGTTGACTCTGCAAAATTTATTTTTTTTTCGAAAAAACCAAGCTAATTTTTTAAAAGTAAAGCGATTGGGCCAAGCGAAAGGTATTGCAGTGCGCTTCCACAATATCAGCTATACGTTTGGAATATCCCCCACCCATCGAAACCACCACCGGCACGCCCGCCCGAAGGCAAGTTTTAAAAACAAATTTATCCCGCCGAAGGCAACCTTCCCGACTCATTGCCAGATGGCCGAGCTTGTCCGTACTCAAAATGTCCACTCCCGCAATAAAAAATGCGAAGTCGGGCCGGTGGGTAGCGAACAAGCGGGGCAAGACTTTGCCCAGTGTAGCCAGGTACTCCTCGTCAGAGGTACCCGTAGGAAGCGCTATATCCAAATCGGAATGTTCTTTATGGAGCGGGTAGTTGTCCTTCCCGTGCATGGAAAACGTGAAGACCCGAGGTTCGTGCTGAAACATGACGGCCGTGCCATTTCCCTGGTGAACATCAAGGTCAATTATCAGAATCTGGCTGGCAAGCGCGTTGTCCAGGAGGTATTGGGCCGCAATTCCTACATCGTTCAACAGGCAAAACCCTTCTCCTTTGTCGGGGAAAGCATGGTGGGTGCCTCCGGCCACATTCAGGGACACCCCGGATTCCAGCGCAAAATGACAACACTCTATCGTTCCTTTTGCTATAATAGTTTCCCGTGCAACCAGGTCCTCCGAAAGGGGGAATCCAATCCGCCTGACCATCTTCGGAGACAGGGTCAGGTTTTGCAGGTTTTCCCAATAGATTGGATCGTGTACCGAAAGAATCCATTTTTCGGACAGCGGACCCGGGCAGAAGAAATTGTCTGGGGTACAGGTACCCTCGTGAATAAGTTGGGCTGGAATCAGTTCATATTTTTCCATTGGGAATCGGTGACCTTCCGGAAGGGAAAGGGCGTACAGATCGCAGTGGGCAATTTTGAGCATAGGTAATTTTTTCGATTCCGGGTACAACTTTTTTGGTTTTAATGGGGTCACTACTTTAATCCTAACCGCCAAGCGTTAGGGAGTGTTCATACCTTGTGCCTACTTTTTCTTCTGATTTCTTGAATCTGCCGGAATTCAGATTCATTAGGATGAGGCTATCAAAAGGAACGGTGAATGCCCGGAAGGGCGGTTGGATTAAAATTTCTAGGGCCTTTTTTTCGTTAGTAAGTGGAATAGCAAAATCAATAACTTCTATGAAATATTATAATTTAATTTTTCTGGCCGGTCTTTTCACCTTGCTGGTATCCTGTACCAAAGATCCCCTACGGGACTTATCCATGGAGGATTCTCAGGTCTTTATTACCAACCGTGACCCTTCGGCAAACTTTCAGCAATACAAGACGTTTAGCATTCTCGACTCCGTGTTGGTGATTGGTAACCAGGGGAGTGGCGCTTCATTAACGGACGTCGATATCAAGTTTTTGACCACGATAGTTCGTTCCATGCAGGAGTTAGGCTACACCTACGTAAGCCCTGCCAAAAATCCTGATATTGGAATCAATGTGGCTCAGGTCCGCAATGCTTATCTGAATGTAGTCTCGCAGCCGATTTCCCCGTATCTGGGCAACTATTGGGGGGGGTACGGCTACGGGTCGGGCTATGGCTACGGGTACCCATCCACGTACAGCTATTACCAAACTCAGGAAAACTACTGGTACATAGAGATGATTGATTTCAAAAATCCGAACACGCAGAACAAAACCGTAAAAGTAGTATGGAATGCCGAAATTCGGGGAAACGGATTATTTGACTCCGCTTCCATTGACAACGTAATCGCTTCCGTGTTTCAGCAATCAAATTATTTGAAATTAAATTAATCAGGCTTAATGATTTCCAATCAAAAGCCACCATAATAAGATAAAAATAACCGTATGAACTTCATCAAAATAGTAGGATTGGTGCTGGTGACCTCCCTGACGGGATACGCCCAGCAAGATCCGCAACTGTATTCCATTCCTACCCCTTTTGAACGATATTCCCATTATCAGGTTATCGTACGGGGCGGTGGTGCCATCCCCACCGGGGCTTTCGGAACAAATTATATCGACAAAACCACCCTGGAAAATTATTCGGTGGCCGTGGACTGGATCCTTCAGCGTCCCATCTCGCTTGGGTTGGAAGTAGGACACACCTTTTTCTCGAAGCGACTCCCTCGGGCAATATATCCCCTGGAGGGCCAGGATGTGTCGGCTGTACAAACCCGTACTTTGAGCTTAATGCCGATTCAGGGTACCGTTAATTCTTACCTGGGGAACGCCAATGCGAGGATCCGGCCTTATGTTCATCTGGCCGCAGGGGTAAACCTACTAGACTATACGCTTTACTATGGTAACCTGGCAAATCAGCAGCAAGCCGTCAAATTTAGCTATGGGGTAGGCGTTGGTTCAAAATTCCTCTTTAAAAAGGATGGCTCATTGGGTGCTGATATCCGGGTGAAATACAACCAAACCCCCTTCAATTTCGACTATATAGATAAGGGAATCGGGCAACTCAATGCCACCGCTGGCCTGTTTTACCGCTGGTGGTAGGTACAACTTGTTTTTGATTACATAATGTGGCGAAACTACGTGCTTAAAATCTCCCTTGCTGTCTTTTTTCTTTCGCTGATTCTAGCCGTTGGAGCCTCCATGAATTGGGTTTGGAGCAGGTTTGGACCGAGTAACCACGCCGTGTACACCATGAAAGCTGCTGAGCTTCCCTTGGTTAAAAATGTCTCCCAGACTCCTACCCTCTGCGACCTTACCGTACGGCATTACCGCCAAATCGGGAATGAAGTACAATTCGAACTCTACGCGGGTCAGGGCGGCTTGGCCCCCTATTGGGTGGAGGTTACCCAGAAGGGCCAAAAATATGAATTCCCACAAGTACCCCATAGGGCGGGTACCTGGCTGAACCTAACCAACCTTCGCTTGCAGGATGGACCGGCTACCATTCGGATCAAGAGCCTAAACGATGCTCAATGTGAAACCAGCGCGGAATTCAATTATGATGGAAAGCGCACCAACGAGATCTTGCCCATTAATCGCTGGATTCGGCAAGGAAGTGAGGATATTCTGCTTGATGTCCGACCGATTCAATACAAAGGTAAGGTATACCTGAAAGACTTCGCCAATTACCAGGATGGTCGCACCAAGGTGTATCTGATAGATAATATCATGGTGAAGGGGCTGGAAGATGGCCTGGAGGTTCAGCCGGGATACTTCTACTCCGTCACCGCCTGCTGGATTGATGCACCCTATTCGGAATGGTGGAACCACCTGCGCAACCGGTCTATTCGCCAACAAAACATCTGGTTGAATGGTACCCCTACCCCTCCCAAAGTAACTACTTCCCTTACGCGTGTTGCCATCCCCGACTGGTTTACCTTGTCGCGCGAGTATACCGTGCTTTTTGATACTCAATTTCCTGAATTTGAACCTATTGAGGGTAAGTTCGCCCTCCAATATCGGTTAAATGTTGACGTGCCAGCCCAAAATTATTTCAATCGGGGCATTACCCACCTGCCGAAATGGGAAGCCGGAATCCCCCCAGAAAAAACCCACTGGACCGAGCCCCCAGGCTTTTTTTTAGACAAGGATCAGGCGTGGTTTGAGTCGTTAAATAAAGCAGAAGTGGAAGCCTACGCCGATGGTGTATACCCGTCGGGGGTGTATGCCATGGATTTTGAGTTTTGGAATCGGGACTATTCCCCGGCGGTAAAACAACGGCTGATATGGTTTGTGCAGCGAATCAAAAAAAACCACCCCTCCATGCACATTTTTGATTATTGGGGAGGGAGTGCGTACCATAATAGCAATTTTTGGTTCGAAAAATCAATCAATCCGTCGGAATTTAAGAAGGATTATTCCTACCCTACCTACACGCCGGGTAGCCCAACTGTGGTACCTCTGCCCAATGGCCAAACCTTAGCCGATTACTATTCGATCACGCCCGTCGACATTTATCCCAAGGCTTTTTTTAGCGACGATCCGGACGGGGTAACTCCGAACAATTACCGGTTGTTGGGAGCCATTCACACAGCCAGAATTAACCGGTTGTTTGAGAAACAGAAGAACAACAAAACGATTTGGTTTGGGTGGAACCGGTACTTGCCCCAGTTTCGCGACCCAACCATCCCCTACGTGATCAGTACCACCAATCCGGTCGGCCAGCTGCAATTCAACGGGATTCCTACCATGCCTGCGAGTCAGGCGTTGGCATTTTCCATGTTTTCCCTGGTAGAGTCGGACGGTTTTTATTTGTGGCACGATTCCCAGCCTCAGGGCAAAGGCGTGAACAACTATATTCTCAATGATTCCGATCCGTTTGGATTTCAGTGGTTCCCGGCCGATGGAAAAGCAGAAATTTCCCAGCTAGCCAAGCCCAAAGACCAACCCGACGCGCCGCGGTATTGGGATTATCCCACTGAATTTTACGTGTTGGGTAACTGGATGGTGAAGCAGGTTGAGGATGTGCTGGTGGGTGGAAAAAAGGTGGACCTGGATTTCAAAGTGAATGGAACCTGGACCAAAGCGTCGGTTGATCAGGCGGTCGTTTCGGCAGATAAGCACCTTCCTTTCGTCCTGGCCGTAGTGAAGGGTGATCAGGTGATTGTATTGGCGGTGGATTCGTTCCAGCAACCTACCAACTACCAAAAGGTGGAGATTCGGCTTCCAAACGGCAAGACTGATGAAATCCAATTATTTGGAAATTGGCCATCGCTGTATCGGGGCAAATTGTAAAGGTAAGCTACCAAAATCCCACTAAGGGGATAAAATTCAACAGTGTTGATTTTTATCTCAATGTAGGAAAATAGAAAAGCCATTGTTGGCAACTCCCTACTAAATTAATGGCCAAGTAGTCATTTTTTTGAAAAGTATAGTACTAGATACGCGCCAAATGACTTAATACCAGGTGGTATCTGATATTCATCGCATTTGGCACGAGTTTTAGCTTTTTAACTTATTCAACTTGTAATTTCAGTTACTTCCAACCATTCACCTATCACTGAGTAAATTTGTTAGCATGGCTACATTATCGAGCAAATTTAAAACTGGATTAGACAACTTAGGGGTCGACGTTTCGAAAGTGAAAAAATTGAAACGTGGCAAATCCAACCCTTCTAATCCCAATCTCTCCGTACTCTATTTTTACGGAGTGGATGAATCCAATAAAGAAAAGGTAGTCCGAACGTGGTTTTATACCTCAGAGGAAAACAGAGAGAAGGAGTTGAAAGCGATTATGGAAAAACACCCTAACCTTACCTTAGACTAGCTAATCAACCAAGATCGGTCGCGGCTCATTGGGTTCGCCCGAGTTTGGTCGGATTCAGTACTATTAAAAACAAAAAAGCCCGGTACTTAAACCGGGCTTTTTCTGTCGGAAAGTCACTTTCGTGACCCATAGGGAGTTATAACACATTCAGGTTTTATGGCTAGAAATCAACTGCTTACAGGGGATTTTATTTTCTTCCATGAAACTACCATGAAACAATCAAGTCCCGTAGCGTATTGCAAATCTTGATAGCTGCCTCTCAGGCACCTTGCCGCCTGAACCGATAGTGATGGATCTGCTGCCCATTATGAAAGTTCCGATCGGAATCGATATACGTCCAGCCGTTATTCTCCATATAATTAATGATATCACCCATGGACTTGAAGTCTTTCGGCTTTGCTCTTTTACGGTCGCGGATCTTTCCCCCCTTGCCGAAGTGGCTCACCTTCTGGCCATAATCTACGAAGGCCCGGTACCTACCCGTGATCATCTTAGAGCCCACCACCTCACATACCTTCACCTCCGGTAGCTCATTAATATTCACACCTTCCACCACCACCTGCGCCTGGACCAACCCCAGGCTACCCGTCAGCATCAGCCCTAGCAGTACATATTTTTTCATATATTTGGACTTAAAATTATTTCAGGTATGCCGAATACCCCCCCAAGCCATGGAAACCATGACCATCCTCCAGCTAGTAGAGTACATCAAGTCGAATGAGGCTCATAAAAGCCTCAGGTACGTACCCGCCGACCAGCTCGACACCTTCCTGCTCAACCGCCCCCCCGTTCAGCTGCTGCTTGTGAAAGACGTCAGCTTCCAAGACAGTTCACTGGCCAGCAAGCGTGTCCAGAGCCTTGTCCACTACTGCCATTAGGTCAGTAGAGTTTCGGGCATCGGCCAGTTGCGGTATCAATCTATTAATCTTGGTTTTTGCTGCTGGATCTAGATCATGATTCAGCAGCTGATTCAGGGCCTTGCCCAGGTAGCCTTTTACCTTATCGAATTGCTTAGCCGCCGACGGCAAGGGGCCACATGGCTACTTCCAGCTTCGGCGTCGATCAGGTTTTGCATCGTGGATTTGTTGGCTCCGGGCGTGGTGCCGCCATGTCCATACGCGTAGCCCATCAGGCTTTCATACATCATGCCATCGGCATAGGCTATTTGCCATATACTTTCATCTAAGGTGTTTACAGTAATTTACTTAACGGTATGTTTTTTGGCATTCCCTTTGCGAGCGGATCCTAGTTCCAAAAACCGCCCCACCAGAACCACTCAATCATTTTTGAGCCGCTCCATCTGCCTCTGGCTATCTTCTAGCCTTTTTTCCACCTTTTCAAGAGCCACCCGCTGCAAGTGAATCAGCTCGTCTTTGGTGATCACCCTTTCATCAGAAGCTACACGCTGATACTCGCCCTTTGGATCTTCTACAACTAATTTTTCTTCGGGGCGCATACTGCCTTCCCCAAGCAAAAGCCAGTCGATCGAAACCTTGTAAACCTTCGCAATCCGAATAGCCAGGTCAAGAGAAAGCTTTGAACGCCCATTCTCAACATGTGAAATATTGGCAGCACCAACTTCTAGGCTCGGCAAATTCCTGTAAAGGTCTTCATTCCGCGCAGCTCCCTCAAACGGTCACCAACGTCCATAATGCTTATTTATATTTAGTCTTAATACAAATTGAATATTATCACTATAAATAGGTTGCATTTTATAATAACACTATATACATTTGAACTGTCATTATACAAATACACTAATTATGCTAATCTGCAATGCAAAGTAGCACAAGAGCCAGTACACAAACAACAAGTAATTCTACCCATATGAGCGAACGGAATGAAAATATGCTCGTCGGAATGGAAGGCCGAAGGGCGAGACGCAAACGCATAATGTCGCTAGTCCGGGTCGTTACCGGAACCGGGGTTGGAGACGTCCTTTCCTTGACCAACACCCTGAATTCGACACCTACCAGGGCACCGCCGAGCTTAACCGAGGGCAGTCCGGCCGTTCCGACGACCCCGCTCTCCTCGCCGCCCTCGAAGAGTGGATCCCCCAGGTCATCGAGTCCCAGCCCGAGTGGTACCAAAAGCAGAACCACCTCATCCACAACCCCCTCGTTCAGAATGAGCGTCCCCACCACCATCGCCCTCAGCCTGCCCGAAGAGCAGGTAGAGCTGCAGCGCGAGCTGCACGACACCGCCCGCGCCCTGCTGGATGAAATCCGCTCCCAGGCCCTGGCTCCGCGAAGACGAAGCCAGCGACTATTTCAAGGTTTCGCAGAGCACCTTCCGGCGGTGGGTCGCCCAGGGGTGGATCAGGAAGGTCGTCGTTGAAGGCATTATCCTATACAACCGCCGCATGCTCGACGAAGACCTCCTCAAAAAGGGCCTCGTCCAGGCACCCAACGAGCCCCTCACCCGTAGCCAACCCATTGCCCGCCGCAAACCGCTTTGAACCATGCTATACATCACACTCTATTTCTTTTTCATCATCGGCATGCTGGCCCTCGGCCGGTACGCGGTCCAGGGCCGCCCACCCCAGTCCAAGTAGTCACCAATCATCCCCCAATACCCATGCAACTATTCACCCAAGACACCCTGCCCCAGTCTACCCGCAAGGCTGACGCGTCCCTCCGGATGTCCATCAACCGAAATTTCGGGCACGATCACAATTTTCAAAGAGGCTGTTACTTTTCTCAAACTCCTACAACACGACAAACTAGGCTTTGCCCTCAACGACGGCCAGCTCTACCTGATTCCAAGGCATGCCGCTGGCTTTACCTTGCGCAAGCCCACCGGTCTGGGAAAGCTACAAAACCTCGTGTTTTCGCACAGCTACCTGTCCACCAAGATCATAGAACTGATCCCCACCAAAATCCGCGACACCAGCCCCGACATCACCACCTTCCGCCTGCTCATCAGCCAGGAAAGCATCGAACTCCCTGCCGACGACGGCACCCTCATGAAATGTTACCCGATCATCACCACATCCGCCACGTTCAAACTCTTCAAACCCGGCAAGAAATGAACAAACTAACCCACTACCAAGCCCGCCTGGACGCCACCTGGCAGCGCCTCACCACTGCCCAGGGCGACGAGCAGTGGCACAGCGCCAGCGCCTGCAGGCCATCATCCAGGACTGCTGGGCCATCACCCTGCCCCCTTTCGACTACCTCACCGCCCGCCAGCAAGAGCAGCGCCAGGCCCTCATTACCGCCACCGAGCCCGCTCCGGAGGACAGTTTCAGCCCAAAGCTGTCCTACCCCTGTGCCGGATGCCGTCGTACTTTCACTACCCGGCAGGCCCTCGGGGCCCATAGCCGCCACTGTAACCCGAAAGGAGGTACCCATGTCTAGCTCACGCCATTGGTTCTCATCGAACCTCTCGCCCTGTACCGTTATCTACGTAGAAGTGACCCGCGCCAGCTGTTCCGACGGCATGCCCAAGGAGGAGCACAAGCTCCTTGCCTCTATCTACCAGCAGGGCCAAACCCTCGATGCCGTCGTGTGGCTACCCGACCAGGATATTTTCATGCCTGGCTACACCAACATGCTGGCCGCCCAAACGGCCATCGTCAACCAACTCAGCCATGCCCACACACCCCAACCTCAATCTCAACTACTATGAGTCCAAACAGCACAACGCTCGCCGAAAGTCGCGCCTGGGCCGATGGCCTATGCGCCCAATTACAGCACTCTGCCAGGCACTTGGACTTCTGGGACAAGCAAGTCCACAACACCAGGCACATGAGCTGGTACCGCGTCCGGCGCAACTACAACGGCAAGAGCCACCGCGACATCCAACAGAAAGCACAGCAGTACCGGCAGCAGTTTCTGGATACCCCCCTGTATCCCGATCCCGAAAGCCCCCACGATAAGGGTTAGTGAAGGAGGAGCTGCCGCCACCCATCTGGCGCGCAGCGGGAAGGATGGAGCGGATCAGGCCGCACCAGGGCGGTCGGCCGCTGCCGTTCGACTCCCCCCCATCCCACAAACAAATTGAGGTGTGGAACTAGTGCAGTTGGCGGCCTGTCTCACAAGCCGCGGGGCAAAAGGGTCCAAGGCCCCTTCCCGGTTCAAGTCCGGATTTGCCACTACCATAGCGTTACCTCTCCCCAGGCTCCCAAGGCCATGGGTAAGGGAAAATACGCTCTAAAAAAACGGAATTCAACCCCGAACCAATAACCAATACCCCCAATAACCAGTAACCATGTTACTAACCGACCAGCCCATATACCGCCGCGTCTACGCCCACGTCCAGGCCCACAACGACGCCCAGCAGCACGCCCACGCCCGTATCGATAAGAACCGCTACGCGATGCTGCGCACGGTGACGGAGCTCGCCATCACCGAGGCCCGGCGGGTGGTGGCCAGCCCCCGCCTGGGCGGAATCGCCACAGCCGACTGCTACACCAACCGCCGCGAGCTGCGCCACGCTGGTCGGCTGCGGGGAGCGGACGGTCTACAACTGCCTGACGTCCTCGAACGCGCCGGACTGGTCCAGAAGCTGCTCCACGGCCGCCAGAATGATTTCGAATGGTGCTGCATCCCTGGGTGGTTTTTGGGGAGAATTTCCCCCTGCCAGTATCCAGCGGTGCCGGGAAAAAACGGGAAACGCAAATTTTGAACGAAAACGGAGCCCTCTTTCCCCCCCGAACGGCAAAATTTGCCGCCTATAAGTTCTCTAGTGTCAGGAGAGAGTTTTATAATTTCTACTAATAGCGGTGTGAATTTTGTTGAAAAGTGGGCAAAGAGCCACTTTGTGGCTTCGGCAACACAAAATCCACGGGTGGATGATCAGGGCAGGAGATACGAGAGACAGGACTCCGGAACTTCGTACTGACAAAGCCGCCATATTGGCAGAAAACCCGGAAATTAGGAGCGTAGGCCAATTTATTGAAAATTGCCCGGCGCAAGTCACCAAAAGACACACCCGGAAATTCACGATCAGGACGACGGAAGAGCCGGAAACGAGCCGGAACTGAGAAACCCGGCTCCTGCTCACCCGCGGCCAAAAGACGGCTCCCCGCCGTGTGGATAACTTCCACCACGTGCAGCAGCTGAAAAAAGCCCTCACGCGGCAGTTTTGGACGCAGGCCGGAAATCCTCTGGCCTAATGACTACATCGCGGCCGGATCGGACTACGAGCGCCGGCTGCTGAACCTGGTCTGGACGGAGGTGTTCGGCTCTTGGGCCGGCCAGCACACCGCCAACCAGGTGAGCGTCCTCTATTTCACCCGCATCGCCCAGTTGGAAAGCGCCCAGGCCTACGCCCAGAAGCACGACTGGACGGGCTTTTTGCCCCCGCCGCTCTACTTTTCGCGCCAGCAGTACCTCGACGAAAAGCGCAACAACAAGCGCGGTTCCTTCTGGTGGACCTACGAATGGGTCCGCGAAGCCGACAGCAAAAGAAAGCAAAAAATCATGGCCGACCAGCTCGCCCGGGCGCTCCGCAGCATGGTCAGCGGCCAGCCCCCGCGCGGCTTGAAGAAAGCCCGCGACTACGACCGCATCCAGCTCTACCACTACTGGCGGCATCGCCTGGCCAAGCACGGCAGCGCCCAGCTCCTCGACACCTTCGACGAGCAGATCGCCACCCTCATCACCCACAACTAGTTCTCACCAATTGCTATCCCCCCGTGCCCAATGATCACCCCAACCACCGTTTCAAAGCCTGGATCCTCTCTACCGATGGCACCACCCGCTATCCCAACGTCCGATCCTACTACAACCGCTCCGAAGTCCGCGAGCTCGAAGCCCTCAAAAACCTCATCGCCAACTGGCGAAAATTCCCCATCCAGGTCGCCATCTTCTACGACCTCCGCACCTCCGACGACCAGGGCGAACCCCTCGAAATCGGCCGCTACGAAAAAGGCCGCTTTCAGGGCATCTGACATCCTGCTGTACCTCATCTACGCCGCGGCCCTGCTTAGCGCCATGGCCATCATGGCCATCCTCTTTGTGCCCATCGTCCTCTTCGTCTCACCCCACCCCATCACCAATCCCCATGAAGAAGAATACCCTACGTAAAGCCTTCCAGTAAAATAATCATTCACTCATTCACTCAATCCCTCATTCACCAATGAACATCCCCCACTACTTCATCCTGGGCCTGCCCTGCAAAATGCCCGTCAATCAGCTGCAGCACTTCCTGGCCGAGCAGCTCCACGAAATGGCCCGCATCGTCACCGACGCCCCGGACACCTTCGAAGCCAGCGTGAGGCGGCTCGTCGAGCTGGCCAACGTCGCCCATCCCCGCTGCCGGACCGAAAAAGTCCACGTCTACCCCAGCCATTGCGTCGTCGAGAACACCTACCCCGAGCGCATCGAAATCGGCCGGTTCTATGTCTTCGACATCCACCCCGTCCGCAAGGTCCTCACCCACCAAACCACCTACGCCCATGGAGCCGCTTAAAATCAAGCTCACCTACTACGAAATCAAGGCCCTCGCCGAGTACATCGCCCAGGCCTCAGCCCGGGCGCAGCATCCCCAGGCTAGCCTGGGGCTCATCATCCTGGCCGAGTTTCGCCTACGCACCGAGCAAATGCTCCACCGGGCACACAACCGCCTCCATACCCGCGGCCGGCCGTACCAGTACAGCATCCCCGTTTCCGTGGCCCGGATCCTGCACCAGCAGTGGCAGCATCATCCCATCCACGTAGCCCAGCAAATGGTACTCAGCGCCCTCGACTACGAGCTGACGAGCCGAAACTTGAAGCCTGATCCTACCCAACCAGAGATTTTCTAGAAACCCAAAAACCAAACATTCTTTGGTTCGTTTTCCGAAAATTCCGCCAAACCCTGCCGGAGCCGCCTGGTACCATCCCGGATCAGGATCCACCTAACCAGGTGCAGCAGCTGCACCACCAAATAAAATTCTGTTTTCACCTATAATCAATCCCCAATGACAACACCCCCCATCAACCCCTACGAGCTCGTCGAGTTCTTCAACGCCACCTACCCGGTCGGCTCCACCGTCCTGCTCCGCAAAGTCAGCATCGACGGCTATCCCTACCAGCCCCACAAAGTAAGCTACCCCGCCTACGTGGCGAATAGTGGCGAGCCCGTCGCCTTCTTTCAGGACATCACCGGCTATTTCAGCATCTGCCCCGATTTCATCCAATATCCAGTGCAGAAAGGAGGGGTGCCGGCATGAGTGAACCTAACACCAAAATGTACTTCGTTTCAGGAGAGTCAACAAACATTCCCAAGAACAGCCTACAAAAGGAAATCTGCGCCAAGCTAAGGCCTTACCAATATTTCCTTACCGAAAACCCGGATGAATTTTATTTCATGGTTAGCAAAATAGTGGCTGAATGCAATGACGTCAACCCGAGATGCAACAGCGAAAACATACAATTGGGGCTACACCACAATGCTATGTTTAGAATTCATGTAGGTCAAATCTGGTCCTTCACCGTCCGGACCGTCCTGGCCCGTTACAGCGCCAAAGGCGGCTACCAGCTCTATCTGGATGAGAAAGGAGGGGTGGAAGCGTGAGTGATGAAATACAGCCAGAATCAAGAGATGTGTTCTTGCCCAATAAATCCAACCGCGATTGGGAGGAAGATTTCACTCATGAAAACGGATTATATCAAAATCGTTGCATCTATTGCGGGAAGAACTTCTATGGACACAAGCGAAGGGTGGTCTGTAAGCAATGTGCCAAATTAAATTCTAAGTAGATGCTCCAATATCTTCCGGGAAACCAAATTTAATTTCAAACTATACTAAAAAAACATATGAAAGTATTGACACTACGCCAACCATGGGCAGGATTGCTGGTCTTGGGTATCAAGCAGATGGAAACCCGCTCCTGGAACACGAAGTACCGGGGGCGACTGTATATTCATGCATCGGCATCAATGAGCCGGGAGGAACTAAGGTTACTGATGCGGCTTTGGACCCTGTTAGAGTTAAGCCCTCAGCAAATCAACACTTGCCATGTGGTAGGGGCCATTATTGGCCATGTGGACATCATAGAAACCTACTCAACCAATGATGAAAAGCAAACCCGGGAAATCAGCATGATCGAGGCAATGCTGGGGGATTACTCGCCCGATCGGTTTTTCTGGAAATGCGAGCTACCTACCCTACTTCCGAAGCCGATTCCGGCCAAGGGGCAACTGGGGTTTTGGAATTGGGAAGGAGCCATCACCCCATGACCACCACCCTCCCCCAGCAAATCGCCGAGCTCAAACGAGAGCTCGCTACCCGGCAAAAACTCTACCCCGATTGGGTAGCCACCGGCCGGCTCGACAAAAAAACGGCTACCTACCGGGTAGCCGTCCTCAAAGACACCATCCAACGCCTCGAAGAGCTCGCCGGCGTCCAAACTCACCTAACTCTCTAACCCCATGCCCCAGGTAACCGTACAAAGGCGCATCAGCCCCCAGGAGGCCGAAGCCCTGCTCCAAGAAAAATCCACTACCGTCATCGTCCTGGAAAGCGACTACAACATCCGCGCCGTAGAAGTCTACGCCCAGGAAGGATTCATGAAAGTAGGATCCTGGGACCACGCCAACAGCATCTACATCAACACCAGCCACATCGGCCTCGAACCCCTAGTCCTCCTCACCAAGGATTTCGTCTAACAGGCCTTCAACTCAAAAATTTCACGGGTTAAACACATATTATAAATGGATAAAACTCTCAAACCTGTACCGCCTTTCTTAAAGCATTTACCAACCTACCGAGGTTATCCTGTCCCGTATTTTGTGCCGAAAGACGAAAATGGAGTGTATCAGTTAAAGTATGCTTCACAAGAAAAAATGAATAACTGCATAAGCTATCATAAATGTTGCGTGTGCTTTAAGTCACTTACAAAGGGAGAATATTTTTTCATAAGTGGTCCAATGGGATTAAAAAATCAAATGGATTCACACCCCCCAATGCATCAATGTTGTGCCGAATATTCGCTAAAAATATGCCCGCATTTATTTTTTGAAAAAACCAACAGAACGACAGATGAAGCAAATGCACAACCATTTCAGATAACACAAAAGCCAAAAGAGCTTTTTTTGGTAAAGGCAAAATTTTTTACCGTATTAAAAAACCCTGGTACTTTTCTGATCAAATATGCTTCCCATAAAGTGCTTTCTGAATACGAATATATCAATGGAAAGCTTTGTAAAAAGCCCAGCAGCTAACGCCCGTATTCCCAATAGCCCACCTTGTTAAAGAAAGGTCAATCACCCAAATTAAAACACATATCACTCATGGATAATAATCAAAAACTCGCCTTAATTGCCTGTGACGGTTCCAAAAGCCTCACCATCCAAACCCGCAACGATGCCCTCCAACGCATCCTGTTCAGCATCGACGATCAAATTGCGGACGATGAGCTATCCCACACCCAGATCGACCTCCTACCCCACGAAGCCCTCACCCTGGCCAACATCCTCCAACGCTGGGCGCGCCCTACCCCGCTCCGCCGCATCACCACCATGTCCCACGAGGAGTTTAGCGAGGCTTTCACAAGGGGCTATTACCCCACCTTCACCGCCACCCTGATCGCCGACATGGCCACCCGCCTGGGCCTGCACCAGATCATCACCTACCATGGCCAGGCCCATACCTACCCCACATTAGTAGACATGGGCTTCGATGTGACTTTCTCCCTCGATCGCGTCGAAGAAAAGAACCCTACGTTAAAAGGATACGAATGAAGCCTCCCTACGACTACCGCCCCAACATCTTCACCACCATCCTGGGCTGGATGGTGGTGGGGGTGGCCCTGTACCGAATGGTGCAGTGGCTACTGAACTTTCTGCCCTAAGCCATACGCCAGCGCGTCCAGCTCATCCAGCTTGGATTGGATTACCGTGCATTCATCTTCCGATTGGCGGATTAGCTCGCGGAGCCGGCGCAGCTCCTGGATCTTTTCCAGGCGGGCCGTGTAGAGTTGTTCGTAGGTAGGCATAAAAGAATGGTATTAAAGTTCAATATCATCAAGCATTCCGCCGCTTACGGATACTCTCCACCAGGTCGCGGTATTGTTCCAGTGGAGCATAGTTGTACTGGTCGGGCTTGGCCTCAATGGCCCGTAGAGATTTTAGGACTTCCAGGAGCAGAGGGCCCAGGATAGAAGCCTCATCTTTGGCTGCCGGGCGGGTAGCCCCGAGCGAGCTTCCGTCGAACTTATTTTGCTGGCGCAACCCTTCTAGCATGGCCACGAAGTCGGCCACCACGGGGTTCTTAAGCATGGGGTTGCTGATCACGATCCGGACCCGCTTCGCCGGCCACGTAGCTACGTTTCCCCAGGGAGAAGAGCGTCGGCCGGCTCACGTAGCCGGCCGGCTTCTCCGACCCCGGTCGGTGCGGATACTGTCCAGGTCGGTGTAGCCCCCATAGGCCCGGAAGCTGGGCGAGTTGGGCACATCGGCACTATTGATTAGTTTTTTTGCTTTCAGGATATTAGCCGTTACTATGGATACAACAGAAGCTATTGTTGCTACGAGCGTTAGCGGATCAAGTGATGTAGATGCAGCCGTTGCAATAGCCCCCGAAATCGCCGTGCCTGTATCAAGTGCGAGTTGTACGATAGCAATTGCTTTCTGGAATTCAGCAAAATCCCCCTCAATTCTAGCTGATGATCGAAAACACGTCACTGACTGCACTGGTAATGTCGGTATAGATTTGCTTTTTCTGGTTTATCAGATCCATTTCATGCATGAAGGCCTCTTTATCCTCCTGCTCCCGATCTTCTTCCAGCTTTTTCTTTTCCTCCAGCAGCTTTTTGTTTTTCTACCTCCGCAGTTATTTCCTCATTGGCCCGGGCCATTTGCAAATCCCGGATATCATTGTACATCTTCACATAAATATCCACCGTACCCTCCCCCAGCATCATAGCTTCCGTAAGTAGCTGCTGATAGAAGGCTGTTATTTCAGAAAGCTCTTTGTCTTGATGCTCATCTTCTTCAACTTGAAGCTTTTCCCTGAAAACCTTACGATGATCAGCCTCCTGGTTCATGGATTTGAGCTGAGTACGCATGAGCTTATCAAACGAGTCCAGGCTTTGCTGGACCATCCTATCATTGATTTGCCCCATTTCCTGAGCTTCCTGTTGTGCTATTACTGCTAGCTCAGTCTGGTTCTGACCAGCCTGCTTCCTGAATCCCTCATATTTTGCATGCACAGCTGCTAATTGCTTTTCATGCTGACTAGTGTAGAAATCATGGTAAGCTGTTGCTGATTTTTCAAAAGCTCATCAGCTAGCTTTTGCTCATCAGCTAGCTTTTTATTGTTTCCAGGGCCGGTTATCAGATCCGGCTTCGTTGGCAGATCCGGCTTAGGCGGTGGAGTACCGCCTGGTTTCACAGCACTGGTAGGTATAGGTGTTCCCTTGCCAGACAATGCGGTGTAGTCCTGCTTACTTTACGCAAGTATATGCCTGAACCAAGCAGGAACATAACA
>CAVYGM010000023.1:0-8317 GCA_963768025.1 uncultured Cytophagales bacterium
CATATTCCCTTTCGGGTGATATAATCATAAAACAGGAACTATTGATTCAATGTGTTCTAAAATGGGCCCTAACTACTCAATGGTACAATTTTCCCCACGGCTCTCGCATACGGAGTTGCCTTCCCCGAGCGTATAAGTGAATCTCATGCCGTGAAAAGGTTCAGAATCGCTTCCATTTCAAAAACGGGCTTCACCTGTTGCTCAGCCAAGTCGAACTCCCCGTGCAGGTTGATGTGATGCCAGGTATGGGTCGATGTACGGGAAATGGCCTGCACCAACTCCTCCCGGTGCTCGTCCGACTTGCAGTTGCATATCTGCTGGGACAGCAATAGCAGATTGTAGTAATTGATGGCGTTTATGATCAGACGCTTGCACCCTTCGGCAACAAGCTGGTCGTAATGCGTCTCCCAGTTGAACTCCTGGGGATTGCCCAGCATCACTGCCTTTGCGAAGTGATTCGCGTTTTCGACCTTGGACAGCACCGCTTCCACCGAACCCCGCAGGTCTTCCTGGCTGATGTACCTCAGGATGTAGATGGTCTTGAACAGCCTGCCCAGTTCCTTAAGCGCCTTGTACAGCGGATTCTGGCGAGAGTACGAATTTAGGCGTCTCAGCAGGGTCGAAGCTTTCTCGTGGCCAAGCTTGATCGTCTTCACTAGGCGCAGTATGTCATCCCATTGCTCGACAATCAACTCGTAGTCCACCTTCTGAGTGGGAAGTATCTGATACCCAGCTCTTTAAAAGTGGAAGCGGCATCGATGGAGTACAATTGTAGCTTGTGGATGGAGGCGAGCCGGGGCCGCGACTCGATCCCCCAAACACCGGTGATGGCTGCAACTGCCTCCGTGTAGCCGTGGGTATCGGTGGAATGGGCGGCCGAGCTGACTACCTCATCGTGCGAAAGGGCGTCCGGCACGTACGGTGCTTCCCGCTCGCTCGCGCTGAAAACCGTTGAGTATATAAGCTGCCCAGCTTCGTCAAGGTGGGAATAGATCGTAATTCCCTTACCGTCTCCAAAATATTTGAAAGATGCCGATGCCCTGAGCGAGGGGATGGAAACGTCGATTTTCTGCCCGTCGCTTCCCGTATGCACCAGGTTCGGACTGGTTCCTGAACAAGTCGATGACCGGCAACCGATTGCTTTGCTTCAAGATCAGGTCATTGGCCCGAAGCGTGAGTTCGGGGGAGAAATAGTGTGTCGCTACGGCTTCAAGCGACTCAGGGCTGATGTTGCGGGAGATCAGCCCCATTTTCCGAATGCCAATGTTCTCACCGTAGCCGATGATCGCGGCATAGAAGAGCCTGTCTTCTGGGCGCTTGGGAAGGTAATCCAGGGTTTTAAACTGGAAAGCACCCAGAAAACCCGTCAGATCGTTGACCTGGCGCAGCACCTCCAGCACCGAAATCACCTTACCCTGGGGGTAAAGCGATACTCCATCTTCTTCCTTTGCACCTTTGGAACGGTAGCGGTGCAGGTGCCAGCGGCCGCTCTTATCGAAATATACGGAAGGGTTAGCCCCCAGACCTTCGTTAACCGATTTGAATTGCTGATTCAGGGACTGGTTCAGGCCGAGCAGGAAACGGCCAGCCGATAGGCGGTCTTCCAAACGAGCCTTCTTCAGTAGACTCGCTTTCTGGATAACCCACTTCTGCTTGTCGATAAGGTATCTCTCGAAAGAGCGGTACTCGTAGGAAGACACCACGTTCAGGGTTCCGGCCTTCAGGTGTAGAACCACCTCTTTGAAAAGAAGGGCCTTGTAGAGCGACACCCTCACTTTCCCAGAATCGGAATGCACGCTCCCCCGGTCGTTGATCGATAGGAAGCCGAGCGGCAGCCGGGCGCTCTGGCCGATATCTCCCCGCCTTTCCTGAAAATAACGGACGGCCTCCCAGATGTCAACCTGCGAGGTGGCCTGGTCGAACACAAGGCAAACGAGCAAAGCGGAAATCCGGTTTTGTAGGTAGATGCTCTCCCTTCGAGCTGTCCGTGCAGTTCCTGCCCCTGCTGCACCCTCTGCTGGGTCTCCCGGAGCGAGGCGAGCTGACCGTGGTCGTCGTCGAGCGTTGACTGGGTGATTTTCTTTCGGTCGATGATGGCCCTGATCTTTATTACTTTGGCCGTGTCATCAAGCGTTCCGTCATTGGTTACCCGTTCTATCAAACCCAGGGCGTCGATGTGATCCTGATTGCGCTTGGTGACCCGACCCACCAGGGTGGCCGTCTGGTGGCGCTGCCGGAAATGGTCTTCTTTGACCCGATTGTCGCAGTTGGTCAAGCTGCTGCTCATGGCGTTGAGCATCGTGAGCACCAAAGCGTCGCCGAGACTGAGGTACTGGTGAACGACGAAGGCGACCAGCAGCAAGTACCGGTCGGTGCCGCGCCGGGCCACGTTGGCACTCCTGCTGTCAAGCACGTACTGGGCGTAGTAGCGGATGGTCGCTTCCGAGAAATCGAGCTTTTTGATTAGCGGGCCAAGCTGGATGGCTATCTCCTTGAACCTCTCGAAGAGCCCGACCCGTTCCCTGATTATGGAGGGCCTCATGGACTGCGGGATCTTTCTGAGGTAGGTTCGCTCGTACCTGAACAGGTGATCCGGTTTGCTGAGCAGATCGTCAAGCATGTCCTTGTCGGCCGCATGAAGGTGCCTTTCCAGAACTTGCTCCAGATCCGACCTGTATTCCGACAAAGCAGAATGGATGACACCCCGAAGGCTACTGTACGCTGGTGTCTCCACCCGCCTGTCCCGCAGGAATGCCACGCAGGAGTCGACAATGCCCTCCGGGCTCACCTGTAAATGGGCCAGCCGCTTCGCCTCCTCCAACAACAGGCTCTGGTGTGCGGCTTTGTAGGCCTCGAACCCGAGGCGGCTGAGTATCTCCCCCTGGTGGCGGTAGTAGCTGAGGTTTTTCTTACAAATGGGCGAAAAGCGGCGTTAGGGAACTATGTTTGTAGTTTTGACGCATAGTTGCACACTGTTCCATACGAGGTTCTCGCAGCAAATGTACCGCAGCCGCGGACGGTCGCAGTGGCATCGGCCATCCGACGCGGGCGGTGAAAAAAAGCGGCGGCCGTCCCACGGTTTAGAATTATTCCTTTTTCTTAGCCAGGTAATTATAAACTGTTCCGTAAGCAACTCCAGACCTAATACTGATCTGATTCATCGATAAACCCGTTTTGTGCAAATCCTGGATTTGCTTCAACTTAGTTGCATTTAGCTTGGGTCTGGATATCTGTTTCCCTTGTGCTTTTGCCCTGGCCATACCGGCTTTGACCCTTTGGCTGATCAGGGAGCTTTCAAATTGTGCCAGTGAAGCCATCACGTGAAATATCAGTTCACCGGTCGGCGTGGTGGTATCAATATTCTCCTGATAGGAAATAAAATCAATACCCATACTTTGAAATTCCTTCATGGCATTGACCAGTGCCTGGGTTGATCGGGCAAACCGGTCATACCGCCAAACCAGGACTACATCCAGTTTTCTCTTTTTGGCAGCTGCCATCATCAATTTGTACTGGATCCTGTCCTGGGTTGTTCCGGAAGCGTAATCTATAAATTCTCCCATGACTTCAAAATTACGTCTCTGGGCGTATTCTCTTAATTGGGTTAGCTGAGTTTCGGGATCCTGTCCTTTATCCAGCGTGGATACCCTTGCATATAGTGCTACCCGTTTGGATTGATTTATCTGATTTTTCATTTAATTTACTTATCAAAAAGGAACTCCTTTACAAATATACTTTTTAACGGTTAAAAACAGGCTTTAAACCAATTTCAGACGGGGTGAATTTTGATACCCTTTTTGATAACCCATTTTCACATGGCATCACTATTTTTAAACCAGTCCCAGCGTGAGCGTTACGAGAAGGTCCCAGCCGAAATATCAGAGTATGACCTGATGCAATTTTTTCAACTCACGCAACAAGACAAAATTTTTCTTAAATCGTTCAGAGGGGAGCACAACCGTCTAGGGATTGCACTCCAGATTGGGATTGTCCGGTTCATGGGTTTTCTTCCGGACAGATGGCAACAGCAGATTCCGGCAAATGTAGCCGACATGGTAAGTGGGCAACTGAGTTCTGATATTGAACTATTATCAATATACGGGCAAAGAGATAAGACCAGAACAGAGCATTTAAATGTGGTCTTAAAATATTTAAAGTTCCGCCGGTGGCAACCCCTGGATGAAATCTGGCTTTCGCCGTGGCTACTCAATAAAGGGATGGAGCATGACAACGAACCGATATTGCTCAGGCAAGTTTGTTTGAAATTGGGTCAGGAGAAAATTTTAAGGCCGGCCATTGGGACATTGGAAAGGATTGTCGGTAGCCTGGATGAACAGCTGCACCAGGAAACCTACCGAAGGTTTAGTTTGCTGTTGACCGAAGAAATGAAGATCAGGCTGACTCAAATAGTAGAACTGGATGGTACCCGCGGCATCACTTTGCACCGGTGGCTCTGCCAGGTTCCCACCAGTAATACGCCCAGAGCTATTAACCAGACGTTGGAAAAGATCAATTTTTTAAAATCATTAAACGTCCATGAATGGGACTTGTCCGTAATAAGCCTGAACCGCAGGAAAAGGCTGGCCCAGATTGCCAGGAATGTTTCTAACAAGTATTTACAAAGAATGAACGCCACAAGGCGGTACCCGATTTTAATTTGCTTCCTGTATGAGAGCCTGATAGATACCAATGACAAAGTGCTGGAAATGTTTGATGATTATTGGGAGCACATTGTCAATGGCTCAAAAAAGGAACTGGACACATACCAGCAAACCTTGTTCAAATCACAGAACGAGGCGATGAAAACCCTGTCCCAGGCCGTTAGCATGATCATCAATGATACTATTACAGATGACCAGCTACGGACCTATATTTTTAATATTCATCCAAAGGAAATACTCAGGGAGGCATTACTGGTAACCGGATCCGCTCTTCGCCCTGCCAGGCAGACATATTTATATTATCTGAATAACTATTATGCAACCTTGAAGCAGTTTACCCCTAACCTGCTCAAAACGATTGACTTTCAAATTGCCCATTCCAAAGATGGCTTCCTGAAAGTGCTTGATATCCACGGGAAAGAAAGCTGGAAGGTCTTCTAGCACTGTTACTTACAAAACAAACGGGGCCTATGCGCCTGACAGTACGGTGGTCGAAGACATCAGGAGTCTGCTGGGCGAAGAGTTCGTCGATTATGGCTATTCTGAAGACAACAGTTTACTTGCGTGATGAGATGTATTACCTGATCAACCCTAAGAAAGTCTACCGTCTGATGAAGGAAAACAACCTATTGTACGTCATAGCAGGCGTTGCACAAACCGTAGCAAACGCCAGTGGGTGAAGGATTTGGTGCCTGATCCAGCAGGCAGAATTCACCTACCTGGAATTCGATATCAAGTACATCTACATCCAGGGTAAGCGCAGAAACGCCCAGGTGCTGACCGTGCTGGACGTGTTCAGCCGGTGGAACCTGGCACACACCATCAAGTGGAACATCCGCCAGCAGGATGTGGTGGCTCTTTTTGACACGATTTTTGAAAGCTATTCGCTGCCCTTGTAATTGACCGACTTGCAAACCGGCAAAAGAAGAAAACTGCCTGATGATGCGCCGGTTGATTTTATAACGCCTTCCTGGAATAAGCTGATTTTTGAAAACGATCAGCAGCAGCCAGAAATTTTTCCGCAACGCCAGCCTTACGAATTATGTGCCCTGGCCAACTTACGGGACCGGCTCCGTGCTGGAGATGTATTTGTTGACCTCTCCCGAAAATATGCCGACTTCAATTCGTTGCTTCTTTCAAATGCGCAGTGGGAACTGCTACGAGCGGATTTTTGCAGTCAAATGTCAATGCCTTCGCTGCCCACCGAGCGTATCGACCAGCGTTTACAGGAACTGGAATCATTGTTAAAACCGCTGGATGAGCTCCTGAATGCGGGTGGAGAGATCCGGCTTGAAGAAGGCGTACTGGTAGTGCCTGCACTGCCGGCAGAAGATATCCCCTTTTCAGCAAAAGCTCTCCGGGAGCAAATCAATCAACGGCTCCCGAAAGTCAACATCACAGATATGATAAAAGAAGTGGACGCATGGATGAACTTTTCGGAGCATCTTCACGGATTGGAAAATGATCCGCGTAACCCACAGAGCCAGTCCCTTTTGTATGCTGCTGTTTTTGCCGCCGGGTGTAATATTCCTTTGTCAGATTTAGCCAGGTCATGTGAGCTTGATTATCAATCACTTTGGTGGACAAGCAATAACTATCTGTCAGAAGATAATCTTAAAAAGGCCAACGATACACTCGTTAACTTTCATTATCGACAATGGCTGAGTGGCTATTGGGGTGGTGGCACACTTTCATCCTCGGACGGGCAGCGGTTCCCCACCAGTGGCAAGATCCGGAATGCGAAAGCACTCCCCAATTACTTTGGGTATGGTAAGGGAATTACCTTTTATACGCATACCTCTGATCAGTATAGCCAGTATGGCAGCCGTAGCATTTCGTTCAACTGAAAGGGATGCTACCTATGTACTTGGACGAAATTATTGGTAACGAAACCGATTTGACGATACTCGAACATACAACTGATACATCGGGATATTCTGACTTGATCTTTGCCCTGTTTGATTTATTGGGAATGGATTTTTGCCCAAGGATCCGGGACATAAAAGATCAGCGGTTGTGTAAAATAAAGGATAGGGAATGGGAATATCCGGCCTTGAAATTCACTGGCCGTGTCAATCCTGACTATCTGAAACAACATTTTGATGAACTTCTCAAAGTGGCTGCTTCCATTAAATCAGGAAGGGTAACTGCTTCATTGTTAATATCTAAACTTCAATCTTACCCACGCCAAAATAACCTGATGTACGTTTTGCAGGCTTATGGCCAGCTGGTAAAAACCATTTTTATTCTGAAATACCTGCTCAGTATGCCGTTAAGAAGAAAAATAAATACACAGCTGATCAAAGGGGAGCAGCTGCACAACCTTAGACTTTACCTTTGGTTTGGTGGTGATGGGGTTGTACGCAGAAAACAGGAAGAACAACAGCAAAAAGTAGTCAGGAGCCTGAATCTGATCACCAATATTGTCCTGGTCTGGAACACGGTTTATATACAAGAAGTTATCAAGCAATTATCACCAGGAAGGATGTCTCATTGACGAAAATGACTTTGAATTTATCTCTCCTGCTCCTTTTGCGCATATCAACCGGCTGGGAAAATACTCCTTTAATACAAATCCGGATCTTGGAGTCAATGGTTTACGGCCATTGAGAAAACCAAAACTAAATACTTAGTTCACTAACGCCGTTTTTCGCCCATTTGTAAGAAAAACCTCTAATTCAGGGGTGGAAGGATACGAAAAATGTCTTACCTTGCCATCTCAATAATCAATGTCTCACCATCTGCCCCCCGACTGGGTTTTGTGCGACAAACACCCCTTCCTATGCTAATTGGCTATGCTCGCGTTTCCACCCAGGACCAGCAACTCCACCTTTAGCTCGACGACCGACACGGCCGGATGTGAACGCATCTGTCAGGAAAAGGTGTCCTCAGCAAAGGTGCGCCCTCAGCTTGAAATGCTGGTTGACTCGCTACGGGCAGGCGACACAGTGGTGGTCTGGAAGCTGGATCGGTTGGGGCGTTCCCTAAAAGAACTCATTAACTTGATCAATGAATTTCAAGATAAGGGAGTAGGCTTTCGGAGTCTGAATGACGCCATCGATACGACTACCGCGCAGGGGCGGTTGGTGTTCAACCTGTTTGCTTCGCTTGCCGAGTTCGAGCGGGACCTGATACGGGAACGAACGCAGGCAGGACTATCGGCCGCTCGTTCCCGGGGTCGGCTGGGGGGACGCCCAAAGGGTTGGGCAAGGCGACTTTGGCGAAGCGAAAGCTGCAAGGACGCTATATGACGCGGGGGACAAAACGGCAGAAGAAATTGGCCGACTTTTGGGCATTAGTCGAGCCACAGTGTATCGGTATCTAGACTATCAGGCTGGTGATGCTGTTGAATGAGGGAGGTGAGGGATTTGTTCGCTCCAAGGGGCGATTAGAAAGGCTCGTAGTCAAGTCATGACGGTTTCTGTACCTTTTTTTAAATATACCCTATTTGACAGGGCCGCCTGCGCGGTACATTGAAATTTACTACAATGGCACGGACCACCCCGCGTGTGTGTAGGCACTGCGCCGGCAGCCCGGTCGTCGCTGGGCTTACTAAAGCCCCTAAACCTTTGAGGGTCGGTACTACCAAAATATCGCAAGTAAAGTGTGCCGATAAATGGGACCACGTCAGAATATGTTAGCCCCCCTATCATTAG
>CAVYGM010000024.1:0-37768 GCA_963768025.1 uncultured Cytophagales bacterium
CGGCCAAAGCGAGGAGATGGGCTGGCGGACCGACGGCCTGGCCCTACCCGTGGATGAACGCGGACATGTGCGACAGGACCGGGATGGTTTTGCCCTCAACGCCTCGGAAGGCGATGGCTATTCTGAACACGAGGGGACGTTCTTTTTACTACCCTACTACATGGCGTTGCACCATAAGTTGCTGGATCAGTAGGTAGATAGTTTTATAGTAGGCTGAATTCGTGGAACCTACTCCGCTGGCCCTCATCGGCATTAAGGAAAGTCAAAAGGGTGCATAAAGTCTCCTGTTTTTCTGACCTGTCCCAAAATTGCGGTTTTTGGGACAGGTAATCTTATTCCTTATAATTTTTTCCTGGAAGCCTAACATTAGGGTACCTACCTATCCAGGAATATTTCAGGGCGAAGTCTTTGCATGAAGGAGGCGCTCTTTATGTGTTTATAGAGCCTTTGGGAAGTTCCATTTATCTACCTAATTTAGTAGAATATAAAAAATCCAGCTAACCCCGATCTGTGCTCGCGACGGTCGCCCGCTGGCACGGTCGGCCGCCGCCGTTAAATCACCTCGCGTTTGCAATCGGGGCGCGTAGCTGCGAACAGTCGCAATAGCCCCCCTACCCCATAAAATCCAAATTCTCCGTAACCCGCTCCCCTCTCCCCCAACAAACCGCTCCCGATACAACCCAATCCGCCGCTTCGCCTCTTCCAGATCAGTCGTATTCAGGTTAATATTCAAAAAATCAATGAACCAGGGAAACTTCTGCTCGCTGAGGACGTAGGTCAGGACAATCTCTTTGGAGATGGGCAGGGTGGTGGTTTTGGGTCGTCGAAGACGTTCTTGCTGTTGGCTTGCAGGAGTTTTTCGTATTCTTCTTCGAATAAACTTTTGAATAGATCGGCCGTAAGTACAGGTACCAGCGGTTGTGGTTCCTGTATGGGGATCGCGCCTTTGTGTATCCATTCCCATAGGATACTGAGGTGGATTTCGCCCGTGGTCCTATCTTCCATGAGGTAGAGGATGTCGTCGTTGCCAAAGAAGTCGGTGGCTTTGAGGGCGGCGGCCTGCATGCCCTGTCCGAAGGCATTGCCGTACTGAAACGCCACGCTCAGCTAGTTGCGGGCACATCAGTTACTCCACCTATGTGTAAAAAGCATTTTGTTGATGCTATGCCAGGTTAAACGCATTAAAATAGGGTACACTAATAGAAAAGGAAGACCTTTGGCTGGTGAACTGGCAAACATTCTTTCAAGACGTTCCCGATTTCCGTATAAATCGGCGCAAGAGGCACAAGCTTCTTGACATTTTGGTCATCGCTCTCTGTGCCGTAGTGTGCGGGGCGGACGATTTCGAGGAGATCGAGGCCTATGGTAAGCAAAAGCAGACGTTCCTGCGCACGTTTCTCGAACTGCCCAACGGCATCCCCTCGCACGACACCTTCAATCGGGTCTTCAAGTTCCTCGACAAAAAGGTTTTCGGCGAGTGCCTCTACCGCTGGTCGAGGGAAATACTCTCCAATTTGGAGCAGAACACGCACCAGTTGTGCATCGACGGCAAGGTGCAGCGAGCCACTGCAAAGGGCGGCAAGCGCAAGTCGGGGCTGTGCGTGGTCAGTGCCTGGGTGTCCCAACACCGCCTGGTGCTAGGTCAGGAGCGAGTTGAGAAGAAGAGCAACGAGAAGACGGCTGTCCCGCAACTGCTTGGCAGCCTGGACTTGAAGGGCAGCCTGGTGAGCATTGACGCCATCGCCTGCCATGTGAAGAACGCGGATCTGATCGTAGAGCGGCAGGGGCATTATCTGCTCGCGCTCAAGAAAAACAACAAGGTCGCTTACGAGCAGGTTAGTGAGCGGATGCAGGTCAAGAAGGAAGTTCTGGCCAGTTTCGAGCACGTGGACTTCGGCAGCGGGCGCATCGAACGCCGCCGCTGCTACGTGGAGCGCGACCTGGCGCTTTACGACGGGCTGGCCGGTTGGGAGCACCTTCGCGGCATCGTCATGGTAGAGTCCAGCCGCCAGATCGGCGATAAAATCAGTACCGAGACGCGCTACTACCTGAGTGACTTGGAGCTTTCGCCCCAAGAGTTCAACGGCCTGGTCAGAGGCCACTGGGGCATTGAGAACAGTCTGCATTGGGTGCTGGATGTGGCTTTCAGGGAAGACCGCCAACGGGTTCGCTCGGGCAATGCGCCCGACAACATGGCGACACTCAGAAAATTGGCAATGCAGATGCTGGGACATGTCGATGATGAGCAGAGTGTAAAGAACAAAAGGAAGATGGCGGGGTGGAATGACGAATACCTCACACAAATACTAGATAAAATTAAATGCGTTTAACCTGATGCTATGCACAACCAAGGGTACTTATCCAGCCCCTAGTATCACAAGAGCTTAAAGCCGATTTGGACTATACAAAGCGGGAGAGGCGGCCGGGTGGCCGCCTCTCCCGCTTTGTATAGAAGCTTTTGGCTTATTTGTTAAACGCGCTTTTCAGTTCCGACACGGCCATGGCCTGAGCATCCTTAGCCTGGGACACTACGGGAGCCATTCCGAAAAACTCGTGGGTAGTACCATCGTATACCTTATGACTGGTAGCAACGCCCGCCTTTTCTAGGTTCTCAGCGAGTGTTTTACCTTCGGTTGTCAGTGGATCATACTGTGCTCCAATAATGGTAGTGGGGGGCAACCCTTTGAGGTTAGCGTTCACCAGCGAAATCATGGGGTTTTTACCGTCTGCAGCACTCCTCAGGTACTTGTCAAAGAACCACTTCATCAGACCAGTGCTGAGCGGCTTGGTACTGTCGCTTTCCATGTACGATTCGGTGGTAAAGTCATAGCCCGCGATCGGGTACACCAGTACCTGGTGGACGGGCATCTGTAAGCCTTTGTCCCGGGCCATCATACTCACCGCTGCCGCCAGGTTACCTCCGGCACTCTCACCGACCAGCGCAATTCGGTTGGGGTCGCCTTTGATGGAAGCCGCATTTTTAACCGTCCACTCGTAGGCGGCGTAGCTGTCGTTATGAGCGGTCGGAAACTTGTATTCCGGCGCCTGACGGTAAGCTACCGACACCACTACGGCTTCGGCCTGATTGGCCAGCCCTTCGGCTGATGCGCCATAGGTATCCAGGTCAGCAATGACCCAGCCGCCCCCGTGGTAGTACACAATTACCGGATAGGACGCTTTGCCGGTTTTGGGGGTATAAATCCGTACATGAATCTGACCTCCGTCTACCGCAATTTTCTGGCCCGTTGTATCAACATTGCTGGGGGGCTTGGGAATGTTATTCTCCTGCATCACAGCCATGGTGGCTTGGGCAGGAGTAGGCTGCTGACGGGCCTGCTGGGCCGTTAAACTTGTCAAGGGCGGAGCGTTATAACTGGCTAGTTGTTCAATGACGACTGCCATGGGACCTGTCATGTCTTTGCCCCAGGCGGGTTTGGGCTGCTTAGGTTCAAGATCAGCCGCAGAAGTTGATGACAGCGAATCCGTACGATCTGCTTCACTTGTGTTGTTTTCAGAGGCGCAGGAAGTCAGGAGAAAAAGACAGGTAGCACCGACCAAGGCCAGGCTCCGGTTGAGTAGGTTTTGTGGTGTTCATACATTTTTTTATTTTGTGATCGCATAGAATGAAGCTATTATAGTACCAGCGGATTCTGTGAAAGATTTTGGCAGAATATAGGCGTAATTAGCTGAAAATCTTACACAAAAGGTGAAGTCGTCGGGATGCTCCTCCAACTTGAGGGGATAATAATCACCAGAAGTAAGAGCCGGTAGCTGTATATCTGCTAATCGCGATCTACGCTCGGGACGGTCGCCCGCTGGCACGGTCGGCCGCCGCCGTTAAATCACCTCGCGTTTGCAACCGGGGTGCGTAGCTGCGAACATGAGCAAACTCCTCCCTCCTACCCCAAAAAATCCAAATTCTCCGTAACCCTCTCCCCTCCCCCAACAAACCGCTCCTGATACAACCCAATCCGCCGCACGGCCTCCTCCAAATCAGTCGTATTCAGGTTAATATTCAGAAAATCAATGAACCAGGGAAACTTCTGCTCGCTGAGGACGTAGGTCAGGACAATCTCTTTGGAAATGGGCAGGGTGGTGGTTTTGGAGTCGTCGAAGACGTCCTTGCTGCTGGCTTGGAGGAGTTTTTCGTACTCTTCTTCAAATAGCTTTTTGAACAGCTCGGCCGTAAACGTATCGCCGGCTTGGGTGCCGGTGTGGGGATCGTCTTCGGTGAGGGTAGCGCCTTTGTGTACCCACTCCCACAGGATACTGAGGCGGATTTCGCCCGTGGCCATGTCTTCCATCAGGTACAGGATGTCGTCGTTGCCAAAGAAATCGGCGGCTTTGAGGGCGGCGGCCTGCATGCCCTGCCCGAAGGCATTGCCGTACTGCAGGGCCACGCTCAGCAGGTTGCGGGCCCCGCGGATGGTGGTGGGGGCGTCTTCAATCAGAATCAATCCGTCGAGCATCGGCCTGGGTGTAGGTCAGTCGCGGAAAGGCGCGGCCCGCCTGATTGGCTTCGCCGGCTTTCTCCCAGACGGGGCGGACGATGTGCACCATTTTCCAGTGCGCTACCCACTTGCCGCTCGCGCCTTCGCGCTGCTCGCGCTCGGCCCCGGCCACCGCTTTTTTCATGCTCGCCGCCACGCCCTCCGCCGAGCCCACGGGGATGTTGGGCTCCATGCCGCCCTGCCAGAGGGCAAAGTTGCCGTGGAGGTCGGGCGTGTTCACCGCGCAGCGCACCCGGTTTTCGTAGTTGCGCATGTACCCGTAGGTCATGGTGATGGCCTCGATGTCGGGGTTGATGAAGCGTTTCGTCCCAGGCCATGGCGTCGGATACGCTGTTGATGTAGTCCCAGCGGCCGGTGTTGTAGCCCACAAAGTGCTTGCCCAGCGCCGCCCGGATTTCCATCAGTTGGTGGGTAGCTTCGAGCTGTTCTACCAGCACGTACACCTTGATGGTACCCACGGCCAAACCCAAATGCGTTTCCAGCGCCGACAACAAATCATTCCACAGCGCCGCCTCACCGGCAGTCTGGATTTTGGGCAGGTACAGCACCACGGAAGCTCCTCTCTTTTGGAGTTCCTGGTAGTTGTTCACCACGTACAGGGTAGCATCCACGATGGAGGCGGCCATGGCCACGCCGTCGGCATCGCGGATATGGCGGTCGTCGAGGTGCAGGCCCCGCGCCCGGAAAATGATGGTGGTGAAGTCCAGTTGCTTCTGCCAGTCTTCGATGATGTTTTTGCCAAAGAAACCCTGCGCCCAGCGGTTCATTTCGTCGGCCACTTTCTCGGCGGCTTGCAGGAAGACGGGATCTTTTTTGATGGCGAGTTTGAGATTCCGCTGGTTGTCCAGCGACATGCTCGCGATTTGTCCCAGGGCATCTTCCCCATCAAACATCCAGCCATCGGCCCCCGACAGCAGGGCGTAGGCTACGTTGCGGATGCTGCTTTCCAGCGGGGCATTGGGCTTGGCGGCGGGGCCGGTACCCTGTATCCACTGCCGCTGCAGATCAGCCGGGATCACCGACCCTTCAAATTTCCCCTCGCGGGCATCCTGTACCTTGATGCTGGTCCGCGGAATGGTGCTTTCCGGGTCCAGGAAGGTGATGCGTTGCTTTTGTTCGGCTGCCGGTTGGCCCGGCGTTGAATGCGGGCCGGCCATGGCTTCTTTGATTTCTTTGTTGAAGGGCGCCAGGGCGTTGAGGGCGGCCAGGGCTTCGGGGGTGTAGATGTCGCTGTATTCCTGTTGGAGGTTGCCGTGTATGAGGATTTGGTGAGTCATATTTGGGTTTTTAGGTTGGTAATAATTGGGTTTTATTGTGCAATGTTGGTTTAGCAAAATGTCAGTCTGAGCGAGTCGAAGACTCCATATGGACTGTCTTCGACTCCGCTCAGCTGACATCTTTCCTTTCTCGTTTGCGTTTGAAACGCAATCCAGCGCCAGCGCTACTTCAAAATAAACACCACCATCGACAGCGGGCCGTGGGCGCCGAGGACGAGGGCTTGTTCGATGTCGGCGGTTTTGGAGGGGCCGCCAATGAAGCCGCCGAAGCCGTAGGTACCTTCGCCGATGAGGTCGTAGGCTTCGTGCAGGGTGGGCACGATGGTGTCGGCGTGTACCACGACGGCCAGGTGCTGGCAGATGTATGGAATGATCCGCTGCCCCATCACTTCGTCCGACAGCCACACGGCTCCGTTTTCGGCCACCGAGAAATGCGCCCGGATGATGGCCAGTTCGACATCCTCGTAGGTATGCGGGTCCAGGTCCGGGCGAAATCAATTCATAGCCCAGCTCGGGCAGTGTGGTGGCGATGCGCTTGCTCATATCGTAATGCTGACTGAGCAGGCATTTCATGGTACCAAAATCGTCCACCAGAAACACCTTACCGCCGATGCTTTCGAAGACCGTTTTGTACTTCTGCACCACATCCGGCTCATTGCCCCGAAACCTGGAGATATCCGGCAGGGGCAGCGAGGCGGGTTGGTTTTGCAATACTTCTCCCAATATTTTCTCCCGGGTTGTCATATGTGGTTATTGGTTATTTTTAAATCTATTTATTTGACTATCAATTTATTGAGTTAATAACTAGCATTGAATTATATCAAAAAATACACTCATGGCTGGTAAGGGTTAGTCTAGTCTTCTGCATTTTGTGCTAATCTACCGGCTTTGCCAACGCTTGCCCTCTTGGGCCGGGCAGGCCCCGCCTTCTCAACGCCTCTGTATTTTGAGAGCCCTGCACATTCCAGCCGCACACCGGCTCTCAAAATAAGTGGGTCGGCCCATGCGTCGCTTATGAGAAGGCTGAAAATATTTTGCGTTGTCATGTATGGTATTTAATGTTTTCAACATAGTTGGTTCATTAGATTATTGTACCTGCTTCCTCCACCCTTTTTAAAAATGAATGAACCTATTATGGCACTACACCCCATTTCTCAGCTCTCTCATAAGCCGACGCTTAATCATTATGGCCTTTGTGCGCTGGCCTAGCGCAGGCCATAAAGATTACAGAGGCGTTGAGAGAGGCGGGGCCCGCCCGGCCCAGGAGGGCAAAAGCCGGCATAACCCAGAACATTGAATAATTGGCAAAAGCCTAAGTATTACCTTCGACCAGATCGCTGGTACAAGTGAGACACTTGAACCCAACAACCTACTTTTCATTTTTAAGATACCACTCCGTAAAAGACTCCTTAGGTCCCTCGGGCATGTCGCGCTGCTTGTACCAGGGGTTGAGTTTGTTGTTGACCACAAAGGGGACGTTCTGCATAAACCACCGCCCGGCCCGGCCCGCTTTATCCAGCTTCTCGGGCGAGGACAGCGTCCAGGCCATGGCCTTCATGCCCGAATACCTTGGTACTCGTGGCGTGGCCTTCCTTCACGATCACCTGCCGCCATTTGTACAGCTGATCGTGGATGTTGATTTTGACCGGACACACATTGGAGCACGACCCGCAGAGCGTAGACGCAAAGGGTAGGTCGGCGTGGCGCTTCATGTCCAGGTTCGGGGCCAGAATGGCGCCAATGGGCCCGGAAATGGTGTTGTGGTAGCTGAGTCCGCCGCTTTTGCGGTACACCGGACAGGTATTCATGCAGGCTCCGCACTTGATGCATTTCAGCGAATCCTGAAAATCCTTTCGCCCCAGTTGCCGCGTGCGACCGGCATTGACCAGAATCAGGTGCATCTCCTGCCCTTCCCGTGGGCTTTTTGTAGTGGCTCGAATAAATGGTAATGGGCTGTCCGGTGGCGCTGCGGGCCAGCAGGCGCAGGAAAACGCCGAGGTGCTTTTTCTGCGGGATGATCTTTTCCAGGCCCATGGAGGCAATCTGTACCTCGGACAGGTGCGCGCCCATGTCGGCGTTGCCCTCGTTGGTACACACCACGTACTCGCCGGTTTCGGCTACGGCGAAGTTCACGCCCGTGAGGGCGGCGCGGCGGGTCATGAATACGTTACGCAGGTGCTTGCGGGCTACGCGTGTGAGCTGGGTGGGGTCCGACAGACCTTTTTCGGTACCCAAATGCTCGTGAAACAGCTCGCCGATTTCTTCCTTGCGCTTGTGAATGCACGGTAGTACAATATGGCTCGGCGGCTCGTTGTCGATCTGCTGAATGTACTCGCCCAGATCGGAGTTGATCACGCCGATGCCCCGCTCTTCCAGGTACTCGTTCAGGCCACACTCTTCGGTGAGCATGGACTTACTTTTCACCATCTGCCGTGATTTCCTTCGCTTTCAGAATGGCGTACACAATCTCGTTGTGCTCTTGTGGCGTATCGGCCCAATGCACGATGATGCCGTTCTTTTTGAGATTGGCCTCAAATTGCAGCAGGTAGTCGTGCAGGTTGGAAATGACGTTGCTTTTGATCTGGGACGCGGCTTCGCGCAGTTCTTCCCACTCCGGGATGGATTTGGAAGCAAAATCCCGTTTGGCCCGGATGTACCAGAGCGCCCCGTCGTGCCAGTCTACCCGTTCCTCGTCTTTGATGAAGGCTTCGGCCAGGGCGGCGTGATCTTTGGTGTTGGCTGACTCATAGGTAGGTGTTAGGTTTTAGGTTGTTAGGTTTCAGGTTATTTAGGGTGCACTATGTGGCGTTAGAAGGACCAATTTTGAGCTAATAACCTAATCGACCTAATAACCTAGACAACTAAACAGTTGCGTTTAGTATTTCTGAAATATGAATCACTTTTACGTTGCTTTTATTGCGGTGCAGAATGCCTTCCATGTGCATCAGGCACGACAGGTCGGAGGAGGTGATGTACTCGGCTCCGTTGCGGGTATGGTCACGCACCCGGTCTTTTCCCATCTTCACCGACACGGCTTCTTCCGACACGCTGAACACGCCCCCAAAGCCGCAGCATTCGTCGCAGCGATCGAGGGGTACCTGTTCCAGTCCTTTCACCATGGCCAATAGCTGTTGCGGTTTCGAAAAATCGGGGGCATTGAGCTCGCTCATCTGCGCCAAGTGCAGGCCGCGCAGTCCGTGGCAGCTGTGGTGCAAGCCTACCTTGTGGGGGAAGGTGGCGTTGATAGATTCTACGTTGAGTACATCCGTCAGAAACTCTACCAGTTCGTACAACTTTCCGCGAATCTCGGTGGCCTTGCCTTCCTGCGTATCCGAATGCAGGTGGTCTTTGAGATGCAGGATGCAACTCGCCGACGGACCGACGATGTAATCGAACGAGGCAAAGTTTTCGATGAAGGTGTTGTTGCAGTCCTGCGCCAGGTGCTCAAACCCCGAGTTGGCCATGGGTTGCCCGCAGCAGATTTGCTGGGTAGGGTACCTTACGTTGACACCCATCTTTCGCAGCAATTCCAACGTAGCCCGCGCGGCATTGGGATAGAATTGGTTGACGTAGCAGGGTATGAAAAGTCCGACATTCATGTGGGTAGTTGTTTTTTATATTCCAAATCAAAAAACAGGTTGTATCAATGACTTTTCGGTGAGGTGTATTCCATAAATCGATACACTTCCTGCCGCACTACGTCAAAGGTTTGGTCCATTTGCTTTCGGAGTTGTTTGTAGGCCGGAGCGGCCATAATGGGTTTTCCAGAGCTGGCCAGCACCGGATCGGCAAAGGCACCCAGACTGGTAACGTACTGGGCCACGCTGAATTCGTAACCCTTCTCACTGCCGTTGGGGATCACGAGCGACGAAAAATCCCAGCCTGTCAGGTTTTTCTGTTTGATGCGTTCTTCGGCCAATTTCTTTGACTGCCCCACCAGCCCTTCATAGTCCGCACCCGGCGTCCGGCGTTTCATGCGTTCCACTACCATGAGCTGCGTATTGTCGGGAGCAAAGTTGGGGGAGAACGTACCGTCGGTTATTTCCCAAATTTCTATTTTGACGACCGGAGCCGTCATACGGTCCCGCTTTTGCAGGTCGGCCATTTTCGCCTGTACACTATCGCCGTAGATGCGGGCCAGTGCTTCGGGCGAGGCTCCTTTTATGGCCATTTCCGGCGAAACGATCCGCGTCACGTAGTCATATTCGGTCTGGTTCGGGTTGGACGTAAACTGCTTCACGGTCATGTACCAGCCTATCATTTTCCCCTCATCCACGGCGGCCTGGTTGATTTTTCTCCACTCGCGCTCTACGGACAACGCATCCTGAACGGTCAGCCCCGGATTGAGTTTGTGGTAAATCAGGTACATGTAAGCCTTCTCTCCCGGTTGCATCTGAGCAAGGGCCACCGAAGCGTTGGTAAACAGAAAAACAAACAGCAATCGTAAACTGGTTTTGGACAAAGAATAACGCATAATCTGGTTTCGGGTTAAAAGTTGGTTCGGCATAAAAGTCTGACGTTCATTTATAGGTAGGTTAGCATTAGGTTGTTGGGTCGATGTCAGGCTGAGCGGAACGGGCCGCCGCTGCGGTCGAAGCCCTCCGGTGCGCGGGCTCCGCTCAGCCTGACACTATCTCTTACTGCGGCACTACTGGACTCACTTTCTTACGATTAACCACTATGATAGTAGCCACGAAGGCCACCAACACCGCGGCCAAAATCGTCAGATATACATACCCCGTGGTAAAGTCAGGAATCACCTGGGCAGCACCCGCTACAATCATCTCGTACTGGGGAATGATCCAGCTAAACGCGTAGGCCTGGGCCAGGACGATGAAACAAATCAAAACCAGCATGTAAAAGCTATGCTTGACCGTAAACCGGAACAATTCCGATTCTTTTCCCACCAGATCGCCCGCGGCGGCCGCCACGGCGATGGATTGCGGCGAGATCATTTTGCCGATCACGCCCCCCGATACATTGGCCGAAACGGTCACGACCGGATCCACGCCAATAGAGGTAGCGGTAGAGGCCTGCAACTTGCCAAACAAAGCATTGGCCGACGTGTCGGAACCCGTGATGAATACCCCCAGCCAGCCCAGCATCGGCGAGAAGAAGGGGAACAGAACGCCCGTATTGGCCAGCGCTTCGGCCATGGTGAGGCTGATGCCCGAATCGTTGACGATGTAGGCAAAGCCCAGCACGGCGGCAATGGTGATGATGGGGAACGTTAGTTGCTTGATAGTTTGTCCAAATACGTTGGTGGCTTCCCGGTAACTAAGCCCTACCAGCGGAACCGAGATAATCGCCGAGAGCAGAATGGCCGTGCCCGTAGCCGAGAGGTAATTGAATTTGAATAAGTGAGGCAAAGCGTTGCCCGTGGTATCCAGAATGACATTGTGCAGACCCGGAAATGCAAACTGCACCTGCCCAACCGCGTTGAATACATCTTTGATCGGTTTCAATCCCCAGGCAATGATGACGAGGGTAAGCAAGATGAAGGGCGACCAGGCTCTGATAATCTGGCCGGGCGTGTAGCTTATATCCGTATTGATCGTCGGCGCGGGCTCACTGGGAAAGCGCCAGGTACTTTTGGGTTTCCAAAACTTCAAGAGCACAATCAAACTCACAATAGAACCGATGCCGGCAATGACATCCGGCAGAGCAGGACCCAGGAAATTGGATGAGAACCACTGCAAAAAAGCGAAGGACACCCCCGCTACCACAATGGCCGGCCATACCTCGCGGGTCTGGCGGAAGCCCGCCATGATGACGACCAAATAGAAGGGCAAAAACACCGAGAGGATGGGGAGCGTGCGGCCTACCATCTGCGATATAGCCAGTTCGGGAATAGCCGTCACCTGGGAAGCTACGGTAATGGGTATACCCACGGAGCCAAAGGCCACGGGAGCCGTATTGGCAATCAGACAGAGACCAGCGGCGTACAAAGGATTGAATCCTAAGCCCACCAACAGGGCCGCCGTAATGGCCACGGGCGCCCCAAATCCCGCCATCCCTTCCAGAAAGGAGCCAAACGCAAAGGCAATCAGCAGCGCCTGTAGACGGCGGTCGGAGGTGAGAGAAGCCATGTAGTGCTTGATGACCTCAAATTGCCCGCTCTTTACGGTGATATTGAACAGAAATACGGCCGTGATGATGATCCAGCAGATCGGAAACAGACCATACAAAGCCCCATTCGCCGTAGAAAGCAGCGCCAGTTTGACGGGCATCCCGTACGCCACAATGGCGATCAGGATGGAGAGTCCGGTGGCCAGCAAACTGGCCTGGTACCCTTTCATTTTTTGGATAATCAGGGCCCAGAAAATAAACAGGATGGGTACCACCGCCAGCAGGGCCGACAGCACTATGTTATCGAAAGGGTCAGTTACCTGTTGCCAGTTCATAAATTTACTTCCCTCATTTTTAAGTTAAATGGAAAAGAGAATCTTGAATTGGATTTACCTACCTGTTTTCAAGGAAGGATTTTGCGGGATGAAAAATAGAGTGATGGAATTGACTTCAAACTAAAAAACCAAACTAATTTTCCTTATTTTTACCAACCCTAACCTACCCGACTATGGCTTACGAAATTGGCACAAAAGAAGACCCGATGGTTCTCAAAACGCCCCCTTTGACCTCGGAATACACCATGCACACCGATCAGAAAGACGGAAAGGAGGTGCTGGTATGCACCGTGGGCAAAACCGTGCTTCACTACGACCCCGCCTGCCTCGAGGATCTACACACCATGCTCAAACAGCACGGCGACTGGATGGAACTGGGCAGTGCAGACGAGCAGAAACCCGCCAAGGAAGGTACCGTGGAAGCTTGGGGTCGCTCCGAGGAGAATCCGGTAGGTGGCTGGTACGGCTTGAAGAAAGGGTACCGGGGGAGGTTCGGCATGTATATCCCTCCCCTCATGGAAGCCCTTGGACTGGCCGAAGTAACCCACGACGCCAGGGGCAATAAGATGCGGGCGATTTAGCGTAAATTGGCTAAACCCGATTCCTGTACATAAAATCCTTGAAACAACAGCACTAATTCACAAAGCCTGTGGAAAAAGCTGACATCCAATAAGAATCCTGATATAATAAAGTCCTCCCGGCGTATACGCCGGGAGGACTTTTAGGTTACAGATATCTGATTTTCAGCAGGGTACCCACCAGGGTGGTTACGTAGTAGGTGGTGGCATCCGCCTGCTTAAGATCGGTCGGCAGATTGAGGCCGCCTACGGCCAATGAACTTCCCGTGCTGGTTACGCGGCGGATTTGCCCAGTGTTGGGCGCAAATCCCTGCGGGCCAAACACGCCGTGCTGTACCACCAGGGCACCCGGATCGGTGGTCAGGTTGATATCCACCAGGGTGGTAAATCCGGGAACATAGGGCGACACCACCCCGGCCTGATCCATCTGATATAGGGTAGAAGCTCCCGAGGGGAAAGGGAAGCCAGTCAGAAGGCTGATCAGGAACTTCTGCCCGTCGAAGACGATACCCGTCGGTACCGACTCCACAAAGGGAGGCCCAATCGGGGTAGGGTTCGGGAAACCGGGAATGGTGGCAAACACGCTCCACACCCCGGCTTTGGTGCGGCGAATGATGGCGTTGGCTCCCGCGTCCGTAAAGTAAAGATCTCCGTTTGGCCCCAGGGTCATGTTATAGAGGTGGGTTTCCTGCGTATCCTGCGCAAAATTAAAGTTGAGAATGAACTGACTTTGATCTTCTACGGGCAGACTACTGGCCAGCAGCGGGGTGTTGCCGGGTTGAAAATTGACAACGTTGGCCTTGTACAACCGGCTGTGGGATCCCAGGATGTACAGCACGCCATCGGCAAAGAGGATGTGATTCAGTCCGTCGAGTTCACTGCCCATGAATACCTGGGAATCAAAACCCGTAATCACCGGGTGCACTTTCCCGTCGGAGGTGATCATCGAAACTCTCCCATCGTTTTGACCAGTGCCCGCCTCCGCTACCCACACGCGCCCGGCGGCGTCCGTTTCGAGGCCAATGGGCGCGGCCAAGCCCGTGACAAAGGTGCTTACATTAATTTTTTGGGGTTCGGGGATGCGGTGATCCTCGCAGCTTACGAGCATACTTCCCATCAACACACCGGCAAATACAAGTAGTTTGAAGTTCATAATTTAGGTGTTTAAAAGTATAGTGTAAAAAATCAACCAATAGATTCCGTGAACCTAGCATTGAAAACGCACGATAGAGCCAACTGCAATACAGGAAGTGGGGGGAGGGAATTTGAAAAATAAAGAATAAACTTAGGTGTAAAATTGTAAATTAGAATGACCGTTTACTAAATTCCCAACCACGTCAACGCCTACGGGAATTACTTTCCAAGAAAAGTTAGCAGGATTCAGGGGCGGGACAGTATATCCAACACAAATCAGCCTCTTTTTAGCGAAAAATCTCTTCATTCGGAGTACGTTTCAAACCGCCTCACTGCCTATCCCCATGAGTTTTCTGAAAGCCGAATGGCGAAAATTAGCCTTTGCCAACTACGAAGTACATCCCGAAATCCTGGTCCCCTACCTACCTTATGGCACTGAGCTGGACTTTTGGAACAACCGATGCTACATCAGTCTGATCGGGTTTATGTTTCAGAATACCAGGCTCTTGGGCGTCAAGGTACCTTGCCACATCAATTTTGAAGAGGTAAACCTGCGGTTTTATGTCAAGAGGTGGGAAAATGGAGAGTGGAGAAGAGGTGTGGTATTTATTAAGGAAATGGTGCCCAGGTCGGCGCTGACGTTCGTGGCCAATACCTTTTACAACGAAAACTACGAAACTCGCGAAATGGGCCATCGCTGGCTGGAATCCCCCCTGGATCGCACGGTAGAATACCGCTGGAAGGTGTACGCTGACTGGGAATTTTTGAGAGTGACCGCCAGCAAGGAGCCTTCGGAGATGCGAGCCGGGGGCGAAACCGAATTCATAACCGAGCACTACTGGGGCTACGCCAAAGTGACCGAGAGCATTACCAACGAATACCAGGTAACCCACCCCAAATGGGAAAAGTACGATGTGCTGGATTACGAAATTGGAGTAGATTTCGGGCGGCTCTATGGGTCCGAATTTGGTTTTCTGAATCACCAGTCCCCGCGTTCCGTACTTCTGGCCGAAGGGTCGAATATTACCGTAGAAACCAGGCAACGGCTGGTAGCGGGCTTACGGATACCAAAAAAAGACACCAAATAAGGGACGGTAGCCTTGTCGGAATTATCCCATCCAACCGGTAGAAATGGCCAAAACAACCTTTTTCATTCTTTTGCTACCTACAATTCAACGGCGTCATATCATGACTATTTTTATGAAAAAATTCAGCGGCACTCTGCTGTTAGTTCTACTAACGCTTGGGGGCTACGCCCAATCGTCGTCGGATACCTTACGGCTGTTTTTGATTGGAAACAGCTTCTCCCAAAACGCTACCCGTTACCTACCTCAGATGGCCCAGGAAGGAGGGCATCCGCTGCTCATCCAGCGGGCCGAACTGGGCGGCTGCTCTCTCCAACGCCACTGGGAACACGCGGCCGCCGCCGAGGCCGATTCCCTCGACCCCAAAGGCAAGCCGTATAAAGGAAAGTCACTGAAAGCGCTGCTGTCGGAAGGTACCTGGGACATTATCACCCTGCAACAATACTCCATGCTCTCCGGTGACCCCGCCACCTACGAGCCCTACGCCTCCAAACTATATGCCTACATCAAAGCCCTGCAACCTCAGGCCAAAATTGTATTTCACCAGACCTGGGCCTACCGCTCCGACGCCGACGGCTTTGGACAAACCGCCCAGGGGGAATTGGCAAAATCTGAGGAGGAAATGTGGACAAAATCAAGGCAGGCGTATCACAAAATAGCCGACGAATTGAATACGACCCTGATTCCCGTGGGGGATGCCTTTTGGAAAAATAGCACAGATCGCAAGTGGGGCTACCACCGCGACACCAACTATGACTATGCCTCTCCCAGCAGTCCTGCCCTACCCGACCAAACCCATTCCCTACACGCGGGCTACCGCTGGACGAACGATAAGAAACTAGGCTTTGATTCGCACCACGCCAATGAGGCCGGCTGCTACCTGGGCGGGCTGGTATGGTATGGCTTCCTGTTCAATGAATCGCCGCTCAACGTGACCTTTGTACCCAAAGAAGTACCCGGAAATTTTGCCGCCCAGCTCAAAAAGGTAGCTGCCACTACCCTCCTGGAAGCCAAAAATCCCTGATCTATGGGTGAATGTTAGATGAATAATAGGATCATACGAGAGGCGACAGTTGCCGATATACCCCAAATACAAATCGTTAGAAACGCGGTCACCGAAAACACCTTGTCAGATCCGGGGCGTGTCACAGATCAGGAATGCGAAGCCTATTTGACTGAGCGAGGCAAGGGGTGGGTTTGTGTCATTGATGACCAAGTGATTGGGTTCTCGATCGTGGATGTACTGGCACACAACATCTGGGCCTTGTTTGTAGACCCTGTTTTTGAAAAATCGGGAATCGGCAGACAACTTCATGATACGATGCTTGACTGGTACTTTCAGCAAACCCAAACCTCCGTCTGGCTGGGAACGTCACCGAAAACGCGCGCGGAAAGTTTTTACCGAAAGGCTGGCTGGACAGAGATCGGCAGGCATGGGAAAGGAGAAATTAAGTTTGAGATGAGTTATCCTTCTTGGCTGAATTTGAGAAATACTACCATGCCATCCGGCTAGCAGCCGAGGGCATCCGGCATACCCCAACGTACTATGCTTCGGCGGTCGCGGGGTTTTCCACTACTTCACTTTCAAACTCCAACTCGGAAAAGTCCTCGTCGCTCAGCCAATACTCGGAAGTGACTAACTGGTAACAGGCATTGCCTTTGCTTTCTAACTCCCACACAATAGCCTCTGCCTCTGCGAACGCTACCTGTCCCGCCAAATGGTCCTCAAAAAGTCTTTTCATAAGCGAACGATCCGAAAGACCACCGGCCAATGCTTTTAGGGCGAGTTCTTTGGTAAGGAGGGTTTTCGTTTCGGTTTCAGATTTGGTCTCAAAATCAATCACACTCGTCTTCACGTGGGGGAATTTCCCATTGAATGCTTTGTACAGGAGCTGGTTAATATTTGAAAGTTGCTGATGAAGCGAAATTTCGGGGTACTCTTCCGAGATTTTATCCAGCTGCATATCGTACGCGATCTGACTGATTTGCCCTTCGTTCAGAAATTCAGATAGGCGGTAATCCAGCAGAATAGCCGCTGCTTCGGCGGGTTCCCGATCGGCGATGGCCATGTACAAAAACTCCTTCGGATCTTCGTTCTTAAAGGTTTCCTCATCCTCAAAGTCGAATCGTTTGAGTAGTTCCAGGTAGTCTTCCCGGGTCCAAGCTCCTTGCAATTCGTCTACACTGGTTATCTGGGTTATTTTGGTGGTATATTTCATTTCCGGCCGTTATTGATGGAGTATTCGGTAAGGTACGCTTTATTTAGCCAATACTTCGTAATTCAGTGGCCTGAGTCGCTTCAGGCCTAGAAACCATGCTTCATTTAAAGGAGACAGCCCCTAGGTACCTTGGCTACGAATCCTCCACTAAGGTACCTGCCCTCCTCCTGGATTGAAAATTCGGCAAGTACAGGTGAGCATCAACCATTCCCTTCAACTGAAAGAAGAAGACCGAATATACCGCAAGGTTTCACCCCTGTCCAAACGGCCGGTACTGTTGAATAAAGGGCCGGGGGAGGTGGTTTAGGTGTGATTCGTGAATATTTGTTTTTGGGGTTATTTGAATCAAAAGCAGTTTGATTATCTTTAATCCAACACAGTATATCTCATGAGCTATCTCGTACACCCCTCCGTTATTGGTACTTTTTGGGGCGTATGCCCTCTGGGGAAGGCACTACTAAGGACGCCGACGACAGCAACGAAGGCACCTTATCGTTTTTCAAAATGCTCCGCGCCGATGTACCTTACCCTTTTACTTTTTAGGTGACTATTTTTTGACTGGCTCTACGTATGAATAATTCAGTAATTGAGGTAATTGTTGTTGGCGCAGGTCATGCTGGGCTTTGTGTTAGCTATTATTTGACCAAACATAAAATCCCGTATGTGGTCTTTGAGCAAGGCAGAATTGGGGAAACCTGGCGTTCGCAGCGTTGGGATTCCTTCAAATTGAACTCTTCAAACAAACTAAGTCTACTTCCCGAACAGACTGTCTACTACGAAGATCCCGAAGCTTTTTCATTCGCAAATGAATTTGCGGTTTCACTTGAAAACTACACGAAGCAAGTAAAGCTTTCTGTAAGAGAATATTGTAAAGTGATTGAGGTAAAAAAAGCGGAAGATCAGGATATTTTTCTGGTTACAGTTTTGGAAGCTGGTGAAGAAAGGACGTATCCTTGCCGACAACTTGTTATAGCCTCAGGAGGGCAGAATAGAATGTTCATTCCTGATTTCGCTAAAAGTATCCCGAAGAGTATCGTACAGGTGCATACGTGTGAGTACAAGAACCCAAGTCAACTCCCCGCTGGTAGTGTGCTTGTGATCGGAAGTGCTCAATCCGGAACTCAAATTGCAGAGGATTTGGTAGGAGCCAACAAAAAAGTTTTCCTTTCTACCGGAAGGGTCGGCCGCATTCCCAGAAGATACAGGGGCAGAGATATTTTCGATTGGTTGGTTGAAATGGGTTTTTACGATCTACTCAGAACGGATGTGCCCGATCCTTCTTTTTTTAAAATCAAAAATCCTCAGGTTTCGGGTGCTGGTGAGAAAGGGAAAACTTCCAGTCTACAATCATTAGCTAGAAGCGGAGTTGAAATACTCGGGAGAGCAGATAACGCCGATGCGAACACCATTTTTTTTCAAGCCGACGCCCCCTCGAACGTCAGGTACGCTGACGAATTTTCCACAAAAATTAAAATACTAATTGACGAGTACATTCAAAAAAACAACCTGGCTGCGCCCTTACCTGAAAATGACCCTGATGATATGCCAGACGAGATGGCAGCCTGTGCATCGGATAAGACCCAACTCACCTTTGAAGCGAATACCATCAAGTCCATTATTTGGAATACAGGATTTGCCGGTGATTTTGACTATCTGAAACTTCCTGTGCTCAACGAGGAAAAAGTACCAAACCACACCAATGGAATCTCAGAAGTCAAAGGCCTCTATTTTATCGGGCTTCCCTGGTTACGGAAAAGGAAATCAGGCATTATCTTGGGAAGCAGCGATGATGCCGAATTCATTGTCAATCAGATTGTAGAAACCTCTGGGTATTGAAGGTATATCCCATACCTGACTCAGGGTCTGTGATAGGCCATCACCATGCCTTGGGTTCCCCAAATCCTAGTTCTTCATTTGGGAAATATCGCCCCAACGTACCTTACCACCTTGCCGCAAAGGCTACTTCGGCCTCACCTCAAACTCATGAATCGGAGGGGACCGAAGTACCTTTTGCGGCAGAAACTTTACGGTTCAAGGCGTAGGTCATATACGCCATGCCCAGCAGCGCCACGCCCAGGAAAGTCGGTAAAGACGCGTAGCCCAGGTACGAGGCCAGCTTTCCGAAGAGCAGGGGCATGAGGGTGATTCCCACGTAGGCACTGGCCATTTGTAAGCCCATAATGGCCTGCGAGTGCTTTTCGCCGAAGTTGCGAGGGGTTTCGTGCAACAGGCTGGGAAAAATGGGAGCGCAGCCCAATCCAACCAGAAAAAAGCCCGGCAAGACGGTCGCATTCACCGGCAGGAAGAGGAAAATCAGGCCTAGCAAAATAAGCCCCTGTCCCAGATAAACCAATTGCTGATTCGTGAGCCGGGCGGTCACGAAGCCGGCCACAAAACGCCCAAACGTGATGCCGATAAAATAGGTGGAAACCAGCGCCGCTGCTTTTTCCGGCTCGTACTGCCGGACGAGCACCAGATAACTCGCCCCCCAAAGGCCGAAGGTAGCCTCGATGGTGCAGTACAGAAAAAAAACCAGCAGTACCTGGCTGAGGCCGGGAATGGCCAGTAATTTTTGGAATGAAAGTTTGGCCTCGCTTTCCGCCTCCTGCTCTTCCTGCTTTTTAATCCAAAATGGAATGGAAAAGAACAGAATCACCACCAGGCCGATCTGAATCCAGCCCACGGTGTGGTAGCCCCTGGTCCAGGAGTCGCCAACGGCCAGGTACCGCGACATAATGACCGGACCGATGGCCGCCCCCACGCCCCAAAAACAATGGAGCCAGTTCATGTGCCGGGCCTGGTAGTGCAGGGCCACGTAGTTGTTAAGCGCGGCATCCACGCAACCCGCCCCCAGTCCGAGGGGTATGGCCAACAGGCATAGAAAAAGGAAGCTTTCCGAATACGAAAACCCTAACAGGGCCAGGGCGGTGAGGAACACGCTGAGGGTAGTGATGGTAGCCACCCCAAACCGCTCGATGAGCCGGGCACTGAATAGACTGGATATGACGGTACCCCCGGCCACGATCATGGAAATAACGCCCGCGAAATGGATAGGTACCGCGAGGCTTTTGTACATAGTAGGCCAGGCCGGCCCCAAGAGCGAATCGGGTAGTCCCAGGCTTATGAAAGCCAGGTATATAATAACCAGGAGTAGACTTTTATTCAACGGCCGACCGGTTTAGTGAAGGCACAAGATACACAGGAATTTGATTACAAATTCTCCCCTAATTTAAACTTAAAGGGTACCCTATGCGTGCCGTATCACGTGTTTCACCCTGTAAGTAGCCAAGGTCACGGGTAAGGAGTGAGCTGCAAGGAGGCAATTTTCCAATCAAATCCGTCACAATAGGCTGGACACGCCTAGGTAGACGTGTAGTTTAACCTCCATGATTCATCTGGCAGCAGAGGCAAAAAAGGCATTGCAATCTAAGTCCGTTTTGACAACAAAACATTACCCATTGAAGCCATTGACGAATTCTACGCCGACGTACCTCCCAAAGTAGCCATCGAAGTAGATTTCCGGGCTGATCTTCACCTTCACTTGCTAATAATCCCAGGAGAGATCATCCTGCCGAATAGCACGAATATTTTGGGTTTTCATAAAATGACTTTTCTGAAACCTCAGCTAACCGTATAGCCACTATCCACGCTATCGTCGTTGATGTATATCTTCTGCCCATGGTATTTTTTGAACTCTTCCAGGAGGTCGGCATGCTCATCGGTACTTTGAGGGCTCAAACTCACCAATACCTTCCCCTCTTTTATGCTCGATTCGTAATGCTCGGAGGCTTCCTTTGGATACCAGGAACCAACCGCGGCACCGATCGCACCACCAGCAACACCTCCTGCGGTGGCCCCTATCAGGCCCGCAAGCAGAGGGCCCGCCAGCGCAAGACCTATTCCGGGGACAGCGATGGCTACTAATGCGCTAGCCACTCCTCCGGCAACGCCCCCCAATAATGCTCCCTCGCCAGCATCGCCGGCCAAGTTAGTTCCATCGCCATTTTCGTGCGGCAGGTGATGATGAACTTTGTGGGTATCCTCTGACATCAGCACCGATATTTCATCCGAAGTATACCCCCGTCTACGCAGCGCCTCGTATATCCCATTGGCATCGCTGCCAGCCTCAAATATGCCAGTTATTCTTCCGGCGGTTGGTTGATTTTTCACTGGTATTTAATTTTTTACGTCGATACTTAAAATCACCTCAACTAATTTTTATTGAAATTTTTATTCCAGGCAAAAACGAACACTCCTCCCCCGGCTGTTCTGCTATAAAGCAGGCAATTACTTTCCCAATACGTTCATACGGAGTATCATGGAATAATTTTTTTGAAAAAAACTGAATGCTACAAAGCAAAAGTTCAGCCTTTTGTTCTCATGGCTAGGGGATCATATTTTTTTCTAAAATTTTCCTTCTTTGGAAAATTTTAGAAACGAATCTACCCATCCAGAATGGCCGAGATTTGATTTATGCTATTTAGTCTAAAAAGGATACATGCATACACGTAATATCATCGTAATCGGTTCCTCTGCGGGAGGAGTTATTGCTCTGCAGGAACTGGTGGCTCTGCTACCTGCCAATTTTCAGGCGTCAATATTTGTTGTGCAGCACATATCGGCACACTCGCCTTCTATGCTTGCCAAAATTCTAACGAGCAAAGGAAATCTGCCCGCCGAGCATCCGGAGGATGGGGAAGTATTCGAAACCGGACGGATCTACATCGCACCTCCTAACAGGCACATGCTCATTGAAGGAGATCACATTCTCGTTAAAAAAGGACCAAAAGAAAACCGATTCAGGCCCTCGATCGATGCACTTTTTCGCTCCGCGGCATATAGCCATGGTTCCAGGGTAATCGGGGTAATACTGACAGGCATGCTGGATGATGGCACATCGGGCCTGTGGTCGGTTAAAAGGTTAGGGGGGATTTCCATTATTCAAAAGCCCGACGAAGCCAAGTACCCGACTATGCCACTGAGCGCCCTGGAATATGTTGACATTGACCACATAGAGTCAATTACGGGCATTGCCAATTTGCTGGTGGATCTGGTACATAAGCATGCTCCTACACCTGAACCGCTTACAGACGAAGAATTAGATCAGATGAAAATAGAAATTGAGACAGCCGCTCAAAAAAATGCATTTGAGAAGGGAATATTAACGCTTGGGCCACTTTCGCCCCTAACTTGCCCGGAATGCAAAGGGGTTCTGATTGAGCTCAAAGAAGGAGATAGGAAACGGTACCGTTGTCATACGGGACATTCTTTCCAGATACCTTCCCTCTTAGCCGCTATGCACGAATCCATCGAGTCCAGGCTATGGGAGGCCCTCCAAAATCTGGAAGAGATTATACTTATTTTAGAAGAGACCGCGGACGCGTTCGAAGAAAAGGGCGAGGAGATGGTAGTTGGGCAGTATCGCCAGCAGGCAGAGTTGGCCAGAAAAAAAGCTTTCAGACTACGGAAGCTCATATTCGAATAAGATCATATTTTGCCCTATGCGAATTTTTGTGTCTGTTTTACCTTTTCTACATGCATTCAACCAGGCCAATAGTGCGCCAGGTTCTTTGAGAACATGACGCACGTTTCTCCTACCTGAACCGCTGAATGCTATACTCATTGGATTGCAACCGGGACGGGTCTCCCATGGCGGCGCCAATTTCCCCAATGCGGGCATTCAGGGTATAGATTCCCCCATTCACATAGGTGCTTGTGGTAGCCATAGAGTACCCACTCGCATCGGTCTTGATCACGGAGGCGGTGGCGAAGTTATCGGTACTCCGCACCTGCGCCACGCGGCTGCCGCCCGTTACCACGTACAGGTCGGTGGTACCTACCAGGGTGAGGCCGTCGCCGGGCAAGCTGCTGATACCCCCTACTTCCGACACCACGTTTCCATTCGCAAGGTCTACTTTGAATAATTTCCCGGCCCCAGCGTTAGCCACGATCAGGTACCCATTGGGATGATACACAATGCCATTGAGACCAAAACCCGGACTTGAAAAACGAACATCATCCCGCACCAGAATACTAGGTTGCCCGTTGGAGTCTACCTGGTAAATCACCGGCGCAAACGAATCCGTCACGTACACCTTGCCACTGGGATCGAGAGCGAGGTCGTTGGCAAAGTGGTTGACACCCGGCAACAGATCGTCCAAATCCACCCGCCGTTCCAGCGTGCGGGTCGTGAGGTTGAACACCAGCAATTCCGCCAATCTCCGGATGGTTTGGGGAGAACTTTTTGACGAAACCCCGTTATCACTGTTGGCAACAAAGATCCGGTTGCCTGATACCTTTATACCTATACCGGCCACGAGTTCGGGAACCGAAAGCAGGTCTTCGTACTGACCAGTCGGGCTCACCGTACCCAGTTTTCCCTGGGTGAGGGAGGTGATGATAAATCGATCCAATTGGGCCGAATAGGTGATCCCCTCGGGATACTGCCGCGCCGCCACAAACTCGATGCGCTCCGGGAAAGCCGCGTTGGGGCTGAGGCGGTGGTCTTCGCAGGATGATAGGCCCAAGAGCGTGGCTAGTAGCAAGGTACCAGATGATAGGTTTGTTTTCATAGTGTTGTTTTAAAAGTGTATACATTAATTGTCTTGATCTGTAAAAGGATTGTTCCAGTCTTTTGTTTTCATTTCGCATTCTTGCCGCAGGCGCTGCTGTCTACGAAGAAGCATCAAAGGCCGGAAAAGGGAGGGCGCTGCTTATCCTATGTTGGAAGGCTCAGGCCCTTTCCCCAAAAATACCTGGGAATGGGCTGGATGTGGAACGTCTTCCCTGATTGGGGGTGGTACAAAATTTTTCTTTCTGTAAAAAACGCTGATCCGGTTTTCTGTTTTAGGTCAAAACACACCATCCGGATAGCATTGATTTTTTTGGAAAAGAACTTTAACCAATTCACGGCTATGGAAGAGAAAAATCATTCAGAGATTGTTCCCGAACAACGCACGGGCAAAGTCATTGATACAGCAAGCTCCATTGAGTTTGAGAATGGCGAGGAAACAAAAAAGTTTTTTGAGATAGTCAAGGAAAGACTTCTGAATGTCAACTCATGGCATGAGTTGACCGGGGCTGCAACGGCAGAATTTCAGCTGGTGGATCAAGATGGAAAGGAAGTGAATAGGCAGGTTAAGAAAGGAGACTATTTTAAGATCGACGTTCCGGGTCCTGGGTCCGCAAGTGGCGAAGGCTACGACTGGGTGAAGGTGGAGGACGTAAAAACAGCTTTGGAAGCCGATACAGAAAGTGTGGGCATACGGGTAAGACCCTGCCCAAACCCTCAGAACACCGACCACGACGTGGCTCATTTTTATTCTGAGGAGTCGACCAGTAATTTCGTGGTAGCTCGGGAGGGAAACCGCATTACGGCCGGCATTTACGACCGAAATACCAAGTACAACCACGAAGGCGATGGGCTTGATAAGCTAAGGCACTGGGTAGTTGGTCAGTCGGCCGTAAAAGCTTTCTCAAAGTTTCAGTGGAAACGATTGGCAGACGGCTTGCTGGAACGATAGGCTTTAAGAATAAATCATTTGACGGTTCTGGGCATTCATTGTTGGCGCACTGGTTTATGGCATTTTTCTGCTTTCGATCCAGGGGTAAGATACTTATTCTTTTCTCCGTAGATTTTCTACTACACCTGCTTTATGAAAGCATACTAGCCCAACCCTATGAAAAAAATCTGCCTGCTTGTTCTGATTCTCCTTGGTGTAAAAAACCTCCCGGCCCAATCCCGCGCTACCCCGCCCAACATCCTCTTCATTTTCGCCGACGACTTGCGGGCCGATGCCCTGGGCTGCTACGGCAACACCTATGTCAAAACCCCGGTACTGGATAGTCTCGCCCGGCAGGGCACCTTGTTCAACCGGGCCTATATTCTGGGAGGTCACCACGGGGCGGTGTGCGCGCCGAGCCGGGCCATGCTCATGAGCGGGCAGAGCTATTTCCGGGTCAAGGACAAGTTGAAAGGGGTTCACATCCTGCCGATCCATCTGAAAGAGCGGGGCTACACTACTTTCATGACCGGCAAGTGGCACAACGAGCCGGAGGTGATCGGAACGGGCTTTGATGTAGCCAAAAATGTCCTGCTGGGCGGCATGGCCAATCATTTTGAGGTACCCGTCCGCGACCTCAAATCCGATGGTACCTTCACGGAGCAAACCAAGAAAGGGTTTTCTACCGATATTTTTACGGATACAGCCCTGGAATTTCTGGACAAACAGACCAGCAAAAAGCCATTCTTCGCCTACGTGCCGTACAGCGTCCCCCACGACCCGCGCTCGCCCCTGCCCGACTATCTCAAAATGTACGACGAACGCGGTGTGCCGCTACCCGCCAACTTCATGCCGCTGCATCCGTTCAGCTTCGGCAATTCCATGAACATCCGCGACGAAGTGCTGGCCCCCTGGCCCCGTACCACCGAGGTAATCCGCTCCCAAACGGCCGAGTATTACGCCCTCATTACGCACTTGGATCGCTCGGTGGGGCGGTTGATCCAAAAACTGCGCGAGAAGGGGCTGGATAAAAACACCCTGATCGTATTTACCGCCGACAACGGCCTCGCTCTGGGAAGTCACGGCCTGCTGGGCAAGCAGAGTGTGTACGAACATTCCATGCACGTACCGCTGATTATCGCCGGCAAAGGAATCCCCAAAAACAAAAAAACCGATGCCTTCGCTTACCTCTTCGACCTCTTCCCTACCCTATGCCAGTACGCCGGTCTGCCGCAGCCCACCGGCATTGACGGCAAGAGCCTGCTGCCGGTGATCCAGGGCAAATCGCAATCCGTGCGCCCTTACATCCTGAATGCCTACATGGATTTCCAGCGGTCGGTGCGCGACGACCGCTACAAGCTGATCCGGTACCCGGCGGTGGACCATACCCTGCTTTTTGACCTGAAGAACGATCCCTACGAATTGGTGGATCTGGCCGACCAGCCCCAACACGCCCAACGGGTGCAGGCCATGCTGGCCCTGATGCAAACCCAGCAGAAGCTCTACGGCGATGATATCCCCCTGACCGCGGCCAAGCTTCAGCCCCGTACCTGGGACTACCGCACCATCGAGCGCAAGCCCGATCAATGGCAACCGACGTATTTGATTGATAAGTATTTCAAATAAGAACATAAACTTACGGACACAGGATTTGTGCCCTATTGGCCTGTATTCATTTCAATGATCAAACTAACTTACCATCAATCATGAAGTCAGCCCTAATCCCCGCCATGATGCTCTTGCTACTGGCCTGCTCCTCCGAGCAGTCGGAGCAAACCGATACGGTTCAGGAGTCCCAGGTTCCGGAGGTGGTAGAATCCTCCGCCTGTTACGCATCCGTCATGGGCCAGGATACCATGCGCCTGCAAGTGCAAGGTATGGGCGAAGAAATAACGGGAAACCTATCGTACAATTTCTACGAAAAGGACGATAACGAAGGTACCCTTCGGGGTCAAATGCGCGGCGATACCCTGCTGGCTGATTATACTTTCCAGTCTGAAGGGACTGAATCGGTACGGCAAGTAGTATTTCTACAAAAGGAGGGTAGTTTCGTGGAGGGCTATGGGGATATGGAAGATCGGGGTGGCAAGATGGTGTTTAAAAATACTGCCGCGCTGGATTTCGCCTCGGGTACCGTATTTCAGAAGGTACCTTGTCCCGAGTAATGAAAAACTGGAAGTCACTGCTTTTATTGGGTACGCTCCTTTCCCTGTTCGTCGCATGTACGGCCAAAAAGGAAAACGAAGAAGCCAAAACGGTAAACATTCCGGCTTCGGGCCTATCTGGAAAGGAGCTTTCCATTGCGCATTGCAGCCGCTGCCATGGGTATGTAGGTCCCGAATTATTGCCCAAATCAAGTTGGCAGGACGTGCTTCCGTCCATGGGGCACCGGATGGGTATGTACAGTAATGGTGTCAGACCCGACAGCCTGTTTGATGCTGGTGCGAGTGGTGCCGTGGTGCGTGCGGCTGGTATCTTCCCCGAAAACCCAACCCTGGCCCAGGAGGATTGGGTCAAACTGGTGAAATACTATATTGAAAATGCGCCCGACAGCATCGCACCTCCCGAACGCAAGCGGCCAATCCGTATGGGATTGGCGCATTTCAAATACAAGGAAGTCCTCGTTTCCAACCGTCCAGCCCTGACCACGATGGTTCAAATCCTGCCCAGTGGGCGGGGTATCGTATACGGTGATGCGAAAGCCAGGAATCCGGTGCTGACCTTTCTCACGCCCGAACTTCGCGAGACCTACCACCTGCCCCTAAAATCTACGCCGATCCAGTGGTTTGAAAAAGCCAACGATATATACCTGACCACGGCGGGAAATGGTGTTTTTCCCACGGACGCCGCTGAGGGTGCCATGCTTCGGTTAGCCAAAAATAGCGCGGAGCCAGGCTACAAACCCGGTACCCCGGCGATCCCGAATTTGCGGCGACCCGTACGGATGGCCTACGGCGATTTGAATCAGGATGGGCATGAGGATGTGGTAGCCTGTGAATATGGCAACGAAACCGGACAACTAGCCTGGTACCAGGCCAATGGGCGCGGGGGCTACGACAAACGCGTTTTGGGAGAGAAACCCGGAGCGATTACGGCAATCATCAAGGATGCCAATCGCGACGGACTGCCGGATATTTATGTGCTCATGGCGCAGGCTGACGAAGGTGTTCTTCTCTACGAAAATCAGGGGAAGGGTACCTTTCGGGAGAGACGATTGCTCTCTTTCCTGCCCCTCAATGGCTCTCAGCACCTGGAACTGGCGGATTTTAATAAAGATGGCTTTGATGACATCGTCTATGTCTGCGGCGACAACGCCGACAAAACCCCCATTTTGAAGGCCTATCACGGTATTTATATTTACCTCAACGACGGCCAATCCAACTTTACCCAAGCCTACTTTTACCCCCTCAACGGCGCTTATAAGGCACTGGTAAGGGACTACGATCTGGATGGTGACCTCGACATCGCGGCCATCTCGTTCTTCCCGGACTACCTGCGCTACCCGGAGGAAAGCTTCATTTATTTGAAAAACAAAGGGAATCTAAAATTTGAAGATTACTCTTTTCCCCAGGCCTCGAAGGGCCGATGGTTGGTCATGGATGCTGGGGATGTCGATGCCGACGGCGATGTGGATCTGGTGCTGGGTTCGTTTGTCTCTTTCCTGCCTCAGGGCGACACCACCGGTCTAGGCAAAAAATGGCTGACGACTTCCCCCTCGGTCATCCTGCTGGAAAATACAGTTCGATAGGTGTATTAGGGACAAGGTACCTTCGGGTTCTATAATCGACAGTTTATATGAATTTGTAGATTAGCCATGTTCCCATGGTAGAGACGTTGCATGCAACGTCTCTACATGGAACGTTAGCGCAACGTCAATACCAACGCAATCACCCACCAAAAACGAACAAATGGCAGAATTTCACCCAAGGCAGGTTCGGTTTCCGTCATTTTGCGTTCGTACAAATCCGCTGTCACCAAACACGCCAACCGGTTGGGTTTTGAAAGTGGCTGGCAAACCCGTTTCCACGACCACATCATCCGGGACGACGCCGAATATCAGCGCATCGCCGACTACATTGTCAACAACCCCCGCAACTGGCGGGACGATCGGTTTTACAATTAGCTGTGGCGGGAGGGCGCTGGGTAGAGGCCCTCTTTCGTCGTTGTTGTTTTCATTAACGACAAACCAATGTGCGCCCCATGGGTTCGATCGTTGGTTCAAACACCTACAATGAATTAAGATTGTCGGTAAAAACACCGACAATGAATAGTAGTTGGTAAAAACATCGAAAATGAATCAGCCCAATAAGGGGGGAATTTTTAATTCTAACAATCATTTTGTCACTTTTAAGAAAACTAGGTAGGGCCTTACGTGCTTTGTGCCGTCTCTACGTTATCTGTTTCCTTTCAGGAGAAATGGGGGTACCTTTACTTTTGACTGAAACGATCCTGACGTCACAAAACAACATTTTAACAATTCCATGAAAAAGCTATTCACCCTGGCCCTTTTGCTCGGGCTCAGTACGACAATTACCTTTGCCCAAAAAGGCAAATCCCTGTTCCCTACCACCGATAAAGACAAGCTGGGCATGGTGTCCTATACCTACCGCAACAGCTTCTCGAAAGACGTGGGCGCTACCCTGGACACGATCAAGGCGCTGGGTATTACCAACATCGAGTTCTCGAACCTCTTCAAGCGCACGGCCAAGGAGATCAGGGCTATGCTGGATGAGCGCGGCATGAAGTGTACTTCCTTCGGGGTACGGCTACCCCGATCTGGAAAACAAAATTGCGGAGGTAGGGACTAACGCCAAAACCCTCGGCGCGGAGTTTGTGCGGGTGGCGTGGGTACCCCATACCGGTGATTTTACGCTGGCTATGGCCCAGAAGACGGTGGCCGATTTTAACAAATTTGGCAAAACTTTGAAAGACGACTACGGTCTGAACTTTACCTACCACAACCACGGCTACGAGTTTCAGCCTATACCCGCCGAAGTGGCTTCAGAGATAAAGGGCGGTGCCGAAAAAACGCTGTTCGACTACATCGTGCAGAAAACCGATCCGAAGTACGTGAACTTCGAAATGGATATTCTCTGGACGTTTTTCCCCGGCCAGAACCCGGCTGAGATCCTCAAAAGGTACCCCGACCGTTTCAAACTGATGCACGTGAAGGACCTGCGCAAAGGCGTGGAAGGAAATATGTCGGGCGGTACGCCGGTACAGAACGACGTGGCGCTGGGCACCGGTCAACTCAACCTGCCCGAGATTCTGAAAGCGGCCGACAAAACCAGCATCAAGTACTACTACATCGAAGACGAAAGCCCGAGTATCTCCACGCAGGTACCCGTGAGCATTGCCTTCCTGCGGGGACAGAAAAAATAACTGCTGATGTCTGGATTTGAAAAATGAATGCCCCCTGAAACAACTTTTGCTAGTTTCAGGGGGCATTTCCGTTTATAGGGGTATGTATAGAATAACGAGAGCACAGTGATGCACAAATCTCACCTCCAATATCCTAACCCCTTTCCCCAGTTTGTGGCGGGTACTAAAATTGTAGGCATACAGGAAAGCTACTTTGACTAGTACTCTAAACGCACCGAACTATGAAAACGGAAGAAAAAATAAATCGGGTAATTCATCAGCACGAAGCATCCGGCCAATACGCCCAACTGGATGGTATCAAGGTATTTTACCTCGACGAAGGCACCGGCGAGGCGGTTTTCTGCATTCACGGGGTACCTACCTCTTCTTTCCTGTATCGCAAAATCGTGAAAGGAATTGCCCGCCACGGCATGCGGGGCATTGCTATTGACCTACCCGGCCTGGGTTTTTCCGACCGCCCCGAGGATTTCGAGTACCTGTTCAGCAACTTTGCCAACATCTGCCAGCGTCTGCTCGATCACCTGAGTATCGACCGCTTCCATCTGGTAATCCACGACATCGGCGCGCCGGTGGGACTAGCCCTGGCAGCCCAAAATCAGGCCCGAGTGAAGTCCCTGACCGTGCTGAATTCCATGCTGGATATCGAAAATTTCGTCAAACCCCTCCCCATGCGTCCCTTCGGTCTGCCGGTTTTTGGGGAGGCTGAGCTGGCTACGCTGAACCACACCACCTGGAATCTGATGCTAAGGTACTCTGGTCTGGAAAATGTGGACGCGGTACCCGAGGAAGAACTGGATGCGCACATCGACCTCCTCAAACGCGATGACGGTGGGAATGCTTTCCTTAAAATCATGCGAAATTTTGAGCAGACGCCCGAGTTCAGTCAGCTGTGCTACTCGGCTGTCCACGATGTACCCTACCCGATTCAGCTGATCTGGGGGAAAAACGACAACTTCCTGGATTTTGAAACCTACGGCAATCAGTTTCTGGAAGCCGCCCCGACGGCGCGGGCCTACCAGCTCGACAGCAAGCATTTCCTGCAGGAGGAGTATCCCGACTTCATCGCCGATAAAGTGGCCGATCTGGCCCGAATGGCCCAGGGACAGAGCCATCAGATATAGAACCGCCGGGTACTCAGCGAGTCAAAGATGGCTCAGTACCCGGCTTTCTTTATTTGTTAAAGTGCATCCAATCCAGGTAAAAAAGCTCCTCTTTGCTTCCCGCCGGATTCTTGAATACAAAGTACAGGTCGTGTTGGCCGGTGGTGGGTTTCAGGGTAGCCACGGCGTCTTTCCAACCCTTGGTGGGATCGGCTGCTTTTCCGGCGGGCACCTGTCAAGGTACCCACCACAGGGCCATCGGCTTTATCCAGGTGGATTTCGATGGTACCCCCTGCCCCTTCTTCGAGCAGTCGGAAGGTGATGCTTTTCAAGTGCGTCAGATCAATCTGTTTGAAGCTGACGAACCGGCCGGAGTAGATGCGCCGGATGTAGGTGATAAAACCCGTTTGTTCCGTCCCGATCACCACCCACACATTGCCATCCTCGTAGTCCTCTAACTCCACCTTGGGGTTGCGCAACACCAGATGCGACCGAACGGGTAGCGGCTCTATGCCGTTAGCGCCCTTGTCCAGATAATTGGCCACCAGCACGTACGCGCCTTCGGTCCCCTTGCCGACGTGGTCGGTCAGGGGCAAAGTACCTTTCAGCGGCAGACTAGCCGGCTGGGTACCCAACGACAGGATGTAGCTCACCAGCGATTTGGAATCCTGCACGGACAAATCGGGGTGCGCCGACATGGCGTAGGTACCCCAGTTGCCGCTTCCCCCGCTGATGACCTTGCCGGCCAAAACGTCCACCGCCCCGGCTTTGCCCCGGTAGCGCCCCGCGATATCTTTAAGGCTAGGGCCGATCGACTTGGCATCCAGGGTGTGGCAGGCTTTGCAGTCCAGCGAAGCGTAGAGTTTTTCGGCCTCCGCGTGGCGCAGGTCCCCATGGGTAGCGCCGCTCAGGGCACCGGCCAGGTCCTTCCCGAAGGGCAGGTAGGTAAATGAAACCGTGGCGCGGGCCGGGTCTATGGGCTTGTCCTCCGCATCGGTGATCGCTACCTGATAATCCAGGGGCGTCGGGCCCCAGTAAAAACTCCGGTTGGAGCGGGTAGCAATGGATGCTTTGGGCGGAGCATTGCCCACTTTGATCTGTACCGAGGTACGTGCCTTTGCCACCCTGCGGGTCGGCCGCCGTCAGCGACACATTGTACACGCCGGGCTTTGGAAAACACCTGCGTTACCTTTTCTCCGTTCAGATTTTATTGTCGATTTTCCACTCGTAGGTGAGCTTATCGCCGGGGTCGTGGTCCTTCGAATCAGCGGCCGACAGGCTCACCGACAGAGGGGCCGCTCCGTAAAGCGCGCTGGCTTTGATGGAGGCCATCGGATTGCGGTTGCCTTCGGAATACTCTACCCAGATCAGCCCGGCATCGGAGCTTTTGGCAAACCAGTTGGTCCCATACGCCAGCAGGTACACCGCCCCATCGGGCGCAATCTGCATATCCATGGGGAAATCACTTTCAAATGCGGCAGGAAGGGCTCCATATTCACGTAATTGCCGTTTTGATCCAGCGTGACGGCCATCATCCATTTCCGTATCCAGTCGTAGATAAAGAGCTTTCCGTCGTAGTAGTCCGGCAGCTTGTAGGGGCATCGGATACAGATCGCTGTAATAGACCGGCCCGGCCATGGCGCTGGCCCCACCTTTCCCCACCAGCGGGAAGCGGCTGCGATTCCCCCTTATTGTACCAGATCATGGGCGACTGGGCGGGGGGCAGTTCGCGAAGGCCGGTATTGTTGGGCGAATCGTTGATCGGCCGCAGGGGGTCTTTTTTAGCGCCCTCCTTTTTGGTCGCAAAATCGTACTTGGGTAGGGCTTCATTTCCCACAAAATACGGCCACCCATAAAATCCCGGCTTACGGGCCTGGTTGATTTCATCGTAGCTGATCAGGCCACCCTCAGCCGAAGGCACCTTGGTATCAGGACCTACGTCGCCCCAGTAGACGTATTTGGTTTTGGGATCGATCGAAACCCGGAAGGGGTTCCGGCTTCCCATGATGTATATTTCGGGCCGTCCTTTGCTGCCATCAGCCGGAAACAGGTTACCCTCGGGGATGGAATAGGCGGGCGCGCCCCGGGTCCATCGGTTCGGGCTTGATCCGCATGATTTTGCCCCGCAGATCGTTGGAATTGGCCGACGTAGCCTGATCGTCGGCCAGTTCCCGGCCGGGACGCTCGTCGACGGGCACGTAGCCTTCGGTTTCCTCGGCGTTGGTGTTGTCACCCGTGGAGAGGTACAGGTACCCCGCCGAGTCGAAGGTGAGGTACCCCGCCGAATGGCAGCAGTACTTGCGCTGGGTCGGGAATTCGAGCAGTGTTTTTTCGGTATTCCGGAGTAGCTCGATCGCCCCGGAGTTCCATGCGCGACAGCCGGGAAATAGCCTTGTCGCCCCCAACGGCGTAGTAGAAGTAGATCCAGTGGTTATTTTTAAAATCAGGGTCAATGGCCACGCCCAACAGCCCGTCCTCGATCCCGCTGAATACGTACAGCTGGGCGAGGGTTTTGAGTTCTTTGGCCTGGGCATCGTACAGACGCACGCCACCTTTCCGCTCCACAATCACCACGTCCAGATTGGGCAGAATCGCCATTTCCATCGGTTCATCCAGCCCCTGCGCCAGCATAATATGCGTAAAACGACTGCTGTCCGGAATAGCGCCCAACGGCGGGCGGCTCGACGAAAAACGATTGGTGGAGGCAGTAAAGGAGGCTAGTCGCAACACGCTCCCAACCATCAGATTGACTAGTTTAGCAGACATGGTATTCTAAGTCACAGGAGTTTATACAGGCTAAAAGTTTATAGGTCGAAAATCCTACCCTGGATAATCTCAAACCTTGGGTAGCCCCCCTTTTTGGGATAAAGGCAAATGGAAAGGACTGAGGAGACTCAGCCCTTTATAGCAGTAATAGAATGGAAGAACGAATACTACATGTATAAATCTGCGACTTGCACCCCCATTACGCTTATACCAGGGTACAGGCAGGCCAACTTATAGCTTCAAACAAAACTCATCAGGGGTCAGTATCTTTATTTCGCTTCCTTTGAAGTCCTTTACATTGCGTGTAATGATGCAGTCAATATTTCCTATGGAAGAGGCACAGAAAATCTGAATAGAATCTTCAAAATCCTTATGGGTAGATCGTAGTCCTTTTTTGATAATGTCTACGTCAACTGCAATTACGGTGAGGAATTCCAAAAGATTATTCAGTACCTCTCTGAGATCTTTTTCTTCCATATACTTTTTCAACAAATAGTGTGTCGTAGCGATGGAATGGGAGGAGGTAAATAATTCAAGATTGCCTTCTTCTGCTCTTTGAAAAATCTCAATGGCATATTTGCTAAAAGGCTTTCGGTCCGAAATCAGATCAACGATTATATTCGTATCGAGAAAGATTTTGGTCATAGATGCTTTTTTTCCAATTCCGTTCTCAATACTTGCTTTTCGTCAAAATCGGGGGGAAGATTGACAGCACCTACAATCTTTTTTAATTTGGAGACAGCTCCGTTGTTACTTCTTCTTTTGTGATGGTATCAAGATAGTTCTCGATGATCTCCGATAGACTTCTTCCCGTATTCTTAGCATAGACTTTCGCTCGCTCTATTACTGATTTTTCGACCGTCAAAGTGAGTTTTGTATTCATGACACGTGCGTTTTATTCAAGATACGTATAACGTTTTGATTTTCCAAACGTCTGGTACCTACGCGCCAGGGAAATCAAAGGGATGCATTTACGAGAAAAATTCACTCATCACCTCCCCTACCCGCCACACTTCCTCAAAGGTATTGTACAGCGGCGTGGGGGCCAGGCGGATGCAGTTGGGCTCGCGCCAGTCGCCGATGATGCCTTTTTCGACCAGGGTATCAAATAGCTTTTTACCGTTCTCTTCCACCAATAGGGAAAGCTGGCAACCTCGGGCCGTAGGATCGCTGGGCGTCATGATGATAATGGGATTCCCGTATTTCTGGTTTATTTCCTGCAAGATAAATTCCAGATAGCCCGTCAGCCGCTCACTTTTGGCCCGCAGATTTTCGATACCCGCCTCTTCAAAAATAGCCAGCGAAGCACGGTGTACGGCCAGCGCCAGAATGGTAGGTGTACTGAGCTGCCAGCCGTCGGCACCCGGCATGGGCACAAAGCCTTTGGTCATTTCAAAACGCCGGGCTTCGTCGTAACCCCACCAGCCCGCTAGGCGCGGAAGGTTCGCGCTATGGTGCTTCTCGTGCACAAAAATGCCAGATACGCCACCGGGGCCGGAATTGAGGTACTTGTAGGAGCACCAGATGGCAAAGTCCACGCCCCAGTCGTGCAGGCGCAGGGGGGCATTACCCACCGCGTGGGCCAGATCAAAACCCTACCGGAATGCCGTGCGCGTGGGCTTCGGCCGCGATTGTCTCCATCTCGAACACCTGCCCGGTATAGTAGTGCAGGCCACTCATCATCACCAACGCCAGGGTACCCTGATGCTCCCGGATGGCTTCCAGGATTTGTTCGGTTTTTAAGGTGTAGCTTCCTGACTCGGGCTTGATTTCGATGAGTACCTCAGCCGGATCGAGACCCCGGCTTCGTACATGGGTTTCGAGCGCGTACTGATCGGAGGGGAAGTCGCCGGCTACGGTAAGTATTTTGGTTTTACTCCCTTCGGGCCGGTAGAAGCTCGTCAGCATCAGGTGTAGGTTCACCGTCAGGTTGTTCATGGGGCATACCTCGGAGGGCAGCGCCCCTACTACCCGCGCCAGGGGTTCCTTGCAGTACTTGTGGTAATATAGCCAGGGCTCTTCGCCTTCAAACCAGCCCTCAACACCGTGGTTTTGCCATACGTCCAGTTCGCGGTCCAACGCCTGCCGGGCCGAGGCGGGCTGCAAGCCCAGCGAGTTGCCACAGAGGTAGGTCAGCGGCTGACCGTTTTTTTGGGGAATCAGGAAGTTGGGTACGGAAGGCCCGAAGAGAGTCGGTTTGATCCTGTTGCTGGGCGTACGGGAGGGTGTTCTGGTAATCGGGCACATGATTTGTAGTGAAGAAGTATTATAAAATAAAAGCTCCTAAATTTAGTGATCTAATCTTTTAACCATTGCAACTTGCTTGATGTTCATCCACAATGCTTACGGACTCGGCCAGAAAAAAATTGGTAGTGCTCCGCTCGATTGAATTTGAAACAATGAGTGGCAGGAATTGGGGGAATCTGGAAGATATTAGTTTGTATGACGAGGTCGAAATGACTCAGTATTCGATGGAGCAGCATAAAACCATGAGCGATTATCTGGAAAAAACGCAAATCGCTCATGAGCATAAGCGGCTGAGTTTAGGGCATGTGTATTCAGCCAAAAAAGCCAGAGGCGTTGAGAAGGCGGGGCCTGCCCGGCCACGAGGGCAAAAGCGAGCATCGGCAAGGTAATAGTATAAAAAGCAAAAGCATTTGAACTGTCTTCGACTGGATTGCCAATCGCTGATACGCCAGCCTCTATGCTCCCGATCAGAAGGGGAGATTCTGTACATTAAGCATATCATTTCTTCACATACTCATCCGCATCAAACCGGGGGTAAGGCGTAGGTACACCTGCCCCGATACCGGATTTTTTCCGTAAAAAGGTTCGAGTGCTTTGTCCTGGGTATACACCGTCATTTGCCCACCGACCTGCACCAGCGTATTGGCAAAAGAGCCAATCTGTCGATTCAGTCCCAACGTGAGACTGGATACAGGAAATACTTCATCGTGGTCGAAGCCGTCCGGCTCCTCCACAAACAGCTCCTCGGTGGTTTTCTGCACCCATTCGTAACGCCCGTAGAGTGCCCATTTGTCCAATTGCAAATTGGATTCCAACAGCGCGGAGTGCTCACGATGATTATCGCCTTTGTCGTTTAAGCCCCACACCAGGCTGGTTGATATCCAGCGGGTGGGACTGGTGAGCTGGTACGAATGCTGTACCGAAGCGGTGGTTCGCTCTACGTCTTCGTCGGGGTGGGTAGTTTCGGGGCTTGTGATAAAGCCTTTGGATACCTGTAAAGCCCAGTTGGCCGAGGGGTTGAACAGCAGTCGGTAGCTGTGGGAATCAAAGCGCGGGCGGTCGAAATCGTAACGGTTCTCGTCGGGTTCTCGGCCCGTAAACCGCGAGGCTTCTACCTTGAACTTTCCGTAGCGGATGCCCGCCGTCACTACCCCAAAGGTAATGTGGGTAGCATCCTGCCAGTGGTGGCCCAGGGTAGCGTTGGGGTTATTAAAAGCCGACATGCGGTGCATGAATGCCACAGGACCCAGGGCGGGCTCGCCGGGGTATCCTACGTAGATAGTGGCGTCGAGTTTGCTGCTAAAACGTTGGGTATAGCCAACGGACAACTCCGAATTAAGATCGTGCGGGTGCTGCCGGTCGATCAGGGGCTCTCCCTGCCAGGTTTCGCCGGACTGGTACAGCAGCGGATAGCCCGCGCCACCATCAAAGAGCCGATCCAGCGACACCATGCTCCGGATCGTGAACAGGCCATTTCGGCCAACCTGCCGTTGGGCCATGCCCATGACCCAGTTGGGTACACTAACCTTGTTGTCCGCCCCTTTTTTGCCCGAATTATTGAAG
>CAVYGM010000025.1:0-105323 GCA_963768025.1 uncultured Cytophagales bacterium
ATGAAGCGTCGGCCTGAAACATGCCCTCAATTGTACCTTACTGGAATTGAAATCCTCTGGATGACAGTAACCAACATACGCGAACCTTAAACCCTCAATTGTACCTTACTGGAATTGAAATTCGATCTGACTGAGTGTCGATACCTCGAACGGCTGTTTCCCTCAATTGTACCTTACTGGAATTGAAATGGTGGACCAAAGGCATAGCCTTGCAGATGAGGCAGCTTTTCCCTCAATTGTACCTTACTGGAATTGAAATTCAAACAGGTGCAGACGCCTTCATTCGGCCGCGCTGCGGCCCTCAATTGTACCTTACTGGAATTGAAATGGGTGTTTTCCAACCGGGCCTGCCACTCGAACAGACCCCTCAATTGTACCTTACTGGAATTGAAATATTACCCTTTCCTTATCGTTTGCGCCAGATGGCCGTCCCCTCAATTGTACCTTACTGGAATTGAAATTGAACGCATAGGTTATAGCAAAAAAGGCAGATCATCCCTCAATTGTACCTTACTGGAATTGAAATGAGGCCGGTTTCTGGCCGGTCTCCTGTTTTATTTCTCCCTCAATTGTACCTTACTGGAATTGAAATTCGGCTGCTGTCCACCCGGCACACGAGCATGGGGTACCCTCAATTGTACCTTACTGGAATTGAAATAAGCTACGAACATTGGCCGCCCGGTAAAGGCGGGGGCCCTCAATTGTACCTTACTGGAATTGAAATTCATGGCAGACTCCGCCATCCATTCCACAGATAGGCCCCCTCAATTGTACCTTACTGGAATTGAAATTAGAGTTTATCACCGCAATACGATACCAGCGCGAAGCCCTCAATTGTACCTTACTGGAATTGAAATTTGAGAGCCTGCTGTATAGCGTGATTATGCTCTTACCCCTCAATTGTACCTTACTGGAATTGAAATAAGAATGGGAAAAACGAAACGTTCGGTCCTGACCCCCCTCAATTGTACCTTACTGGAATTGAAATAATGAAGAGGCGCTAAACCCTGCTAAAGAAAAAGCACCCTCAATTGTACCTTACTGGAATTGAAATATCCATCCGTAGGCAGAAATGAGCGCTACGTGAACCCCCTCAATTGTACCTTACTGGAATTGAAATATAAAATATCTACCCAGTCAGGCTGATTCAAGTAACCACCCCCTCAATTGTACCTTACTGGAATTGAAATACGAGGAGGAACTGACGGCCAGTTGCGGCCGAGCGCGGCCCTCAATTGTACCTTACTGGAATTGAAATGTTACTAGTGCGGAAGGTAAACGGCTGGCGTCTAAGCACCCTCAATTGTACCTTACTGGAATTGAAATATGGGCTTGACGCATTGGACGAAAAGGCAGCGGCACTTCCCTCAATTGTACCTTACTGGAATTGAAATGGGGGATCGTTTGAAGCGTCCACTTCTAGCCCGGACCCTCAATTGTACCTTACTGGAATTGAAATGTGCCGAGCAATTGCATATGGCTCCTGCGAAACGGCACTCCCTCAATTGTACCTTACTGGAATTGAAATTGGATTACGTGGATGAGTTTTTTGCCTGGTGCCTTCTTCCCCTCAATTGTACCTTACTGGAATTGAAATTGGATTACGTGCATGGTTCTTTGCTGATCTCCGTCCCCTCAATTGTACCTTACTGGAATTGAAATAGCTTGTGGCGTACGCAAATAACTGATGGTATTCTCCCTCAATTGTACCTTACTGGAATTGAAATTTGGAAATAGCAAAGCCGTGAGACTCGCCGCACTTCGTCCCTCAATTGTACCTTACTGGAATTGAAATTTGCTGGTAAAAGCCGGTACTGCTTTTCATAGTCGATCCCCTCAATTGTACCTTACTGGAATTGAAATTACGCGGCATCCGCAGGTGTAGGCAACGCCTATCTACGCCCTCAATTGTACCTTACTGGAATTGAAATGTGAGCAACGGACCCAAGCCACTGCCCGCCAAAGTAACCCCTCAATTGTACCTTACTGGAATTGAAATGCCAGAAGGATGATGAACCCCGCGCGCATAGTCTCGCGCCCTCAATTGTACCTTACTGGAATTGAAATGCACATTCGGACAACTGAACACGTGGTACTGCAAACTTCCCTCAATTGTACCTTACTGGAATTGAAATTAGATATCCGGAGTGTGTCGGCAACGCCTTAGCATACGCCCTCAATTGTACCTTACTGGAATTGAAATATCACAACGCACCCAGCCGTACGCCCGGCAGAATACACCCCTCAATTGTACCTTACTGGAATTGAAATGTGCCAGAGAGTATGATCGAACCCAGCGCCGAAAGCTCGCCCCTCAATTGTACCTTACTGGAATTGAAATGCACATTGCACATACACGTCGTATGCAAACTGCTATTCCCTCAATTGTACCTTACTGGAATTGAAATATGTATTCGAGTGGTCCCATACTTACCGCGGGCATGCCCTCAATTGTACCTTACTGGAATTGAAATCTGGATACGGCTATGTCGTGTCCCGCTTCGTCCGTCGCCCTCAATTGTACCTTACTGGAATTGAAATATGCACAGTACTCATGAACCTTACCTGCACTACCGAGAGCCCTCAATTGTACCTTACTGGAATTGAAATATCGACAGGCGTAGCTGACAAATGCCAGGCTGAAATACCGCCCTCAATTGTACCTTACTGGAATTGAAATAACGAAGACGGCATCGCAAAGCGGTTCGTAATCGGACCCCTCAATTGTACCTTACTGGAATTGAAATAATTCGATGCCCAATCTACCCCCGCAGGATTTACGGCCCTCAATTGTACCTTACTGGAATTGAAAATTGAAACAGATGGCCATCAAAATTAATCAGAGACCCTCAATTGTACCTTACTGGAATTGAAATTAGCCCAACACGTTTACCGGTGTGCCACCGATGAACCCCCTCAATTGTACCTTACTGGAATTGAAATTGCTCAGGCAAGTCGCCTACGCACCAGGACACCGACTGCCCCTCAATTGTACCTTACTGGAATTGAAATACACGTTGGCATGTCGGCATCACTAACCCGGGTACCTCCCTCAATTGTACCTTACTGGAATTGAAATCGATAACGTGGCCCAGATTACCGCCCATGGTGAACGGATCCCTCAATTGTACCTTACTGGAATTGAAATAGTTTTCCAATAATCTCGCTATTAAGCAAAAACCTGACCCTCAATTGTACCTTACTGGAATTGAAATTAGAACCGCAGTATTACAATTATAGCGCGGACAGCCGACCCTCAATTGTACCTTACTGGAATTGAAATGTCGGGTAGAAGCAGCCGCTTCCGGTCATCGTAGCACCCTCAATTGTACCTTACTGGAATTGAAATAAGTACTATCAAAGCAGCCGCCTCGGCTCGATCCCCCCTCAATTGTACCTTACTGGAATTGAAATATTGTAAGCACTTTCTGGGTACCGATTGCCTTATTGCCCTCAATTGTACCTTACTGGAATTGAAATACTGATGGCCAGGTCTGCAGCTCCCGCCACGATCGCCCTCAATTGTACCTTACTGGAATTGAAATAGGTCGACACGGCCTGAGCGGGAAAGGCTGTGATCCCCTCAATTGTACCTTACTGGAATTGAAATTGGATAATGGAGTAGCGTTCGGTGTCGAGGCATGGGGACCCCTCAATTGTACCTTACTGGAATTGAAATGCGTTCCACCAATCGCCAAAGATTGCCGCCTTCTTCCCTCAATTGTACCTTACTGGAATTGAAATAGCACAAAGCAAGCAGGTATTGGATGAGGTGGAAAGCCCTCAATTGTACCTTACTGGAATTGAAATGCTATACGACGAAGGGGATTATGATCTTACAGAACCCTCAATTGTACCTTACTGGAATTGAAATTACGACCTTACAAGCCCTGCCATATCATGTAATGTCCCCTCAATTGTACCTTACTGGAATTGAAATAGCAAATGGAATCCATTGCGCCTGCTGATCGCCTGCCCTCAATTGTACCTTACTGGAATTGAAATAGTACTTCCACCACTACGCAGAGTTTGACCCTACGGGACCCTCAATTGTACCTTACTGGAATTGAAACGAAGTCAATCAAAAGCTCGTATCTCAAACCTGGAAATTTTGTCCAATAATTAGGGGGTTGGTACGGTACCTTCCATAAAGAGATGGATTGAAACCCTACGAGATATTAGTGTGTGTAGAGTATGGTAGAGTCTTGCAAAGCACCGTTTTCAGCAACTTATTGAAAATTTTTTTTAGTAAATTCAGCCAACAAAACAGAAACCATCGCCTCCTTGGCCCGGAAGAAAACTAATACGAAACAAAACAAGTATAACGATGACGTTGCAATTCAAGATTCAGCTCAAAAACATTACCAAGCCGCCCGTTTGGCGGCGGGTGCTCGTGCCGGATGAGTTCTCTTTTGAAGATTTTCATTTGGTGATTCAGGTAGCCTTCGGCTGGCAAAACTACCACATGTACCAGTTTTCGGATACGGGCTACGGTGCGGATGAGATAATCGGGATTGTGGAGAATAGTGGCCTGGGCTTTTCGTTCGATGGCCCTTCCACGCGGGACGCTTCCCAGGTAAGGCTGTCGGAGATCTTTGGGGAGGTGGGGCAGGTGTATGTCTATATCTATGATTTCGGCGACGATTGGCTCCATCAGATTACGCTGGAAGCCATCACCGATCAACCCGTCGAGTCGCCAAAGCTTTTGGCTGCCAAGGGTGCGTGTCCGCCGGAGGACTGCGGTGGACCCTGGGGCTTCGAAAATCTTAAAGAGATACTGGCTGACCCTAAGCACAGTGAGCACAAAGACATGAAGAAATGGCTGGGATTGAAGCCGCGCCAACAGTGGGACCCCAATTTTGTGGACATAGCGGAGATAAAAGACATACTGTCCGACTTGTAAAGGGCAGTATATATGGTATTTTTTTATCTTTTTCAGACAGTTATTTTTCTATTGTTGAACTTTCCCGTTTTTATTAATTTTTTTTGGGTTCTAATTCGTTACACTATTTTATAACAAACTAGCATTATGCAAAGACGCGAGGCACTTAAAGGATTTGCGACCGCCGTAGCCGGGGTGGTTGCGCTACCCGCCTGGGCCACTGGTTGGAACGGAAAAAATCTGCCAAAGCAGGCATTTTTAACCCCGGCCGAAGACACCCTTCTGGCCGAGGTGGTGGAAACCATCATTCCGGTAACCGATACCCCCGGTGCAAAAGAACTGGGTGTGCACCGTTTCGTGCAGACGATGGTGAACGACTGCTACGATCAGAAGGCGCAGGAATCCTTCAAGACCGGTCTGGCGGCCCTGGATACATTCAGTCAGCAGATCTTCAAAAAACCTTTTATTGCCGGTACCCCTCAGCAACGGATCTACATTCTGGAAGGAACCGAACTGAGTGACGATCCGGCCAAGAAAGCATTTTTTGGGATGGTCAAAGGCCTAACGATTCAAGGCTATATGTCATCAGAATACGTTATGACCAACCTTACCCACTACGAAATGATCCCCGGTCGCTTCCACGGCTGCGTACCCGTCAAGCAATCTTAATGGCTATCGGCTTTCGGCGGTCAGCTATCAGCAGTCGGCCTTTGTATCCGAGTAGTACGATCAGCCTCGGCATTATTGAGAATAACATCCAAGATCTACGAACAAAGAACTTAGCACACGAACTCAGAACCAAGAACCCAGAATTAATAAATGCCCAATTTCAACATAGATAGTCAAAAAGCCCGGACTTACGATGTCATCGTTATCGGTTCGGGGATGAGTGGTGGCTGGGCCGCCAAGGAATTTACCGAGAAAGGACTCAAAACCCTCGTACTCGAACGGGGCCGGGATGTAAAACACAACGTAGACTACCCCACCACCAACATGATGCCCTGGGAGTTTGACCACCGGGAACGCATGCCCAAGGATGTGGTAGATGCCAACCCGATCCAGAGCAAATGTTATAATTTTAAGGAATCGGCCGCGCACTTTTTTATCCGCGATCAGGACCAGCCTTACGTGCAGGAGAAGCCCTTCGACTGGATCAGGGGCTATCAGGTGGGGGGAAAGTCCATGCTATGGGCGCGCCAGACCCAGCGGTGGAGCAAGTACGACTTTGAAGGCCCGGCCCGTGATGGTTTTGCGGTGGAATGGCCCATCAGCTACGACGACATAGCTCCCTGGTATAGCTACGTGGAGAAGTTTGCGGGGATTACCGGTAATAAGGATGGCCTGGACGCCCTGCCCGACGGCGAGTTCCTGAAACCCCACGACATGACCTGCGTGGAAAAATATTTCAAGGAAAAAGTAGCCCAAAGCTATAAGGATCGGCACATCATTATTGGTCGCGCCGCGCACCTCACCGACCCGCAGCAAATCCACTACGACCAGGGACGGGCCCAGTGCCAGCACCGCACCATTTGCGAGCGGGGCTGTCCGTTTGGCGGTTTTTTCAGCGCCAATGCTTCTACCATACCCTGGGCGCTCAAAACCGGCAATATGACGCTACGGCCGCACTCGGTGGTGCATTCGATCATTTATGATGATAAGAAAGGGGCCGGCAAAGCGACGGGTGTGCGCGTGATCGACGCCAATACGAAGGAAATGATGGAGTTTTATGCCAAGGTAATTTTCGTGAATGCGGCTGCCATTAACTCCAACCTCATCCTGCTCAACTCCACCTCCTCGCGCTTCCCCAACGGCCTCGGCAACGACAGTGGGACGCTGGGCAAGTACTTTGCTTTCCACAACTACCGCGCCCGGGTATCGGGTGAGTACGACGGCTTCCTGGACTCGACTACCGACGGACGCCGTCCCAACGGCAGCTACATTCCGCGCTTCCGCAACCTCTACAAGCAGGAAACGAGTGGTCCGGCGTCCCAGTTTCTCCGTGGCTACGCGGCAGGCTTCAGCGCCAATCGTAGCTCTCGGGCCGACCGTGGTGGGTTAGGCGCTTCCCTGAAGGACAGCCTGCTGCACCCAACCGAGGGCAACTGGCACGTAGGATCGCACATGATGGGTGAAACCATCCCGAAAGAAAGCAACTACATTGCCCTTGACCCCAATCTGAAAGATCCGTACGGCCTACCCCAATTGAAGTTCAACGTAGCCTACGACGATAACGACGAGAGGATGGTAAAGGACTACATCGAACAGATCACCGAGATGTTCACGATGGCAGGCTTTACCAATATCCGGGCCAATGACAGCAAGCAGGCCCCCGGCCTCGACATCCACGAAATGGGCGGGGTACGCATGGGCAAAGATCCCAAAACCTCCATGCTCAACAAGTGGCACCAACTCCACGCCGTTCCCAACGTATTCGTGACCGACGGGGCCAGCATGACCTCCACTTCTACGCAAAACCCGTCGCTGACCTACATGGCCTTCACGGCCCGGGCGGCTAATTATGCCATGGAGGAAATGAAGAAGCGGAATCTGTAATTCAGGACACTACCTTCCCCTTTCCTTTGGGCCCGCATCGGTTGTTCCGGTGCGGGCTGTTTTATCTGAAAGAATTTAAAAAAATCAGAATTTGTTGTAGTTTTACTAAGAACAAATTGTTTGGTTATGAGCCATGTACTGACTGTGCATACAGATTCGGATACCTTGCAAAAGGTGTTGGAACAACTGCTTTCACTGGGTGAGTTCGATTATGAAGTTGTTTCCGAAGAAGAAGCCACTGTTACTGAGCCTTCTTGGGAAACGTTAACCGCCGACGATTACCGAGCTATGATTCGGGCGCAGACCCCCACTATAAAAGCCAAATCTTTCAGGAATTATGAGGGGTAAAGTCTCATCTCTGGAAATAGTGGAAGTCAATTATCTTTTTCCAGATGGGAAATATCATCCACGATCGGCATGACTTTTACTTCTATGAAACCCCTCATTAATCTATATAGTCTTCAAGTCTTGTACACTCTCTTACGCAGTAAAGGAGATTATGACGAATTTGTAACAGGCTAACGTACAAAAACGACAAACGGCCAATTTCATATTGTGGTAGAATGCCCTTTGTAGTTTCCGAAAAGTCTCGTTCGTGAAAATATTCTTCCTGATTTTCAAGTGGTTCTTGGTGGCTCGTATGTCCCTCCCCCACCACGATATGGTGGAGTGTTTATTAAAAATTCAGCTACTTTTTGGTTAAGTTGAGTCAATGCATTTTTTGCAGATATTTTTGCTTCAACGTCGCCTTCCTCACTTATTTGCATAAGGATTTTCCTTAGCGAAGTCAAATATTCTTCATTCCCTTGAAACCTTCTACCTAACCTTCTCATTTCATCGCTGTCTGCAATTTTGAGTATAAGTTTAATGGCTTTATTTGTGAATCCTATTTGGCTTATTAATTCTCTTTTTGAATCTAGATTTTCAGGAAACAATTGAGTTGCTGCGAATGCCGTGGTTATGGATTCCGTCACCCAATTTATTTTCCAGTAATCTACGAATACACCTTCTTGATCTATCATGTTCTGGATAGAAAAAATCCTTGATAGAAAAAAATCATCACTATATTTTATCTTTTCAAATTCTTTTTTAGTCTCAGAATTACCTTTTACAAATTCGTCATCTAGTTTCAGGTAGTCATTTTTTAATTGATCTACATCTTTCTTTGTTTGCTTAAATTGAATAACAAAATCTTTAAGGGAAACATACCCGAGGAGACCAATGAACAAGCCAATAAAAACAGTTGCTCCCCAAAAGTAAGTCCATTGCTGCTTGAACATATCATTGTAATCTTGCAGCCGTTCATTAGTTCTTGCCAAATCCTTTCTTAAATCTTCATTCTGCCGCTCCAATAACTTTACTACCGGTGCAAGTGAATCCACGCGGGGAGCTGGGATATTTTGTGAATTGCAAATAAAAGCAAGAAGAAAAAATAAAATTGTGATGATAAATTTCATATGGTCGAGGAACGCTATGTTTAAAAACCTCCCGTTTCGAGGATAGGACTATTCAAATCGGCAGTTTCAGGTTAATTTCAAACGAATGCAGTGTAATATACACAAAGCCACCGTTGGTATTTCAACCATAGCATTCAGGCTAATGGCCTCTGAGAGGCCCAACATTTGTAGAAAAAGCTGATATCAATTCAAAAGTAGCTTCGGAGAAGCGTGACTATTACGCAATGTTGCGCTTCTCCGAAGCTAGCTAACCAACTGAATATGAATAGCTACAAAGGTCTTGCTTCTCCGAAGCTCACCTTATCATAAAGGCTATGGTAAAAATACTAACAACGGCATAAAACACTGAGAATCTTGTCCAACAAACTAAGTTTACCAGCCCCTATTCCCCCGGATGGTACGTGCGCTCGGCTTTTTTGACTACGTCTTCTTTGTAGAAAAGTACATCTTTGAACTTGCCCTGGGTATACATTTCGCCCTGATCGAAAAAATGTTTAGACGTAATATCGCCACTTTCTCCCCCGGCTAGCAAGGACTTGGCTTTCACTTTTTCGCCAAACTCCACGGCGCAGATAAAACTGTTTCCATTGACACCGTAGCGTTTTTTGGTGCCGGGAAAATAGCGGGCCGTGTAGGAGGGCAACATGCCCCAGGCCGAGGAGGTAAAGCCTACGGGTAGGCTGGGCAGGTCGTCGCGGTAGTTTTGGTCGATGTCGCTTGATACGCGCTGGAAGCGGTTGATTTCTCCCCAGGGCATTTGCCACTTGCCGAATTTCTGCTCCAATTCCGTAATGGTTTCGCCAAATGGTTTCAGAAGTACTTCGGCCGCAGCCGTAGCGGCGAATTCGCGGGCCTTGTCTACCTGATCGGCATCTTCGTTGCCTTCCACTTTGGTACGGGCCATGTCGGCGGATATTTTTTGTCCCCATTCCACCGCCAGCGTAGTAGCAATGGACTTTTCGTTGCTATAATAATCCCAATTTTTGAGTACGCTCAAGGGACCGATCCAGTACGCGTAGCGGGGATCGGTGTAGGGTACCGTTTGCTCAAAGGCTTTAACCAAGGCCGGTACCAGGATTTCAAAGGCCGTCAGGTAGGTATCATAGCCCGCCTCTATTACTTTATCAAGGGTGTATTTGCGGGGTACTTCCAGCACGCGCACGGCGTTCAGGCCCCGGAAGTTTTCGCCATCGGGGGCCATGTAGCTGGGGTAGGCCTGCTCCTTGGGGCTATTGTCCCCGGCGGCCGTAAAGGGCGTAGAGTTGCAGTTTTGCAGCCAGCCGTTGATGGGATTGTATAGGTGAATGGCCTCTTTTACTGGGTGCAGCCCTTTCCATTCCGTAGCCGACGTACTGCCATCTACTGGCTTGGACCAGTCGTAGCTCGGGTCCCGACGGGGTACGAAGTTGCCTTGCCAGTAGGCGATGTTGCCCTCGGCATCGGCATAAACGGTATTATTCGAGGTGTTTTCGAGCAAATCCATCGCTTTCTGATACTCGGCAAAACTTTTGGCCTTGGTGCGCTGCCAGCTCTGAATCAGCATGTTCATGGAACGGTTGTTGGCTTTCATGCTTACCCATTGGCCGTCGCGCTTGGCCATGATGGGCCCGTGGTGTGTGTAATAAGCCGTAATGGGTTTTTCTTCTAGTTTGCTGCCATTCAGGTACTTCAAGGTGATTGCTTTCTGACTTACGGGCTTTTGTACACCATCGTATTCGTACACCCACTTGTCCCCCTGCTTGCTTACTTTTTCCAGGTAGGTATCGGCTACATCGGTGCGGGAAGAGGTATGCATCCAGCCCAGTTTTTCGTTGAATCCCTGGTACACAAAAAACTGCCCCCAGGTCACGGCCCCGTAGGCGTTCAGGCCTTCTTCGCTCACCACGTGTACTTCGGGCCGGAAATAGAACGTCACGTGGGGGTTGATGTACAGAATGGCCTTGCCGGATTCGGTGATTTTGGGAGAAAAAGCAAATCCGTTCGAACCCGTCAGAATTTCTTCGGCTACGGAAGGTTCAGGTTCCGGCGCAAAACCTACCGAGGGAGTACCCTCGCCATAGAAGTTTTTGAGATCGCGGGTGGTGACATCCGCCGTGCTGATGGCTCCAATACTGCCATCCGTCCACAGCAGGGGGTACCAAGGCTCAAAGCGAGTAAGCATGATGGGCTTTACTTCGGGATGCTTGTATAAGTAGTAGTTGATTCCATCGGCGTAGGCAGTCAACAGTTTTTTGAGCCAGGCAGGAGCTTTTTTATAGTCGGCTTGGGCATCCGCCGGATCAATCAGGAGCTTGATGAGCAGGTCGTTGTACAACTCCGATTCGCCTTTTACTTCCGCCATCCGGCCCAGCTTTTCGATGTAGTTCATCTCGACCCGCTTGAAGTCGTCCTCGCACTGGGCATAGAGTAGGCCAAACGTGGCGTCGGCGTCGGTTTTCCCGTAGATGTGAGGAATGCCCCAGCTATCGCGGATGATGGTAATGCCCTGGGCTTGTTTCTCCCAGCGGGAAATTTCTTTTTGGGTAAAGGATTGGGCAACTAAGGAAAAAGGAACTAGAAGAAGGAAAAGAATTTTTTTCATCAGGGTTGATAAAGAGTGTTGAACATAGCGCGACCATTGCTAACAAATCTACACACTTTACGCAGAATTTCGAAAAAACTGGCGGGGAGCCAAGTCAGTTCGTGAGTTTGATGGAGATGGTGGTTCCGCGTTCGGAATGCGTAAAAGCACAATCCTTGAATTTGGGACCGGAAAAAACCGGGCGGAAATTGTTGCTAAATCCAAAGGGTTCCTTGGGGTACCCTACCAAATTTTTATCCAGTTTTTCGTTGCTGTTTAGATCATGGTACATAGAAACAGCGTAAGTACCCGGCTCAACGTCGAACTCAACCCGATGCTTACCTAATGATTTCACCTCTATTATTTTACCAAAATCGGGTTTGGCATGCATAGTTCCAAATTCTGAGGAAGGTTTATACAAAGCTACCCGAATCTTGCCTTCAGGATGAGAAACATTGGTAATCTCTACGGTCAGGATAGAAGTAGCAGAGTAAGCTCCTCCAAAAAGCAAGAGTAGAGAAATGAATGACAGATACATTGAATCGGTTTTAAGTTAGAACGCCCGTTCGAAACGAATGTTTCAAACGGGCGTTTTCTTTGTGCTAGAAAGCAATCCCTATCTTAACTATATATTATCCACAAGTCCAAGAATAATAAACACGATCCCGACTGCGGATACAATACCACCCAGTGCCCAGCCTAAGCCCGGAATAAGACCTAAGAGCACCCCTACTAAGACTAAGATCAGACCAATTCGGATCTTGTTATTGAGCGCCTTTGCCTCCTGGGACTCCATGCTTTTCTTAATCTGCTTATCGATCATTTTGCTTACGACCGGCGACTTCACATCCGAAGTATTGAGGCTTTTAAACTCCCCCTTGGCCATCATCTCCCGTGCCTTGTTGATTTGGGCTGCTATCGCGGGCTTTGCCATCAATTCCTTGCCCTTAGTCGTAGCAAGAGCGATTTCAAGTTGCTCGTCGATTTGCTTGGGATTTTTGTTGTTGAGCACTTCTGCTACCTGAGGCTCGGCCATAAGTTTAGAGAAAGACGCAGGGGTTTCTACCACCGCCGACTCCGACTCTACCACCACAGCAACGGCGGCACTTTCCACAGCGGGTTGGCTGGCTGGCTGAACCTTATCCTTTGGCTGAATGTAAGCATTGGTAGGCATTTGATTGAAAACAGGATACTGACGGGCGCAGCTACCGAGCATCACGATGGCTCCAAGTAGATAAATAGTACTAACTTTTTTCATAAAACTAGGAAGAAAAAGGTTGATTGAGATGAATAGATATAGATTATTGTAAAAATTTGAATCAAGCACAACGAATAATATACCAGTCCTTTTATCAATTTTTTCAATCTAGAATGAGCATTATTATACACACTTCGAGACAATATATACTCAATTTTGCCACCCAATCACACACCTATAATCTGCCAGTTTACCAAGGTCGTTTTCCAGTTCCATGCGCATACGCTCGTTGTCGAACGCATCCTTGTACTGCTCTTTGAGTTCTCTTCTTTTTATAGCCTCCAAAAACCGGCGGGTATCTTCCTTATTTTCCAATAACAGCGGGGGTACCTCAGTGGGTGTATCGGTATCATCTTTGGCCACCATGGTCAGGTAAGACGTGTTCGTATGCTTCTGAACGCCCGTCCGCACGTTTTCGGCGGTTACCCTAATGCCGATAACCATCGAGCTTCGGCCCACAAAATTGACCGAGGCGTGCAGCGACACCAAGTCCCCTACTTCCACGGGCTGCAAAAAATTCACTTCGTCTACCGTCACCGTCACGCAGTAGGCTCCCGCGTGGCGCGAGGCGCACGCATAGGCTACCTTGTCCATGAGCGACAGGATGATCCCCCCGTGGATTTTCCCCCCAAAATTGGCGTAGGACGGGATCATCAGTTCGGTAAGGGTCGTTTGCGAATAGCTAACGGGGCGGGGTGCCTGAGACATGGGTACAGCGTTAAAGATCTATTTTATCAAGCACATCCCGCACTACCTCCTGAAAGTACGCTCCGTTATAGGGGCCAAACCAGCTCATGGTAATCGTTTCGTATTGATCCTTGTCAAAATGACGGTCGTCGGTAATGTACCCGGCGTACGCTCCATTAAAACTTGTGACCATAAGATATAAACCCTTGGAGGCGGCGTATTTACTCAAATCAGCCATTAATTCCCCCGAAAAATCGCAGGGTAGGCCCACCATCACGATGTTGCCTATACGAAGCGCTTTTACGAATGAAGGATAATCGCCAAATACCCAGCGAAATACCCACGGTCGCAGAGCGAACGTCTGGTTGAGTCGGGGGCTGGGCTTGCGCATGGGAATCTCCACCACGAACGAACGCAGAAGGGACGATTGAGAAGGAGGTACCTCTGCGAGTTGGGATTGGATTGCCTCCTCCACCCCATCGGCCTGGTTCCCTACCTGTTCAAAATCCGTATCGCCAACCTCTTCGGGCCCCATGCTGCCCACGGCTCCCGCCAGGTACATGGCAAAATCCGCCTCCCCGTCTTCCAGCGAGTCTACCAGGGCGCCGGCGTAGTCGCGGGAGAGGGCGTAATTTCGGGAGTCCAGCACGGTAGCGTGCGCCGCGTAGGTACTCAGCAGGGCGGTGCGCCCCTCGGCCGTGCGGAAGGAGATTAGGCGCACCCAGGGATCAACGGTGGTATTGGTAAGTCCGCGCAAGCGGTTCATGATATTGACGGTGTCGCGTACCTGGGTATAGCCAAACTCCACGGGCTGGCGGTTTTGCCGAGCCGTCTGGATGGCCCGGACGATGGCATCGGTAATGCGCTCCACCATGTTGGGTCAAACTCCCCGGCAAACAGCTCGCCGGTAATGGTGTCGCCCCAGCCTCCCACGCTGTTGTGGCTGTGGGTAGCGCTCAGGTACACCTGATCGAAAGGTTAGGCCCAGTGCTGGCAGCCGGGCTCTGAGTGCCTCGGTTACGGTGGGCGGTAGTCAGCAAATCAGCCACTACCACCATGGCCTGAGTAAGTCCGTTGTCAAGCGCCAGGGCCCGTACGTATATCGAGTCATGGACGGTTTCGTAGGCTTTGCCCCGGCGGTTGCCGTACCCCGCCATCGGCACGGGTTCGGATGGGGTGAAGTTGACTTTCGCCCAGCCAGCCCGGAGGGTTTGGGCCGTAGTCTCGTTTGGTTGGCTTCACCTCGCTTATGTTCTTTTTCCAGTCTTTGTAATAGTCCATTTCCCGGTAAGGGGTATAATCCAGCGTAGTAACCGTAGCTACCAGCACTACCCCCAAAAAGGCAATGAGCCCGAGAAGTATTTTTAAAAGTAGTCGTATACTCCTCATTTGAATCGTTTGGTGCTGATACCTATCAGCCACATTCCCAAATATAGGGTACATTTTGGATCAAAAGCAATTCAAATCCGATTCTATTGGCTACCGAAATAGGTAGGGTACTTTTCACGCTCCGTTTGGTCGCCCCCCTAAACTCACATTAGAATCAGACGCCGTCGGCTTTTACTACTACCAACCAAACCACCTACCCCGTGCGTCCGTACATTCTGGCCGAAACCAACTGGAAAGCGATTCAAAACGAAAAATTTGAGCTGGCCATTCTGCCCTGGGGCGCCACCGAAGCCCATAACTACCACCTCCCCTACGCCACCGATGTGTACGAAGCGGATTACATCGCCGCCGAGTCGGCACGGATTGCCTGGGAGCAAGGCGCGAAGGTGATTGTACTACCCACGGTACCTTTTGGTGTCAACAGCGGTCAGACGGATATTCTGCTGGACATCAACATGCACCCCAGCACCCAACTGGCCGTACTGAATGATATCGTAGAGGTACTTAACCGGCAGGGTATTCACAAGCTTCTGATTCTGAACAGCCACGGCGGCAACGACTTCAAACCCCTGCTGCGGGAACTGGGCGTACGATACCCCAAAATGCACCTGAGCCTGTGTTTCTGGTTTAATATTCTGGATCGGAAGACCTACTTTGAAGAAAAAGGCGACCACGCCGACGAGCTGGAAACCAGCGTAATGATGCACCTGCGGCCTGACCTGGTGCTACCGCTGGAAGAGGCGGGCGATGGGGCGGCCAAATCACATACAGTAGGTGCTTTCCGCGAAGGCTGGGCCTGGACCGAGCGCAAATGGTCGCAGGTGTCGGCCGATACCGGCATAGGCAACCCCAAAAAAGCTACCGCCGACAAAGGAAAGCAGTTTTTTGAGGATCTGACCGAGAAGCTGGGTGGGTTTTACCACGAGCTGGCCAAGGCAGAGGTGTGGCGCATGTATGAGTAATGGATAAGGCTAGGCGATCAGTTCAGCCACTTGTATACGCGATTTTTAGTTTCCCAAAAAACTCCTCCTCCCCCACTTCCTTTATTTGGCCGGGCGGCAGATCACCCAGTTCCAAGGCTTCGATACTCGTCCGGATCAACCGCTGCACGGGATGCCGGACCACATTCAGCATCTTGCGAATCTGCCGAAACTTCCCTTCGGTGAGCGTCATGCGAAGCCACGAATGGGGTAAGTCTTCTTTGATGGCATAGCCTGCCGGAAACAAGTACCCCGGCTCGTGTACCAACTCCACCTGACAGGGAGCCGTGACATAATCCACATTGCCCCGGATGCGGATGGTAACCCCGGTACGCAACTTCTCTATGGTTTCGGGGCTGACCTCCCGGTATACCCGTACGAGGTAGGTACGTGGGTGGGCGGTATCACCCAAGTACAGCAGGCGGGTCACTTTCTTGTTGGTGGTCAGGATCAGCAAGCCTTCGGAGATACCGTCCAGCCGCCCGATGGGGTGGGTACCCTCCGGGAAGTCAATGGCCAGGTCGCACAGCATGGATGCGCCCGGATGGCCCTTGAACTGCGACAACATGCCGTAGGGTTTGTTGAGCAGAAAGTAGCGGTGGGGTAGCTGGGGGCTATCTGGTTCGGGGGCCAGCTGGGGCAAGGTCAGCACGTTGGTTAGAGAGTTATTTTTTGTAAAAATTCAAAACCAAATATACTTCATCGCAGCATAGAACCCTAGAATGTAGTTTCTTTGTACTTGGGTACCCCAGGCGAAAGCAACAAACTAGACTTCTGTGAAAGCGTTTAAATCTGAAAGTCTACATCCACTCGAACTATCGTCTTCTTCCACGTCCGGAAGCGATGATACTGCTTTATGGCAGGCCTTCAAGGAAGGGGACCGGGAAGCATTTGACAGCCTGTACCGAACGAATATAGCGTTGCTGATTAGCTATGGCTATAAATTCACCACCAACCGGAGCCTTATTCAGGATTGTATTCAGGATCTGTTTGTAGAACTGTGGAACAACCGCTCCAATCAGACTCAGGTACAGTCCATCAAGCACTATCTACTCAAATCACTGCGCTACAAACTCCTCAGGAGTGTACGCACGGATGTTACTGAATCCCTGGAAGAAAGCCAGCTCCCCTTGATCCCGCTAACTTTGAAAGTGACCTGCTGCAATGGGAAGCTACAACCCGGCAAACCCAGCAACTGGATCTGGTGCTTAGCCAGTTGCCCAAGCGCCAAAAAGAAGCCATCTATCTACGGTACTACGAAGAGTTGAGCAATGAAGAAGTAGCTCAGGTCATGGGGGTAAACTACCAGTCGGCCTGTAAATTTATCTACACAGCCTTAAAGACGCTCCGTGAAAGGCTAAACTTAACGGGCGTAATTCCACTCCTTATCCCCTTTTTAGAAACTATAAAAAAATTCTTCTGAAAGAAATGGATTAAAAAAAGGCCTTTTGTACACTGGGGTTTATGAACCGGACAATTCTCCATGGCTAAGGATTTTACAAATTTCGAAATTGAGGACTTCGCCTTTGATGAAACTTTTCAAAGTTGGGTTGTTGACCCCAATTCTGAATTCCGTAGCTTTTGGGAGCAGTACTTTTCGTCCCATCCCCTGCAAACCGACAAGATTCTGGCGGCCCGGCAGCTCGTTCAGGAACTTAAAAGCCAACAGAATGCCCCCGAAGACCCCGATCTGGCCGACTCGATCTGGGAAAATATTCAGCACCGTATTCATCCGAAGCGCCGTAGGTGGCTACCCTTCCGTCCCGGATGGCAGTGGGCGGCCTCGATATCCTTTCTGCTGGGCGTGGCCGCTTTCGTAGGATGGATTTATCTCAGTCGGAATCAGGCCCATCTCCCGGCGATTGCCGGTCCGTCGATCCGGGGCGAGCTATTGGAAGAAGTCAACCGTACCACGGGGATCCTTAAAATTCACCTGAGCGACGGAAGTATAGTCAGTTTGGGTCGGGATAGCCGACTGACCTACCCCCGCGAATTCGGTGCCGACCAGCGGGAGGTGCATCTGAGTGGCGAAGCATTCTTTGAAGTACACAAAAATCCAAATCAGCCTTTCCTGGTGTTTGCCGACGAAACCGTCACCAAAGTATTGGGGACGAGCTTTCGGATTAAGGCGTATGCGGGTACTCCCAAAGTGACCGTGGAAGTCAGAACGGGACGGGTTTCGGTATTTATCAAAAAGGATTTTGACAAACAATCGACTGCCCCTGATCGTAAAGGCTTAGTGCTTACGCCTAATCAACAGGCTATTTTCAGTCGCGATTTACTGCATCTCGATAAAACGCTCATCGAAGCACCCGTGATTTTGGCCTCTCCTGCCGAAAATATATCCTTTGAATTTAACAACACCCCGCTTGACCGCATTTTTCAGGTATTGGAAAAAGCCTACGGCGTGGACATTATCTACGAACCTGAGCTGGGCGAAGGAAGATCACTGACCGTCGGGTTGGAAGATGAAAGCCTGTATGAAAAACTGGACGTGATTTGTAAAACGCTGGGATTATCATATCAGATTGTTGACGCTCAAATCATTGTAGAAAATAAAAATCCGAGAAAATAAAATTGTCCCAGTATACTAATTAGACTTTATATGTAAAAAACTAGCCCTGATTAATAAGTCGATCCTGTGCCCAGCCTAACTGGCTTTGACCCTATCCCGGAATAGCGGGAAATCGTTTTGCTGATTCTGTTTTCAATACACTTTACAAAATTTCAAATTCATGAAAAAACATAGACCTAATCATGTACTACTGGCTATGATCAAGTTTACATGTATCCCCATTTTCCTGATCTCCCTGACCTTCGGGATCAGTGTGGCCCGGGACAGCGTGGCCCAGGAATTGCTCGCCCGGCCCATTTCGCTGGAATTGACAAATCAGGATATTCGGGTCGCCCTGGCCCGGATTGAAAAGTCGGCCGGCGTAAAATTCAGCTATGAGCCCTCGCTGTTTCGAGCAAAAGACCGGGTAACCCTGGTAGCCCGCAACGAACCCCTCTCGTCGGTGCTAAATAAGGTGTTGCACTCCCTCGCTGTTTCCTACGAGGTATCGGGTAAGTACATTATTCTCACCCGCCAGACACCGACCCGCGATACCGACAAAAAGGCCGAGACACGAGCCTTTCCCGTGGACATTTCGGTGGATGGAAAAGTGACCGACGAAACCGGTGCTGAGCTGCCCGGCGTCAATATTCTGGTGAAAGGTACCCAAAAAGGCACGACTACGGATGTCAACGGCGAGTACACCATAGCGGTGCCCAACGAACAGTCGGTGCTGGTATTCAGCTTTGTGGGCTACGAAACCGCCGAGGTAGTGGTAGGCAACACCACCCGCATCAATGTAACCCTGGCCGTGAATGTGAAGGCTCTGGGTGAAGTGGTGGTGGTAGGGTACGGTACCCAAAGCAAAAAGGACGTAACCGGCTCCATTGCCTCCCTGAACACCCAGACGATCAAGGACATGCCCGTCACCAACATCGGGGAAGGCATGGCCGGACGCATGCCGGGGGTACTTGTGCAGCAGGCTTCGGGTGCACCCGGTAGCGGCCCCTCGATCAAAATCAGGGGATTAGGCTCGATCAGCGCCGGCAACGGCCCCCTCATTGTGGTGGATGGACAGCCCTTGAACTCGGGTGATCTGGTCAACGGCAGCGGCCTGAACCTGATCAATCCCAACGATATCGAAACCGTAGACGTACTGAAAGATGCTTCGGCCACCGCCATTTTTGGATCGCGTGGTGCCAACGGCGTAATCATGATCACGACCAAGCGGGGTAAAGCCGGTAAAAGCAACATCAACTTCGACTATTACACGGGTATTCAGGAAATAAGCAAAACCATGGACGTGCTCAACGCCCAGCAGTTTGCCGAGTACGGAAAATCGGCCTTTAACAACGCCTACCTGGAACGCGTGGCGGGTGCTTCCATTTCCGACCCGAACAGTGCGCGTCCGGCCGGGCTTCGCTACCGCTACCCCAGGGGTGAATTTCCGGGACTGGACTTCGATAATCCGGCGGGTATTCAGAGCTACGATTATCAAAGCCTGATCTTCCGAACCGCTCCCATCAGCAACTATCAGCTATCGGCCTCCGGGGGCAGCGACAAAGTACAGTACATGGTATCGGGCAACTACCTTAACCAGGAGGGTATTATCAAACAATCCGGGATCGACCGCTTCACGTTCCGTTCCAACGTAGATGCCCAGGTAAGCCCGCGCATCAAGGTAGGTATGAGCATCAGCCCCAGCTTTACCAAAGAGCGTAGGGTCAACTCCGACGGGCACTGGGCTAGCAACGGGGTGATCAACGCGGCTTTGGCAGCGGCACCCATTGTCCCTATTTTCCAGGCGGATGGCGTTACCTACAACTCAATGGCATCCATAGCCACCCCCTACGACTTGCCGGGTGTCACCAATCCGGTGGCCAACATTACCGAAGCCGACAACAACGTAAACACGCTGCGGCTCCTGGGCAATACCTACCTGGAAGTGGGTATCTGGAAAACCCTGAAGTACCGCGGCAGCGTGGGCGGCGACATCACCTATCTTCGCCAGAACCTCTACCGGGCTTCGACCATGCCGCTCAACCAAATCCTGCCCCCCAACATCAGCACGGGGTCGTCCATCACCAGCCAGAACCTCAACTGGGTCACCAACCACACCCTCGATTATTCGTTTGACCTGGGTACCGCTCACCGGTTTACCGCGCTGATTGGTGTGGAGGCGCAGCAGAATACCTTTGAAAACAACCGGGTGGATGCCACCAACTTTCCCAACGATATCGTAAGAACTGTCAACGCGGGCGTTATATCGGGGGGTAGCTCGTTCAAAGAGCAGTATTCGCTGGCTTCTTATTTTGGCCGGATCGGCTATACCTTCAACGACAAATACCTGTTCAATGCTTCTATCCGGCGCGATGGTTCGTCGCGGTTTGGAGCCAACCAGCGGTATGGTACCTTCCCGTCGGCTTCGGTGGGCTGGCGGGTCAGCGAAGAACCCTTCCTGAAAAATGTGGCGGCTATTTCGGAGTTGAAACTAAAAGCCAGCTTTGGACTTTCGGGCAACAATGCATTTGCCAACTACGGCTCCATTGGTACCCTGGGTATCGACAACTACGTAATCGGGAACGGACTGGCCAGTGGACTAGCTACCAACGTGATCGGTAACCCCAATCTGACCTGGGAAAAAAGCCGGCAAACGGATATAGGGATGGAGTTAGGTTTGTTCAAAAACCGGCTATTCCTGACCGCCGACTACTATACCCGCATTACCTCCGACCTGCTCCTATCCGTGCAGGTACCCAGCCTGACGGGCTTTACCTCCGCCAACCAAAACATTGGCAAAGTGGAGAACAAAGGAATGGAATTCGGACTAACCAGCCGCAATACGTGTAGGGGCATTTGCCTGGACTTCGGATCTCAACCTCTCGTTCAACCGCAACAAAGTGCTGGCACTGGGACCCACCGGTGACGCCATTCGGAGCGGATCAGGCGTAGGCGAAACCAACATTACCGTACTCGGTGAACCCCTGGGAAATTTCTATGGCTATCAGCAAATCGGCGTATTCCGGGACAAGGCCGATCTTGACTCCTATCCCCACTTCGCAGACTCACGCCCCGGTGACGTGAAATTTGCCGATATCAACAACGACGGCGTGGTCAATGCCAATGACCGTACCCTCATCGGGAACAACCAACCCGATTTCATTTACGGGATCAACAATACGTTTACGTACGGAGGATTTGATTTGAGCATAGCTGCTCAGGGTATTCAGGGCGGCCAAATCCTTAATTTGAGCCGGCGCTTTATTGAGAACCTGGAAGGGAATCAGAACCAATTGACTACCGTTTTGGATCGGTGGCAATCACCTGACCAACCCGGCAACGGGGTGGTTCCCCGCGCCAATTCCCGCACCACCGGCAACAACAATGCGATTTCCAGTCGGTGGGTCGAAAGTGCGAGTTATTTCCGAATCAGAAACATTACACTGGGCTATCGCTTGCCGAAGGCGCTGTCCGACCGGGTAAAAATCCAAAACGCGCGTATTTATGCCGGGGTACAAAATGCCTTCACCTTTTCCAAATACCTGGGCTACAATCCCGAGGTAAGCGGTTATGAAAGCGCCTTGACCGGTGGGGTAGACTATGGCTCCTACCCGTTGGCCCGCACGTACACGGTGGGTTTGAATTTCTCCTTCTGATTTTAACCGGGAGTAGCCTCCCGAGTACATCATTCCAAAATAGAAAAATATGAAAACCAAAATCATAGTAACCCTAATTGCCACGCTGAGCGTTACGGCCTGTCAGGAAAAATTCATTGACCTGGCTCCCATTTCCTCGGCCAGTACGGCAACTTTTTTCAAAACTCAGTCTGACATGATCACGGCCATCAATGGTGCGTACGCAACCTTACAGGCCGGGGGGCAATACGGCGACTACTACATACTGGGCGAGATTCCTTCCGATAACAGTACCCCTGCTTTGTCAGGCTCGGTAACGGACCAGGACGAATTCGATAAGTTTTACATCCGGACTACCAACCCCGTTTTACTGGCGCGGTGGAACGACGGCTACCGGGGCATTTACCGCACCAACACCGTGATCGACCGTATCGGAGCAGTAGCCATGAACGAAGCCCTGAAGGCTCGGATCACGGGCGAAGCCAAATTCCTGCGGGCTTTGATGTACTTCAATCTGGTGCGGGTATTTGGCGATGTACCCCTTGTGCTGAAAGAAATCACCGATCCGGCCGAAGGGTATGACTACGAACGGGCTCCGGCTAGCGCGGTATATACTCAGATCGTCAAGGATTTGTCGGAGGCGCAGCAGGCACTTCCGGAGAGTTACAGCGGTACCGATGTAGGTCGGGCCACGCGGGGAGCCGCCAAGGCGCTGTTGGGCAAGGTGTATCTTACCAATAAGCAGTACGCCGAAGCCGCTGCCGTATTGAAAGAGGTGATCGATAGCGGGATTTATGATTTGTTACCTACCTACGCTGCCGTTTTCAACCCGGCTAACAAAAACAGCAAGGAATCCATTTTTGCGGTTCAGTACAAAAAAGGCCTGGTACCCCGCGAAGGGAGTGGGTTCGGCAATAGTTTTGCGCCCACCAACTCCGCCAATGCGGTGATTCAGTTTGGGGGCGGAGGCAACAACCAACCGACCAAGGACATCGAACTGGCGTACGAACCGGGCGACCAGCGCAAAGGAGTTTCTCTGGCAACCGGCTACACCAATGCACAGGGCAATAGGGTAGAAGCTTATTACGTGAAGAAGTTCCTCGATGCGCCCGTGGTCAATGGTGACTCGGACGACAACTGGCCCGTGCTGCGCTACGCCGATGTACTGCTGATGTACGCCGAAGTCCTGAACGAAACCGGCCAAACCACGCAGGCGCTTCCGTTCCTGAACCGGGTGAGAACCCGGGCTGGCCTGGCCCCGGCTACCGTCACTTCCCAGGCCGATATGCGGCTGGCGATTGAGCAGGAGCGCCGGGTAGAATTAGCTTTCGAAGGGCACCGCTGGTTTGACCTGGTGCGGACGGGCCGGGCCCTACCCATTTTACAGGCTAAGGCGGCGGCGATTGGTATCAAAACCAATTTGACGGCCAACAACCTTATCTGGCCTATACCACAGAGCCAGATTGATATCAACCCATCAAAAATCAAACAGAATCCAGGGTATTGAGGATTGAGTATCTATACAAAAAAAGGCCCCTTCGTCAGAATCGGAGGGGCCTTTTTATTTTTTACCTCTTCCTAAGTCCCTCTCCTCCAAGGAGAGAGACTTTCTTTCGAGGAAAATTTATCATTAATTCACGTTATGCTCAGGTACTTCACTTCACTTTTCTGAAATCCAGGTTTTGAAACAAAAATACCCTGGCTGTGTGCAGATTTCGGTAGACATTCCCGGCGGCCAGCTGCTGGAATACATTCATGTAGCCCGCCTGCAGGCTGGTGTGCTTTCCGGTCTGGAATCCTAATCCCACAAAAAACCGGTTCTGGTCAAAATGATTATATACCACCTTTCGGCCCAGATTCATATGAATTTCATCGTTCAGTATCAAGGATAATCCGCCGGGAGCCGTACCTTTCCTGGTCAGGGGCCAGGCGGCCAGGAAATTGTACCGGAGCCGGGTCCCGTACGAGTAACCTTCGGCCAGGTTGTCATCATCCCTGATCTTACGGCGAAACCGTTCTTCCAGTCGTAGCCACTGCGTCAGCCGTAGTTTGGAGGTGTTGGTATGCCATTGGATTTGCTGCCAGGGGCGGTGCTCCGGCTGCGAGATATTGGCGTGGCCTTCGGCGGGAAAATGATTCACAAAAGCATAACCGGCCGTCAGCTTGGCGTGGTCGTTCAGGTAGTACATCAGTCCCACCCGGACGATCCCCTGCGACAGATCACTGAGCAAATCTTCTTTGGTTCGCAGATGTACATCGGTCCACAGTCCCAATTGATCGGTCAGCCGCGCCTGCAAAAAATAGGCACCCCAAAGCTGGGTACTTTCCCGAACTTGCTTGGCTGGCTGGGCGAGACTCATTCCCGCGAAGAGTATAAAGGCAAAGATGGTAAAAATTTGTTTTCTCATCGAGTTGTGTAAAAATTAATGGATCAAAAGGTTACGTAGCATCGTGATTCCGGCGGTCTGTTGGTCGCCCCAAAAGCTTCCTCAAGCAACGCCCACCATTTGCAAACAAACTTTTTTCAAAACAGTTTTGTCTGGCAAATTATGTACCCAAACCAGTGACGAAACTCCCCTGCCAGCCCGGAGATTTTCCCGCGCGTTTGCCCCTAGTCACCCAAACCTACCTTCAAACGCGTACCCGGATGTACGCTGATGCCTAAGAAGCTGTATGCAAAAAAGCAGTACTTCCAGTGAGGTATTGCCTTCTATCTGGAATGCAAATCAAAGTGTCTTAGTCTATAAAATACTCATGAAGAGATTAATCCTACTCCTTTTGCTGGGGGGCCTCCTGCCGGGTACTAATTACGCCCAACCGGCCATTCCCCAGATCACCACGAATCACCTGCAATCCCTTGATTTACTCTGGGATCTCAAAGCGCTGAGTACTCCACCCCACTTTGCCTGGGTGGATTCTACCTCAACCGTACGCTCCCTGCTGTACGAAAGTGTGGCTTTTGAGGGGAAGCCAACCAGGGTGTTTGCGTATTACTCCAACCCGGATCTGCTGGCCGGCAAGCAGACCAACCGCAGGTTTCCGGGCGTGGTACTGGTTCATGGCGGGGGCGGCACGGCCTTTCGGCAATGGGTAGAAAAGTGGGCCGCGGATGGATATGCCGCCGTTGCCATGGATCTGGGCGGGAAGGATGCTACCGGAAAAACCTTTGAAGGAGCCGGACCGGACCAGTCGCACGAAGTGAAATTTCAATCTATTGAGAAAGGAAATCCCCACAATGTGTGGACATACCATGCCGTAGGGAGTGTGCTGTTGGCACATTCGTTTTTATTGCATCGTCCTGAGGTCGACCCGGCTCGAACGGTGCTGACGGGCATCAGCTGGGGTGGGTACCTGACCTGCCTTGTCGCTGGCCTGGACGACCGGTTCCAGGCGGCCGCTCCTGTGTATGGCTGCGGCTATTACGACGAATCAGACGTATTTGGTCAGGATATTTCGCAGCTATCGGCGCAGGGGCGCACCCAGTGGATGAAGTACTTTGACCCGTCGGTGTATCTGCCCTACGCACGACCGTCGCTGCTGTTTGTCAATGGCAACAAGGATCGGTTTTATAACGTGGTACCCTACCATAAAACCTATAACCTTCCCCAAAATGCCCCCCGAAACATCTGTTACAAACCCGATATGCCCCACGGCCACCTGCAGGGCTGGCAACCCATAGAAATAAAGTACTTCTTTGATTCGATCGTAAACGAGGGGATTCCTTTACCCAAGGTAGCCGCTATCCAGAAAGACAAATCCAGCCTCAGCGCCCGGTATGAGGGGGTAGTCGGCCTGCGATCGGCGCGTTTTTTCTATTCCAGCGACACTACTTCAACCAACGAAACCCGCACCTGGTTGGAGGCCAAAGCACAGATTGACCCCCTAAGCAAAACGCTGACCTGCGAGGTACCCGCAGCCGATTTTGCCTATGGTTTTTTCTATGTGGTGGATAACCGGGAAGTATCGGTATCAAGTCCAATTTATGTGAAATAAAGGGGACTCGAAACCGACAGCTGAGTTATTTTATCGTGGCTCTTCAAAACTTTTTCTCTCTTTTCGCTGTACATACCTTCGCCACGGGGATCAAGTACACACAAATATCCCCACTTGAATGCCTGGCAAGATTATTTACATATCTGCTGTACCCTGATTTAGTACTAGGAAATCCAACGTACTATACTTCACCAACAGCTAAAAGCCTTTTTGACTATGAATAAGAATATTGCTCAATACGATACCGAAGATTTTGTAATTGAAGACTCTTTCCGCAGCTGGGTTCTTGAACCAAATTCTCCTCACCAGTTTTTTTGGGACAAGTACCAGGCTCAACATCCTCAGCAGCAGAGTGAAATTTTGGATGCCAAACACCTGGTAATTCTTTTAAATAGTTTGCAGCAGGAAACTCCCGACCAGAAAATGGCGGACGACATGTGGCAAAGAATTCAGGCTGAGATTCAGGCCGAACCCCAGCCCCAAAACCGTCCATATAGTTACTGCCTGGCTTAAAAGCTCCATCATAAGCGGACCAATTCACATCAGACAGTGATTACTTCCACCGCTGGTGGCAATAATTTGTAGAGCACCGGAGTCACAATCCGTGAAAGTACCGTAGAGCTAATCAGCCCTCCGATGAGCACCCACGCCAACGGAGAGTACAGTGGATTGCCCTCAATGGCCAGGGGAATTAAGCCCCCAATGGCGGTTAGAGAAGTGAGTACGATGGGCACAAAGCGAATTTCACCCGCCTGTTGAATAGCCTCGATCAGCGGTACTCCCTCGGCTCGGAGCTGGTTCGTAAAATCAACCAACAAGATGGAGTTCTTGACTTCTATCCCAATGAGGGCGATGAGGCCGATGATGGCTACGAACGACAGCGGGTACCCTACCAGATAGAGGGCACTCAACGCCCCGATCACTCCCAGCGGAATTACCGACAGTACGATCAACGAACTTTTGAACGTACCAAATTCCAGCACCAATACCCCCAGAAAACCAAAGGCCGTAATAAGAATAATGGTCCCCAACCCACCAAAGGACTTGGCCCGAGCTTCCAGCTCACCCGCGGCGCGGTAGCTGAATCCTTCGGCAAATTGGTACTGATCCAGCTTTCCGATTACCTGATTGTATACATCATCCACCAGAAAGCCACTCTTCACGTAGGCCGATACCGTCACGTATCGGTCTTTGTCGTAGTGTCTAATCTGATTGGTGGAACTTTCGAACTGGATGTCGGCAATTTGTCGCAGGGGTACTGATGACCCCGTAACGGTATTGACATACAAATTATTTAACACGCGTTGGTCGGTTACTTTGCCTTTGGGCATGGTTACCGAGATGGTGTAATCGTCGCCGGACTCGTCCTTAAAGGTACCAATGTTCAGGCCCGCCACGGCCAGACGAATGGTGCGGTTGGCGTCCACCATCGAGATCCCCAACATGCCCGCTTTTTCCTTATTGATCTTCACGCGCAGATCCGTTTTGCGGTTGGCCAACGGATTCTTGACGTAGATGGTGCCGGGGGTACTTTTCAGCATCCTTTCAATGTCAGCCGCCGTAGTGCGCAATTGGTCCAGGTTTTCGCCAAACACCCGAATCGCGATGGGGGATTCGGTATTGGGCCCCTGCTCAAAATCCTTTACTTCTACCTTCGCATTGGGCACCAGTTGGAAACGAGTACGTAGGTCGTCGATGATGGCTACTTTTTTGAAAACAGGCACGTCCGTCAGCTGCACAAAAAACTCCGCTACATTGGAAGATTCCGAACGCTGAATGACGTTGTAGTAAATACGCGGATTGCCTTTGCCCGACGTTGGTGGTACTGTACTTCACTTCCGGAATTTTCTTCAACTCGCTCTCAACGTAGCGAGCTACGCGGTTGGTTTCGGACAGGGCCGTTCCATCGGGAGTCTCTACGGTAATCAGGAACATGGGTTTTTCGGACTTAGGAAAAAGGGCAAAGCCAATTACGTTGGTAAGTCCCAGCGAAGCCACGAACAACAGAGCAGCAACTCCCAGAGTAGGAAGCGGATGGCGCAGCGCCCAGTACAGCAGGCGGCTGTACGACCCGCTGATGACTTTTTTCAGGGCCCGCAAAAAGATATTTCCCTCGGGATTATGATCGGTTTTCAGGATTCGACTACTCAAAAAGGGTACAATGGTGAGCGATATTACCATGGAGGCCAGGATGGTCATGGTGACGGCCATGGGCAGGCTGCGGATAAAATCACCGGAGGCTTCGGGCAGGAAGTTGAGCGGCAGAAACGCCAGCACCAGGGTAATGGTACAGCCAATTACGGCCAGGGTAATCTGTTTGGTGGCCTTGATCGCCGCTTCACGCTTGGGGTACCCCTCCCGCATCCAGCGTTCGATATTTTCCACGACCACAATGGAGTCATCCACCAGAATCCCCAGCGCCACGATCAGCCCTACGATGCTCAACTGATTGATGCTGAAACCCAGGTAGTCAATAGCGGCGAGACCAATGGCCAGCGACAGTGGGATGGAGATCATCACCACCAGTGCCGCCCGGAATCCCAGCGGCAACAGCGTGAGCGATACCAGAAAAATGGCAATGCCGAAGTCTTTGGCAAAGCGGCTCAGGCGCTTGCTCACGCTTTCGGCCTGATCAAAACTCTTGACCAACTCGATGTTGGAAGGGAGGGTAGTGGCAAATTTTTCAATGATCGGATTCAGATCCTTCCCTACCTGCTCAATGTTCTGTCCTTCCTTTTGCGCCGCCGTTACCAGCACGCAGCGGTGGCCATTGAGGCGGGTGATGTGCGTTTCTTCCTCGTAGTTGAAGTTGACATCGGCCACGTCGCGGAGGTAGGTTATTTTCTGGCCGTTGCTGCCTACGATGGTGTTTCGGATCTCGTCAATGTCTTGATAATCGTCCGAGGTCTTGACGTTGAACTTACGCTGTCCGGCCTGTAAGCTACCGCCCGGCAAGGTGCTGTTCTCAGCCTGCACCGCCCCCAGTACCCGGTTGATGGCTACGCCTTCCGAGGCCATTTTCTCCACATTGAGCGCAATGCGCACCGTACTGGCCGGGTACCCCCAGTCCTGTACGCTTTTCAGGCTTTTTAGTTTGGTAAGCTCCTCTTTGAGCCGGTCGGCCTGTTGGCCCAGGAGCTTGGCGGAGGCCGTTTCGGAGATGAGGGCTACCTGCACAATGTTCACATCCGTAGGAGAAAAGCGGCGGATTTCGGTACGGAATATATCCTGCGGCAATTCGCGTTGCAAGGCACCTACCTCGCGGGTTATTTCCTGGTACTTTTCGTCGGGGTCTTCGCTGAACTCATACTCTATCTGCACCACGGCCAGGCCGTCGTCAATGTTGGTGATGATGTTCTTGATATTGTCCAGGGAAGAAAAACGTTCCTCTACTTTATCCACCACGAGCTCCTCCATGTCGAGGGCATCGGTGCCGGGGTACACGTAGACGACGGCGAATTGGGGGGCGAAAAATTCGGGATCTTCGCCCCGGGGCATGTTCAGCAGGGAGTTTACGCCCAGGGCTACCACCCCGATAAACATCACCAGCATGAACTGCCAGTTTTTGACACTAAATTCGGATAGGTTCATAGTTACCTCACCCCCAGCAGCGGCTGACCGCCCGGCCCCCTCTCCTTGGAGGAGAGGGGGGGTATGGAGTTGTTTTAGTTTTATGGTTATTTTACTTGATGGAGGAGCCTTCGGTGAGGAAGGCGCTGCCGGCGGTGATTACGCTTTTGGTACCTTCCAGTCCGCTTGTGATAAGTACCTGATCGCCATCGAGGTACCCTACGGTGACGGGGATACGCTTTGCTTTGCCCTGGTTGTTGACGTACACAAATGCTTCCCGGCCGTTTCCTTCCACGATGGCTTCTACGGGTACTACCGTATAAGAGCGGCTTTGGGAGGGTTGTAACTCTACTTTGGCAAACAGGCCCGTGGCCAGGCGTTTTCCTTTGGGATCGAGGCGGATTTCTATTTCGTAGAGCTTGTTTGTGGGGTCGGCGGCCTGCGCTAGGCGGGTGACGGTACCCGAGAGGGTATCGTCGGGGTAGGCATCGAGGTGCACCGTAGCGCGGTCGCCGGTTTTGAGGCGGGCCCAATCTTTGTCCGATACGCCTACCTTCACCACCCAGTCGTTGCGGCGGTTGGAAGCGATCATCACCACCGGCGTGCCCACCCCGGCCAGTTCACCTTCGTTCATGAACTTACGGGTGACGGTGCCGTCTATCGGAGACGTGATTTGGGAGTAGGTCTGATTGAATTTGGCAATCTGCAAATTCTGCCGGGCCACGTCATAGCCGGTCGTGGCGTTTTGCATTTGTTCCAGCGTTGCGGCGGTATCCCGTAGCATATTCTGCACCCGCTTGCTGGTCGCGCTCGGCTTTTTCGGTGGCATATTGCGCCTGATTCACCTGGGCGCTGATTTCGGTCTGGTCGAGTGAGGCCAGCAACTGCCCCTTCCGAACGGATTGCCCCTCTTCTACCAGGATTCGCTGCACGATGCCGCCAATTTTGAAAGAAAGCTTTGCTTCGTCGGAAGAGGCCACCGTGCCCGATACATAAATAGGTTCGGAGCGTACGGCCTCCGTGACAGGTTCGGTTTTGATAGCAATGATTACCTCGTCGGTAGCTGTTTCCTGCTTTTGGGCGGTCGTCTGACAGCCCGCCAGGAGGCCAAGCAGCAACAGATTTGAATAAAATAGTAGGGTTTTCATGGATAAATTGGTTTTATATCGATTGAACTTTATGATTCACAGTGGCAGGAAAAATGAAAGCTTAGATCACGTTTGAAACCTGTCAAACTATTGGATTTCAACATTCCATTCACTCATTCTATCATTCACTCATTCACAATTGATTTATTAAGTTGGGCGGTCTTAATAAGCACATCGTACTGCGATAGGGAGCGTTGGAGTTGCGCGGTCAATACATCGTTCTGGGCTTTCAGGTACTCAATCATCAACACACTACCATTGCGGTAGCGGCTGTCGATGACCCGGAAATACTGCTCGGCGCGCCCCTGCCCCGTAGCAGCGGCACGAAGGCCTTCCTGCGTGGCTTTCAAATCATGGTAAGCCTGGGTAACCTGCAATTCGATCTGCCTCCCGACTTCCTCCTGTCGGGTACGCACCACGTCGGTTTGGATACGGGCCTGCTGGGTTTTGGACTTTCGCTCGTAGCCTTTAAACAGATCCCAACTCAATCCAAACTGCCCCACGACGTAGGCCTGCCCGATGAAACTATACCCAAAACCCTGAAAACCGGCATTGCCGCCTAAGAATACTGAAGGCCGGGCCCCGGCTAGCTCGTTCAGCCGGACGGCATTCTGGGCTGCTTGCAGGGAGATGGCTAGTTGCTTCAATTCCTGCCGATTTTGCAGGGCCTCCACCGTCAGGCTTTCCAAATTTTCGAGGGCGGGCAGGGTAGTTAGCGTGAGAGTGGTATCTACCCCGATCACAGCGTTGAGCTCCCGATTGAGGAGAAAATTAAAGTAGGCCCTGGCCACTTCGTGGTTTCGGCGGGCTTCCGCCTGCTGCTGTTCCAGCTTGCTGAGTTCGTACTCCGCCGAAAGCACCACGTCTTTGGTCAGTACGTTGTTGCTGACCAGTTTCTGGTTCAGCCGGAGGAGTTCGTTCAATACCTTTTGGCTGTTGTCATAGATCCGGATGGCATCCAGGGTTTGCAGGTATTGGTAGTAGGCCGTCTCTACGGCGTAGCGAATTTCGTTTTCAACCACCTTCTTTTTTGCCTCTTGCGCCGAAAGAAGATTCTGCTGAATCAGGTAGTTGTATTGAATTTCAGGATTGTAGATCGCATACTGGAAGCTCAGCTTGGTATCATGAAAATTATTGGGGGCCAGGAGTTCGTCCACGTTCTCGATCTGCGGAAAGCGGTTCGACTGCGTCATCTCGTTCAGGGTTTTGTACACCGGGTTGAGCAGATCACCCACTGGAAACTGTAACCTTCGCCCCCCAGCGGCTAATGAGTAGGTGGGTGCAAAGGTTACTCTGGGATAGAAGAGCGCTTTGGCCTGTCGGAGCGACTCAGTCGATTTCGATATTTCGAGCTGTTCCTGTCGCAGCGAGAGGTTATTCTCTAACCCCTCCTGCACGTAGCTTTCCAGTACCGTGGAAGTTTGGGCAAAGCAAGCCGAACCCATCAGCCAACCCGCCAGTAAGTAGTACGTTCTCTTGGTATTCATAGTTCATATACTAAACAGTGTTCATTAATAGAGTAAAAAAATGAGTGCAGCGGGCTGCACTTAACGTGATGGGTGTATTTTGGGTTAGGGTGGTTTTTTACTTAGGATATTTCCTCCGTTTGCCCTACCCTCTCTGAGCGACTCATAACCAAACTACAACGAAGCCCGTATCATCTTTACAAACAACGCAAAAGATTGCTGCATACGCTCCATTTCACGGTTATCCTTAAACATCTTCATGCGGTCTTTCAGATATATTGTTACCAGTCCGTGCATGTAGCTCCAAATAGTTAGCGCGGTCGCTTCTACGTCCTGCTCTTTAAAATACCCTGCTCTTATACAATCCTTTATCACCGCTTCCAACAATCCGAAGGCTTTCAATCCGTCCTCCCAATGCTCATCCCGGCAGGCGAGGTCGTCCATGGGGGCCCGCATGATAAACATGAGATCGTACATCTCGGGATTGTCGATGGCGTACTTGATGTAGCGGTGACCCATTTCTACCAGCCGGGCAAAAGCATCCTGTATAACTAACACTTGCGAGAGCTCTTTTGTCATTTTAGTAAAAGCCTCCTCGTGCAGGGCAAAAAGCAGCTCATTTTTATCCTTATAGTAAAGATAAATGGTGCCGGGGCTATATTCGATGGCATCGGCAATGTTGCGAATACTTGTTTTTTCGTAGCCTTTACTTAAAAATAACCCACGGGCAGCCTGCAAAATAAAGTCCCGCATTTCTTCCCTATCCCGCTCTTTTCTTTCAACAATTCCCATATCAATATAATAAACATCACAAACTTAATGAACACTGTTCATTATTCAAAAGCTATTCTTCTATTTTCTTATTTTTCTTCAAAAAAACTATTCAGGAAGTCGGACTCCGGTCTGAATGAGATTGGTTGAGCTCTTGGCAATAATCTTCCCCTCTGGCGTAACAAGCTGGCACTCACAGTGTACAATATTCCGACCGGCCCGAATCACGTGAGCATTAGCTACTAGTATATCGCCCTCTCGGGCTGGATTCAGAAAGTCGCACGTCAGGTTTACGGAGGTATACGCAAATTCCCGGCCCAGGGCGTAGACCATAATTCCGGCCACTTCGTCCATGATAGCCGCCGCGGCGCCACCATGCAGTACGCCCGCCGGATTGGTCATGTCGTTCCGGATATCGTATTCAATACTGACGTGTCCGTATTCGGCCGCCCGTAAGGTTCCACCCAGCCAGCGGCCAAACGGAGAAATGCTGTTGGAGAGGTTTTTTCCGATGTGAGAACGAAAAAATTCGAGGCGAGGGTTCAGTTGGGCAATGTCACTCATTATTTATACAAAGGTTAATATGGAAATATATCACTACACGTTGTCACCCAAAAAATAGGAATAATCGTAGAATAAATGCCTGATAAGGATTGAATTCCTGTATTTTGGTACGTAGGTATTCAATGTTATTAGTACCTTTGGGCGTTTTTTACCGAGCATTTGACCCCCTAATATATGAATTATAATTTGTCGCAAATACCTGAACGCACAAAGCAGCCCCGCCAGAACGGAATAACCATGGTGATGGATAAGGGACTTAGCATTCGTGAGGTTGAAGACATGCTCTCTATTTCCCAGCCCTACATCGATATAGTCAAACTTGGCTGGGCTACGTCTTTCGTCACCCCGAATCTGGATGCCAAGCTGGACGTGTATCGGAGCGCCAATGTCCCTTTTTACTTCGGGGGTACCCTGTTTGAGGCATTTGTGGTGCGCAATCAGTTTGAGGACTTCCGCCGACTGATTGATAAGTACAAGATGCAGTACGCGGAAGTGTCGGACGGATCAATGGAAATGCCGCAGGATCAGAAGTGCGAGTACATCCGTACCCTGGCCACACAGGTGACGGTACTTTCGGAGGTAGGGTCAAAGGACGAAGAGAAAATCATCCCCCCTTACAAGTGGATTCAGCTCATGCGGGCCGAGCTGGAAGCCGGTGCCTGGAAGGTGATCGGGGAGGCCCGGGAGGCCGGAAACGTGGGCCTATTCCGATCCAGCGGCGAAGTAAGGCAGGGATTGGTTGAAGAAATTCTGACGCAGATACCCAATGAAAGTATTTTGTGGGAAGCTCCACAAAAAGCGCAGCAGGTGTGGTTTGTGAAGCTGCTGGGTACCAACGTAAACCTGGGCAATATTGCCCCCAATGATATCATACCCCTCGAAACCATTCGTTTGGGATTGAGAGGAGATACTTTTTCTCACTTTTTAAATCATAAGACAAAACAGAAATGGAAATTATCAGCCAAATAATTGACTTCTTTCTTCACCTTGACAAGCACCTTTTTGACATCATCAATGAGTATGGTACCCTCACGTACCTTATTCTGTTCCTGATTATATTCACCGAAACCGGTCTGGTGTTCATGCCCCTGCTCCCCGGCGACTCGCTGCTGTTTGCGGCCGGTGCCCTGGCCGCCTCCACGGGTGCCTTGAATGTGTGGCTCATCATCGTGCTCCTGATCATTGCGGCACTCCTCGGCGACAATGTCAATTACTTTGTGGGCAAGTACCTGGGCACCCAAATCCGGCAACGGGAGCGGATTCTTTTTCTGAAACGCGAATACCTCGAACGCACCGAAGAATTCTACGCCAAGCACGGGGGAAAAACGGTCATCATGGCCCGCTTTATTCCCATCATCCGGACGGTGGCCCCTTTCGTGGCCGGCGCAGGTAGTATGACCTATTCCAAGTACATAGGTTATTGTGTATTAGGTGCGTTGCTTTGGGTACCTTCGTTAACTCTGTTGGGATACTTCTTTGGCAATATCGATTTTGTCAAAAAGAATTTTGAACTGGTCATCTTTGGTATTATCGGGCTCTCCGTATTACCTGTTATATGGGGAATTATCAAATCCAAATTCCTCACTCCCCGGCCGGCCTAATCCGCCAAACGCTCTTTATCCAAAAAAACCCTGGTTGCACCTTACCAGGGTTTTTTATTTTTATTAAGCCTGTTTGTAGGCTTTGAGAAAGCAAATCGTTTGATTTGTAGCCCTACTTTCTGTACCCTGGTTCAGTGCTTCGGCAGCTGAGTTAAAAACAAATTTTTCTATGGATCTATACGGATTGATTGGCTTTCCCCTTTCGCACTCATTTTCAAAACGGTATTTTTCCGAAAAATTCGAAAAAGAGCGAATCCAGGATAGCCGCTACGATTTGTACGAATTAAATTCCATTGACCAGCTTCCCGAACTACTGTCAAACTCACCCAACCTACGGGGTCTGAACGTAACCATTCCCTACAAGCAGGCGGTCATTCCTTATCTGGATGAGCTCGACGGGGCATCTGCTAAGCGCATTGGCGCGGTGAACACCATAAAAATATTCGCTGACGGCTCCACGAAGGGCTACAACTCCGACTATTACGGTTTTAAACAATCGGTCTACGAATGGATTGATCATCGGGGCGAGTCTTGTGCCAATCTAAAAGCATTGGTGCTGGGGAATGGAGGAGCGGCCAAAGCCGTATTGACTGCCCTCAGAGACCTGCGCGCCGAAACCCTGCTGGTATCCCGTACCGCTTCGGAGGGAATAGCGAGCTACGAGGATTTGACGGAGGAAGTTATGAAGGAATACCGATTGATAGTCAATACGACCCCCCTGGGTATGTACCCTCAGGTAGATACCTTTCCGCCCATCCCTTACGAATGGCTGAGCAAGAGGCATTTCCTGTACGACCTGGTCTATAATCCCTTGAACACCGCCTTTCTCCAAAAAGGGGCCGGCATGGGGGCCGCTACGCACAATGGGTTGAAAATGTTGGAATTACAAGCTGAAAAATCCTGGGAAATCTGGACCGAAGACTTAGAACTATGGAATCGTTGATACTAAAAAATGCGACTATTTTTACGGGCGACACCGTCCTGATTGGTCATGCCCTCTGGCTGGAAGCGGGCAAAATACGGGCTATACCGGCTCTTTCGGAAATCCCCGAGGAGGTTCCCACCCAGGATTTGAACGGAGCCTGGCTCGTTCCTGGTTTTATCGACTTCCAATTGTATGGCGGAAGCAGTGGCTTTCTTACCCGCGATGGCTCGGTGGAGTCGCTCATAAACACGTACGAAACGCACTTGCAGGACGGTACCACTACCCTCGTGCCCACGGTGTACTCTACCACCAAAGAGCGGATTCTGGCCGCGGTAGGTGCTATTCGGCGAGTATTGGCAGCAGGGAAGACCCGGCGTGGCCGGACTACACGTGGAGGGTCCCTTTATCAATCCCGTGAAGCGGGGAGCCCACAGCGACGCCATGGTGCGTCCGCCGAGCTGGTTTGAACTTATGGAGCTCATCGAAAAAGGCAAGGACGTGATCAAGGTAATGACCATTGCGCCCGAATGCTTCGATGACGCGCTCCTCGATCTGCTAAAAACTACCGGCTGGGCCATTTCGGCGGGGCATACCAATGCCACTGCGGTCGAGTTGAATGCCTATTTTGACAAAGGGTTCAATCTGGCTACCCACCTATACAATGCCATGCGGCCCCTCGAAAGCCGGGAGCTGGGCGTGGTAGGTACTATATTCGACCGGACGGACGTCCACGCCAGTATTATTGCGGACGGGTACCATTGCGATTACGGTGCTTTACGCATTGCCAAGAAGCTGCTGGGCGAGCGTCTGTTTTTGATTTCAGACGCTACTTTCGCCAAGTATGAAGGTACGCGGTTTGAGTTTGAAGGGTTCGTTACCAATTACGATGGCGAACGCTTTACCAACGACCAGGGCTTGTTGGCGGGCTCCTGCATTACGCTACTAGATGCCGTCAGGAACTGCATTCAGCGGGCGGGACTGGAAGCAGACGAGGTGTTCCGGATGGCGACGGCCTACCCGGCCCGGCACCTCCGGATGGACCATGAGCTGGGGTATCTCAAACCCGGCTATGTCGCCAATGTGGTGGCCCTTACGCCCGACCTCGAAATTCAGCAGGTATGGGCGGCCCGGTAGTCAGGGTTTGTAATACGTCCACAGATCTCCTTCTATCCATTCGGATCGTACCAAAGCGCCGGCCACCGTCGGTGCTTTGACTCCCTTTCCCAGGCGCATCGGACTTTGGCAGCGGCGGATTTCGTCCCAGAGACCCGCCGCCAGAAAAGCTTGGTGGATATGCCGTCCTCCTTCTACCAAAATGGATTGAATTTTTCGCTGCTGCAAATCGGCTAGAATCTGCTGCAATTCGTCGGTACCCGGCTTAATTTTACCATAGGACACCTCCCCGGCCGGTTGGTAACGTTCTGGGGTTTCGGGTACTTCACTACCTATCTGGTAGTTGTAAACGACAGTAGGCTGGCTTTGGTCAAAAAGTCGTAAACTATCCGGCAAGGTACGGTTTCGATCCAGTACGATCCGAACGGGATCACATCCGTGCCAATGCCTTACATTCAGGCTAGGATCATCGGCCAGGGCCGTTTGGCGGCCGATCAGGATTCCGTCCTCTTCCGAGCGCCATCGGTGCACCTGCATGGACGAATACGCATTGCTGATGGCAACCGGCATTCCCCCCTCAGCCGCAAGGTAGCCATCGGCGGTCTCGGCCCATTTGAGAATAATATAGGGTCTTTTTTTGGTAAAAAAAGTAAAAAAACGAACGTTCAACTCCTTCCCCGTACCAGCCAATACACCCGTTGTTACTTCTATGCCTGCGTTAGCTAGCATGGCAAGGCCGCGCCCGGCCACCAGGGGGTTGGGGTCATCGTTAGCCACTACTACCCTTCTGATCTTTTTCTGAATTAACAAGGAAGCGCAGGGGGGCGTTTTGCCAAAATGCGAGCAGGGTTCCAGAGTGACATAGGCAGTAGCTACCGGAAGCAGGTGGGCATGGCCTTTGTGCAGGGCATCCGCTACTGCCTGCACCTCGGCGTGCGGGCCACCGTACTGCCGGTGCCAGCCTTCGCCAATAATGCGCTTCGTTAGCCACCAACACGCAGCCCACCATAGGATTGGGGCTTACGTTTCCGCTGCCCGTACTCAGCCAGTTGAAAGGCCCGTTGCATGTATTCTTCGTCCGTAGTCATGGAGCAAATATAGGTGGCCTACCCGCACATTCGGTATTGAACCCGTAGATTTCAATAGTACTGACAATGCCTGGAGATACAGACATAATCAAGAAAACTTGACTTTGGCGGTTCCCCATCTGTTTTAAATTTACTAACTTTCCCGCCAAAGAATCGAAATCAGTCAAATCATGACCTCCGCGCGTCAACTTTATCAACAGCTCATACGTCAAATCAATGTATATCCGCCTAAGGAAACCCAGGCGATAGCATTCATGCTCCTGGAACATTACCTGCGCCTGCGGAACGTGGACGTACTGGTGGACCGTCCCATTGCCGACTCCCAGGTACAGCCCGACTGGACCGAAATAATAGCGCGTCTAAATAGCAACGAACCCATACAGCACATCATCGGCTCCACGGAATTCTGCGGCCTTACCTTCCAGGTGTCTGCCTCAGTACTGATCCCCCGTCCCGAAACCGAAGAACTCGTGCAACTCGTAACCCGCGACTACGCGGAGCCCGAAGAAAAGCCCTCCATTCTGGACATCGGTACCGGCAGTGGCTGCATCGCCATCGTACTGGCGCGCTTCCTGCCGCATGCCACCGTACACGCCTGGGATGTGAGCGACGAAGCCCTGTCCGTGGCGCGTGAAAACGCCCGTCAGCTTATGGCCGATGTGCATTTCGACAAGCAGGATATGCTCAATGTGAGCTTTCCCCTACCCGACGCACCCCACCAGTTTGACTGTATCGTGAGTAACCCTCCCTACGTAACCTACTCGGAGGCCGATCAGATGCGGCCCAATGTGCTGCGGTTTGAGCCGCACGAAGCCTTGTTTGTAGAGGATAGCGACCCGTTGCTTTTTTACAAAGCTATTGCTGATTTCGGCCAGCATCACCTCAAACCGGACGGTCGGTGCTACGTAGAAATCAACGAGCATTTTGGCCCGGAAACCAAGCAGGTTTTTGAGGAAAGAGGCTACCAAAACGTGGAAATTCTGAGAGATATTCACGGGAAAAACCGCTTCACCCGCGCTATACGTGGATAAGGACAAAACTAGCTTCTTCCGAATCAATCTCCAATTGATCTTACAATCCAACAAGGTGATTATGAATTAATTTAGCATTCATATACTCAGCATTACCCCTATGTATTTACCAAAAATAAAAGAAGTCCTGGACGAAATGGGCAAGGTAGTGGTGGGGCAGGAAAAACTCCTGAACCGGCTGCTCATTGGTCTTTTTACCGGAGGGCATATCTTGCTCGAAGGCGTGCCCGGACTAGCCAAAACCTTGACCATCAACACCCTGGCTAAGGTGCTTCATCTGAACTTTCAGCGGATGCAGTTTACTCCCGATCTGTTGCCGTCCGACTTGGTTGGCACGATGATTTACAAGCCCAAAATTGGAGATTACGAAGGTAAAGAGAGGGCCCATTTTCGCCAACCTCGTGCTGGCCGACGAAGTGAACCGCTCCCCCGCCAAGGTGCAGACGGCCCTGCTCGAAGCCATGCAGGAAAAGCAGGTCACGATCGGGAACGATACCTACCTGCTCGACCGGCCGTTTCTGGTGCTGGCCACTCAGAATCCCGTGGAGCAGGAAGGTACCTATCCGCTGCCCGAAGCCCAGGTCGACCGCTTCATGATGAAAGTCTACGTGGATTACCTCGAGAAAGCCGACGAACTGGAAGTGATGCGCCGCATGGCCGACCTCAACTTCGACTACGCTGTAAATGCCGATTATGAGCAAGGAGGATATTTTTGCCATCCGCAATGAAGTCAATCAGGTGAAGATTTCGGATACGCTGGAGCACTACATCATTGAGCTGGTATTTGCCACCCGCCGCCCGCTCGACTACGATTTGCGCGACGAGGCGCGCTATATGCAGTTTGGCGTTTCGCCCCGCGCCACCATCTACCTCCACCTGGCCGCCAAGGCCGTCGCCTACCTGGAAGGCCGCGACTACGTGCTGCCCGAGGACATCAAGGAAGTAGCCCCCGACGTGATCAACCACCGCATCCTGCTCAACTACGAAGCCGAAGCCGACGGCATCCGCACCAGCACGATTATTGACTCCATTCTTCGTAAGGTGGCGATTGGGGGGTGATGTTTAATTTTGAATGAGTGAATTGAGCGAATAAGTAGGTTCTTCGTTCTGAGTTCTCGGTTGAGAGAATAATGTACTAAGGAGTCATTCCGGGTGACTTTGGCTATCCTTCCGACATTCTCTCCATACAACATTCAATCACTCATTCTCTCGTTAAACTCCTCGTACAATCTCGCCGGTACCGGAGAGTCTATTTTTGTGATTTTGGGTTCTGGTCGTACCCAGTCGAGGTAGCCTTTGGCCCAGGCGTAGGCCAGGCCCAGGATGAGCATCCCCACGAAAACGGCCATTTCGGCCAGGGCAAACCATCCCCAGCGTCCGTTAGTCTGGGCGATCAGGTCTTCGTTGCCAAACACCACCGCCCAGGGAAAAAGGAACACCAGTTCCACTTCAAATAGCACGAAAATAAGCGCTACGACATAAAAACGTACATTAAACTGCACGTTGGCATTCCCCACAGGATCTTCCCCCGACTCGTAGGTAGTGTTCTTTTCGGCATTGGGCCGATGGGGCCTCAAAAGGCGACCAAAGGCTAAAATAGCCCCCAAAAGTACTATCCCCCCAGCAGAAACAACAGGATGATCCCAAAATCCGTCAACATAGGCCCATTTTCATTTTTTACAAAGATAATAACAAAGCGTCATCCACGGTATGCATGATTTATTTACTAGCCATACAAAAAAATATGTACTATAATATAGATGAAATATAAAAATAGCATATATTTGTAATATGAATTATTGACAATTGTAAATCAAGCTACGGACATGAAAGAGAACCAAGCCGAACTAAAAGAAAGCTCAAAAGCTGAACTCGTACATACTCCCAAAGGAGAGGTTCATAGAACAGATGATCTATTATCTCAAAATGGCGAGCAAAAATATTTATACTTTGAAGGACGCCCGCGTGAGTACCGATTCAATGGCCAGAACGGGCAATTCAACCTCTATGGGGATCGCATATTAACCGATGCGTCGGGTCGTCTACTTTCGACTTTTTCCTTCCAGCCTATTGCCTACCGCATTTTCGAAGATACCCTTTTTGGCCGGTCGGTGCGTGAACTGTGGGCGGAGTTGTTTTTTGTGGACAACGACAATTGCGTCGCTTCCATCATGTTCAACAACACCTCCGTCAACGAACTTTACCGCCTGCTGGAGCCTATCCTGTACGAACGTAAGTCCCTCTGCGACGTGGTGCTGACCATTAAGCCCGAGCGCGTACAGAGCAAAAATGATCCCAGTAAGTCGTGGTACATTGGACGCTTTACGTACGAAAATGCAAAGCCCGAGCGGGTAGCCGAAATGATGGAATTTGTAAGAACCCATCATGTATACCGCGGTGAGACCCTGACGGTATCGGCCCAGCACAAACTGGTGTCACAAGGCTATTACATGGCCATCGATCCGCTGGACGATTATTCATTACAACAAGCTGCTTAACAACATGGTACAGACAGATTTTATTGCCCTGAGGGGTGCCCACTCCTTCCACCTGGTGGACCGGCAAACAATAAAAGAAGTAGAAGTAGGGGCGCAGCACGCGCGCATTGTCACGCCTTACACTGTGATAGAGGTAGAAACCCGCTATAATGTAGCTGCGCTCAGTTCGTTGTGCGAGGAGCCTTTACCGGAGCTAGGGTATGGACGGCAGGAAAGCAAGCAGCCCCTGTATCCCCGCCTCACCGATCTGCCTTTTTGATTGGGTGTAATGGTAGGTGAGCAAGGGCATCAGGAAACTACCTGGCCGCGGTGGGAATGGTTGATCACTTCGCGCAAAATCAGGATTTGCTGTTTGAGGAGTTCGATGGTTTCGTCCCGGTCGCTAAGCTGGCTTTCCAGGCTGCGCATGCGCTCTTTCATCACCTGTACCTGCCCTTGCTGAATGTCCTCGCCAGGACGCAGCAAGGGCGCACCAGTTCCCCGCAGCAACCAGTCACCGTTCACATCCTTGAAGCGCTGCGTGATGCTGACCAGGGTATCATAGCTGGGCTTGGTTTTGCGGTTCAGGATGGTGTATAGCTTGGCGGGTTTATCGAAGCCCAATTCCTTGCTGAGTCCATAGATCGTCATTTCCTTCTCTTTAAGAAGGTATTCTATGCACTCATAAATTGTAAGCGGTGTGTCTTTCATATAATATAGAATTTATATATATTTGCTTGGATTCACAAAAATATCAAATACTAATTGATTCTTACAAGCTAGTATCAAATATAATTTGTTAAATATTTTTTGTATATGCAGGAATTCAAAGATACACGGGGTCAGAGTAGCCCCTCATTTTCGCCCGAATGGGAGCTTTTCCGGCTCGTTCAGCATACCAACTGGACCGACCTGAGCCAGGATCCCGAGTTGGCTACGCTGGATCTGTACCGGAGTATCGAGCTGAGCCTGACCTTACAGAACGCCCTCGCTTCACCCAAGCTGAGAACCATGGCCGAAAAGCACGGCAAGGACATGGTGTGCCGCCTGATCGGGCTCGTGGTGAGGGTATACGCGTCGCGTTTTCCACCCAATGCCGGGGCTCCGTGGGGTGCCTGGCGCTTGCGGCAAACGGCCGAGTGGCTCTATGATACCTACACCATGGAAAGCCTGCGGGACATGATGTACGCCTTTAAGCGAAGCCAGGGAAAATACGTGCATGACCTGTCGGTGATCGTAAGTGAGTACCTGGACTGGCGGGCCGCAAAACTGGAAGAAGTACATCGGGCACGAAATCGGGCTGACGTGAGCGAATGGCCCGGAGAATTGAAGCAACAACTACCGGATCGGTGGTTTCTTGGATACCTAACCCAACCTAATGGAAACAAAGACCAAAACCACAAGCAAGAAGCCGCTTAAACTCAGCGGAGACCAGCTACCCCTGGCAAAAAAAGAAGAAGCTATTCCCAACGCCCTTACCCCCCCTCAGCCAAAGAGGGTCAGTCAGGCTAGTTGGGACAGATGGGTGAAGGAATGCGTGGTTTCGGTGAGCCCGGACGTGTGGAACACCCACGCCTCGGAACTGAGCCATGGCTCGCAGTTGCTGGCCGATCTGAGAAAGATCCCAAACCGCGTTCTACTCGACACCCCTACCCTGGACTACTTGTTTCGGTGCCCTTCCCGGCTTTCGCACAACGCACTGCTCGTGCTCAACGACGAAGACGTAGAGTGCTTTCTGAGCCACGAGAGCCTATTGGAATGGGCCCAGAAAATGCGGACCGGGCAGTATATGATCAGGAAAGAGAATGGTTTTTTTGATAAAGTGCTTTCTCGGTTCGACCTGACCCCGGTTTCCTCTACTCTGGATGTATACCAGAAATACGTTTCCCTCAGTTCCCCGTCGTTTGTGGATATTGCCTGGGAAATAGCTCCGGATCAGAGCTTTGGCGTAAGGCTTAACGCCGATGAACGCCCTACGCGTATGCTGGCCGCCCACGCGCTTACCTTGGGGCTACCGATCGTAACTCCTGATCTGAGATTCAATGCCTATCGGAAAGAGGGCCTGAAAGTACTCTGGTAATCCCGGTTGCTAGCCAGGAACCTTCGTCCTTATGCATTACCAATAAAATTAAAGATAGTACCTAACCTAAGTTGACTATGTACCTGCGCCTGATTAATTCCTGGCGCTGAATGGGGAGCAATCCTCGGCCCCTCTATATCAGCCGACTACATCCGTTTGATGGTGAAGTCGGCTATTTTTTTTCCCTTAGTATCCAAACGCTGATTATCCATCCTCACTATACATAGGAGCTAAGGCGGTTGAAAACATAGCTCAGTCAATTGCCTCACTGGAACCATAGGTTGGCAACTCCTCCTCTACCATCCCGTACCTACTCGTAGATTCCACCTCCACGGGTGCCATTTCCCGTTTGCGGCCGTACAGGTAGCGAAGCAGTCGTCCGAGAGCCTGGGAACGATCGGTGAGGGTCTTAAGCTCGCATTCGTAAATCGTCCACACCGTCCATCCAAGTTTTTCCAGCAGAAATAAATTCCGTTGATCCCGCTTGCGATTGGCCCTAATTTTCGTTGTCCACCAATCCCGATTCGTCTTGGGTATATGAGCCAACCGGCACGACTCATGCCCGTGCCAGAAGCACCCTTGCACGAGAATCACAATGCCGTACTTCCGCAGCACCAGATCAGGTCGACCGGGCAGGCGGCGGTCGTGCAGGCGATAGCGGAAGCCATGGCTATGCAGGCACTTGCGAACGATCCATTCGGGCTGGGTGTCCTTCGACCGAACGGCCTGCATGATCTGACGCCGTTTTTCCTTGTCAAAAATATCCACAGCTTACGACTTTCTGGTGGCTAGGCAGCCTGTCGGCTGTTGCGCAGGCGCATCCGTTCCTCGTACAAATCCAGGCCCGCCCGAATAGCCTCCTTCATCTCTTTGTCCGAAACACCCCCCGACTTAGCCAACTGAAAACACTCACTGGACACACTACCCTGCTGGGAGGTATGCTGTTTTAAGTACAAAAGAATACCCTGTTTTTTCTGCCTCATTTTGTCTAAATTTTATCCTTCACAAATATAAAACAATATGATATAACTATGGACTATATGCCATATTTTTATTATATTTGTATTGGACATTAATCATGACACTATATGAACCTGGTAAGACAAACTACCCCGGAATCAGGCCGTGAAGTAGAGCTGGAACGAGCTTTACGCCCCCTTAGTTTTGGCGATTTTACGGGACAGGAAAAGGTACTCGACAACCTGAAAATATTTGTTCAGGCGGCGCAGGAACGAAAAGAACCCCTCGACCACGTGCTGCTGCACGGCCCGCCCGGCCTGGGCAAAACTACCCTCGCCGCCATCCTTGCCAATGAGTTGGGGGCACATCTCAAAGACTACCAGCGGACCCGTACTCGACAAGCCCGGCGAACTGGCCGGCCTTTTGACGAATCTGCAACCCGGCGACGTACTTTTCATTGACGAAATTCACCGGCTCAACCCCGTCGTGGAGGAGTACCTGTACTCCGCCATGGAGGATTTCAAGATAGACATCCTGCTGGATTCGGGTCCAAATTCCCGTTCGGTACAGATAGGCCTGAGTCCTTTCACCCTAGTGGGCGCCACCACCCGGGCCGGGATGCTCACGACTCCCCTAAGGGCCAGATTTGGCATCAGTTGCCGTTTGGAGTATTACCCTCCGTCGCTGCTCTCCACCATCATCCAACGCTCCGCTGAGCTGCTCCAATGCCCCATAGAAGAGGCCGGGGCGCTGGAACTTGGTACCCGTAGCCGGGGTACCCCCCGCATAGCCAACAACCTGCTGCGCCGGGCCCGCGATTTTGCTCAGGTACTGGGCACGGGCACCATCACAAATGAGGTGGTGCAACGCACCCTCCGGGCCTTGGAAGTAGGTGAAAACGGACTAGACGAAATGGACCACCGGATCCTTACCACCATTGTAGAAAAGTTCAACGGCGGCCCCGTGGGAATCTCCACCATCGCCACGGCCGTGGCCGATGAGGCCGAAACCATTGAGGAGTTGTACGAACCCTACCTGATTCAGGAAGGGTACCTTAAGCGTACGTCCAGGGGCCGGGAAGTAACCGAAAAAGCCTACCGGTATTTGGGCATAGAAATACCCCAAAAGTGGAGTCAGGCGGCATGATTTTTTAGTCTCAACTAGTATATAATTATATTATAGTTTGGGAATTTTTCGTACCTACTCATTGTTATACTTACATAGGGATAAAACCCCTAAATACTATGGAAAGCAACTTGGAAAAATCATATAAGTCGGAAGAAGAATGGAGGCGATCCATACCGGCTCAGGTGTTTCTGAACCACTTCTTCGGATTGTACCGCCACATTGAGCATCAGCGGTACTCCCGCACGTTGGATCAGGTGTCGAATTACCGGGAGTTTGCTCCCCAATTGACATCTGCTCAGGAGGAGGCAGCCAAGAAACTGCTGATTCAGGCCTGGAATACGGAGTACGCCTTACGCAAAACGGCCGAAAACCGCGACGAGACTTTCCATAGGAATGCCTTGTACTGGACATTTCCGCAAGCGTATTATAGCGTTTTCTTTGGTACCAAAGCCTTTTTGACCGTTCAGGGAGGCAGCGTAACCAGTGAGTCCATCGCCCGCATGCGGGTGGGACGGCTGGTAGCCGGAAACTGGTACCCTACTCCACTGGCCTTTGGTGCTTTTGGGTACCCAGGCAAGTTTGTCATGATGGGCCTACCCTCGGGGCACGCCAAGCCCTCATTGCAGCTTGTGGACACGCCGCACGAATGGCAGGCACAGGTGGGGCAGTTCTTGCGAACCACCCGTACCCGCACCATGCAGTCGGTTCGGCAACGGATGCAGGCAGATACCCAAACCGCCATCCGGACCAAGTCGGGGAAGGTATCTACCCGTTTTGGGGCCAAGGAGTGGGCGGTGGTAGCCCGGAAAGTAAGTCCAACGAGTTTTCTGGATCTTTTTTCCCGGCTTAAAATATCCTCCACCCACCGCGAAATCGAACGATTTCTGGAAGCAAACATCGATTTTAGGCTTTTCCATATGTGTCTGTTCGAAACGGTGCGCTACATCAACTCCATTCACGAGGCTTACGTAGCCAAGGCAATGGGCAGTGAGCGGTACAGGGAGTTTAAGAAATCTTTGCCCGAATACCTGCGCAGCGAGTTTGGCGACGGATCTGAGGATCCGATGGAAGCCGCTGTCATTCCTTTGGAAGCGAGGAGATTTGAGAAAATGGCAAGTTAAACAAACACGAATCAGAGGACTATCATGATACAAAATAAGCCCCTATTTTTCAAGAGTAAGGGAGGAGGGCAGTTTTTCAAAAGGGAGGGTGATCGTGTGAAGATCGTGTGCCTGTATGATTTCAACCCTTCCGTTGAACGCACTACTTACGACGACAAGTTACTATCGGCGCTCCATTGCGTTCCCTGCGACGAAGAATCATTTAATAAAGCCCAGGAGGAAGTTGTACGTATCCTACAACTCAGTAACTGGCCCCAAAGAGCATAATGTAGTTTTGGTTTTATGGATAAATCCGGATAGGTTCGGGCCGTTGGCTCGAACCTATTTTGTTTTCTTGGCACTCTATATGATAGCGTCTTACCTCGATCAACTCCCAGTCAGAGGTCCCAAAGAGCATCATGTAGTTTTGACGGTGCGCCGCTGCGATTTTATGGATAAATCCGGATAGGTTCGGGCCGTTGGCCCGAACCTATTTTGTTTTTGGGATTTTTTTTAGCTACCCACACACCAAATTCCCCCAAACCCCCGAATAGTGTTTTTCATTAAAATCCTACTACATTTATAAAGACATCAACCCTCCCAAGCAGCCCCCATTCTATCATTCTATCATTCACTCATTCTAACATTAAATCAGCCCCATGACCACTCAGGAATACCAAAGCTACGATGCCGTTGGACTGGCGAAGCTCGTAAAAGACGGTGAAGTAAGTCCGCCCGAGCTGTTGGAAAATGCCCGCGTATTGGCCGAAAAACTCAACCCCCGGCTCAATGCCATCGTTCATCCGCTGTATGAAGAGGGTCGGAAAATGGCAACCAACCTGCCCGAGGGAGGAGCGCTGCGGGGCGTACCGTTTCTGGTGAAGGATCTGAGTGTGGAATGGGCCGGCACCCCCATGCGATCGGGCAGCAAAGCGTACCAGGCGTACGTGTCGCCCCATGATAGCTACTACATAGAACGCTGCAAAAAAGCCGGGTTGGTGCTTTTTGGAAAAACCAATACCCCGGAATTTGGCCTGACTCCCTTTACCGAACCAAGCTTGTTTGGTCCGGCTCGTAATCCCTGGAACACCGCTCACTCCTCGGGAGGTTCGAGCGGGGGATCGGCCGCTGCCGTGGCGGCGGGGATCGTGCCCGCCGCCACGGCCTCCGATGGGGGTGGTTCCATCAGAATCCCGGCCGCGTGCTGTGGACTCTTCGGGTTGAAACCCTCTCGCGGAAGGGTATCCCTCGGTCCTGTATTTGGAGAGGCCTGGGGAGGAGCCGTAGCCGAAGGATCGGTAACCCGGTCGGTGCGCGACAGCGCCGTGCTGCTGGACATCCTGCAAGGCTATGCCCCCGGTGATCCGTTTTGGGTACAGAGCCCCGAACGCCCTTACGCGGAGGAAGTAGGCAGGGACCCCGGAACCCTCCGGGTGGCCCTGTGCAGCCGCCACCCGTACGCCGCCCAATCGGTAGACGTGGAATGTGTGCGGGCCGTGGAAAAAGCCGCCCGTCTGCTCCAAAGCCTGGGCCACGACGTAACGGAAATCCCCCTCCCCTACGGTCCGGAAGCTTTCAAAGATATGTTTTTCCCGATGGTGGTGAGTGAAACTGCCGCCGCCATCCGAAACCTGGCCACCTACCTGGGGCGTCCGGTAGCTACCTCGGATATTGAACTGAACACCTGGCTGCTGGCCAAACTGGGCGAAGTGTACACGGGTGCCGACTACGCACAGGCGCTTTTCCTGTGGAATCAGCTTTCCCGCAAAATGGCCGCTTTGCACCAGCAATACGACGTGCTGCTGACCCCCGTGCTATCGAAGCCCCCCATCAAGATCGGTGACCTGCAGAACACAACGCAGGAAAACATTTCCCTAAAAATCCTCCAGAAAACCGGTGGGTATAGTTTTCTGAAAGGCAGCAAGATTATTAATGAATTGGTCGAACGGACGTTCAGCTATATTCCCTTTACCCCAATCGCCAACATGACCGGCCAACCTTCCATGTCGGTCCCCCTCCACTGGTCCGACACGGGCCTACCCGTGGGGGTGATGTTTACCGGACGAATGGGCGAAGAGGATTTGCTATTCCGGCTGGCGGCCCAGCTAGAAACCGCCCAGCCCTGGGGGGATAGGAGGCCGAGTTCAATTTTGAATGAGTGAATGTTAGAATGAATGAATGTCGGAATGGCAGAATAATGGCGGGCACCGGGCGAAATGATAGACTAGTTTATTGGAAATTACCAATTTTGCGCAAATCCTGATGGCCTGCAACCACCCATTTTCAAATACCTTCCGAGGGTGATCTTGAATTTTCCCAACTTAAAAAGGTAGTATGTTCACTCGCAGCTTTGGCCTTGACAAGTTTAATGAGTAGTATTGTTTTTGTTTGAAATAATCAGCAATCCAACCAATATCGTTACCTGGTATGAAAGAATATAAACTCGAAAGCTTCATTTATTACAGCAAGCTTACCCTTGACTCGAACCACATCCTGAACTCCTCTACGGCCGACATACAAGCCAAGCTTGACGAATACGCGCAGACAGGCTGGAAGTTAGCCTCCACCAGCACTACCAGTTTTGGATCAGCCGTGTACGTGTATCTCTATTTTGAAAGAGACCTGTAGGCAGCCCCTACTTTTTCGATTCAAAAGCATTCAGGGGTAGATTAGGTATTTCTTTCGCATTTGCTTGTACTGAGATAGTCCGGGCTCCCAGCTTTTGCGAATTTCTGCCTCGCTCCTACCGGCGATGATCTGTTCCTTGAATCGGGCGGTGCCGGCGAGTTTGTCAATATCCCCCATTTGTTTGCTTTGCGTCCGGTCAAAGAATTTTTCTTTGACCGGATAGGCCTTGTACAGATCCATCATCCAGCGGAGGTTAATTTGTCCCTTCCGGCGATCGGCTCCGGTATCGTACGTTCTCAAATCCAGCCCGTAGCAATTTTCATTCTGATGCAGGGGTGTTTCGGACATGCCGGGGATACTTTTGGGCGCGAACGAAAAGGCGTATTTACCTTTCAAAGCCGGACTACCCAGTACCGTAAAGGGCATGTAGGTACCTCGTCCCTGACTCAGGATAGTCCCCTCAAAAAGGCAAAGGGATGGATACAGCAGGATCGACTGCTGGGTGTTCAAGTTTGGCGAGGGAGGTACTGGTAGGGAGTAGTCGCGGGCATGGGTATAGTTTTTCAGGGGGATGATGTTAAGCCGGCACTGCTTTTTACCCGCCATCCATCCTTCACCGTTGATCATCCGGGCAAACTCTCCAATCGTCATGCCGTGGGTAATGGGTATGGGAAACTTGCCGATACCGGACGTCAGACTCATGTCGAGTACGGGCCCATCCACATAGCCGTTGGGATTGGGCCGATCCAGAATGAGCAGCTCCTTATCGGCATCGGCGCAGGCCTCCATGGCGTCGCGCAGGGTGTTGATATAGGTATAAAATCGGCACCCCACATCCTGAATGTCAAAAATCAGAATATCCAGGGCCTCCATTTCCGTGGGAGAAGGTTTGTTTTTCTTTCCGTACAAAGACACAATCGGAATACCCGTCTTGGGATCTACCTCATCGGTCACCTTGGCCCCATTGCTGGCATTGGCCCGGAACCCGTGCTCGGGCCCAAAAATCATGCGGATATCCACGCCCAGGGCGCGCAGGCTATCCACGCTTGGGGTGGTGCCGATGATGGAGGTAGTATTCACCAGCATCCCTACCCGTTTGCCTTTCAGATGGGGTATATAGGCAGCTACCTGATCCGCGCCGGTCAGGATGGATGGAGCCACCAAGGACGGATCGGAACTGGTTGCGGAGGGACCAAAGCGTTGGGAAATAAGGATCAGGACAGCTAAGAGTCCGGAAAAACCAACTAATTTCATCGGGTGAATAGATTCAGGTGAAGAATTGATTATTTTTCAACGAGCATCTTCTTGTTGGCCTTTCTCATCTTGGAACACTGCCGATGTATTCGCCAATCGTGGTGAATTTTTCCATGGTACTGCACAGAGTTTGGTTGAAAGCCAAAAGGAAATCGGGGCTTGGGTAGAGGGCTACCTACCAACCAAAACTACAAAAAAGTCCATCGGGAAGCAATGCCTGGATGACGAAAGGTTCACTTTTTTATCAGGAATACCGTCAGCGCAATTGCCCTCTCAGACAGGCTCGGTCAGCCATCCGGTATCAATGCTCATCTCCGTCGTAAATCCACATGGATTTGGTTTCGCCGGCGCGTTTGAACCCGATTTTTTTGTAGAACTCCACCGTGTCGCCGTCAGCGGTAAGCACCTGCATGTGAAAATGGCCGTATTTTTCCTGCATCTTTTCCAAAAGCCGAATGCCAATGCCCCGGCCCTGATAGTCGGGATGCACCAGGAAATGCGGGTAGTACACCACAAGGTACCCATCCGATATAGCGTTGCCCAGGCCTACCAGCTTGTCGCCTTCCCAGGCGGTAAAGAGTGAGTGGGAATTGAGGAGTCCCTTGTGGAGTTCGTCGGGCTTGCCAGCGGCGCTCCATTCATTGGCTTTGTACAACGTCAGGATGTCTTCAATCTTTACGTCGCGGCGGTCTGAAATAGTAATGTCTGGCATAGAGGTAGTTTTTTGTTCTGCTATTCGCATCTGGATTACGTTTTTATCCGAGAGGGTTTCGGAGAATAATTATATTTCGTATAGTATCACAACGTTACTGATGGGAAATCGTTCGGGGGAGGGATTTGCTCGTGCCCTCAGAAGCAATCACCTATGCATAAATCGTAACGCTATCCAGTTGATAAGTTCTACTATTTATATTTTACGGTTATCACTATATTTGGAGGGATAAGGCAAACTGGTTTTGGGTATACAGATGTTGCCTGCCAGTAATGTGTAGCACTAAAACAGCTCAAACTGATGCATAAGGATAGGATAATACAAAAAATATGACAATAAAAGTACAACATTAAATAGGAAAAATACTAAATTATACAGAAAGTACTGCAACCATTTCGCATGTATAGGAGTCAGCGGTCAGCTTAGCAATCAATTCGCCAAAATTAAGAATCAGAAAAAAACATAATGACTATTAAAGAATTAAATCACAGACAAAATAGTTTTACAGATAACAAGTTAATTAAAATTTATTCTGAATTTGAAAAGCTTATTACTGAACTAAAAAAAGGAGAATTCCCTGAAACCATAGCAAAATTAGTGCGAAAAATATAATTTATATTCTGCTTTGGTTTTTATTTTGAACAGATTAACCACTTTTTTCAATTGAAACAGCTTGTATTTAAGGATAAATTAAACAATAGAATTAGTATGAAACTTTGCTTGACAACGTTGGCTATAATCTTATGTCTAAATACGTTTGGCCAAAAAATTTATTGGAAAACTAATCTAACAACAGGTGAATACGGTTTGATGACAATCAATCTCATTTTACAACAGAAAGACAATTACTTAATTGGAACCTCTGCACCAAATGCCCATAAAAGGATAGTAGGCGGCATTAAAGCATCTCTTGCAAAAAATATGTTTCAGTCTAATGGAAGTTTGATCGAATTGGATAGTATCGTAGTTAACAATGGACAGATAAGCGGATTTTTAATACTTTCGAAGAAGAAATACTTTATACAGGGAACGCAAAATAACAGCATCATCAATGCAAACTTAATTGGTAAGACTTCTGGTAAAATTTACGGTAAACTTGAAGCCACAGTTGTAAATCAGGTAGAAAAACCAAAAGACTATTCCCGTTTGTGGGAAGATACAAAAGTACTGACCGAAACATACATCTACAACAAGAGTATTTTACAAACAACAGAATGGATAAATTTTTCAAAAGACATGACTGACTTTGCGAAAATAGCAGAAGATGATGCTGAGTTCGCATACGGATTTTTTTATAAGGCCAAAGAGTTGCCATTTTCCCATTATGTAATTACCGGAAATAAAGATGGAGCCACCAATTTTGCAACTGCCGGATACGATGAACCTGAAAGTAAGCTGAGGCCTTCCTTAAAAGAACTAAACTCAAAAACACTTCTATTGGATGTTCCTGCTTTTAATTTCAGGGTCAAAGATATTGATACCTTAATGTTACACATTGTAAAGTCCAAAGCTGAAAACCTGGTTATTGATTTACGACAAAATACCGGAGGAAATATGGAAGGTGGAATGCGTATTTGCCAGTATCTGACAAACAAGGTACTATACGGTGGAGTAATGTTATCCCAGCATTATTGGAACACTCATAGTTTGCCGCCTGCGATTGAAGATTACAAAAAATTTAAAGTAATGAACGATGCGAATTATGCGTGGTTCAAGAAGGAAGTAAAAAATGGAATTGACGGATTGTGTCTTGTAACGGAACCGCTACCTACTACATTTAAAGGAAAAATATTTATTCTGACAAGTCAAAACACAGCTAGTGCTAGCGAACCTTTTGTCTACACGCTGCAAAAGGAAAATATTGCTAGCGTAATTGGTGATAAAACAGCTGGTGCAGTGATCAGTATGGAGTATTTCTATATACAGAATTTAGCATTGACAATTCCGATGCTAGATTACTACACTTTTGATGGAAAAAGGCTTGATAAAATCGGGGTTGAACCTACTATTAAATGTGACCCAAAAGATGCATTGAATATCGTAATGACAATGATAAACTAGCAGAATACAAAGCAATTAGCAGGAAAAACTAGCTAGCCATGGGCTTGACAAACTACGCATGGACGTAAGCCAAGCCTCAATAGTTTGTGATTCAATGGGGCCTCATATCCTATTCTATGTACCAAATTTAGTCAAGTACAATTCATCAATCCTTGTATATAAATTAGCTTCCCTAAGACGGACTTCAGGAAATTCATATCTGTGTTTCACCAATTCATACACATTCAAAAAAATTTGAATAGTTTTGACAATAACAATTCTGTTTTTTAAAATTTATAGGTAATGCAAACTGATAATTTAGTCAAACAAATACAATTTATTAAAGAAATTGACAAATTAAAATACATTCAACGTAAAACCAAGTTATTCAACAGTGACCGGCCGGAAAATGACGCTGAGCATAGTTGGCATCTAGCCATGATGACCCTCGTTCTAGCGGAACATGCTGATAATCCCATTGACGTGCTTAAAGTCTTGAAAATGGTTTTAATCCATGACCTAGTAGAAATTGATGCGGGGGATACGTTTATTTACGACACTACAAAAAACCACACTAATACAGACGAAGAACTGATTGCGGCCAAACGAATTTTCGGGCTTTTACCCCCCGAGCAAGCCGAAGAATTTATTGCCATTTGGCAAGAGTTTGAAGATGGCATGACTGATGAAGCCAAATTCGCCAAATCAATGGATCGGTTTGAACCCTTGCTCCAAAACACCTCGAACAATGGGGGAACCTGGGCGGAATTTGAGGTACCCTATCAAAAAGTTTACGATAAGAAGAAGGCCATTAAAAATGGCTCCGCAACGATTTGGAATTATGCGGAGAATTTGATCAATGCAAGCGTTGAGAAAGGAATTCTGAAAAAATAATGGATGTGTTTAGAAAATTGCTACCAAGGTGGGCTTACATATTTTACTCTCCTACTTTTGCTTAAACTACCATCTGGCCAGGTAAAGAGCTGAATGTATTGCGATTTTGGAGGCAGTGATTTAGCAGTTGAGGTAGGATGTCTGGCAACTTGTTTGTGAGATAAACCAACCTGGACACAACCGGTTTTTACACGAACAAACCCAGCGATCATGCGAAAGATTATCTATTACGTAGCAGTATCCCTCGATGGCTATATCTCCGGCCCTGATGATAATGTAGAGGGGTTTGTCGGCAGCGGGAGCGGAGTGGAAAGGTACCTGGCCGACCTGAAAAACTTCGACACGGTGATTATGGGCCGAAAGACGTACGAATTTGGCTACGCGTACGGCTTGAAACCAGGTCAGCCCGCCTATGCCGGTATGCAGCATTACATTTTTTCTAACCACCTGACCTTTGAGCAGCCAGGTGAATCGGTGCATACAAAACCCATGGATCTGGAAGAAGTCAGGGCCTTGAAGCGACAAAACGGAACGGACATCTACCTCTGCGGAGGCGGGCAGTTTGCGGGCTGGCTTCTCGAAAATGATCTGATCGATCAGGTGAAAATTAAGCTGAACCCACTGATATTGGGCCAGGGTACCCGCCTCTTTGGCGACTCCACCAGAGTGATTCAACCTCAGCTACTTGACTCGACTCTATACGATCACGGGCTGCAAATTATCACGTACAGCCTCCCTACATCGGACTAATGCGTCCCGCCTATTTCTTTACCCAATCAAGCAATAAGGGCGCTCCCGGTGCCAGCACGTAAATGCGCTCTGGGTTTACTGCCAGCTTCTTCAACCGCTCCGGGTCGCCATTGAACGGGGTAAAATCAGGCGCATCAACAAACCCCCAATGCCCCAACAGTACCTTGGCATTCGGATAGGCATTGATCAGTTCGGCGGAGCCTTCCAATCCAAAATGCCATTCACTATCTTCGGAATAATCCAGCAAAATAAGATCGGGCGCAGGCAGGTGTAATAGTTCGGGCATCCGACGCGAATCGCCCGGTGCCCAAATGCTACCATCCGGTGTGTCAAACCAGAAACCGCAGGCATCGCCGGGTTCAAAGTGCCGCTTACTTACGCCCGGATAAGCATTTTGCCAGGCATGATCGGCAGGAGTCAATTTTACCCGAATGGGACCCAAAAGCAAACGTGTCTCCAATTTTATGACCAAATGAAGGTAGTCCTTCGTTTTTCATCAATGAATCCACGTATACCGTAGAATGATATTCCCTGGTTACGGCGGCCAAATCCTTGAAAGTCTCAACACTATAATGGTCATTATCGCTATGCGTGGCAAAAATGGCATCTACGTGCGGAACCGCTTTGGGCACAATTGGGAAGTCCATTAACAACGGCATATCATAGCCTTCCAGTAAGGGATCAACCATAAATGTGGTTCCCCGGCTGTTGACGAGAAATCCGGCCATACCCAACCACCTTACGGTTGTTTTGTCCGATGCTTTGAAAGCCTCCGCACCAAACGGCTGTGTTGTCGGCGCTTTTGCCTGGTATTTTTTTTCAGTCTTTGTGGTATCCGGACTAGCCTGAGCTTGTACTTTGACAAAAGCAAGCAGGAAGAGGAAGTACCCAACTAACAAAACTTTTACTTTCATACTGGATTCTATTTTGATTTACTATTCGTTTGTCTATTAATTCCATGGCAAATGTCCTACTAAATTCTATCTGCCGCTTATACAAATTACTGGATCACTTACCAGTTTTACTGATTGGAAATGCAAGTAGGTCAAGTACCGACACCATACCTTACTTTTGAACCACAATTAGCTAACAGCTATGGATGCAATAAAAAAAATAGAGAAGGTATCTCAATTCAATACGGAAAGAGGTCAAAAGACCCAGCACCCATTGATTGGTGTGCTCGACCAGTCGAAGTCAATCCCGATAGAGGAAGGACGTTGCCTGTCTGAGTTATACATTGTCTTTTTAAAAGAAGGAAAAAGTGGGGGATTAAAATACGGCCGCCATCAGTATGATTACGAGGACGGAACTATGCTTTTTATCGCACCGGGGCAGGTATTTGGGCATGATGGCCATGGAGAGATATTGCAACCGACTGGCTGGGCATTAACATTTCATCCTGATTTGATCCGAGGTACTTCCCTGGGCAAAAATATTAAAGAATATAGTTTTTTTTCGTACGATGTACACGAAGCGCTTCACCTTTCAGACCGGGAAAGGGAGGTTATTCTGGATTGTTTTCAAAAGATTCGGTATGAATTGGAGCATCCTATTGACAAACACAGCAAGACGTTGATCGTGAGCACGATCGAATTATTGTTGAAATACTGCGTTCGCTTCTACGACCGGCAGTTTATTACCAGAGATCATATCCACAAGGATATACTGATACGGTTTGAGGAATTGCTGGATGACTATTTTCAGTCAGATAAGCCCCAAACGATCGGTCTGCCTTCGGTGGCCTACTGTGGAGAACAGCTCAATTTATCAGCCAATTATTTTGGTGATCTGGTAAAGAAAGAAACCGGAAAAACGGCCATAGACTATATACAGGAAAAAGTGATTGATCTTGCAAAGGAGAAAATATTCGATATCAGCAAGTCTATCAGCGAAATTGCTTTTGAAATGGGCTTCAAATACCCGTCCCATTTTACCAGATTCTTCAAACAAAAAGTTGGTCAATCACCCAACGAATACCGGTCACTTAATTAATGGTTGTAACCCAATCAACGACTACCATGAAACGTATTCTGTTCATCACTCTTATTTTTTGTTGCTCCTTATTGGAGGCACAATCACAGGTCAGAAAACCCACTCAAAGCACCGGAGATACAACCCGAGCGGACCGGGCCAATAAAAAGTATCAGCAACTGTTTGGTGCACCCGTTGTAATGCATGCAACCGATCCAGAGTTAATGACCATCCTACAGCGCTTTATATTTGGCGAACTTTTCTATATCGGAAACCTGGACGATAAAACAAGAGAACTGATCACCATTACGGCACTCACTACGAATCAGACATTGCCTCAATTGAAAGCGCATACGAACGCTGCGCTGAACATTGGGGTCGAACCGATTGAAATAAGGGAGGTTGTGTATCAATTGGCCCCATTTATTGGCTACCCCAAAGTGTTAAATGCGCTGGATACCATCAACAGTGTGTTCAGAAGCCGCCAAATCGTACTTCCGTTGCCAAACCAAACAACCGTTGCGGAGGGTGAACGATTTGAAAAAGGGAAAGAAATGCAGTATCCGATCTACGGAGACGGCATGAAGCAAAACACGAAAGATTTACCCGGTGAATTTGCCGAAGCACTACCCCGTATATTGACAGAGTCCTGCTTCGGTGATTTCTATACGAGAAGTGGACTGGATATCAAAACAAGGGAACTGATGATCTTTTGTGCGTTGGCTACCTTAGGTGGCACTGAAAGACAGATGGCTTCACACGCTATCGGAAATATGAAGGTGGGGAATGATAAAGAAACTCTTATCTCAGCCATGGTTCATTGCTATCCTTACATAGGTTTCCCCAGGATTGCCAATGCCATCTATGCCATCAAGGAAGCGAAGATTGAAAAAGATGTGCGGTAAGCTGATCCTTCGATATGACAAAACGCTTATATCATCTGATACAATTGTAGGAATGACTTGGTCAAATGACATCCAATATGTTATTTATCAACTACTTAAAAAGAAAATAACTGGGCAGCGTTCCGCTGAAACCCACTGACTGCAAAAACGAATTAATTAAAAAATGAAACCGATTCAGAAAAGAATATTGGGTACGAGTGGATTGGACGTGTCGGCACTTGGGCTGGGATGCATGGGTATGAGCTGGTCGTACGGGCCGCCGAGAGATAAGAAGGAAATGATCGCCCTGCTTCGTGCCGCCGTGGAAAGAGGTGTTACCTTCTTTGATACCGCCGAAGTGTACGGGCCGTTAGTAAATGAGGAGCTTTTGGGGGAAGCCTTAGCACCTTTTCGCGGGGAAGTGGTAGTAGCAACCAAGTTCGGCTGGTCACCCAGCCCTACTGACACCGACCGGTGGAGTATCATTAATAGCCAACCTGAACACATTAAGAAGGTTGTCGAAGGATCGTTAAAACGATTGAAGGTGGAGGTGATTGACCTGTACTATCAGCATCGTGTAGATCCCGGAGTACCTATTGAGGATGTAGCGGGGGCGGTGAAGGACTTAATTCTGCAAGGAAAAGTAAAGCACTTTGGCCTTTCCGAAGCAGGCGCCAAAACGATTCGCCGGGCCCATGCAGTTCACCCGGTGGCTGCGCTGCAAAGCGAGTACTCCCTGTGGACCCGGGAGCCTGAAAACGAAATAATACCCACTTTGGAAGAACTGGGAATCGGATTTGTGCCATTCAGTCCGCTGGGCAAGGGCTTCCTAACCGGAACAATTAATGAGAATACGAAACTAGACAGTACCGATTTTCGCTCCACCGTTCCCCGATTCAGTGCCGAAAACCGCAAGGCGAACCAGGCAATGGTAGACCTACTCCATAGAATTGCCCAGGAAAAGGAAGCAACGGCAGCTCAGATTGCCCTGGCCTGGCTGCTTGCCCAAAAACCCTGGATCGTGCCCATTCCCGGTACTACAAAACTGAATAGATTGGAGGAAAACCTTGGCGCACTGGCCATTGAACTCTCACCGGCAGACCTTGGTGAGATTGAAGAAGCCGCCGCAAAAATCGAGATCAGCGGAGCCCGGTATCCCGAGCAGATGGAGCGAATGACGGGCCTCTAATAACCTGGTATGCGGAAGGCTTAGAAGCTGTGATCCTGATTCCTTACCATTCCTGAATTAGTATCCCAAGTTGCTTGTCCAAGAGAGCGAATTCCTTTGCTTTCCAAGGGCGTACCTGCATATTACTCAAATTAGGATGCAGAAATTCTGGATGCGTGGAAGAGACTTTCTGATATACTTCCTCAATATTCTCAGTTACCAGCCTAAACTCCGGATTATGCTCGTTTGCCAGCGCCTCATTTCGAAAAATCATTCTGTCTCAATCCATTTTTCGCCACAACACAAAACGGATTCTCTGATTTTATTTCGACATGCTCAATTTCAAATTCAAGACAATCAGCAAATGGTTTCAGGGCATCCTTGATGTCGCGGTAAAAGACGTTTGGAACTAGCTTTATAAAGTCCATTGTACTACTGATTTTGTTTTTTTCTTTGGGGTATATGGTTCCAAATGTTCCGTAAAGCCATGTACCCCGGAGGCATCAGCGGTTAATAGTATAGAGAGTCGGAAGCACTAAACACCCCGCCCGGGATCGGCCCCTTCGAGGCGTTGGGTTTCATAGAAATTAGTGGAAAATATAGGCGTGAGCAAAAACCACGCACAAACCAGAAGGACGTCTCCCCCGAGAAGGGCTATTGGATGACCTACGGCATGTCCTACCGGAAATAACACGGCTCCAAGCAAAAGCAGACCTACCTTCCAGACCCTATATTGTTTTGTAAGGAACAGGGTAATGGAGAGTAAGATCAGACCCAAAGGATAGAAAATTCCAGGAACCAAGGTAGACAGGGTCAATGCAAAACTCTGGGATAAAATTCCTACGGCTTCCGTTGCATGAGCCTCCCGAAGTAGGATATTCGCTCTAAACAATACCTGCATACTCGCCCCTGCCAACGCACCTATGAGCAAAATACAGATGACGAGTAATCTGAGGATACTACCAGTTTGGCCCATAAGGGAACGAATGGCCGGCAGTCCCCCGATAAAGAGCAGAAAACTGATGGATAGGCAAATAGTCCAATGAATCGTGTCAGGGCTCAGTTCCTGCAAAGCGTCCCCAAGTAGCAACACAACGGAGGAGGCTACTAAGGATATGAAACTTAGTTTGGTTTCTGTCATGCTATTGCTGATTTTCGAACTAGAAAAGACTCTCTGTCAAGGACTTTCACTGGACTGGTAAATATACGCAAGTTTTGCAGTCACTCACAACAGTACCTCCTGGTTTCCAATACATAGCCTTACAAAACCGACTTGGGCCTACGTCAATGGCCCCGGATTGAACAACACCAGATCATTGTATAGTCCCAACCGATCCGTAGCGACTTTTTTGGTGCCACTGGCTACGTCCAAAATTAGCTGAAAGAGCTCCCAGCCCATTTCTTCGATGGTTTTGGTGCCGAACGCGATGGGGCCCGCGTCAAAATCAATCAGGTCGAACCAGCGGTTGCTGAGCTTGGAGTTGGAACTGACCTTCACCACCGGCACCATGGACAAGCCGTAGGGAGTACCCCGGCCCGTAATAAACACGTGTACATTCATGCCGGCGGCGAGTTGGAGCGTACCACACACAAAATCACTGGCGGGGGTAGCCGCAAAATTCAGCCCTTTGGTGCGAATCTTCTCTCCCGGTGCCACCACATCCACAATCGGACTAGTACCCGACTTGGCGATGGAACCCAGGGCTTTTTCCACGATATTACTCAGCCCACCCCGCTTGTTGCCGGGCGTAGTATTGGCCGAACGGTCCACCTGCCCCTGAGCCAGGTAAGCATCGTACCAGGCCATTTCGGCTTTCAGGGCCTGGGCTACCTCCTCGTTGGCGGCACGGGCCACCAGCAAATGGATGGCATCCCGTACCTCCGTCACTTCCGAAAACATAACCGACCCACCGGCCCGGACGATCAAATCGGCCGCAAAGCCAGCCGCCGGGTTGCCCGTCAACCCCGAAAAAGCATCGCTGCCGCCGCATTGCATTCCCACTACGAGGTCGGAGGCCGGGCAAGTTTCCCGTTGCCGTTCGTTCAGTTTTTTGAGGTGCTTTTCGGCTACCACCATGATGCCGTCCACCATTTCCTCAAAACCAGTGAAGGCTTCATCCTGCAAATAGAGAATAGAATTCCGGTCGTTGGTCTCGGAGGTAGGTAGCAGGCGTTCGGGTCGTAACTTCTCGCATCCCAAGCCAATGATCATTACCTCATCGCCAAAATTCGGGTTCTGAGCAATGTGCTTGATCGTCCGGATGGGGATCATGGCCGCCGGGGCTTCAATGGCAATGCCGCAGCCATAGGAATGATTGAAAGTAACCACGTCGTCCACATTGGGGTAGCGTGGGAGTAATTCCTGTTTGATTTTGGCGCTGATGTAGTTGGTCATGCCCGCCACGCACTGCACGCTGATGGTAATACCCAGCACATTTTTGGTACCCACCGTCCCGTTGGCATTTCTATACCCCCGAAATGTGTAGCCGGTCAGCGGTTCCGGGGCCGGTGCCGGGTCGGGTTGGTACACAAGATCTTCCAGGTTGGGCGGTTGGGGCATCACGATATTCGTTTCGTTCAGCCAGGCCCCACTGGGAATATCGGTGGTGGTATAGCCAATAACCTGTCCGTACCGGATTACCGCACGGCCCTCGGGCAAATCTTCCAGGGAAACTTTATGCCCCATGGGTACATCCTGAACGAGTACCAGATCGTCGGAAATCCTCGTTCCTTTAACTAGCCCCAGGGGATTGGTGACAATGCCCACATTATCGGACGGTGCGGTTTTGAGCAGGGTACTTTCGGTGGTAGGTTTCATGATCACGGTTTACACAAAGGGAAAAAGTTTGGCCAATACCATAGACGCAATAAGTCCGGCAATCCCCATGACGGTGAGCAAATAGGAAAAGAACCGGATCGTTTCTTTTTCCACCATTCCCGCCATTTTGGTGATAATCCAAAAAGCACTGTCGTTCATCCAGGGGAAAATCTTGGAACCGCAGCCGATCACAATGGCCAGGTACACCGGATGAAAACCGAAGCCCTGCGCACTGCTAAACCCATTCATCACGCCCACCGCCGTCACCATAGCCACCGTGGCTGACCCCTGGGCCGTTCGTACCACCAGCGTGATCAGAAACGCCAGGGGCAAAATCGCCGTTTGGTAGCCCTGGGCCATTTGTCCGATCTCCACGCCGATTCCCGTTTGCTGCAACATTTGTCCAAAGGTACCTCCGGCGCTGGTAATGAGGATAATCATACCCGCGCTCATGAGCGATTCCGAAACATTTTTACTAAAAAGCTCTGCATTCTTCAACCGGCTCCACATCAGATACAGCGCGATAAAAGCCGAAATAAACAGCGCAATGTTGGCATCGCCGATCAGTTGAAAAGTAGTCAGCAGGTACGCCGGAAATCCAGCCACCTCCGTCTCTCCAGGAGGAATGACCATCCCCAGAAAGGTATTGCCGGTAATGAGCAGAATGGGCAATACGATGGGCAGGAGGGAAAGTCCAAGTCCTGGCAAATCCTGATCTTTGATTTCGGCGTTGTGTTCCAGTTCTTCTATCGTGATGTCGGGCGTATCGCGCATGGGAAGCTCCCATTTTGCATTGGCCCACAGGGCGTACAGGTATCCACACAGTACGGTAATGACGCCAACCGCCAGGCCGCCGATCATCATCACGCCGATGTCCACGCCCAGCTCCTTGGCTACATACAAGGGCCCCGGCGTGGGCGGTACCAGCGAATGCGACATAACCCCACCTGCAATGGCGCACATCAGGTACAGGCTAAACCGCCCCGGATGGCGCACGCTCAAGGACTTGACCAGCGGAATCATCAAATAGAATACGGTATCAAAAAATACCGGAATCCCCAACACAAAACTTCCCGAAAGGAAGGCGAAAGAAGCGCGCTTCTGCCCCACCAGCGCCATAACACTGCGGATAATGCGCTCCGCCCCACCACTTTTCATCAGGGCCGTGCCGATGAGGGAAGCAAACAGGATGAGAATCCCGATTTTGCCCACCGTGTTGCCGAATGCGTTGGACAAACGCAACCCGATGGATTGCGTGGACAGGGCTTTGGCGGCGGCATCGTTCATGGAGCTGTGGATAGCATATTCATAAATCTGCGCCTGGGAAGTCAGGATGCCGGTAAATAGCGCGGCCAGCAAAAGCGACAACAACGCGTGCAAACGCAGCACGATGATACAAAAAAGCACTACGGCGATGCCAACGCTGACAATAAGTAGGGGGTCCATGCGGAAGGTAGGGGTAAAGATAGGGGGGTAAAAGCTCGCTACGATCACTTTTCATAGCTAAGATTGGTGATCAGGGTACAGAGGAGGCTGTATTGGCTGATCTACTTGATTTTGTCCAGGTTTGCTGAAAAAATGCTTCATTGCTATCGCTTGGCGGCTGATAGAGCGGGTAAAACCTGAGCGCTCATGGGAATGCCTTTGCCTCTTTTCCGGCGAAGTACCTCCGGCGGCTTTATTTATTCTCCTCCATAAGGCATTTTTTACCGATAAAATCTACGAATGAAGTACCCCGCCTTTTGGATTCCTGGCTTATAGGAAGCCTGATTTTTGGGATAAGAACACGAGAAGTCATGCGTCAATTTTTGAACAAAAAGCTTTGGCTCTGGTTCATTTTTTGAAAAGCCGCCGATCCCAAATTAGATTTCCAAAGTACCCCGTTGGTACAATTTTTTACAGAAAACTCCTGGATATAAAACCCGCACCGCCCCCAGAGAATTTTTTCATGTATCGTCTGGCTCTTGAACTATCAACTACCCACCCATTCGTTCAATTTTATACACGAATTCAATCCCATTCCGTATGCAGGAGGAAAACGAACTATCGCAACTCACCGAAGACGAAAAACAGCTGTTCGAGGATTTAATGCCCGAAGACCTGGCAGAAATTATGGATTCGGGTGTCAACCGACGTCACTTCCTTAAGCTCATCGCCCTGGCGAGCGGGGGAATCCTGGCCGGGCAGTCGGCTGCCGCTGAACGGGTACTTACGCGCCCGGTGCCCGTAGCGCCCGTTGATTTTTCGACGGCTACCCTCGAAAACGGGGTAAATCTGGCCTTACAGGTAAATGGTACTCCCCGCAAACTGACGGTGGATTCCCGCATGAGCCTGCTGGATACGCTGCGCGAAAGACTAGAACTCACCGGAACCAAAAAAGGCTGTGACCACGGCCAATGCGGCGCCTGCACGGTACTCGTGGACGGGCGTCGGGTGCTTTCCTGCCTGACCTTGGCGGCCAGTTGCGAGGGAAGTACCGTCAAGACCATCGAAGGCATTGCGACGGGCACGGCATTGCATCCCATACAAGAGGCTTTCCTGAAACACGACGGTTTTCAGTGTGGCTTCTGTACGCCCGGACAAATCTGCTCGGCGGTGGCCCTGCTCGACGAAGCGAAGAAAGGCCACGCCAGCTACGTAACCGAAAACATCCGTCAGAAGCCCGCTCCGGTGCAGCTTTCCGACGAGGAGATTCGGGAACGGATGTCGGGCAACCTGTGCCGCTGCGGGGCATACCCCAACATCGTGGCCGCCATCAAAGAGGTACATACCGGCAAACCCGTGGAGCAAACCTTTCGGATGGAAGGATAGCGTGACTTATCCATGAATTAGTATGCAAATAGGGAACCTGCTAGACTGGCGATTTTATTACCCGCAGAGATTACAAAGAATTTACGCAGAGGTCGCAAAGATTACATAGGGATTATCCAATCCATACTGATTGAAAGTAGCATAGGTGTAGTGATTGGTTTACTATTATTTGAAAACACATTTGACTGGTTATCAACATATAGCAAAAATTATTCACTCCTTCTCTCACCGTGGGGGCGGCCCCCTCACTCATTCACTCATTAGACTAGATGCAACCATTCAAATATACCCGGGCCAAAGACGTGACGTCGGCCGTAAAACTACTGACCGGAAACCCCAATGCTCGGTTTCTGGCGGGCGGAACCAACCTTCTGGATCTGATGAAAGAAGAGGTGGAACGACCCGACGAGTTGATTGACATCTCCCGGCTCGGCCTGACGGAGATCAAGGTACTTTCGGCGGGAGCCAGCAAGGGAGGAGTTTCCATTGGCGGACTGGGTAAAAATACCGACGCCGCCAACCACCCGCTGATTCGGCAAAACTACCCCCTCCTGAGTCAGGCCATTCTGGCCGGGGCTTCGGGGCAACTCCGCAACATGGCCACCAACGGTGGCAACCTGCTGCAACGAACCCGCTGCGCGTATTTTTATGAAACTTCCATGCCCTGCAACAAGCGTGAGCCGGGCAGCGGCTGCGGGGCTTTGGAAGGCATCAACCGCATGCACGCCATTTTTGGCTGGTCGGAACAATGCGTGGCCGTCTACCCGTCGGACATGTCCATAGCCCTGGCCGCGCTGGATGCCGTGGTGAAGGTGAGGGATGCCAGCGGACAGGAACGGACTATTCCGTTTGTTGATTTCCATCGCCTGCCGGGCACTACCCCCGAAAAAGACACCAACTTGAATCATGGCGAGCTGATCACGGCCATCGAACTCCCAACAAATAAGTTTGCGCCCCACTCCTACTACCTCAAAGTGCGCGACCGGGCCTCCTATGCCTTCGCGCTCGTGTCGGTAGCGGCGGCGCTGGAACTTGACAACAATCGGATCGTGCAGGCTCGCCTTGCCCTTGGCGGGGTGGCCCACAAACCCTGGCGGGCTACAAAGGCCGAGCAATTTCTGGTGGGCAAAGAGGCTACCGAAGCCAACTTCAAGCTCGCCGCCGATACCGAAATGGCCGAAGCCCGGCCGTTGGAACACAACACATTCAAAGTTGAGCTAGGAAAACGCAGCATGGTACTGGCGTTGCAAAAGGCCCTGAACGCTGATAAATCCTGACGCCCCAAATCATTCACTTTTATGCAAGAGAAAAATAAAACCATTGGCACGCCCATCAACCGGATAGACGGCATCCTGAAGGTGACCGGCAAAGCGAACTATTCGGTAGACCATCCGGTAAAGAATACGGCCTACGCCGTTATTTTTAAAAGCACCATTGCCGCCGGCAGGATCACAGCCATAGATTCCACCGAGGCCGAAAAATCGCCGGGGGTACTGGCGGTGATTACGCACAAAAATGCCCCCAAGCTCAACGAGAAGGGCGGTATCCGGGGCGGAGCCATGTTGCAAAGTCCGGTGGTAGAGTTCTTCGGACAGCACATTGGGCTGGTGGTGGCCGATACCTTTGAGCAGGCGATCCACGCGGCCCATCTGGTGAAGGTGGAGTACGACAAAAAAGAGCCCAGAGTTGATTTTCACAAACTGGCCGACACAGCCGAACGGCCAAAGGATATGGAAGACGCCCGGCGGGGCGACGCCAGGGCCGCACTACGCGATGCCGAAATAAAAATAGAAGAAGTGTACGGCACGCCCATCGAGCATCACCATCCCATGGAGCCGCACGCTACCATCGCCGAGTGGCAAGGCGATTCGCTGACGCTGTACAACAGCGCCCAAGTCGTAACCGGAGCGCGGGACGCCGCCGCCGCTACCCTCAACCTCAAACCCGCCAATGTCCGCATCGTGTCTCCGTACATAGGCGGGGGATTTGGCTCCAAGGGAGGCCAATGGTCCAACATGGTGCTGGCCGCGGTGGCAGCCAAGGTGGTCAACCGCCCGGTCCAACTCGCGCTTACCCGGCATCAGATGGTAAACTCGGTGGGGCTGCGGCAATGCAATTTCCAGCACGTGAGCCTGGCGGCCACCAAAGACGGCAAACTCACCGCTCTGGCCCACGAAACCACCACCCACTGTGCCATTGACAATGTGTTTGTGGAGCCTTGCGGCGACATGTCCAAGGTTATGTACGACACGCCTAACTCGCTGATCACGTACCGGGTAGTCCCGCTCAACATCATCCTACCTACCTACACCCGGGGGCCGGGGAAAGCGGCTGGTAGTTTTGCCCTGGAATCGGCCATGGACGAGCTAGCCTACAAATTGGGCATGGATCCAATAGAATTGCGCATCAAAAACGAGCCCGCAAGTGACCCTTCCAACGGCAAGCCCTGGTCGTCGCGTTCGGTTGTGCAGTGCCTGGAAGTAGGAGCCAAGGCCTTTGGGTGGGAAAAACGCAAAGCCCAACCCCGCCAGAATCAGGCAGGCAACGACCTGATTGGCTACGGGGTAGCCTGCGGTACCTATCCGGCCCGTCAGCGGCCCAGTTCGGCAATTGTAAAGCTCAAAAGAGAAGGTACCAACGTGGCGGCGATAATAGAACTGGCCGCCGCCGATCTGGGAACGGGTACCTACACGATTCTGGCCCAAACAGCCGCCGACGCCCTGGACCTACCTGTGAATAAAATAACGGTAAAAATCGGCGATTCTGACCTCCCGCCCGCGGCCGGTTCGGTGGGATCGGTGGGCGCTACGAGCTATGCCAATGTGGTAAATGACGCTTGCATCAAAATAACCGAGGAGCTCATCGCGCAGTCGGGCAAACAGTATTTTGCCCGACCCACGGCCGCCCAGCTGATGGTCAGTGAAAAAATTTCCGAATTTCAGACCAGAGCCGACTCCAAAGCACCGGAGCGCGCCGACGACTACTCATCGCACAGTTTCAACGCTAATTTTGCGGAGGTACACGTCAACCAGTACACCGGCATGGTGCGGGTGACGCGCTTCCTGGCCGTGACGGGTGCCGGCAAAATCCTGAATCCCAAAACGGCCCGCTCCCAGGTGATAGGCGGCAACGTGTGGGGCATTGGCATGGCCCTGACCGAAGCCTCGGAAGTAGATCCCCGCTGGGGGAACTTTGTCACCCGCTCGCTGGCCGATTACCACGTTCCCAGCAACCTGGACATTGGCGAATTGGAAGCTATTTTTATTCGGGAGCAAGAAACCGCCTCCAACAAGCTCGGGGTGAAAGGACTCGGTGAAGTAGGGATTGTGGGGGTAGCCGCCGCCGTGGCCAATGCCGTTTTTAATGCTACGGGCAAGCGCGTGCGTCAGCTTCCCATTACGCCGGACAAGTTGCTGTGAAATTTTTTCTGAGGTAGTGGACTGATCAGGCTAAAAGCACCTGTATGCATTCAGTTATTCGGCAAATTTTTGTTGGAAACTTTTATTAGAGTCATTCAGAATGATGCTTTTAGTAAGGCAATAAACCTACCTAAACACCGGCCACGCGATATGGAACCTAGAGACCGAACGATCAAGCATAAGGAATTTGTGAAGTTGTATTCAGAAAAAATGAAATGTAGTGAATCAACCGCAGAACAATTCCTGGATGGGTTAATCGACACCCTGTATGCTTCTTTTAGAGCGGGTAATAGCGTGACGATCACTAATTTCGGCAATTTTTACGTATCAAAAACTCGGGATTCCACCGCCTTTAAGTTCAATCCAGCGCAGAAATTGAAAGCACTATTCGGCTGGGCATCCAGCTACAAAGGTAACTTATAAAAATAGGTGCAGTTCCTGGCTGAGTGTGGGGAGTCCCATTGAAAGGGGTCTATTTTCTGGACTAATTTCTTTCCGAGCTCGGAAATAAAAATTGCGTCATAGCCGTGTGAAATTAATTGCTTCATGTAGCCTAATCCTCTATCGCCTCGATCCCCAGTTCTTTCAGTCGGGCAAGATGCTCCTTCATGGCCGTGAGTTGTTCGCGGGAGTGTCCTTCCCATCCTGTTACTTCACCAATGATCCGGAGGGGGTATAGAGTTCGGTAGGATTTTGTTGGGTTTCCCGGAAACTTCTTGTCCGTTACGTTAGGATCATCTTCAAACGGTCCCGTTGGTTCTACCCGATAAATTCTGCCAGCCCCCTCGCCTATGGCTAGTTCCGCCCCCCAGATTGCCGCGTTCAAGGTGGCGGTCAGGTACACGTACTTCGCCTTGTTTCTTTGCCCATAGTTAGAAGAAAATCCGGATTCAATCAGGTCACCCGGCAGCAGACTTGCCTTGGTACCATGATAGAATTCCTCCGTGTCTAACCCCTTTTGGCGTTGTCCCAATAATTTTAAATCCATATTTTCCCCAAAGTTCTACGGCAATCGTATTGGTACCCACAACAATATTGAACTGAATGCCTAAGTACCAGTAGATTCAATTGCTATTCTTCCTACCCATTTCAGCGGTTCGCTGTTTTTTCTTCGCCATTTGTGTACTCCAAAATATCGCCCGGTTGGCAGTCTAAGGCTCTACAGATTGCGTCTAAGGTACTGAAGCGGATTGCCTTTGCTTTTCCAGTTTTTAAGATAGAAAGGTTGGATAATGTCAAATCGACTCTTTCGGAAAGTTCGTTTAGAGAAATCTTACGTTTTGCCATCATCACATCTAAATTTACAATGATTGGCATACTAAACAGTTAAATCGTTTTCTTTTTGGATCTCTATTCCCTTTTTAAAAATATCCACTATCACGTAAATTATAGCTGCCATCAAGATAAAGGCTTGACTGTCTGCCCAAAACTGGTTCAGATTGTCAAGGGGGTACCCATGTTGTTGTATGTTTTTGGCTACTTGTCGGGCTATGTAGCTTACGATACCTATTGAAAAAGTGCAATAAGCAAGTACTGTTATCTGTTCAGAAACGAAGCTACTGAATGGGTTTGATAAATCCATTTTGTGCATAAGCATCACAACTACATAAAATAGGTATACCTTCAAAAGTGACACCCCTAATATGAAGCTATACATACCAAAGAAAGCCCATTTGCTATGCGTGTAAAGATCACTCAAATCCAGCTTCTGGTACAGGTTTGGGACGAATTCAGGGTTGTAAATAGTAAAAACAAAATTCACCACCAGGCCACCTGCTTCTATGCCCAGGCCAACAAAAATGATCCAAGCCACGATATGCAAGCCGTTAAAAACGAAGTTGTTTCTTTTTGACATAATTTTGAAAGTTTAAATTATGTGCCAAAAATAATAATTATTTATTGATAATCAATAAAAATACAGTGTAATTCAAAAAATATTTTCAAGTAACTCACAACCTTAACAAACGCGTAATACGCCAGGGTCGTACCCGAAGGAAATAAGCATATTAGGCTCTGCCTTCCTCCCACCTTACCGCTTCGCACGATCAATGGCTTTCAACAGGGAGGTGTCGTCCGAGGTATCCAGCCCGATCTCCCAAATCATCACACCGCCTAACCCTAGCTTTTTGGCCAGGCGAGTTTTGGCTTCGATGGTGTTGATCCCGTTATAGAAGGCGCCCTTCCAGTAGTCGTCGTAGGCACTGGCCCCGTCGGCGATGAGTTGCTTGTAGGTAGGCCCAAACTGTCCAAAGCCTTTTTTGGAATAGAATGGCAGACCGATAATGGCTTTTGAAGGTTCCAGCCCCCGTTGATCCACCCAGTACGTAATACTCTGCACGGCGTAGGCATACGGCGAGTGGGCTTTCAGAATATCTCCGCCGTAGTCGCCGTCGTAAGCCATCAGGTTCACCCAATCCATAGCATCGAGGGCTTCTTTCTTGGTACCGAATCCTTTTTTGCCGCTCGCTACTACGGCGGCGGTCAGTTTTTTGTTCAGGGCGTGCAGCGAGTCGGCCAGTTCACGGACCAGCAGCACGTAGTCGTCGGCCGACCGGCTATCTTCATCCGGGTACTCCCAGTCCAGATCCACGCCGTCCAGGTTGTATTTTTTAACCAATTCCAGGGATCTTTTCACGAAGGTATGCCGTCCTTCGGCCCGCTCGGCCATGCGGTGGAACCGGCTGTCGTCACCTCCGCCATCGCCAATGCCCCAGCCGCCGATGGAGATAAATACTTCGGCCTCCCTGTTCTTGTGGGCGTGGGCCACCAGCCGTTTCAGGATACTGTCATCTTTCAGGGGCATCAGGGTATCGCCACTTGGTGCGGGGATCGAAAACGAGTAGTTGATGTGGGTCAGGTAGTTCAGCGGTAAACTTTCGGGCGCGGCGGAGTTGGGTGTATAGTAGCCTACTACTTTGAATTCATCCTTTGAGGAAGTAGTTTTTTTGAGGCTCGTACACCTTGTCAACGATAGAATTGAAAGGAGGAACAGGCAGGTAGCAAGGTATGTTTTCGGCATGATTGTCCAAGAATTGAGAAATTTAAAAATTGGGTACACGTAGTTTCAGGCAAATTTTGCTTCGTACTCCTTTTCCGAAAACCCCACTGCCAGTACTTTCCCGTCAGCATCCTCGATTATCGGGCGCTTGATCGCGGACGTATAGGACAGTAACAAATCGGCGGCCGAACCGGCATCCGTGACTTGGCTCTTTTGTTCTTCCGGTAACCTGCGCCAGGTGGTTCCGGCCCGGTTCACCACGGTATCCCACCGGATTTGGGTAAGCCACTGATCCAGCTTTTCGCGGCTCAGGCCATCCTTTTTGTAGTCATGAAATTTGTATGGTACACCCTGAGCATCGAGCCAGGTCCGGGCTTTTTTGACGGTGTTGCAGTTTGGAATTCCGTAAAGGATCATCATAGGAGGATCAAATGAGAGATTGAGGAATACAGGCAATTTATTAATTTTTTTTAAAAACTTAATAAATTGAAAAATTTCATTGCCTGTTTCAGAAAAAAACTCAAAACTATCCGCGCGCCCATCGGTTCTCTCTACATGAAACTTACCCTCCGCACGTCCGTACCCGCCCCCTTAGCCACTGTCTGGAATGGCTTTGACGAATCCTTGTTCAAGAAACTAAGCCCTCCCTTCCCGCCGGTGAAGTTGGTGCGTTTTGACGGGAGCCATACCGGCGACGTGGTGTCACTGGAACTCAATTTCCTACTTTTTAAGCAAAAGTGGACGAGCCATATCACCGATCAGCAGGAAAGCAATGAGGAGATCTACTTCATAGACGAAGGCCGCCAACTTCCCTTCTTCCTGTCCTATTGGCGACACAAGCACCGGCTGATCCGGGAGCCCAACGGCGGAACCCTCATTGCCGATGAAATAGAGTACCGAACGCCTTTTGTCCTTTTCGATTACCTAATGTACCCACTCCTCTGGGCACAGTTCGCCTACCGGGGTCCCATCTACAAGCGGTTATTTTCGTAAGGAATTTTTCAATTTTAAAGGGCAGATTTTACCCATACTTTCCTTTTCTGGTCTGACACCTACCTTAATCAGATCATGAACCTCAACTTACAAGACAAAATAATCATTGTGACGGGCGGCGCCAAGGGTATTGGCGAGGGTATCTGTCAGGTACTGGCCACCGAGCGGGCCATTCCCGTCATAGTAGGACGAAACGAAGAAGATAACATGGCCACGGTGCACCGCCTGGAAGCGGGCGGAGCCAAGGCCTATGCCGTCACTGCCGAACTGGCTCATCCCGATGCCTGTGCCAACGCCGTGGCCGACATTGCCGCCCAGTTTGGCCGGATTGATGGCCTGGTTAATAACGCCGGGGTCAATGACGGAGTCAATCTGGAACACGGAAGCTACGAAGCCTTTGTGGCTTCATTGCACAAAAACCTGGTACACTACTACCTGATGGCGCACTACGCCCTACCCTATCTCAAAAAATCGGGTGGTGCCATCGTGAACATTGGCTCCAAAACCGCCGAAACCGGGCAAGGCGGAACCTCGGCCTACGCCGCCGCCAACGGCGGGCGCAACGCCCTCACCCGCGAATGGGCCGTTGAACTGCTCCAGTACAGCATCCGGGTCAACTCCGTGATCGTGGCCGAGTGCTTTACGCCCATGTACGCCGACTGGATCAAGACCCTGCCAAACCCGGAAGAAAAGTTGGATCAGATCCACGCCAAAATCCCGCTGGAAAACCGCATGACTACCGCTGAGGAGATCGCCAATATGGTGGTGTTTCTGCTATCGGATCGGTCGAGTCACACCACCGGGCAGCTGATCCATGTGGATGGGGGTTATGTACATTTGGACCGGGCGTTGGAGGGCTAGGAATGGTAACTGATGTAAATGTATCGTTCAACCAAAATCAGTTTGAAACAATGAGTAAATTGTATTAGTGTTACTATTTATATTATACTAGTACAATTTTTATTCAGAACCCAGGCAATCTTGGCACTGCAATCGTCAAAATCAGGCTTACTCCGCTCGGAAGAAACTGACCTCTGGAACGCATTCAGAGCGGGAGACCGTGCGGCTTTTGGCCAGATATACGACCTGCATATTCAGGAACTGCTTTCCTACGGCTACCGCATTACCAGCGACCGCCAGCTGATCAAGGACAGCATTCAGGATTTATTTCTGTACCTATGGGGCCACCGCGAAAATGTATCTCCCACCGATTCCATCAAATTTTACCTGTACCGATCTCTGAGAAACCGGCTCATTCGTACAGCCGAAAAAAACGCTGACGTTTCGCTGGATAACCTTCCTTTTCTGGAAGGTATTCTCACGGATATGCCCTACGAAACAGAATGGGTGACAAGGGAACAAAATCAGGAACGTTCCCATCAGCTTCAGTTAGCGCTCGAAACCCTGCCCAAACGCCAGCAGGAAGTAATTCAGCTCCGCTACTACCATGATTTCAGTCTGGAAGAAATCGCCCAACTCCTTAAGATTAACAATCAATCGGTACGTAACCACCTCTCTCTGGCGGTCAGCCGCTTGCGCGATTTCTTTGAGCCAGGGGTACTCTTCTTTCTGCTAGCCATTGAGCTTTTGAAAAAAATATAAATTATTTTCAGAAAAAACAGTACAAAACCTAACTCCGCCGATTTAGGGGATAAGAATCTCATATCCCTTATGTACCAAAAATACGCTTCTTATCAACTTGCTGACTTCGTGGTTGACGATGAATTTATCGAATGGGTTCGTCGGCCCACTCCGCATGCCGATGCCTATTGGAAGGAGTTTCTGGAAATTTTTCCGCATCAGAGTACGACTATTCACAAGGCCCGGCGGGCAGTTAGACTGCTCGTGCAGGAAAGCGGCGCAACCGAGGGGGCCGGGGAGGACGCCCGCGAGATATGGGCGGGGATTGAGCAAACACTGAATACCAATCCGGGACGGGTGCACTCCCTGCTGCCTACCTTCAGCCCGGTACGCTGGGCGGCGGCTGTGACCCTGCTCTTGCTCGCAGGAGCAGGTTGGTGGATGAGTCCCTGGAGCCAATCTAACACAACCACCAACTACCAGGCCCTGGTACAAAAGGCTCAGAGTGTCAATCCGCTCGAAGAGATTGTTAATACCGGCGCTACCGCCCGATTGGTGACCTTGCCGGATGGTAGTACAGTCACTTTGGAAACCAACAGCCGGATCAGTTATGTGAGAGGTTTTGTGGGTAAAACCCGGGAAGTTTACCTGACCGGAGCGGCCTTTTTTGATGTGACTAAAAACCCCGAAAAGCCTTTTCTAGTATATTCCAATGAATTGGTCACTAAGGTACTGGGTACAAGTTTTCGTATTGAGGCTCTGGACAAGGCAAAAAACATCGTGGTATCCGTACTTACCGGAAGGGTATCCGTGTACCCCCACAAATCGGGCCGCAGCACCGACCCCGAAACGACGGGATTACTGCTGACTCCCAACCAGGAAGTACAGTTCAGCCGGGCCGAAGAGCGATTTAGCCGCACCTTGGTGGAAAAACCGGTGGTATTGCTCAGCAAAGAAGAGTTGCAGCAGTTCTCTTTTGAAGACGCTCCCGTCAACCAGATATTTACCGCCCTCGAAAAAGCTTACGGTGTGGACATCGTCTTTGACGAAGAAGTACTTGCTACCTGTCACCTCACCACTTCGCTTTCGGCCGAAACCCTTTTCGATAAGTTGGAAGTAATCTGTGAAGCCATCGGCGCATCCTATAAAGTAGTGGACGCCCAGGTAGTGATCAGCAGCAAAGGCTGCGGTAAAATCAGTGAGTAAGTAAAAATTCAATCATCAATCATTCAATCATTCAATCATTCAATCATTCAATCATTCAATCATTCAATCATTCAATCATTTACAATTAAAAACCTGCCTATGTAACAACTGAACTACTTCCTTCTAAAAAAGCCGACGACGGTTCCAGCGTCATCGGCCTGTAAAGATTCCCTTCAAGGTACCTGTCAGTATCGGCCACGTATGGTGGCCGGAGGGAATGTTTTTGCGTTGTCAAACCTCAAAAACAGTGTAAAAAATGAAAAAACCCTTACAATACCAAAAAAAGCTACTTCTGCTCATGAAAATCTCGCTTACACAGCTCTGCTTTGCGGTGATTTTCGGAGGCATTTCCCTAGCTAGGGATGCCTCCGCCCAGGAACTGTTGAATCAGAAAATCAGCCTGAACGCGGTGAACCAAAACATCAAGACCGTGTTTTCGGACATTGAGCGCAAGGCGCAGGTACGATTCACCTACCGCACTCGACTTATTTCGCCCGACCAGAAAATAACGCTTTCTGCGGCAAACGAACCACTGGGCGAGGTGCTGGATAAAGTACTGGCTCCCCTGCAACTGAGGTACCGGGTCATTGGCAAGGAGATCGTGCTAAGTCAGCGAACTACTTCATACGTAAGCCCATCACCCTTTTCTACCGTCCCGGTGGTAGTACCCGACCGTCGTATCACGGGTACCATTACCGATGAAAATGGGAGCGGGCTACCCGGCGTGAGCATCGTTCTGAAGGGTACCCAACGCGGCACCACCACCGAAGTAGATGGCAAATACTCCATCAATCTGCCCGACGGTCCTGCGACCCTGATCTTCTCCTTCGTGGGCTATATTTCGCAGGAAATAGCGGTAGGAAACCAGACCCAGCTCGACATTTCTCTTGAAGCCGACACCAAGTCGCTGGAGGAAGTAGTGGTGGTAGGCTACGGTACCATTCAAAAAAAGGACCTTACGGGGGCAGTATCGATGGTACAGGGCGAGGCCATCACCAATCGTAAAACTACCCAGATCTCGCAAGCCCTTCAGGGCTCCATGCCGGGCGTGATGGTAACGCGCGGCAGCAACGCACCGGGCGCCACCGCCCAGATCAGGGTGCGGGGTATCACTACTATCACCGATGCGGGTGCCAATCCGCTAATCATCCTCGACGGGGTACCCATTGACGATATCAACTCCATCAACCCCAACGACGTAGAGAGCATCTCGGTACTTAAAGACGCCGCCTCGGCTTCTATTTACGGTTCGCGGGCGGCGGCCGGGGTGATTCTGGTCACCACCAAGCGGGCCAAGAATGGCCAGCTGAGCCTGGATTATACTACGGAGTATGGTCTGGAAAAACCCACGGTACTTCCCGACTACGTCAATGCCGTTCGCTTTATGCAGCTTTCCAACGAGCTGCGCTGGAACGACAACAATAACAACGCCAACGAGTACCCTACCTATTCCCGGGACATCGTGGATAACTACTCCCAGCTGCACACCGAAAACCCCGACTTGCACCCTAACACAGACTGGCGGTCGTTAATCTTGCGCAATGCAGCCCCCAGAAACAGTCACATTCTGAGTATCTCGGCCTCGGGTAAAGCCATCAGTACCCGCGTTTCGCTCGGCTATGACAAAACCGAAGCCCTCTACGCCAACCGGGACTACCAGCGCGTGACGGCCCGGATCAACAACGACATCACCATCAATAAATTTCTGTCGGCGTCCGTCGATCTGAACTTCCGGCGGGTGGCCGTCAAGCAACCCACCGTTGACCCGCTCTACCGGGTAGGGATCACCCCGCCCATCTACGCCGCCCAGTGGGCCGACGGCCGGTTGGGCGCTGGCAAAGATGGCGACAACATTTACGGAATGCTGCATCATGGTGGCTTTAACAATGCCTGGTATAACCAGGTCGGAGGCAAAATCGGCATTGACTTCACGCCTATTGAGGGATTAAAGTTTTCAGGAGTACTTTCTCCCTTTTTCAACTTTGATAAAGTGAAGGATTTCAGAACCAAGGTACCCTATACCGCCTGGAATGATCCCAATCTTCAGGTAGGCTTCCTGAATGGCTACAACCAAACCAACCTCAACGAAAACCGCAACGATAACTACCGCTACACCACCCAGTTCCTGGCCAACTACAACAAACAGATCGGCAAGCATGGGTTTAGCCTCCTGGCTGGGTACGAATATTACTACGCTTTCAACGAGAGCCTTGGCGCCTCGCGCAACCAGTACCTGCTCAACTCGTATCCCTACCTAAACATCGGCCCGCTGGAATTTCGTGACAACAGCGGCGGCGCCTCGGAAAACGCTTACCGCTCCTGGTTTGGACGGGTGATGTACAACTACGACAGCAAGTACCTTTTCCAGGCCAACATCCGCTACGACGCCTCTTCCCGCTTTGCTCCGGGCTACCGCTGGGGAGCCTTCCCATCGTTTTCGGCGGGCTGGGCTATTTCGGAAGAATCGTTCATGAAGGGCAACGTCTCCAATTGGCTATCGTATCTCAAGCTGCGGGCCTCCTGGGGGTCGCTGGGCAACGAGCGGATCGGTAACTACCCCTATCACTCCATCCTTCAGTTTGAGAACAACACCCTGTTCTACCAGGGTAGCAACGTGGTGTCGGCCCAATCGGCCGCCCAATGGCAGTACGCCATTCGGGATATTTCCTGGGAAACAACCGAGTCGTTCGATGTAGGTTTTGATGCCAACTTCTTTCGGGATCGCTTGAAAGTGACGGGCGACTACTACAAGAAAACAACCCGCGACATGTTGCTCGAGCTTCAAATCCCCATGTTCCTGGGCTTTGATAACCCGAACCAGAACACCGGTAAAATGCACACCCACGGCTGGGAAGGCCAGATCAGCTGGAATGACCGCAAAGGCGAATTTGGCTACTCGGCTTCCTTCAACCTATCCGATTTCCGTTCCAGGATGGGCGATTTGGGCGGAACCGAGTTCCTGGGTGACCAAATCAAAATCCAGGGCAGCGAATTCAACGAATGGTTTGGGTACGTATCCGACGGACTTTACCAAACCCAGGAAGAGGTGAATAACTCGCCCAAACTCAACGCCAACGTAAAGCCAGGGCGATGTAAGATACCGGGACATAAGCGGTCCTAATGGGGAGCCCGACGGCCGCATCTCGCCCGAGTACGACCGCGTGCTGCTGGGTGGATCGCTGCCCCGGCTTACGTACGGGGCCAATTTCAACCTGAGCTACAAAAACTGGAGCCTGGGGATCGTGATGCAGGGTGTGGGCAAGCAGAATTCGCGCCTGGGCTCGCATATCGTGAGGCCCTTGCAGGAAAACTGGGGGAATTTCCCGGCGATCCTGGACGGCAACTCCTGGAGCAACTACAACACCGAAGAGCAGAACCGCAGCGCCATCTACCCCCGGTATACCAATACCCTGGCCGGCAATAACTACACCATGTCTGATTTCTGGCTAATCAACGGTGCCTACTTCCGGCTCAAAAACATTAACCTGGGCTACAACGTCCCCAACACGCTGACCAAACGGATCGGTATTCAAAACCTCCGGCTGTACGGTACCGCCACCGACGTATTTTCCATCCATAACTTCCCGAAAGGCTGGGATCCGGAAATGAACTCTTTTGCCTACCCGATCACCACTTCCATCGTTTTTGGGGTTTCTGTTCAATTTTAATCTGTTTCGACTCATGAAAATCAATATACTTTCCTTTTGCACGATCATCCTCGCGCTGGTCTCCTGCGACTCGCTGGACCTCAATCCTCTGTCGCAGGGATCCAGCGAAACCTGGAACTCCAACGCCGAAGAGATAGAAATGTCCCTGAACGGAATTTACAAGGATGCTTTCTGGTTAACCGACGACGATGCCTGGACCGACGACCGCAACTACCGGGATGCCCTGACCGATATCACCAACGCTACCCTGACCGGCCAGGCGGGCTTTGTCCGTACCTGGTGGCTCAACACCTACAAAGCGATTTCGCGGGTTAACCTCGTGATCAGCAGCGTGGAAAGAGCCTCCAGCTCGCTTACGCAGCTCCAGATAGATCGCTATCGGGCCGAAGCCCGGTACCTGCGGGCCTGCCAGTACTCCCGACTGCTTTCGCACTTCGGCAACATTGTTTATACCGACGAGCCGCTGGATATAGAAGAGGCGCTGGCCTTAAAGCAATCGGACCCGAAGATGGTACTCCAGAAGATCTATGAGGATTTTGATTTTGCCGTTGCCCATCTACCCACCAGCTATAGCTCCTCCCAGGCCAAACGCGCTACGGCCGGTGCCGCCCTGGCCATGAAAGCCCGCATTGCCCTGCACAGGGGCGACTGGGCCACGGCCAGTCAGGCAGCCAAAGCGTGCATGGATTTGGGCACGTACAAGCTTCATTCTGATTTCGGCGATTTGTTTTTGACCAAAACGAAAAATTCAGCCGAAACCATCGTCAGCCTGCCCCGATCCATTGCCCTGAACGTGACCCTGGGAGGAAGGCAGGATTACGTACCCCGCCTGGCCGGTGGCTGGGGGGCCATCTACCCTTCCTGGGAGCTTTTCTGTGCTTTCCTTTGTAGCGACGGGCTGCCCATCGACGAATCACCTTTGTTTAGTCCGCGTGAGCCCTTCAAAAACCGCGATCCCCGGTGCACGGCTACTATCGTGGAATTCGGCACGCCCCATCTGGGTTTCATTTACCAGCCGCATCCGGACTCCCTGCGGGTCTTGAACCTTACTACCAGAGCGAGTGTCGTAAACAACGATACCCGCGCGAACGCCCAGTTTGCTTCGTTCAACGGGATGCTCTGGAAAAAAGGCGTGGCCGAGGACTGGCGGCAGAATAACTGGCAGATCGAGCAGGAGAAAATCATCATCCGCTATGCCGATGTGCTGCTCATGTACGCCGAAGCGAAAATCGAACTAAACCAGATTGACCAGTCGGTGTTGGACGCCATCAACGCAGTACGGGCCCGCGCTTACAAAGTGAATCCGTCCAATACGGCGGCTTACCCGGCCGTTACTTCGAAAAGCCAAAGCGAGCTGCGTAAGATTGTACGGATTGAGCGCCGGATGGAGTTTGCCCTGGAAGGCATCCGGTACATGGACATCATCCGCTGGGGGTTGGCCGAAAAGGTGCTTAACCTGCCGGTTTACGGTATGCTCGACCCCAACGATCTCCGCGCGAAAGTAGTGAAGCCGGGACTGTGGTTCTTCCCCCAGGTACCCCCCATCGACGAAGATGGCGTAGCTGATTTTGGTCCCATGTACCGGGCGGGCCTCATCAAGCAAATCACGATCCGGAAGTTCGACGCCTCGCGCCAGTACCTTTGGCCCATTCCCACACCAGAAGTACTTACGAGTGGCTTGAGCCAGAATCCTAACTATTGATCCGAAATTTCATGGCCCGGCAGCACACCACTCTGGTATGGGCTGCCGGGTCTCCCGAAATAACATTGATCCTCGGGCCGAACACTCCCTGCCAGCTTAGTGGAATACACCCGTTCCTGGCCGCATTAAAATGATGAAGACGGCCAGGTGCAGGGCTACTGATTTTTATCTACTTCCGGGGGTGATACTGCTGTTAACCTCCTCCCGAAAGTTTACCCGAAATAACATACTGAAATGAAAACAAAGTACATCAAAAACGTAGCCGCAGGGCTACTCGGAGGATTGTGCCTTACGGTAGGTACTAATTACGCCCAACCTAAACCCCGGCAGATCAGCGGTATCTACCCTCACCTGGCCTACTACAATAACGAGGGTGAGTGCGGCACGGGAGCCGTAGTACCCTGGGCCGATCGGCTGTGGGTCATTACCTACGGCCCGCACCTACCCTTTGGCTCGTCGGACAAGCTGTACGAAATAACGGCCGATCTGAAGAAAACGATACGGCCCGAAAGCGTGGGCGGTACCCCCGCCGACCGGATGATTCACAAAGAAAGCAACCAGCTGTTTATAGGCCCCTACGCCATTGATGCGCAGCGGAATGTACGTACCATTCCTTACAAGAATGCCCCCGGCCGCTACACCGGCCTGGCCCGCCACCTCACCGACCCGGCCAACAAAATCATGATTGCCACCATGGAGGAGGGCTTCTATGAGCTGGACGTGCATAGCCTCAAAACCGTCATGCTGCACGAGGATGCCAACGTGAAGCACGAGAAAGGCGACGATATCTCAACCAACCAACCCGGCACCCTCCTACCCGGCGCCCACGGCAAAGGGTACTACTCGGGCCAGGGTGTGACGGTATACTCCAACAACGGCGAGGCCTCACCACAAGCCCTCAAACAGTTCGATATCCTCTCGGGCGTACTGGCCGAATGGAACGGCAAAGACTGGAAAGTAGTGCGGCGGAGCCAGTTTGTGGAAGTAACCGGACCGGGAGGGATTCATGGCAACCCCAACCCCGCTACCGACCCGATCTGGGCCACGGGCTGGGATCATAAGTCGGTACTGCTGGGCGTACGGGATGCGCAGCAGGGATGGAGTTTCTACCGCCTGCCCAAGGCCAGCCACAGCTACGACGGTGCCCACGGCTGGAACACCGAATGGCCCCGCATCCGGGACGTAGGCACCTCCACCCAGCCCGACTACCTCATGACCATGCACGGCATGTTCTGGAAGTTTCCGCAGACTTTTACCTCCCGGAATGCGGCGGGTATTCGTCCCCGCTCGGCCTACCTGAAAGTCATCGGTGATTTTACCCGCTGGCAGGATGGCCTGGTCTTCGGCTGCGACGATTCGGCGCAGAAGGAGTTTTTGAACAAACGAAAAATGAAGGGCGATATCGAAGGCCCCGGACAGTCCAACTCCAACCTGTGGTTTACTTCTCTCAGCAAACCCGACCAACTCGGTCCCAATACGGCCCAGGGCGCGGTGTGGCTTTCGGAACAAGTAGCCGCCGACGCCGCTTCTGAGCCCTTCCTGTTTGCCGGCTGGAACAACCGCATGGCCTGGGTGAAGAACGAAGGCAGCCAGTCGGCTACGTTCAGTTTTGAAGTGGATACCAACGGCAAGGGGAGCTGGAAAGCCCTCAAATCGGTGGAGGTAGGTGCCGGACAGGCCGCCTCTGTTCCCTTCCAGGCCAACGAGGCGGGCGAGTGGATCCGGGTAAAGAGCAGCCGCCCTACCACGGCCACGGTCAATTTCAACTACACGGACGATTCGCGCTATCAGAAAGCACCCGACAGCATGTTTAAAGGATTGGCGTCGGTCGGCAGCCGGAACTATACCGGCGGACTCATGTACGGCCTCGGCAATCACCGCCGGGCTATGGGACTACTGGCCGGTCAGATCAGCAACGGTACCTTTACCGAAAGTGGCTACTACGAGCTGGACAGTGCCCTGAACCTGGTCAAAAAGGACGACCCCAAAACGGCGCAGTACATCAGCCAGAAGTTTGCGATCCCTAATAACGTACTCACGGTGGATGATGCTTCGGTGCTCGTCGTCGACGACAGCGGCAGAAGGTGGCGGCTTCCGCTCGGCGACCCGGCCTTTACCGACAAATCCCAAAAAGCCCTCCTGCGCATCGACCGCGAAGTAGCCACCGAGCGTGATCTGCTGAATGCCCACGGTACCTTCTACGAGCTTCCGGCCGAGAACGCCGACGGCTACGCCAAGATCCGGCCCGTAGCTTCGCACGGACTGGGTATCCATGATTATGCCTCCTACCGCGGACTGCTGGTGATGACCGGCCTGGATGCCAATGCTTCGGCCGGTGACCATATCATTACTTCCAAAGACGGTCAGGCCAAAGTATGGGCCGGTACCATTGACGACCTGTGGAAACTGGGCAAGCCCGTCGGGCAGGGTGGCCCCTGGAAAAATTCCCGCGTAAGCGCCAATGCACCTTCGGACCCGTATTTGATTGGATTTTACGATCAGAAAAGCCTGAAACTCTCGCACGACGCTACGCAGCCCGTTACGTTCACCATGGAGGTAAACCCCATCGGCCACGGTCCCTGGATGAACTACCAACAGGTAACCGTAAAGCCCGGAGAGTCCTTTGCCTACACCTTTCCGAAGGAATTCCAGGCCCGCTGGATTCGGTTTGTGGCCGACAAGGATTGTGAGGCAACCGCCTGGCTTACCTATAATTGATGCGTGAATTTTGAGGGGTCCGCCCCCACGGTGAGTGAATGAGTGATTAAGTTAGCTCATTCACTCACTGTTTTGTTATATCGTCAAATTGTGAAGATCTACCCAAGAGAACTACCCCGGTATTGTTCAAGTGGGTCAAAATGAAATAAAGTTCTTGCTAAACCAACACTTGACATTCTTCAAAGTAAACTACTTATGAAAAAAAGTACCCTTACTCTCCTGTTTGCCCTGCTATCGCTCCATCTATTCGCCCAGGATAAAGTATCCGTGAGCGGAGTTTTTCCTGAACTGGCCATGGTAGCCAACCACAGCCCCCGCACGGAAGCCGGCACTGGTGCGCTCATGCCCTGGGCCAACCGCCTGTGGGTAGTAACCTACACCGCCCACATGGCCCGTACGGGCTCAGGGATGGGCTTATTCGAGATCAACGAAAAAATGGAGATTACCAAAAGGCCCGAAAGTGTGGTAGGTACCTACGCCAACCGTCTGGTTCACGGTGCCTCCCAGCAATTGCTCATCGGCCCGTATGTAATAGACACTCTTGGCAATGTCCGGGTGATCCGGGAGTTGGTTCCGCACCGGCTGGCCGCCACCATGACCCATCTGACCGACCCCAACAACAAGGTGTACTATCTGGCTATGGAGGGCGAGTTTTTTGAGGTAGACCTGAGAACCATGGAGGTAAAACAACTCTATCAACTGATGAAAGAACTGAATGAACCGCCTACGTCCAAACCCCACTTCAAGGCCGGTTTTACCAACCATGGTCGGGTGGTCGTCACCAACAACAGCTATAACGTCAAAGACTACGACGGTGACTGGGCGGCGGGCCGACTAGCCGAGTGGGACGGAACAACCTGGAAAGTGCTCGAAAATACAGCCTACACCGAAGTGTGGAGCTCCGGCTCATTTGGTCAGCCCATGATCGCTACGGGATGGGACAAGGCTTCGGTACTCATGTCTGTCTACTTCCCGACGCTGAAACAATGGAAAAGGTACCGTCTCCCCAAAGGTAGCCGTACCTACGACGAAACCAGCAATACCGAATGGATGCGCATCCGGGAAATCGAAACCGAACGTACCCTCATGGATTGCCACGGGCTGTTTTACGAAATTGGCTTCCATACCTACGGCAATGATCTATGGGCGATAAAACCCATCTCCTCTCACCTTCGGGTGATTCCGGACTACTGCAGCTGGCGGGGCATGCTGGTGCTCGGCGGCAATCAGGCTACGCCCATGCGCTTCAACGAGAATGACCGCAATCCCCTGGCCGGACAACCCCAGGCGGGCCTATGGTTTGGCAAAACGGACGATATCTGGCAGTTTGGTGCCTTGCAGGGCGAGGGCGGCGTGTGGTCCGATTCTGAAATCAAAGCCGGACAGCCCTCCGACCCATTCCTGACGTTCAATTTCACGAAGAAGGGCCTCAACCTCTGGCACAACCGCTCCGATGAGGTCACCTTTACCATCGAGGCGGATGTGGTAGGCAATGGAAAATTCAGGAAATACACAACGGTCGCCGTCAAAGCGGGTGAATACAAAAACCTCGATCTACCTGACTCCTTTAACCCCAAATGGGTACGGCTCATCGCTAATAAGGATTGCGTAGGTACGGGGTACTTTACCTTCAATTAGAAGTCCTTTTCAGGTTGAATTCGGAGTAAAATCTGGCTATGCATTTTTAAGGGTTTCTTTCCTACTATCGCTGTACAAGCGTAGCGAACGAAGCCGTGGGCGCAGGGAATGTTCCTCAGCCACCCGGAAGGAGACCGCTACGACAATAACGCCTATATTATCCGGCAGAAAAAGAATCAGAGCGAAGTAGAAGTAGTCAAATAGCTGCTCTGATAGGTTCTCAGTTAAGTAGAAGTCTATGGGGTTTTTCAGGGTAGCCAAATTGTTTCTTTTGTTGTTTACACTGGCCTTTTGCCCGTCAGGTATATCTTTCGCTCAGGAAGACCTATCGGTTTTTGGCTACTGGAAATTTCACGAAGGCAGTCCGTCCGCGTCGCTTTACAGGCACCTGTACCAGCGGGCAGACGATCAGTGGAAAAAGCGGCAGACAGGCGTAAAAAAGCTACAAACCAAGAGCGACTGGCAAAAAAGGCAGGCGCTGGTACGACAAAAACTGGCAGAGGCCATGGGACCCTTTCCCGCCAAAACCCCGCTCAACCCGGTTATTACCGGCTCGCTGGAACGGGAGGATTTCAAGGTAGAAAAGTTATACTTTGAGTCTCACCCCGGTTATTATGTTACCGCCGCTCTTTTTATTCCCAAGAACAGGCCGGGCAAGTCGCCCGCCATTCTGTATTGCAGCGGGCATAGCGCCAACGGTTTTCGCAGCGATGTGTACCAGCACACCATTTTGAACTACGTAAAAAAGGGTTTCATCGTCCTCGCCTTTGATCCCATCGGACAGGGGGAGCGCCGACAGTATCTGGATATCAAGGACAAGGCCGCTCCCACCAAAGACCACTCCTATTCGGGTACCCAAACGTTTGTGTCGGGCCTGTCACCCGCCAACTACTTTACATGGGACGGCATCCGGGCCATTGACTACCTGATTTCCCGCCCCGAGGTAGATGCTTCCAGGCTGGGCATCACGGGTAGGTCGGGCGGGGGTACCCAAACCGCCTACCTCGCCGCCCTGGACGACCGCATCCTGGCCGCCGCGCCCGAGTGCTTCATCACCACTACGGACAAGCTCTGGCAAGCCAATGGTCCGCAGGATGCGGAACAGAATCTGGTTGGTTTTATTGAGAAAGGCCTGGACTTTCCCGATCTGATTGAGGTCCGAGCGCCCAAACCCACGCTGCTGGTCAGCACTACCCGCGACATGTTCCCGATTCAGGGCGTCAGGGATACCTACGACGAAGCCAAAGCCGCCTTCCGGGCTTTTGGAAAACCCGATCATCTGAGCAAAGTGGAAGATGACGCTCCCCATGCCTCCACGCCCAAAAACCGGGAGGCAACCTACGCTTTTTTTCAAAAGTACCTTGGTAATCCTGGTAGCTCGGAAGATCTGAAAGTTGACATTTTTAAAGAAGAGGAATTGTACGCTACCCCGAATGGGGATGTATTTCAGGATCTGAAAAGTAAAAGCCTTTTCAGCCTCAATCAGGTGTATACCCAGGAGAAGGTCAAAAAAAGGATCGAACTATCGACACCAAAAACAATGGATCTGAACGCTCTGCGGACCGAAGTTATATCCCTAGCGGGCTACGAAAATCCACCCATAAAAACGGACGTAGTATTTTCGGGTAGGTTGCAGCGCCCCGGCTTTGCTATCGAAAAGTACCTCGTAAAGGGTATGGGTGCTTATTATCTGCCGATCTTGTGGCTCAAACCCACCACGCCCAACGGGAAAATCCTGCTTTTTCTGGATGAAAACGGAAAAGCCAAGGCCTTGCAAAAAGAGGGCCTGGTGGAGCAACTGGTTGGTCAAGGCTACGAAGTAGTGGTGCCCGATCTGAGCGGATTTGGTGAGCTGGGCGATGGCTACATGAAGGGAGGCGATTCTATTTTGGACGAAGTACCCCTCAACCTCTGGTACGCCGGCATTCAAACCCACCTGAGCCTGGTCGGCGTGCGGGCCGGAGAAATTGCTATTCTTACTGATTTTATAAAAAAGTCAACGACTCCCGGAGAGCCGCTGGCCGCCATAGCGACCGGCACGCTGACCTCCGATCTACTGCACGCGGCCATTATCCAAAACCCGTTTGAGCAGATCGTCTTAACGCATCCGTTGGTTTCCTACCAATCCATTACGGAAGAGAGACACTACAAAACCAGGTTTGCCATGTCTGCCGTCGCGGGTGCTTTGACGCGCTACGACTTGCCCGATCTGGTAGCGGCACTGGCCGGGAAGAAATTACTACTGATCAATCCGGTGGATGCTACTGAGAAGGAGATCAACCCAGAACAAATTGCCTCCGCGTATCAAAGTGCCTTAGCCGTTTTCCCAGCAGCGTTCATTCAGCACTCCGTAAAGCCTCGGGATTTTGCTTCCTTGATCAGCGACTGGATGAAGTAACAAACCTTATTTCCGGCTTTCCCTAAAAAGCAATTTTGGAAAAAATACGTGTTCAATAGGTTAGTTTAGAGAAAATCATGTCTCTACTGTAAAGATCCTAATCCTAAGCCCCAAATTAATTTCCAGAAAATGAAGTTTACTTCCCGCTTGTCCCTACTAATTCTGTTTTCTGTACAACTAGCCTCAGCCTTCGCACAATCCACTCCGCAAAGCAAAGCCAAACCCAATATTATTTTCATCCTCGTGGATGACATGGGCTGGGGAGATTTGGGGGTTTTCTGGCAACAACAGCGCATGAAGGCCAACAACCGGAGCGAACCCTGGCAGTTTACGCCCGCCCTCGACGCCATCGCCCGCAACGGTGCCATGCTCACCCACCACTACTGCGCCGCGCCGGTGTGCGCCCCATCGCGGGCCTCCCTCATGCTGGGCGTCAGCCAGGGCCATGCCAATATTCGCAACAACCAGTTCGACAAGGAATTACAGGACACCTACACCATGAGTTCGGTGCTGAAGCAGGCGGGATACAGTACCAGTCTGGTAGGAAAGTGGGGCCTGCAGGGCACGGACGTGGAAGCACCCAACTGGCCCGCGCACCCGCTGAACCGCGGCTTTGACTATTCCTATGCCTACATCCGCCACGTCGACGGCCACGAGCATTATCCGGTGGAAGGGATTTACCGGGGCAAAAAAGAAGTATGGGAAAATAAAACCAATGCAACGGCGGGCCTGGCCAAAAGCTTTACCACCGACCTGTGGACGGCTAAGGCCAAGCAGATTATCAAGCAACAGGCCGGAAAACCCCAGCCTTTCTTTATGTACCTGGCCTACGACGTACCCCACGCCGTGCTGGAACTCCCCACCCAGGCCTATCCCCAGGGAGGTGGTCTGAAAGGCGGCTTGCAGTGGCTGGGCACGTCAGGCAAAATGATTAACACCGCTTCGGGTACCCCCGATTCCTACTTCCACCCCGACTACGCCAAGGCCACCTACGACCACGACAAAAATGCCGCTACGCCCGAAGTAGCCTGGCCCGATGTGTATAAGCGCTACGCCACCCTCTGCCGCCGGATTGATGACGGCGTGGGCGATATCATGCAGCTATTGAAAGATCTTAAAATAGATCAGAATACGCTGGTCGTCTTTACTTCCGACAACGGCCCGTCCATCGAATCCTACTTGAAAGAAGAGTATGAACCTATTTTCTTCAATAGCTTCGGCCCGTTCGATGGTATCAAGCGCGACGTATGGGAAGGCGGCGTGCGGATGCCTACCCTAGTTCAATGGCCGGCGGCTATCGCAGGAAATAAGGTCGTGACCCAGCCTAGTGCCCTGTACGACTGGCTCGCTACCTTTGCCGATGCCGCCCAAATCCCCGCCCCCGCGCGTACCGACGGCGTATCGCTCCTCCCCTCGCTCACCGGCCAGGGTACCCAAAAGCAGGGCGTTGTGTACATTGAGTACGAAAATAACGGCGCTACGCCTCAGTTTGACGAATTTTCCCAAAACCACCGGGGACGTAAACGGAATCAAATGCAAAAGCTCCGGCTGGGAGATTTTGTGGGTGTACGGTATAATATAAAGTCAGCCGACGATGATTTTGAGATTTACAACGTTGTGACCGACCCGCAGGAAACCAAAAACCTGGGCAAGGAAGCCGTCTACCAATCATTGCAAAAAACTTTCAAAGACAAAGCCACGCAGGTACGGCGCCCCGATGCGGAAGCGCCCCGCCCTTACGACCTGGCCGCTATGGCCGCCGTGGAAGCTCCCAAAGCCGCCCCGGGCATTCGTTGGGTAGCCCACGAGGGTCAGTTCCCCTGGGCGGCAGATCTCAGCGGCCTGCCCGCTTCAAATACAGGTACCCTGCCCGAATCCAACCTCAGCAAAATCGCCCTGAAGGAAGGGATGATTTACCAGGAAGGCTACATTAAGGTACCAAAAGACGGGATCTACCAGTTTACGATGAACGGCAACGGAAGCTACCTGTTCCGGCTGCACGATGCCATGATCATCGACCGCACCTACCCCGACCAGCCCAAGCTAAAAATGGCCGTTTCGGGTACGGCCCACCTAAAGGCAGGCTACCATCCGTTCCGGATCTACTACCATCATACGGGCCCCGCCAAGCCTACCCTCGACTGGTCGTGGCAAGCAGAAGGAATAGCGGAGCAACCCGTGCCTGCCAGTGCTCTATTTCACTCCGCTGACTAGTAGTCCTTTTTCGTTTCGGTTTCTACCTCTGTTGATGCCCATAGCTGGCAAAAACTAACACAAACGGCCCCCATTAGGCTACTTTCACCCCTTTTGGGGGCATTGATCGCTATTTGGGACTCAAGACTGCGCGAGAAGGAGATTTGGTCAATATTCCACGTACCTACACAAATCACGATTGAAACATTGGTGTATATTTGTGTATTATTCAGAGGAAAAAACACTAAACCGAAAGATTGAAAACCAGCCAGTCAAATGACCAGGAAATCTGGCGCGCGTTTCGGGCGGGCGATCGGGGAGCCTTTGCTACCCTCTTTGACCGGCACTACCGGCAGTTGTATTCCTATGGCCGTCAGTTTCTGGACGACGAAACCCTGGCAGAGGATGCCATCCATGATCTCTTCATCACCCTGTGGCGCACCCGCGAAAACCTGACGGAGGAAGTCGATACGATCAAGTTTTATCTTTTCCGGTGCCTGCGCCGAAACATTCGACGCCTGGCCGATCGGGAGAAAAGATTTCAGAACCTTGACTTGCAGCAGGCAATCGAAGAGTTTGATAAACAATCAGAAACACCAACCTTTACAGATAGCTCCTCCGAATCCCTGTTGGTACTGCGCCTGAAGGCGATTATTGCCGCACTTCCCCGGCGTCAACGCGAGGTAGTGATGCTACGCTATTACGAAAGCTTCAAAGTGGAGGAGATTGCCGTACTGATGGGAATCTCCGAGAAGACTGTTCGTAATACTCTCTTCAACGCCATGACCTCCCTGCGGGAGAATTCGGACCTCCTTCGGGCTGCCCTGGCCGTCGCGGCTTTGCTCTTGTTTTTGTTTATCTGATTTTCGGTTCATCAATTCCCGTCCGGTTTGGCTTCGGATGGGTTGGTGGAATTTTTTTCTAAAAAAACTTACGGGAAATAGGTCAGTTTAAAAAGTGGTGTCTTTAGCTAGGTATAACCAAAAGCGATGTCTCGCCGATTACCCCGTTGCCATTGGAAAAATATCCGCTTACTACCGCCGAAGATTTTATTCAGGATTCCCTTTTTCAGGAATGGGTACTGGACTGTACTCCCCAATCGGCGGAGTTCTGGGAAGATTTTCAACTTCATCATCCCGAGCGTAAACCCACCGTGACGGCGGCCCGAGCGCTTCTGCTCGCCCTGCACCACTCACAGTCGCTTCCCACCGCGGCACAAGGTCAGCGGCTATGGGCCAGGATCAGCGAGGATATAGAGGCGTCCCCCGAGGCAGGAAACAGCCGGATACCTACCCCGGTAATGCCGCTGTGGAAATGGCTGTCGGCAGCAGCGATGCTCGTGGCCGCACTTGGGCTGGGCTGGTTCGTTCAGCAAAACGAAAAAGAAGCTGAGACCACTTACACCGAACAAATAGCCGAATCGGCCCAACCTTTAATCGAAAAAGTCAACTCGACCGGAAAACCTCTGAAACTGGCACTGAGCGATGGGAGTAGGGTACTCCTGTATCCGGCCAGTCGGATTAGCTACGCGGATCCGTTTGTGGGTGACAAGCGGGAGGTGTTTCTTTCGGGTAAAGGCTATTTTGAGGTAGTCAAGGATGATACAAAACCCTTCGTTGTGTTTGCTCATCAGCTGGTAACGCAGGTAGTGGGCACCAGCTTCCTCATCGATGCCTTCGAAAACAATGCCTCTCCCAGCGTGGAAGTACGTTCCGGAAAAGTAAAGGTGTTCCGACTGGACCAATACCGGGAATCCCAACGGGGAAAAGCTGAGAAAATGGTCCTGCTTACGGCCAACCAGCAGGTAAGCTACGATAAAATCAAAAAAGACTTTTTTACGCGCTATATCGCCAGGCCCGCCTTGCTGAAAACCCCCGCGGCACATCCTGATTTTCGATTCGAGAATTCGGCCGTAGAAGATGTCTTTGGAACCCTGCAAGAAGCTTACGGGGTAACCATTGACTACGACCAGGAACGCCTCAAAAACTGTCGAATCACAGTTCCGCTTGGTACAGAACCCTTTTTCCGAAAGTTGGATATTATTTGCCAAACCATCGGAGCTACCTACGAAGTATGGGGAACGCGAATTGTCGTTTCGGGAAAAGGATGTGATTTCTAATCGATACCCTGGCTATCCACTGTTGATGCATGCAATAAAATGTAAGTCGTTATAATTCTCTAACCTCCGGCAATGGTTGATCCGGCCCCAGTCGGGCATCGTCCAATCCTTGCCACTAAACCCCAAACCTTATGATTGAACCACTACGATTTTTTACAAGAAAGCGTCGGATGGTAGGTATCGCCTGCCTGCATTTCGCCCTGATCCTGGCCGTAACGGAGCTATCCTCGGCCAGTAGCGTCATTGCCCAGGAGATCCTGAGCCAGCGGATTACCCTAGAAGCACAGAATAAAAAATTGACCACCGTGCTTCAATCAGTGGAAAAAGAAGCCAAAGTACGCTTTTCGTACATCCCGCAGCTCATCCCCGCCGAAAAGCGGCTGAGCATCACGGCTAAGAATGAAACCCTCGGAAGTGTGCTGAATCGCCTGCTCACTCCGCATGGGCTTACCTACGAAGTTAGCGGTGATTTTATAGTTCTTAAAAAATCCGAAACATCGCAGAGTTCGTCAGAAAAAGGGGTAAATGCCCCGAAAAATGTTGATATCACGGTCACGGGTGCGGTTTCCGACGAGCGCGGCGGTCCGCTGCCGGGGGTAAGCGTGGTACTGAAAGGTACGCAGCGGGGTACCACCACCAATACCAGCGGCGAGTTTACGCTCAACGTACCCGACGCTTCGTCGGTGCTGGTATTCAGCTTTGTGGGATATCGCAGCCAGGAAGTAGCCGTTGGTACGCAGAGCTCAATCAGACTCACGATGCAACCGGACGAAAATGCGCTAGACGAGGTAGTGGTGGTAGGCTACGGTACGCAAAAGAAAGTCAACGTGATCGGATCGGTGTCACAGATTACGTCCGAAAGTATCGAAAACCGGCCGGTAACGCAGGCCTCTCAGGCCATCACGGGCCAAATGCCGGGCGTAACCGTGGTGCAGCGGTCGGGCCGTCCCGGTGAGGCTGCCGGGCAAATCCGGGTGCGGGGCGTTGGCTCGTTTGGTGCCACACCCGATGCCCTGGTGCTGATCGACGGGATTCCGGGCGACATGAACGACATCAATCCCAACGACATCAAGACCATCTCGGTGCTGAAAGATGCCTCGTCGGCGGCCATCTACGGCGCTCGCTCGGCCAACGGTGTCATCCTGATCACCACCAAAATGGGTACCTCCGACAAGCTGTCGGTTAGTTATGACGGATACACTGGGATCAACAGCGCTACCAAGCTTCCCGACTTCGTCAATTCCTGGGAATACGCCGAGATGTTCAACATCGCCTCGGGCAGCAACAGTTTTTCGGCTGACGACATCGCCAAGTACCGTTCGCAGAGCGATCCTGACAACTTTCCAAACACCCGCTTTCTGGAAGACTTGTTCTCCCGCAACGGCAAGCAGACCTCACATACCGTTACGCTGAACGGTGGTAACGAAAACAACAAGTTTTTTCTGTCGAGCGGCGTGTTGCAGCAGCAGGGAATCATTGAGAAAAACAGCTACCAGCGGTTCAACCAACGACTGAACCTGCAAAACAAGATCGGTCGGAATTTCGAATTGACCACTCGCCTCTCCGGCTCCATCGACAAGCGCGAAGAACCGCAGGCTACGGCTAATAAGGGAGGGGAACTCACCGACCAACTCATTCAGAATGCCGTGCGGTATCCGGCTATTTTTCTGGGACAAGCCTCCAACGGCGACTTTGGCATTGGCCCCGAAAGCGGCGGTACGCCCGTTGCCTGGCTGGCTTCCCAGTCCTACTTCCGGGCACCCACGTCCCGCTTCGGGATCAACACCAAGCTGGATTGGAAACCCCTGGAAGGACTGGTTTTGTCAGCCATCGGCGGGTTCAATTTCTCGCTTTTCGAGCGCCGTTCCTACTTGGCTTCCCAGCGCCTAAACAACCAGATCACCCTGAACCAGTCGTACCTCGACCAGGTGAGTAATAAGGAGATCTACAAAACGATGCAGTTTATTGGCGAGTACAACAAGGAAATAAAAAACCATTTCCTGAGCCTGCTGGTCGGATATTCCTTTGAGAATCAGGATTACAACTATTTCTCCGGCTACCGGCAGGGCTTCCCCAGCAACGACTACACCGTGCTCGACCTGGGCGGATTGGAAAACCAGCAATCCAACGGATTCGATGCCGCCTGGGCTATTCAGTCGCTCTTTTCCCGGTTCAAGTACAGTTTCCAGGAAAAGTACCTGTTTGAGGTGACGGTCCGCAACGATGGTTCGTCCCGTTTTCCCAGCGGCCAGAAATACGCCCTGTTTCCTTCGGCGGCCGTGGGCTGGCGCATCGTGCAGGAGCCTTTTATGAAATCCTTTACCTGGCTGTCGGACCTGAAACTGAAAGCCTCACTGGGTGTGCTAGGGAATCAGAATATTGGCAACTACCCGTACCAACAGGTACTGGCCGCCGGCAGAAACTACCCCTTTGGCAATACCCTGTACACCGGAGCGGCTTATTCGGTATATACTGATCCTAACATTCGGTGGGAGTCGACAAAAACCCTGGATTTTGGCCTGGAATCGGCATTTTTCAATAATAGGCTCCTATTCAATGTTACCTATTTCAACCGGCAGACGGACGATATCCTGTTTAAGCCTTCGTCCAGTGTATCGTCGGTACTGGGACTGGGCGTTGGCGAAACCAACACCGGCGCTATGCAAAACGCCGGCTGGGAATTTGACGTAAGCCACCGCAATCGCTACAAGGATTTTGGCTACTCCATCAATGGTAATTTTTCCATCATTAACAACAAGGTGGTAACCCTGGGCCTGGGCAACGTGACCCAACCCAACGGACTGGTCGGCAACGGCTCCAATCTTTTCGTGGGCTTCCCGATGCAAATGCAGTATGGCTACCTTTCGGATGGCGTTTTTATCAGCACGGATGATATTGCGGCCTGGCCTACCCAAACCGCCGTTACCCCCAAGCCTCAGCCGGGTGATATCCGGTACAAAGACATCAGCGGGCCCAATGGGGTTCCGGATGGCAAAGTAGACCCTACCTACGACCGTACCTACCTCGGTAGTCAGATTCCGAAATATACCTTCGGGTCCAACATTGGTTTCACGTACAAATCCTTTGACTTCTCGGCCTTTCTGCAAGGCGTCGCCGGCGTCAAAGGCAGGTTGGAGGGCTACGCCGGCTACGCTTTCTTCAACCTGGGGAATATTCAACGGTGGCAAATGGACGGACGGTTTAACCCCGACGCCCCCACCCGCTACCCGGATTACCCACGGCTGGAAGTAATCTCCAACAGTGGCACTCCCAATACCGTCACGTCCGATTTCTGGGTGGTCAATGCCTCCTACCTTCGTTTCAAAAATATACAGCTAGGATACAGCCTGCCGGACAAGTGGCTCAGACCCCTCCACGTAAAGCGAACCAGGATCTACGTGAGTGCCGAAAACCTGCTCACGTTCACTAACTACCGGGCGGGCTGGGACCCCGAAATTAACGGCGGGGGAGCCTACTACCCCATCCTGAAAACGGTAACCTTCGGCCTTAACCTTAAACTCTGACAAACCATGAATCTATACAAGTACTTTACCACCTACACCCGATACGCCCTGCTGGCTGTATTGCTGATTTCTTCCGTTTCCTGCGACAATGAGCTGGAAAAATTTCCGACCAACTCCTTTGCCAAGGATAATTTCTGGACGTCCGAATCCAACGCCAATATCGCTCTGACGGGCGTGTACCGGGGGGGTATCGCGTACGGTACCCAGGTGGTCCCCACGGATTGGTGGACCTACTGCGGAATTGTGTTCCTGGAATTTGCCACCGACAACTTGTATGACCGGCGCGGCGACAATTCTACCCAAAACCGCCTGACCAATGGCACCCTGCTGCCCGACAACAACGTAATCGGCGGCTACTGGATCGGCTCCTACAAGCGCATAACCATTTGCAACGATTTCCTGGAAAACATTGATAAAGTGCCGATGGATAATGCCAAGAAAGAGCGCGTGAAAGCCGAGGTTAGGTTCATTCGGGCTACCCAGTACTTCTACCTGTCGCAGTATTTTGGCTCGGTTCCCCTGGTACAGAAAACGCTCACGCCCGAGGAAGCAAACACCGTGGAGAAGGCACCCAAAACTGAGGTGGTGCAGTTTGTTATATCTGAACTGACTGCCGCCGTTCAGGCCTTGCCGAATTTTAGCAAATTGAGCGCTTCCGAAACCGGACGGGCCAGCAAGCAGGCTGCCCTGGGTTTTTTGGGTAGAATATATCTGAGCGAGCAGAAATTTACCGAGGCTTCCGCGGCCTTCAAACAGATTATTGACCTGAAAGAAAATAAAATTGACCCCGACTACCAGTCGATTTTTCTGCCCTCCAACGAAAATAGCAGCGAGAACATTTTCAGCGTGCAGTACCTGGGCGGACAAGCTGGTAATTCGCTGACCCAGCACGCCCTCCCGGCCGTCGTTTCCGGCTGGCATATCGTCAACCCCTTGGGTAGCCTGGCTGACGCCTACGGGTTTTCGGATGGTACCCCCCTCTCCTACTCCGACCCCCGCTTCAACTACCGGGACATGGGACAAAACCGCGACCCCCGTTTCCGGTATAACCTCCTCTGGGACGGTTCCCGGTATGGCAGCCGGACCTACGTTAGCCATCCGGATTCGACCCGCTCGCTGGATCAGCTTACGTATTCCAAACAAGCCACCCGCACAGGCTACGGGCTGCGGAAATTCTTTGACGAAAATTTTGCGGGTAACTTACTAACCGATTACGGCGGCAATGTACCCATCCTACGCTACGCCGAGGTACTACTAAGCTACCTGGAAGCCGAACTGGAAGCCGGAAAACCCATCACGCAGGCGTTGCTGGATCAGACCATCAACGCCGTAAGAGGCCGGGCCTCGGTGAACCTGCCCCCCTTGAAAGTGATGCCGGCGGCGCAACTCCGGCCCATTATGCGCAACGAACGGCGCATCGAACTCGCCTTCGAAGGCCACCGGCTGTGGGATATTTTCCGCTGGAAAATCGGGAAAGAGGTACTGACCGGAGACTTCTGGGGAGCGCCATTTCCTAACTCTACCTTACTGCCCAAAACATCCAGAAAGCAGGACCCACAAAAACGGTGGTTTGTTACTTCTAAGAGTTTCCGCGACTCGGACTACCAATGGCCGATACCTCAATCAGAAATCGACGTCAATCCAAAGCTGGCCAAGTAGGAAGCCTGTCCAAAATCAATTTATTGCCCTGGTAAAAAGTGACTCTCTGATTCTCGGATCGGTGAGTCACTTTTTTTGCTTCACAAAACCACTGGCATGATTACCCTCCATTGGATGGAATCGTGACCTGAAACCAGGTATTTTTTCCTGGAAAAAGTCTTTTACTGCGCAGTTGATCCATCGTTTGAAACCTACCCGCCCGATTTGATGCGCTTTGTCAGAACCTGTTTGTCTGCCCTCCTTTTGGTTGTAATTTGCTTTTTCTCGGAGGTCCGTGCCCAGGATTCCTTGGGTGTGACCTCTCCCAACGGTGCCATCACCTTCCAGTTCTCCATTCAGGCCGGGGGAATACCTACGTACGAAATTCACTACCGGGATAAACCCATCATTCTACCCTCAGCCATGGGCTTGCTCAACAACCCCAACGGCTACGCCACCGCGCCGAATTGGAATAGAAAAATGGTGGTAAAAAAAGCAACCAAACGAAGCGAAGACATCACCTGGAAGCCAGTGTACGGCGAACGGGACACGATCCCCGACCACTACAATGAGCTGACTATCACTATCCAGGATACCATTAAGGTCAATGGACGTGAGCTCGGCGACATGCAGATCATAGCACGTGCCTACAACGAAGGCATAGCGTTTCGATACTTTTTCCCCGAAAGCCTGCGCTCGCAACTCATCGAAATAGGCCAGGAGGATACCCATTTCAGGCTCCCTCCCAACAGTCAGTTCTTCTCCACTGACCACGCGCAAGGTAGCTACGAATTGTGCGCCCCGGAGGAATGGAAAAAGCGGGCGGAACTCCCGCTAACCATCCAATTGAGTAACGGCCTTTGGGCCAGCATTCTTCACGCGGGTCAAACCCACTTTCCCCGCATCAGGCTCCAATCCAAGAAGGATGAATTGATCAGTAATCTATACGGTGAAATTGTGGGCACCTCGCCCTTCGGTACCCCCTGGCGGGTAGTGATGGTAGCCGAAAAACCCACGCAGTTGCTGGAAAACAATTTTATAATTTTAAACCTCAATCCTCCCAATCAGATCAAGGACACTAGTTGGATACGGCCGGGTCGGGTCATGCGGGAAATAATACTATCCACGGCCGGTGCCAAAAAACTGGTTGACTTCGCCTTTGAACAAAACATTAATTTTATTCATTTCGACGCGGGCTGGTACGGCCACGAATACGAGCAGGCCTCGGATGCCAGTGAAGTCAACGTGGACCCGCGCCGCAACCCCGTCAACGACCTGGATATGCCAGAAATCATTCGCTATGCCAAAGCCAAGGGCAAGGGGGTGATCCTGTACGTAAACCACCGGGCTCTGGAAAATCAACTGGACTCGATCTTCCCCTTGTACCAGAAATGGGGCGTAGCGGGGATAAAATTTGGCTTTGTCCACACCGGCTCCCACTACTGGACCGCCTGGATGCACGACGCCGTAAAGAAGGCCGCGCAGTACCACCTCATGGTCGACATCCACGACGAGTACATGCCCACGGGGTTTAGCCGCACCTATCCCAACCTTATGACGCAGGAGGGTATACGTGGCAACGAAGAGTTTCCCGATGCCACCCACAACACCATCTTGCCCTTTACGCGGTTTTCTGGCCGGGGCCGCCGACTATACCTATTGTTTTAATGAACCCGGCGGACGGTTAAAAAACACCAAGGCCCACCAATTGGCGCTATCGATCATCAATTATAGCCCCTGGCAGTACCTCTACTGGTACGGTAAACCCGAGCACTATACCAATCGGAACGAAATAGAACTTTGGAAGTACCTGCCTACCACCTGGAACGAAACGCATGTACCCGAAGGCATGCCCGGCGAGCACGTCACCGTAGCCCGCCGCCACGGAGAGGAGTGGTACGTGGGGGCGGTGACTAACAACCTGGCGCGAACGGTGAAGCTAGGCTTTGAATTTTTACCGAAGGGCAAAAAGTACACGGCCGACATCTATGAGGATACCGGCGAAGGCAGTATTCGAAAAACGTCAAAATCAATCCAGTCAACCGATACCCTGGATTTTGCCCTGTTGCCCAAGGGCGGGGTGTCCGTGCGGCTGCGGGAGTAGTGGGTCAGTAAGGTAAATTTCAAGCTGTTGTTACTTCTAGTATACGAAATACAACCTGACAGTTTAATCATGAAACTTTATTCATTTACGCTGGCAATACTCATTCTGTTGTCAGTTGGTTGCAGCGCCCAAAATACCCTCACCAAAGCCGAACAAAAAGACGGCTGGAAGCTGCTCTTCGATGGCAAAACCACCACGGGCTGGCGCGGGGCCTTCGCCACGGACTTTCCCAAACAGGGCTGGATAGTCCGCAACGGCGAGATTCGGGGCGAGCTGACCGAAGGCAAAGACCGCGCTGGCGTGGGTGATCTGGTTACGACCAAAACCTACCGCAACTTCGAGCTGGTATTTGACTGGAAACTGGGCGATCAGGGCAACAGCGGGGTGAAGTACTTTGTGGTGGATGAGGGCAAGCCCATGCCCGGCGTCCAGCCCGGCTACGAGTACCAGCTCATTGACGATGCCAACTACATTTACAACGATAAGCACTTGCCCGCCGACCTGAAAACGGGTTCTCTTTACGACGTCATTCCGGCTAACAAACCCGACGCTACCATGAACGAGTGGCATACGTCAAAAATCGTGGTGCGCCAACCGGTTATCGAGCATTGGCTGGATGGTAAGAAAGTGATGGAAACCGACCGAACCAGTCAGGCTTTCAAAGCGGGATTTGAGGATAGTAAATTCACTCCGTTCCCCCAGTACACCACCATTCAGCAAGGTCGGATTCTGTTGCAGGACCACGGCCACACCGTGGCCTTTCGGAACATCAAAATCAAGGAACTCCCATGAAACGCAGAGATTTTCTAAGAAATACCTCCCTGGCTTCGGCCGCCTTTGGCATCCCTACGGTAGTACCTGCTTCCGTGTTTGGATGTAACAGCACCGGCAGACTTGCCCCCTCTGACCGCATTACGGTGGGTATGATCGGGCTGGGGCGGCAGGGTAGCAGCAACAACCTGGTGGGCTCTTCCCTCGAAAAACAAGGGCTGGGCCGAATGCCCGGTTTTCTCGAAATCCCCGACGTGCAGGTGGTATCCGTCTGCGACGTAGATGCGTGGCGGCGCGAGGAAGCTCGTAAAGTGGTAGATGCCTACTACGGAAAAACCTCCGCCAAGGAGACCTATAAGGGCTGCGCTGCTACCGGCGATTTCCGGGAGTTGATCAACAACAAAAGTATTGACGCTCTGATGATTTCCACGCCGGACCACTGGCATACCTGCATGGGCATGATGGCCGCCAGGGCGGGTAAGCCCTTTGCCATCGAGAAGCCCCTGAGTCTGAGTGTACAGCAGGGTCGACAACTATCCGATGCCGTCAAGAAATCCGGGATTATCGCCCGTACCGACAGTGAGTTTCGGTCGTTGCCTACTTACCATAAGCCCGTGGAGCTGATTCGCAACGGCTACATCGGAAAGCTGCAACGCATCGAAATCTCGTTTCCCGCCGATCCCGATCCCGTGGGTCCACAGCCCGATATGCCCGTACCCAAAGAACTCGATTACGACATGTGGCTCGGGCCATCGGCCTACGTACCCTACACCGAAAAGCGGGTCCACAACCGGCAGGATCTCCGATCGCGCCCCAACTGGATGCGGCTCAATAGCTACGCCCAGGGAATGATTTCCAACTGGGGAGCGCACTATTTCGATATAGCCCAGTGGGCCAACAACGCCGAGTACTCCGGTCCCGTGGAGGTGTCGGGCAAGGGCTATTTTCCCAAAAAGCCTATGGGATACGATGATCAATTTTGAGGTAAAGTACCGCTACGCCAACGGGGTGGAAATGACCTGCCGGCAGACACCTGACCAGTCAAGCCCTACATTCATTTCTACGGCTCGGAAGCAAATATCTTTGTGGATGGTTTTCCGGGAAAAGTTACCAGCAGCAAACCGGCCATCCTGACGGCCATGCCCAAAGCCGGACAAATGGACAATTCAAAAATACTGATGGAAAAAGTGGATTTTATCGAGGGCGTCAGAAACAACCGACCCACGCTGGAACCCATTGAAGTGGGCCACCGCACCATTTCAGTATCGCAAATCGGCCTGATTGCCTGCCAGGTGGGCGAAACCCTGCAATGGAATCCGGAAAAAGAATTGTTCATCGGCAATAATGCCGCCAATGCCCTACTGGCTGCGCCGCTGGTGCGGAAGGAGTGGCTGGTGTGACGAGGCAGTCGGCTTTCGGCTGTCAGCGATCGGTTTATTCTAGCCAACTTTTCGAAAGATTAAATCCTACTTTTATGAATCGAATTGCATACTGTGCGTGCTTACTGTATTTTGACTGGTTGCTGTGCTTTGGCCCAAAAAATCAACAATCATTTTTTTGTGCTGCACAACGCCATTCGGGGCGATTCTACGTACAAAACCTTCGACCAGCAGGTAGCTCTGATCAAAAGTCTGGGCTACGATGGTGTAGAGATCAATCAGCTGGAATCCTTTGCCGGCATGAAGGCTGCGTTGGACAAGCACCAGTTCAAGGGCTCCTACCTGTACTTTAAAATCAACGTAGACCAGCCCCAGCTGGACGAGCGCCTGGAACATGCCATTGCCCAGCAATTAGGGGTACCCAAACTATCCTGTCGCCCTACATCGTGAGCGATTCGAAGAAATTCAACTCTTCATCCCGTGAGGCCGATGCCCAATTGACCCGAATGCTCCAACAGCTAGGTACCTGGGCCAGAAAATCGGGCTTGCAGGTAGCCATTTATCCGCACTATGGGTTTTACGTAGAGACAACGGACCATGCTTTGAAATTGGCAAAAGCTGTGGATACGAAAAACGTGGGCTTGTCCTTCAACCTCTGCCACTGGCTCGCCACCACGCCCCTATCGGAAAGGGCCGAATGGAAAAACGAGCTGAATGGTTTGCAACCCTACCTCAAAATGGTTACCATCAGCGGAGCCAATCAGGTAGATACCCAGGCCAAAACTCCCTGGGATGACTACATCCTCCCGCTGGGGTCGGGTACCTTCGATACCTACGGGCTCGTCAGGTACCTGGTTCAGGATCTCAATTATGCCGGCCCCATTGGCGTGCAATGCTACAACATCAAGGCCGATAAGCCCGAGTTGTTGCGCTCGACCATGCAGGTGTGGCAGGGATATAAAACCAAGCTCGAAGGAAGATAGCTGGTTGGCGGTCGGCTTTCGGCAGTCGGCGATCGGCTTTTTCTAGTCAACATCCCGAAAGGAAACTTTCAGAATGTGTCACCCTAAACTATCAGCCAATTACCAAACCCCAAGCACCAACCATGAATTTCACCAAAGAACATCTCGAAACCTACCACCGTGACGGCTACGTGGTGGTTCGCAATTTTTTCTCCAAGGAAGAGGCCGATCTGCTGCACCGGGTGGCGGTTGACGACTCGCTCCTCCGGCAAAAATCGTACGACCGCACCGACGCCTCGGGGCTAAAAACCAAGCTGGCCCTATGGTATTCGCTGGACGATAGTCTGTACAGCAAATTTGCCAGCGCGGCACGGACCGTGCAGGCCGTGGAGCAGCTACTGGGCGGAAGCGTCGCGCACTACCACTCCAAACTCATGCAGAAAGAGCCCCGTACCGGGCGGAGCCTGGGAGTGGCATCAGGACTATGGGTACTGGTACAAAAACAACGGCTTTCTCTTTCCGGACATGCTCAGCGCCCTTACCGCCCTGACGCCCGCTACGCGCGAGAACGGCTGTCTGCAGATGATCCGGGGCTCGCACAAAATGGGCCGCGTGGAACATGGCTTTACGGGCGAGCAGGTAGGGGCCGATATGGAAAAAGTCAACGAAGCCGCTGAAAATCATGCCGCTGGACTACCTCGAAATGGAACCCGGCGACACGGCCTTTTTCCACTGCAACATCCTGCACGCCTCCGCCGCCAACCTGTCCGACAAGCCCCGCTGGTCCATCATCACGGCCTATAATCTGGCTGCTAACAAACCCTACAAAGATGTACACGAATGCAGCCATACGCCGATTGTACCCTATACTGGTAATTTGCTGGAAGAAGCCGGCATCGGGAATTTCGGAGGGCGCGGATTTTCTGGTGAAGTGAGGAAGATACCATACTAACAGTGCTTGACTTGTAGACTTACATTGATAGTACCTTTCGTACATCACGATTCGTCAGCTATCAGGCCATGAAAAACATCTATCTCTTTCTATGCTTGGCGCTTGTAGTACTTTCAGCGGCCTACCCAGGCTCAAAAGGTCAAAATTTATCAAGCCAAGGATATTCCATTTTGACCATTCTACCACAAGGGTATTGTCTATGACGTAAGTCCTCAGGGTATTGTTTTGCTTGACAAGAAAGCAGTATCTGCCATGTCGGCAAAAGATATTCAGGAAGCTTTATCAAACAACCAGCTTCCCCGTTTTACGGTGCCCTTTGATGGAGTACAATTCATGAATATCAAACGAAGACGAGCCGTCGGGAAAGGGTTTCGGCATAGGGTACCTGGCAAGCTTCGTAACCCTGGAAACCATCATGGCCGCAAGTGTGCTTTCTTCTGACGATAATATCGGCTGTGAGGGTTCTCCGCAAAAGGTCAACCCTCGGTGATGCCCTGATCGGAGCTAGTTGCGCAGCCCCGCCCGGTATTTTCGTCATTGGCATAGTCTCGTTGGTTGGGGGTGGAATTGGAAGCCTGATTGGGTCAATCCCTGTCAAACAAATCAGTCTTGACTCCCACGAATCCAGAAATGGATGCACGCGAAAAGCTAAAAAAATACGCGCTTCTCCTGCAAACGAGTCGTTGAGGTTGGTGCTTGTCAGACCTTCCTTTTCTTCCTCCCGGATATAAATACACTTCCCCTTCGCCTGCACGAAGCAAAAAGTCCCGTTCATAGGCTACCAGAAGATCAGAGGCACATGTGAAGTTGGGCCAATTGTCGTACTGCCAATTCCAGGTCATGAGGTATAGAAATGGTTTCTATTGCTCAATATAGTCAAAAATATGAGTTATAGAAATTTCATTTCTTTTGAAAACGCTATTTTGCCCATTGAGTCGCTCTTTTCGACACTACGGCAGTAGTATGTTGCTGGTTCGGTTAGCTTTAACCTATTTTTACCAGACTATGGGTAAACAAAAGAACAGGGCGTTACGAACAATCAGCATCGGAATAGTGGCGGTGGTGGCCAATTTTGTCTTTTACCAGCCCGACAACGATGTGCAGCATATCAGCTGGTTGAAAGGTCTGGCCATTAGCCTGGTCGAGTGGACTATTTTGCTGGAAATAAACCGGCAGGGGATTCTAGTGGCCCAAAGAAAATACCCCCGCCTCAACCAAACCAAACGACGCATCGCCCTGGAACTGGGCTGGCTGATGGCCGCGACGATCGTTCACCGCGTCATCATCACCTACCTCTACGACATCACGCAATTTTGGGGGTACCCGTTGCCGGGGGGTACCTATTGGGTCACGACGCTGGTGTCGTTTCTGTTTACCCTGCCGGTGGCAGCTATCTATGAGGGAAAGCACTTGTACCGTCAGTGGTGGGAAACATACTACGAGGCTGAACGCCTCAAAAAAGAAAATCTGCAAAGCCAGCTCGACTCCCTTAAAGCCCAAATCAACCCACATTTTCTGTTCAACAGCCTCAGTACTCTGTCTTCCCTGGTTACCGAAGATCCGCCCAAGGCGGAACGATTCATCGAGGAGTTGGCGTCGGTGTACCGCTATCTGCTGCAAACCAATGAGCAACCCCTGACCACCCTCGATCAGGAACTGCAATTCATACAGGCTTACTTCAACCTTTTGAAAATGCGTTTTGGATCGAGTATAGTCCTGGAAATAGCCATTGATGAGCGGTACCATGCCTATTTCATACCGCCGCTGACCCTGCAATTGCTCGTAGAAAATGCCGTCAAGCACAATACTGCCCTGCCGGGTCGGCCGCTGCTGATCCGGATCTATTCGGACGAAGCCAGTAATCTGTTTGTAATAAACAATCTGCAAAAAAAAGCCAAGGCACTACCTTCCAACCGGACCGGTCTGCAAAACATCGCCACCAAGTACCGGCTGCTCAAACAGCCCGACGTGGTGGTGAAAGAAACCGATACCCTTTTTCAGGTTTTAATCCCCCTTATTGATGCCCTACCCCATGAACATCCTCATTATTGAAGACGAAGAGGCGACCGCCCGCAAGCTGCAACGTCTTCTCGTGCAGGTAGCGCCACCGCCACCCTGGCGGGCAGTTGGGCAGCGTGGAGGAGTCGGTAGCATGGCTCCGAACCAACCCCATGCCCGAATTGATTCTGATGGACATTGAACTGGCCGACGGCCAGAGTTTCGAAATTTTCAACCAGGTGTCGGTTACCTGTCCGGTCATATTCACTACCGCCTACGACGAATACGCCCTTAAAGCCTTTAAAGTCAACAGCATTGACTACCTGCTTAAACCCGTTAGGGAAGCCGACCTGCGAGCGGCGCTCTCTAAGTTGCAGGCCCTGAAACAGTCGTTGGCAGGCCCTGATTCAGGCTGGCAGGATTCACTGATCGGCCTGCTGCGCCAGCTGATGACGCGCTCGC
>CAVYGM010000026.1:0-590931 GCA_963768025.1 uncultured Cytophagales bacterium
TTTCTCCATATTTTTTGCAAAAGCTTCGGTCAGGTTGACGCCCGTTTGGTTGGCCAGACAAATGAGCACCCAGAGTACGTCGGCCATTTCATCCCCCAGATCTTTATCCAAATCTGATTTCTTAAAGGATTGATCGCCGTAGGTGCGCGCCAGAATGCGGGCCACTTCCCCTACCTCTTCGGTCAAGATGGCCATGTTGGTCAGTTCAGAAAAATACCGAACACCATACTCTTTTATCCAGCTGTCAACCTGTTGTTGGGCTTCGTCCAGGGTCATTTCTATTTTTTTGATTGTTGCGTATTTCCGAAGGGTACCCTACCCGCCTCACACTCGGTTTTTGGAATCTATGACAATCGTCACCGGGCCGTCGTTGGTAAGGGTTACCTTCATATCAGCGCCAAACTCGCCTTTTTCGATCGGCTTTCCAAGTTCATCACCCAAAAACTCGATCATTTGTTCATATAGGGGAATGGCTATTTCGGGTCGGGCAGCTTCGATAAACGACGGACGGTTTCCCTTTTTCGTACTAGCGTGCAGGGTAAATTGGCTAATCAGCAGAATGCTACCCTGAATACTTTTAAGATCGAGATTCATTTTTCCTTCTTCATCGCCAAATACGCGTAGGTTGATAATTTTCCTGCCGAGCCATTCCAGATCCTCTCGGGTATCGGTGGTACCTATGCCTACTAACACCATGAATCCGGCTCCAATTTTTCCTTTTATTTGGCCTTCGATGGTCACGGAGGCATCGCTTACTCGCTGAATAACGGCAATCATTTGAACAAAAATAGGTGAGTGGTAGGGTAGGAGTAGCGGGTACGCCTGACTTTCGAAGCCAAATATACCTTAGGCAGGGTGATTTCGGTTGTCGCGGACCACCAGAAAAAAATCGTTATCCAATTCGAGGTATCCAAAATCGTACACGAAATAGTACACACTTCCTTTTTGGGTAATGCGTTGGCTCGTCATCAAATTAAAATCAAATCCCTTCGAAATGAGGGTACCTCGGGTGGTTTTCGCTTTGTCTTCCGAACAGATCTCTTCCAATATCCGGCGGTTGCGTCGAAGTTGGTTATTGGTATTGCGGACTACATTATACGAGTCGGAATTCAATTTATTATTGAACGCATTGCGGCACATATCCGAGCAGAATTTCTTATCCGCCCGGCCCACAAAGGTATCACCGCATTCAAGACAGGTTTTCATAGGTTTGGTGGTATAGGTAGGTCAAGATTCTCCCTAAATATAGCTAAAAATATCCACTTGCAAACGACTACAAGCATTTTTATCCGATTATAAATATTTCCTAACCGATTAGCGCCGCTGGTACCCTGCACCTTTGTATCGTTCAACAACATCATCCAAAAAAGTAGTACTCACCCGGCCTGAGTGGGCCCCTAACAAAAACAACTATGAATACTGTAAAATTGATCGGAAACGTAGGTCGTGAAATCAACCTTCGGGAATTTGAAAATGGGAAAATGGCGTCGTTCAGTATTGCGACCAACGAATCGTATTTGAATAAAAATCAGGAAGAGGTAACCACTACCACCTGGCACAATGTGGTAGCCTGGGGCAAATTGGCCAAACAGGCCGAGCAACTTTTGACCAAAGGCAAATTCGTGTCGATTGAAGGGAAAATCAACTACCGCCAATACTTGAACAAGGAAAATCAGAACGTACGGATCACTGAAATTGTGGCCTTCAAGATAGAAGAGGTAGTTAGGAAAGAAGTAGCGTGAGGGTACTAGGAACGCTGAATTTGCAGTTTGCAAATGTTATGATTCGTAGGCAACAAATTCAGCGTTCTCTTCAAAGCCCCAATAGCAAGTGGGCCAGGCCAAAGTAAACCCCGTAGCCGATAAGGTCGTTGGCGGTGGTGATAAAGGGCCCGGAGGCAACCGCCGGATTTATCCCCAATTTGTCCAGAACCAGGGGCGTCACGGTCCCCATAAAGGAGGCCAGGAACACGACGCTCATAAGGGCCGCCGACACAACGATAGCCAGTTGGAACTCATTGCCAATGAGGAGATTGAACCCGAAGACGATGATGCTGATAATGACGCCGTTGATAAAAGCCACGCCAAACATCCGCAGCAAGCGCTCCCACACCCCGGTGTCAAGGCCCGACTTATCGGCCAGGCTTTGCAGAATGATGGAGGAGGTCTGAATTCCCACGTTGCCGCCCGTGGAGCCAATGATAGGAATAAAAGCCGCCATAGCGGGAACTACCTTCAAGTCGCCTTCAAAGAAACCTATGAACTTGGCCGCCAGGATACCCCCCATCATACCCACCAGTAGCCAGGGCAGGCGCGCCTTCGTCTGTTCCCACACGGTGTCATCCTCCTCCACATCCCCCGTGATCCCCGCCATGGCCAGGGTATCCGAGCTGGCTTGCTCCGTGATCACGTCCACTACGTCGTCAATGGTAATGCGCCCCAGGAGTCGTCCCTGCACGTTCACCACCGGCACCACGTCCAGGTCGTACCGCTGCATGAGCTCGGCCACTTCTTCGGCGGGTCGGTAGGTCTCTACAAAAATAATGTCCTTGTCGTAGATGCTTTCTACCTTGGTATTCTTGTGAGCCAGCACGATGCGTTTGAGGGAAAGCAGGCCCAAGAGCCGTTCCTGGTCGTCCACCACGTACACGGCGTATACTTTTTCTACATCCTCGGCTTGTTTTCGCAGCTCCTCTATGCACTGGTTCATATTCCAGTTCACGTTGGCTTTTACGAGCTCTTTCTGCATCAAGCCCCCCGCCACGTCCTCATCGTAGTGGAGCAGGTCCAGAATAAACCGTGCCTGTTCCCGGTCGTCCAACAGCGCGATTACCTCTTCCCGCACGCGTATGGGTTGTTCATTCAGCAAGTCTACCGCATCGTCGGAGTCAAGAAAGTTGACGTACTTGGCGAGTTCATCCGAATTAAAATTTTTCAAAAAATCCCGACGCTCGTCAGCGTCCAGGTCGGCCAAAATCTCCGAACCTACCTTTGTATCGAGTTGATTGAAAAGGTAGAAGGCATCCTCATTGTCAATCTCGTACAGGATGGCTGTTACATCGGCTGGATATAATTCTTCCAACTCCGCTTGTAAGGCAACCGAATCCTGCTTGTCAATAAGCTCTACTATGTGGTCTAGGTAATCTTTGGTAAGCTCGAACGTCATGACGGTACTGCTGTTGAAATAAATTATTCTGCCAAAGATTTAATCTGTTGCGCCTGCTCTACTTGCTGGGTCAAGGTCACAAAATCCTGCACCCCCAGCTGCTCGGCTCGTTTGTTGAGGTACTCGGATTCGATGTCCAGCCCAAAGGGTTTGAGTGCATTTCTCAACGTTTTTCTGCGCTGGTTAAACCCGGTTTTTACAACCCTGAAAAACAGCTTTTCGTTACAATCCAATTCTTTCGTCTCGTTTCTGGTCAGCCGAATGATACCCGATTGAACCTTCGGCGGGGGATCAAAAGCACCGGGAGGTACACTGAACAAATAGTCGATGTCGTAAAAAGCCTGCAAAAGAACGCTCAGAATTCCGTACTCTTTGTTGCCAGGAGGGGAGGCGATGCGCTTCCCTACCTCTTTCTGCACCATGCACACCACCTCGGGTACCTGGTCGCGCTGTTCGAGGACCCCAAAAAATATCTGGGACGAAATATTGTACGGGAAATTTCCGATAATCGCGATGGGTTCCTCACTCAGTTGGCTGAGTTTCCAGCGGAGGAAATCCCCTTCAATAATCCGGGGACTGAGCTGGGGAAAATGCTGGTTTAAGTACGATACCGACTCCCGGTCAATCTCGATCACATAGGTTTCATAGGAATCTTTCTGTAAGAGGTACTGGGTAAGTACACCCATGCCAGGGCCTATTTCAAGTACCTTTTGGTAGCCTGGGTTGGCACCGAGGCTGTCCACGATTCGTCTGGCGACCGTCTGATCCCGGAGGAAATGTTGGCCAAGGTGTTTTTTTGCTCGTACTTTCAAAAGATTCTTAGTTTGTTATTGAATGAATTTGCCCTAAAATTACGCCTAAATTCGTAGATTTAGCCTACGATGGCAGCAAAGCACGGCCATTCTCCAAGTATTTCAAAAGCACCTATGGAAACAATACAATCCCCGGCCGATTGGCAGTCGGTGAGTACCACCCTTGACCATCTGAATCTGATCGGAATTACCCTGGATTTGGAAATGACGATCAGAACCGTAAGCCCCTATACCTTAAAAAAGACAGGCTGGCAGGAACATGAGCTGCTTGGAAAGAGCTTGTTGGAAACCCTGATTCCGGAGGCTGAGCGGGAGGAAATAAATGATTTATTGGAAGATGGCATTTACCGGGGCATCAAAATCGAACGCCGCGAAATTCCGGTACTGGCCCGAAACGGTTCCCTGCGGACGGTGGTGATTAACTCGGTTTTGCTCAAAGACGAAGACGGGATTCCTTCCCTGATCACCTTGGTGGGGGATGACATAACCCGGCGGCTGCGGATGGAATCGGCGCTTTCCCGAACCAATTCCCAATTGCAGGATCTGGTGGATAATACCAGTGACTTAATCCAGCTCATCACGCTCGATGGGAAATTTATTTTCGTCAACCGGGCCTGGCGTGAAATAATGGGGTACAGTCAGGACGAAATCGCCTCCATTAGCCTCTTGACCATCCTGCATCCCCAGTTTCGGGACGAGACCCTCAAACAGTTGAAGCGCATTCAAAACGGGGAACAGTTCCCCTATTTTGAAACTGTATTTCGTAGTAAAAGTGGCCGAAAAATATTCTTAACGGGAAGCGTCAACTGCCGCTTCGACAACGGTACCCCCACCGCGTTTCGGTGCATTCTGCACGATTTTACCGAAAAAATAAGGGCGGAAAAAGCTCAAAATCTGTATTACAGCATTGCGAACTGGACCATCAGTACCCAGAATTTAGATGAGTTTTACCACAATATCCACCTGGAGCTGGGAAAAATTATTGATGTTAAAAACTTCTTTATCGCGCTTTATGACCAATCCAAAAGCTTTCTGTATTTCCCATACTACGTAGACGAATACTTCCAGGGTAACCTCAAATTCACCAAACGGAGGCTGGGCAACGGCCTGACCGAGTACGCCATTGCCTCCAACCGGCCCCTATTTCTTTTCAAAGAAGATATTCAGAAGTTGGCCAAAACTAATAGCCTGTACCTCTACGGGGCCATGCCCGAGGTACTCCTCTGCGTGCCGCTCCGGATCGGTGACCGCGTGACGGGGATCATCGGGGTGAAGTCGTACGACAACCCCAATACCTACGATGCGCGGGATCTGGAACTACTAGAATTTATTTCGGGGCAGGTAGCGCTGGCCATTGCCCGTAAGCAGAGCGAAGAAGAATTGAGCAAGTACGCCGCCCGGCTCAATGCCATCTTCGATAGTAGTTCTCACCTGATTTGGTCCGTGAACAAAAGCATGCAGCTGACATCCTTCAACCGCAACTATTCGGATCTGATCGAGAGCCAGCTCGACATCCCTCCGTCCCTGAATGTGAGTACCGAAAAAATAGGGTGGCGCATGATGGGTTCCAAAAACCGCCGTCAGCTGGAAAATCGGTACCGGCAGGCATTCAAAGGCGAGCTTCAGTACTTTGAGATGAAAATCGATACCCGCGACCAATCCGAGATGTGGCTGGAATTTTACCTCAATCCTATCCTGTACACCGGTGGCATAATCGAGGAAGTGTCCGGTATCGCCCGGGACGTGACGCGGCGCAAGCAGGCAGAGATTTCACTGCGACAGAGCGAGGAGGTATTCCGCGGGATTTTTGAAAACTTACAGGATATCTACTGCCGCATGGATCGGGAAGGAATCATTACCATGATCAGCCCCTCCGTATTCAAACGGACGGGGTACACGCCGGAGGAGGTTATGGGGCGACACATTACCGATTTCTTTTTTGACAAGAAATTAATCCATAGATCGCTGATAAAACTTCGCCGTGATAAAAGCCTACGGAACATCGAAGCACCCCTTCGGGTAAAAGACGGGAGTGAGCGGCAATTCATGTTCAATATGCTCATGTTTACGGACGAAAAGGGCCGCCCTTCCGAAGTGGCCGTTCTGGCCAGGGATATTACGGCCCTGAAACGAAACGAACAGGAATTACTGAAGGCGAAGGAACAGGCCGAGCATTCGCTACGGGTAAAAGAGGCCTTTCTGGCCAATATGAGCCACGAAATCAGAACGCCAATGAATGGCGTGATTGGCATGATAGACCTGCTGATCAATACCAAACTCAACGCGGAGCAACGGGACTTTATCCAAACCATCAAACGGTCGTCCGAAACGCTGCTTCATATCCTGAATGACATCCTTGACCTTTCTAAGATTGAAGCTGGAAAAATGGCCCTTCACGAAATGCCGCTTTCCATGCAGGAACTGATGGAAAAACTCGTTTCCCTGTTTAGTCAAACGGCCCGGAACAAAAGCAACCGGCTCACCTATTGGATGGATCCCAGTGTACCCAGGTACCTTTTGGCCGATCAAACCAGGCTCTTGCAAATTCTGTCCAACCTTACCTCGAATGCCCTCAAATTCACCGAGGACGGAGAGGTAAAAATCAAGGTACATCTGTTGGAAAAAAGGGGCAAAACCAACCTGTTGAAAGTAGAGGTTTACGATTCGGGAATTGGGATTTCGGAGGAGGATCAGAGGCTGTTATTTACCTCATTCACCCAGGTAGATAATTCCTCCCGGAAATCCTACGGGGGAACCGGCCTGGGCCTGTCCATCTCCAAGCAGCTGTGCAAGCTGATGAATGGCGATATTGGGGTTGTCTCCAATCCCGGCGAAGGGAGCATGTTCTGGTTTACCTTTGAAGCCAAGGAAACCTCCATGGCCCCATCTATGGTGGTGGAAAAAGAGGAGGAATCGTTTATTGACAATGTGTTTGAATCCTACCACCCTTTCATCCTATTGGTGGATGATAATATGGTGAACCGGAAGGTAGCCAGCGAAATACTAAAAAAAGCGGGGTGTATAGTAGATACCGCCGAAAGCGGATATGAAGCCATTGAAAAGGTAGAACAGATTTTTAGTAAAAGGGACGGTTACTACGATGTGATTTTCATGGATATTCAAATGCCGGATATGGACGGCGTGGAAACCACCCGAAGGTTGCGGGAGAAGTACCCCAAAGGCTTGCCGCCCATTGTGGCCATGACGGCCTATTCGATGAAGGAAGACCGCGAACGGTTCATGAGCCAGGGGATGGACGATTACCTGGCGAAGCCAATTCGGGCGCAGCATTTGATTGCCAAGGTACAGACCTTGGTTGGGAAAATAGACAACCGAAAAATGAGCAAAAAGCAGGTCGCCATGGCCAGGGAGTTGGCCGTTCCGGTGCTGGATCGGGAAATAGTGAACCAATTGAAACAGATAGGAGGAAAGGAATTGGTGCTGTCGGTGTATGAAGATTTTGTAAACGAATCGAGCGAATTAGTTAGCGAATCGTTGACCGCCTTTCAGAGTGGGGATATTCCAACCATAAAAAGCCACTTACACACCCTGAAAGGTAGCGCCGGCACCGTGGGAGTCATGCAGGTGGCGGATATCGCCCGCGAAGCCGAAGGAAAACTAAAAGATAACGACACCAGTACGCTTGGGTCGGCCCTCCCACAGTTACAAGTAGCCTACGGGAAATTTCTTGAAAATTACAAATCGTGGTTGGATGAATGGCTCTGACGAAATTTTTATTTCGTGTGAAAATAAGGAGGCCGGACCTATATTCATTTTATAAAGAACAAAAGAGGCTTCTAAAATAGCAAGCAAATGCCAATTATGGTTACACACAAAAAAAAGCGAGAATTGGCATAATTGTTGCGGTGTTAAGGGTGTCCTTTTTATAATAAAATTACTACTCTTTATTGGATTAAGTAACTTTTTGAGACAAATTTTTATTTCCTCCTAATGTATTGATTAACAGCAGTTTATTTTTTTTAAGATTTTAAAAATATACCATATTTAAGTATGGTATATTTTTTGTTCTATGAGAAAGACCAAGATTACCATCTTTGGATGGAATCTGTAAAGAAATGCTATAAAAAAATTATAGCTCACACACTTTATATACTTTCTCATGGCAACTCTTTGCTACCCTATTTCCGTACAGGAATGTCTGGAAAGCCTACACAGGCTACCACAACTAATCGGACAGTCATTTTCTCCAATAGGTTCGATACGAACACCACTCTCAGTTTTTAGATTCTCCCTCCTGGATATACTTCCCGCCGGATACAAGCGGATTTTTCTTTCAACCTCAGCCCAACCAACTCCAGCACTAGCTGTTCCATTTCGGGATCGGCTCCCTACCTATCTTTCTTTCGCGAATTTCCTATATAGTCCAAACGCTTCGTTGCCTCACCGCCTGTCAACGATTCTGATTACCTGACCCACCGCTGCCCGAGGTACCCGGCAGCTGCTTCTCCGTATACTATACACACACACATATACTACAATGCCCTGAAACACTATACACACACACTTTTCAGGATTTAAGATTGACCACATACACTATTTAAAACTCGTATTCTTATGAGACTTCTATACACACACTACACTTATTTTAAATCGGCATTTAAAAAAGAGTACACTCAGCGCCTTGTCGGTTTCTTGCTTCTCATGCTGATGGGCGGCCAACAGGCCGTTGCCCAAACTACACTGGGGGGGGTCAATCTAGGCAATCTTCCCCAGTACCTGTTTGTCTTTACAGATGGGAGTGGCGATGCCAACTGGCAGAGCGCCTCAAAAGGCTATGTGGGTGATGTAGCAGTTTACGGTACAATCGCAGATGAAAGAACATCTGGTAATTTTGCGTATGCGGGTACCATCAAAACAAATGATGGTACCTTATCTGCCTGGCAAAGTATTGTCAATAACAATGCTGGGCAGGCATTTGCCTCTACGGGCAATACCACCCTGCTCAATGATTTGAGGACAAGTTTGAATAGTGCATTTACACAAATCAATGCCTTGCCCGCTACAGCTGGGTATTCGAGCCGATCATCAGCATCTCTGGACGGGTTGAATACTCAGAATGGAACAGCAGAGACCTTTGTAATCAATATCACGTCCGGATTATCAACTTCTGATCCTATTAACATTACTGGCGATGCTACCGATATTTATATTCTTCGCTGGGATGACGATTCTAATTTAAGCAATGGCTACGATGGTCAGGTAAAATTCAGTGGTGGCGGAGGTATTGTTCCGCTGGGTGGGTTAAAAGCCACAAACTTTATCAACGTAGCGGGTGATATAAATAGTAGCGGTGGGGGAAGTACTCCTACGGCAAACGGGTATCCACAAGGCCCTAGGCTGAACAATGGTACGGGTGCCTTGATTACCGGGGCTGATGATTTTAGTGGGGGTGGATTCTTTACCGGCTATTGGTTGACCACGGGTAAACCCGACAATGCACCGGACGCCAACCATTCGGTACGCTGGGGTGAGTCAAGTTCCATGAGTAATGGCATTTTCGTGGGGGGATGGTATTCTATAAATGAAAAATTCAGCATGACCTCCGGGACGAGCGGCGTCTACGTGTCGCCGCCCACTACGTCAAATTGTACCCCACCTAGTGCGGGCCCCGACCAGACCATCGCCTGTACCAACAACCAACTACCTACGAGCTTCGACCTGGTGAATGCCCAGGCAGGCCAGAAATGGAAGATTGTAAGCCCCGTGCCGGCCGGATCCAGCATCAGCGTGGCTACCCCCTCGGGCAACGTGACGGGTACCATCGTGGCGGGCACCTACAAATTCCGGCTTCAGACCCAGAGCGACTCCCTGAACTGCTTTGATGAGGTGCAGGTGGTCATTCAGCCCTGCGGCGGTGGTGGTGGATTTACGGACCAGATCTGCTATACAGGTGTGGACGAGCCCGTAAAAGTAAGCGCCAAGCAGGAGTGGAAGATCAACCCCGACCAGACGGTCACCATCCGCACCACCTTCGCCAAGACCTTCGTGGACAACACCTACGGCACCAACGCCATCGGCTGGCCGGGCGGCCACAGCTTTGGCAACCTGGTGGGCTCCGACAAGCTTGAGCTATCCTTGAAAGACGGCAACGGGGTGGAGAAGATGGTTCTGGTGCTGGATTACATCGATGATGACAACACGGCCCCCTCGGGCTATCGCACCGGTGGGGTGACGGAAGGGGAAGGAGATGTGGACTTGGGGAATGTCGCCGACGTGGTAAATGTAAAAACCTCGCTGAGCGAAAACTTCAATACCTTCGGCTGCGTGCTGACGACCAACTCGCCCCCCACCGACGCCAACTACTCACCCAGCGCGTCGTGCCCCAACTGGATCTACGACGTCTGGTACGAGGTGACGGTGAAGCTGTCGGCCTTCGGGGCTGCCGGCTTCGGATCGCCCTCCATTGTCGAGGTACACGCCAGCCCCAGCAAGACGGGCAACAACACCGAGGAGGTGGTGCCTGGGCCTTGTCCGGTGGTATGTGCAAACCCACCCACAGCTGGCCCCGACCAAACCATCGCCTGTACCAACAATCAGCTACCTACGAGCTTCGACCTGGTGAATGCCCAGGCAGGCCAGAAATGGAAGATTGTAAGCCCCGTGCCGGCCGGATCCAGCATCAGCGTGGCTACCCCCTCGGGCAACGTGACGGGTACCATCGTGGCGGGTACCTACAAATTCCGGCTTCAGACCCAGAGCGACTCCCTGAACTGCTTTGATGAGGTGCAGGTGGTCATTCAGCCCTGCGGCGGTGGTGGTGGATTCACCGACCAGATCTGCTACACAGGTGTGGACGAGCCCGTAAAAGTAAGCGCCAAGCAGGAGTGGAAGATCAACCCCGACCAGACGGTCACCATCCGCACCACCTTCGCCAAGACCTTCGTGGACAACACCTACGGCACCAACGCCATCGGCTGGCCGGGCGGCCACAGCTTCGGCAACCTGGTGGGCTCCGACAAGCTTGAAGCTATCCTTGAAAGACGGCAACGGGGTGGAGAAGATGGTTCTGGTGCTGGATTACATCGATGATGACAACACGGCCCCCTCGGGCTATCGCACCGGTGGGGTGACGGAAGGGGAAGGAGATGTGGACTTGGGGAATGTCGCCGACGTGGTAAATGTAAAAACCTCGCTGAGCGAAAACTTCAATACCTTCGGCTGCGTGCTGACGACCAACTCGCCCCCCACCGACGCCAACTACTCACCCAGCGCGTCGTGCCCCAACTGGATCTACGACGTCTGGTACGAGGTGACGGTGAAGCTGTCGGCCTTCGGGGCTGCCGGCTTCGGATCGCCCTCCATTGTCGAGGTACACGCCAGCCCCAGCAAGACGGGCAACAACACCGAGGAGGTGGTGCCTGGGCCTTGCCCGGTGGTGTGCGTAAATCCACCAAATGCCGGCACCAACCAGGTGTTTGGTTGTGATGCCAACAACCAGCCTCCTACAAGCTTTGATTTGGTGGACGCTCAAGCCGGTCAGAAATGGAAAATAGTATCGGTTCCTGCCGGAGCTAATATTTCTGTGACTACCCCTGCGGGCATCGTTACGGGTACGATTGTATCGGGTAATTATAAATTCAGATTGCAGACCCAAAGCGACTCGCTCAATTGCTTCGACGAAGTGACTATTATTGTGCAATGCGGTCCCGGTGGCGGTGATGAAATTTGCTATGTTAGCCCCACCAAGCCACAGCAGGTGAGTGCCAAACAGGAATGGAAGATCAACCCCGACCAGACGGTCACTATCCGCACGACCTTCGCCAAGACCTTTGTGGACAACACCTACGGCACCAACGCCATCGGCTGGCCGGGTGGTCATAGCTTCGGCAACTTGGTGGGATCCGACAAGCTGGAACTATCCCTGTTAGACGCAAATGGTGTCGAGAAGATGTACCTGGTTCTTGATTATATTGAGAAAGATCAACCTACACCTTCAACATTTGGCACCGGTGGTGTGACTGACGGTGAAGGCAAGGTGGAGGAAGGAAATGAAGCCGACGTGGTGAACGTAAAAACCTCCCTGAGCGAAAACCTGAACACCTTGGGTTGTCCTTCATTTACCACCAACTCTCCCCCCACTAACGCTAACTATACGCCCAGCGCATCGTGCCCCAACTGGATCTATGATGTGTGGTACGAAGTGACAGTGAAATTATCAGCATTTGGGGCTGCCGGCTTTGGAAAACCTGTTATCGCTGATGTACACGCGAGTCCCAGCAAAACAGGTAGCAACACCGAAGAGGTCGTCCCTGGCCCGTGTCCGGTAGCTACCGCCCAGGGCGGCAGTGCCTGCGTGGGTGGGACGATTACCTTGCAAGGTACCGCCGCTCCAAATGGCGCTACTTTCAAGTGGACCGGACCCAATGGCTATACATCCACTCAACTTAGTCCGGTACTTTCTAACGTTACCGCCGCCAATGCGGGGATCTATACCCTGACTGTAACATTCAACCAACTATCCGACATTGATACTGCCAAGGTAACGGTGTTCCCCAAGCCTAACGCGGGCATTGATAAATCGCTGGCCTGTGCGGATCCAAGTACTGGTGCTTTACAAACCACCACTACCCTCACCGGCTTCTCCCCCGTCGGAGGCATTTGGTCGGTTCAACCTGGTAACCCGGCTTCGGCTACGGTGAATAACGCAGGTTCCGTGTCTGGTATGACGGTTGCGGGTATTTACCGATTCATTTATAGTGTCAACAATTGTACTGATACGGTGGCTGTTACCGTACAGCCTTGTCTAGGTTGTGTAAAACCTAACGCGGGCAACGACCAAAGCGTCTGTGAACCAGTCTCCACGGTAAGCTTAACGGGCTTCTCACCAGCGGGTGGCACGTGGTCGGCCCAGGGAGGCAATCCAGCCAGTGCTACGGTTACCAATGCCGGTGTAGTATCGGGGATGACAATAAATGGTACCTACCGGTTCATTTATTCAGTGACACAAGGAGGACAGACTTGTAGTGATACCGTGAACGTAGTACGGAGACCCAAGCCCAACGCGGGCCCCGATGTTTCGATCTGCGCTCCTTTGACGACGGCCAAGCTGACGGCCGTGACGGCGGGCGGCAGCTGGACTCCGATCGCGAGCCCGGCCAACCCCTCGGCGGCCAGCATCGACGCCAGCGGCAACGTGAGCGGGATGACGGCGGTGGGCACCTACCGCTTCGTCTACTCGGTGACCAGCGGCGGGCAGACCTGCACCGACACGGCAAGTGTGGTTCGCAACGCCAAGCCGGTGGCCGGCCCCGACCAGACGCTGGCCTGCGCCAACCCTACGACCAACACCCTGACGACCAGCACCACGCTGGCCCCGTCTCCGGCGGGCGGCAGCTTTGCGCAGCTGGGTAACCAGCCCGCAGCGGCCACCGTCAACGGCAACGCCGTGAGCGGCATGACGGTGGCGGGCACCTACCGGTTTGTTTACACCGTGAAGCGGCTGCACGGACACGGTCTCGGTGGTGGTGCAGCCCTGCCAGGGCTGCGTGAAGCCCAACGCGGGCCCCGACGTTTCGATCTGCGCCCCTACCACGACGGCCAAGCTGACGGCGGTGACGGCGGGCGGCAGCTGGTCTCCCATCGCGAGCCCGGCCAACCCCTCGGCGGCCAGCATCGACGCCAGCGGCAACGTGAGCGGGATGACGGCGGTGGGCACCTACCGCTTCGTCTACTCGGTGACCAGCGGCGGGCAGACCTGCACCGACACGGCACGGTGGTTCGCAACGCCAAGCCGGTGGCCGGCCCCGACCAGACCCTGGCCTGCGCCAACCCTACGACCAACACCCTGACGACCAGCACCACGCTGGCCCCGTCACCGGCGGGCGGCGTCTTCGCCCAGATCGGCACCACCCCCGCCGCTGCGACCGTCAACGGCAACAGCGTGAGCGGCATGACCGTGGCGGGCACCTACCAGTTCGTCTACACCCTGAACGGCTGCACCGACACGGTGGCCGTGACGGTAGCGCCCTGCCAGGGCTGCGTGAAGCCCAACGCGGGCACGGACGTGTCGATCTGCGCCCCTTCGACGACGGCCAAGCTGACGGCCGTGACGGCGGGCGGCGCGTGGTCTCCGATCGCGAGCCCGGCCAACCCCTCGGCGGCCAGCATCGACGCCAGCGGCAACGTGAGCGGCATGACGGCGGTGGGCACCTACCGCTTCGTCTACTCGGTGACCAGCGGCGGGCAGACCTGCACCGACACGGCCTCGGTCGTCCGCAACGCCAAGCCGGTGGCCGGCCCCGACCAGACCCTGGCCTGCGCCAACCCGGCGACCAACACGCTGACGACCAGCACCACGCTGGCCCCGTCTCCGGCGGGCGGCGTCTTCACCCAGATCGGCACCACCCCCGCCGCTGCGACCGTCAACGGCAACAGCGTGAGCGGCATGAGCGTGGCGGGCACCTACCAGTTCGTCTACACCCTGAACGGCTGCACCGACACGGTGGCCGTGACGGTAGCGCCCTGCCAGGGCTGCGTGAAGCCCAACGCGGGCCCCGACGTGGCCATCTGCGCCCCCACCACGACGGCCAAGCTGACGGCCGTGACGGCGGGCGGCGCTGGTCTCCCATCGCGAGCCCGGCCAACCCCTCGGCGGCCAGCATCGACGCCAGCGGCAACGTGAGCGGGATGACGGCGGTGGGCACCTACCGCTTCGTCTACTCGGTGACCAGCGGCGGGCAGACCTGCACCGACACGGCAAGTGTGGTTCGCAACGCCAAGCCGGTGGCCGGCCCCGACCAGACCCTGGCCTGCGCCAACCCGGCGACCAACACCCTGACGACCAGCACCACGCTGGCCCCGTCTCCGGCGGGCGGCGTCTTCACCCAGCTGGGCACCACCCCCGCCGCTGCGACCGTCAACGGCAACGCCGTGAGCGGCATGAGCGTGGCGGGCACCTACCAGTTCGTCTACACCCTGAACGGCTGCACCGACACGGTGGCCGTGACGGTAGCGCCCTGCCAGGGCTGCGTGAAGCCCAACGCGGGCCCCGACGTGGCGATCTGCGCCCCCACCACGACGGCCAAGCTGACGGCCGTGACGGCGGGCGGCACGTGGACTCCGATCGCGAGCCCGGCCAACCCCTCGGCGGCCAGCATCGACGCCAGCGGCAACGTGAGCGGGATGACGGCGGTGGGCACCTACCGCTTCGTCTACTCGGTGACCAGCGGCGGGCAGACCTGCACCGACACGGCAAGTGTGGTTCGCAACGCCAAGCCGGTGGCCGGCCCCGACCAGACCCTGGCCTGCGCCAACCCGGCGACCAACACGCTGACGACCAGCACCACGCTGGCCCCGTCACCGGCGGGCGGCGTCTTCACCCAGCTGGGCACCACCCCCGCCGCTGCGACCGTCAACGGCAACAGCGTGAGCGGCATGAGCGTGGCGGGCACCTACCAGTTCGTCTACACCCTGAACGGCTGCACCGACACGGTGGCCGTGACGGTGCAGCCCTGCCAGGGCTGCGTGAAGCCCAACGCGGGCCCCGACGTGTCCATCTGCGCCCCGACCACGACGGCCAAGCTGACGGCCGTGACGGCGGGCGGCGCGTGGTCTCCGCATCGCGAGCCCGGCCAACCCCTCGGCGGCCAGCATCGACGCCAGCGGCAACGTGAGCGGGATGACGGCGGTGGGCACCTACCGCTTCGTCTACTCGGTGACCAGCGGCGGGCAGACCTGCACCGACACGGCCTCGGTCGTCCGCAACGCCAAGCCGGTGGCCGGCCCCGACCAGACCCTGGCCTGCGCCAACCCGACGACCAACACCCTGACGACCAGCACGACGCTGGCTCCCGTCTCCGGCGGGCGGCGTCTTCGCCCAGCTGGGCAACCAGCCCGCCACGGCCACCGTCAACGGCAACAGCGTGAGCGGCATGACGGTGGCGGGCACCTACCAGTTCGTCTACACCCTGAACGGCTGCACGGACACGGTGTCCGTGACGGTGCAGCCCTGCCAGGGCTGCGTGAAGCCCAACGCGGGCCCCGACGTGTCCATCTGCGCTCCCGCCACGACGGCCAAGCTGACGGCCGTGACGGCGGGCGGCAGCGTGGTCTCCGATCGCGAGCCCGGCCAACCCCTCGGCGGCCAGCATCGACGCCAGCGGCAACGTGAGCGGGATGACGGCGGTGGGCACCTACCGCTTCGTCTACTCGGTGACCAGCGGCGGGCAGACCTGCACCGACACGGCCTCGGTCGTCCGCAACGCCAAGCCGGCGGCCGGCCCCGACCAGACCCTGGCCTGCGCCAACCCGACGACCAACACCCTGACGACCAGCACCACGCTGGCCCCGTCTCCGGCGGGCGGCGTCTTCACCCAGATCGGCACCACCCCCGCCGCTGCGACCGTCAACGGCAACGCCGTGAGCGGCATGAGCGTGGCGGGCACCTACCAGTTCGTCTACACCCTGAACGGCTGCACCGACACGGTGGCCGTGACGGTAGCGCCCTGCCAGGGCTGCGTGAAGCCCAACGCGGGCCCCGACGCGTCGATCTGCGCCCCCACCACGACGGCCAAGCTGACGGCGGTGACGGCGGGCGGCAGCGTGGTCTCCCATCGCGAGCCCGGCCAACCCCTCGGCGGCCAGCATCGACGCCAGCGGCAACGTGAGCGGGATGACGGCGGTGGGCACCTACCGCTTCGTCTACTCGGTGACCAGCGGCGGGCAGACCTGCACCGACACGGCGTGTGGTTCGCAACGCCAAGCCGGTGGCCGGCCCCGACCAGACCCTGGCCTGCGCCAACCCGACGACCAACACCCTGACGACCAGCACCACGCTGGCCCCGTCTCCGGCGGGCGGCGTCTTCGCCCAGATCGGCACCACCCCCGCCGCTGCGACCGTCAACGGCAACGCCGTGAGCGGCATGACCGTGGCGGGCACCTACCAGTTCGTCTACACCCTGAACGGCTGCACCGACACGGTGGCCGTGACGGTAGCGCCCTGCCAGGGCTGCGTGAAGCCCAACGCGGGCCCCGACGTTTCCATCTGCGCCCCCACCACGACGGCCAAGCTGACGGCCGTGACGGCGGGCGGCAGCGTGGTCTCCCATCGCGAGCCCGGCCAACCCCTCGGCGGCCAGCATCGACGCCAGCGGCAACGTGAGCGGGATGACGGCGGTGGGCACCTACCGCTTCGTCTACTCGGTGACCAGCGGCGGGCAGACCTGCACCGACACGGCAAGTGTGGTTCGCAACGCCAAGCCGGTGGCCGGCCCCGACCAGACCCTGGCCTGCGCCAACCCGGCGACCAACACGCTGACGACCAGCACCACGCTGGCCCCGTCTCCGGCGGGCGGCGTCTTCACCCAGCTGGGCAACCACGCCCCGCCGCTGCGACCGTCAACGGCAATAGCCGTGAGCGGCATGAGCGTGGCGGGCACCTACCAGTTCGTCTACACCCTGAACGGCTGCACCGACACGGTGGCCGTGACGGTAGCGCCCTGCCAGGGCTGCGTGAAGCCCAACGCGGGCACCGACGTTTCGCATCTGCGCCCCAGCCACGACGGCCAAGCTGACGGCCGTGACGGCGGGCGGCAGCGTGGTCTCCCATCGCGAGCCCGGCCAACCCCTCGGCGGCCAGCATCGACGCCAGCGGCAACGTGAGCGGGATGACGGCGGTGGGCACCTACCGCTTCGTCTACTCGGTGACCAGCGGCGGGCAGACCTGCACCGACACGGCAAGTGTGGTTCGCAACGCCAAGCCGGTGGCCGGCCCCGACCAGACCCTGGCCTGCGCCAATCCTACGACCAACACCCTGACAACGAGTACGACACTGACCGGCTTCTCCCCCTCGGGAGGTACCTGGCTGGCCCAGTCGGGTAATCCAGCTTCGGCTACGGTGACCAACGCGGGTGCGGTATCAGGCATGACGGTGGCGGGCACCTACCGGTTTATTTATACCGTAAGCGGCTGCACGGACACGGTCTCGGTGGTGGTGCAGCCCTGCCAGGGCTGCGTGAAGCCCAACGCGGGCCCCGATGTTTCGATCTGCGCTCCTTTGACAACGGCCAAGCTGACGGCCGTGACGGCGGGCGGCACGTGGTCTCCCATCGCGAGCCCGGCCAACCCCTCGGCGGCCAGCATCGACGCCAGCGGCAACGTGAGCGGGATGACGGCGGTGGGCACCTACCGCTTCGTCTACTCGGTGACCAGCGGCGGGCAGACCTGCACCGACACGGCAAGTGTGGTTCGCAACGCCAAGCCGGTGGCCGGCCCCGACCAGACCCTGGCCTGCGCCAACCCGGCGACCAACACCCTGACGACCAGCACCACGCTGGCCCCGTCTCCGGCGGGCGGCGTCTTCGGCCCAGCTCGGGCAACCAGCCCCGCCGCTGGCGACCGTCAACGGCAATAGCGTGAGCGGCATGACGTGGCGGGCACCTACCAGTTCGTCTACACCCTGAACGGCTGCACCGACACGGTGGCGGTGACGGTAGCAGCCCTGCCAGGGCTGCGTGAAGCCCAACGCGGGCACGGACGTTTCGCATCTGCGCCCTCAGCCACGACGGCCAAGCTGACGGCCGTGACGGCGGGCGGCACGTGGTCTCCCATCGTGAGCCCGGCCAACCCCTCGGCGGCCAGCATCGACGCCAGCGGCAACGTGAGCGGGCATGACGGCGGTGGGCACCTACCGCTTCGTCTACTCGGTGACCAGCGGCGGGCAGACCTGCACCGACACGGCAAGTGTCGTTCGCAACGCCAAGCCGGTGGCCGGCCCCGACCAAGAAATTTGTGCGCCTGCTATGACAACCAACCTGACCGGATTTACACCCGCGAATGGTACATGGTCTCCGGCTTTGAATAATCCGGCTAACGCCACTGTGAGCAATCAGGGCGCTGTGAACGGAATGACCTTAAATGGTACCTACCTGTTTATTTATACAGTAAATGGTTGCAGCGATACGGTGGCAGTAGTACGCAAGCCCAAGCCAGTAGCTGGCCCAGACCAAACAGTTTGTGAGCCAGTTTCCACGGTGAACTTGACAGGTTTCTCACCTGCAGGCGGGACGTGGTCTGTACAGTCGGGGAGTCCTCTCGGTGCCACGGTGAGTAACAGTGGCCTGGTAAGCGGCATGAGTACAAACGGTACCTACCGGTTCATTTATTCGATTAACGGTTGCACTGATACAGTGGCTGTCATCCGGAATTTGAAGCCTAACGCGGGCATTGATAAGTCTCTTCCCTGCGCCAACCCCATCGCCGGCACCTTGCAAACAACCACTTCGCTGACGGGCTTCGCACCTGCAGGTGGCACGTGGACGGTACAGTCGGGCAACCCGGCCTCGGCCACGGTGACCAACGCCGGGGCGGTTTCAGGCATGTCGGCCAGCGGTACTTACAAGTTCATCTACTCGCTCAACGGCTGTGCGGATACGGTTCAGGTGACCGTTGAGTCTTGTGTAGGCTGTACAAAGCCCAATGCGGGCAACGATCAGAGAATCTGTGAGCCACAGGCGGCCACGACCCTGACGGGCTTCTCTCCTGCGGGCGGTACGTGGTCTATACAGGCGGGGAGTCCTCCCGGTGCAACGGTGAATACCAATGGTCAGGTGACAGGCATGACGGGCATCGGCACCTACCGCTTCATTTACTCGGTGGTACAGGGCGGTCAAACCTGCTCCGACACGGTGGCAGTGGTTCGCAACGCTAAGCCCGTAGTAGGCAACGCAGAAATTTGTGAACCAGCTACCACCACAAGTGTTACCTTGAATCAAACGGGTGGTACTTGGGTAGCTGTTGGAACCAATCCTGCCAGTGCAACGATCACGCCGAATGGACAAGTTAGTGGCCTGACTGCGAATGGCACCTACCTATTTATTTATACCCTAAATGGATGTGCCGACACTTCCACGGTGATTCGGTACGCCAAGCCTAAGGGTGGTCCGGACATTATGGATAATGGGGCGGTTTGTAATACCATCGGAACCGTAAACCTACCCGATGCAGGAGCCGGCGAATCCTGGATCCAACTTGGTACCTCCCCCAAGCAGGTGGCCATCAATGCAACCACCGGGGTTGTGACCGGGCTGGACGTGATCGGCTTGTATCAGTTTGTTTTGGCAAACAGAACAACAAACTGCTCCGACACCGTCAGGGTGCAGGTCAAGGACTGCAACAAGGGTAGCATCGGCGACTATGTCTGGAAGGACCTCAACGACAACGGCATCCAGAACGCCGGTGAACCGGGTGTGCGCGGGGTGATCGTGCAGCTGCTGAACGGCAACACCAATGCCGTCATTACCTCCGACACCACAGACGCGAGCGGTATCTACGGCTTCCCCAATCTGGACAGTGGCAACTACAAAGTGAAAATCGTGGTGAGCAGCCTTCCCGATTCCTGTTTGATCACACCTAAAAAGGATGTGGCAATTGGGGGTGGCAACGACACCAACGATTCGGACTTCGACCCCGCCACGGCGGAAAGCCCCGTGATCGTGATCAACACCCTGGGTACTGGCATCCAGAAGGACAACAACACCATCGACGCGGGCTTGTTCTCGCCCAGGGGCAGCATCGGGGACTTCGTCTGGAAGGACCTCAACGACAACGGCCAGCAGAACGCGGGCGAACCGGGCGTCAACGGCGTGAAGGTGATCCTATGGCGGGCCGTGGGCGGGGTGCCCGTAACCAAGCTCGACTCGACCATCACGGCGGGCAACGGAGCGTACAGCTTCACCAACCTGAAAAAGGATACCTACATCGTGCAACTGGTGCTCAGCACGCTGCCCGACAGCTGCCAGATCAGCACCAAGCCCAACACCGGCAACGACGCGACCGATAGTGACTTCACCCCGACGGGTTTATCACCGGTGGTGAGCATCGATCCGGCGCTGGGCGGAATCAGCAAGGACAACAACACCATCGACGCGGGCTTGTTCTCGCCCAAGGGCAGCGTCGGGGACTTCGTTTGGAAGGACCTCAACGATAACGGCCAGCAGGACGCAGGCGAACCGGGCGTCAACGGCGTGAAGGTGATCCTATGGCGGGCCGTGGGCGGAGTACCTGTATCCAAGCTCGACTCGACCATCACGGCGGGCAACGGCGCATACAGCTTCACTAACCTGAAAAAGGATACCTACATCGTGCAGGTGGTTCTCAGTACCTTACCTGCAAGTTGTGTGATCAGCACCAAGCCTAACACGGGTAACGATGCTACTGACAGCGACTTCACTCCAACGGGCTTGTCGCCGGTAGTGAGCATTGATCCGGCGCTGGGCGGAATCAGCAAGGACAACAACACCATCGACGCGGGCTTATTCTCGCCCAAGGGTAGTATTGGCGACTATGTTTGGAAGGATCTCAACGACAACGGTATCCAGAACGCCGGTGAACCGGGCGTGCGCGGGGTGATCGTGCAGCTGCTGAACGGCAACACCAATGCCGTCATTACTTCCGATACCACCGATGCTAACGGCATCTACGGCTTCTCTAACCTGGACAGCGGCAACTACAAAGTGAAAATCGTGGTGAGCAGCCTGCCTGATTCCTGCCTGATCACACCTAAAAAGGATGTGGCAATTGGGGGCGGCAACGACACCAACGACTCGGACTTTGACCCCGCCACGGCGGAAAGCCCGGTGATCGTGATCAACACCCTGGGCACTGGCATCCAGAAGGACAACAATACCATTGACGCGGGCTTGTTCTCGCCCAAGGGCTCGATTGGCGACTTCGTCTGGAAGGATCTCAACGACAACGGCCAGCAGAACGCGGGCGAACCGGGCGTCAATGGCGTGAAGGTGATCCTGTGGCGGGCCGTGGGCGGAGTACCTACTACCAAGCTGGACTCGACCGTGACAGCGGGCAATGGAGCGTATACATTCGCCAATGTGGTGAAAGGAACCTACATTGTTCAGATTGTGGTGAGTACCTTACCAGATACCTGCCTGATCAGTACCAAACCCAACACGGGTAACGACGCGACCGACAGCGACTTCAGCCCGACGGGCCTGTCGCCGGTGGTAACTATCGATCCGGCGCTAGGCGGGGTGAATAAGGATAACAATACAATTGATGCCGGCTTGTACACACCGTGTATCAAACCGACAATCGGCCTGGCTACACCAAAACCAGCCACTTGTATTGGAACCGTCACCCTCAATGATGCCTCGTTTACGGTGACTGGGATTAGCGGTGGCGACCGGTATACATTTGCTACCACCCTTGCGGGTCTGGCACCTTACGCCACGGCTGTTCCGTTGGTTGGCAATAGTTTTGCGGTTTCCAATCTTCCAAATCCTGGGAATCCCCTCGGACAGACGTACTTTGTCAGAGTGTACAACGGGAAAACAAATTGCTTCCAGGATTTAACAGTTGTAATTCCTTTCATTGATTGTTCCATCAATTGTGTGAAACCGGTTGCCGGCCCAGACAAGTTTGTGTGCAAGCCAGTAACAACAACCGATTTGCCCGATGCGGCCATCAATGAAACATGGACGGTTGGCTCCACAAATCCAGCCGTTACGACCATCAACCCGACGACAGGTGTTGTTAGCGGCCTTACCATAAGTGGTATCTATACCTTCATCTTGCGGGATAAAACGTTGGGAAGTACCTGTTCGGACACGGTGAATGTATTCGTAGGCGTACTTGAATTACCAAAGCAGAGTACTTGCTTCGATACCCTGACCTTGCCTAGGGTTGCCGGGGCTACCTATACCAAAGCTGCGGGCAATCCGGCCAGCATTACAGCGAACGGTTTCGCCAGCGGAATGGTGACCCCCGGTACAGTTTACACCTTTATCATCAGCCGTGGGCAATGTGTGGATACAGTTCGCGTGGAGCGACTGAATTGCAACAAAATCTACGATTTGGCCCTTGATAAATCCATAAGTAAGAAAATGGCCCTGTTAGGTGATACGATTACCTACACGGTTAGAGTATGGAACGAAGGCCAGGCAACGGTACATGGTGTGGAGGTAACCGACGCACTTAATGCGGGTGTACAATACATCAGCAGTGTGGCTGAACTCGGTAGCTATTCGCCGGTATCCAAAAAATGGAACTTCGATAGCCTTACCGTGGGTGATACGGTGTCGCTGGTTATCAAAGTGAAGGTCATAGGTCAAGGGGTGTGGTTCAACACCGCAGAGATTACCAAAATGACTGAGAAGGATAACGACAGCACCCCCGGAAACGGAACCGAAGGAGAGGATGACATCGACCGCGAGTGCTTTACGGTACCCTTCCTGATTTGCCGTGGGCAGGGAAGTGGGCTTCAGTTGGCGGTACCCGCCCAGTATACCGGCGTAGTGTGGTTCCGCAAGGTTCAAAACGGCACTCCCGTACAGGTGGGAACGGGCAACAGCTTCCTCGCGAACGAAACCCAGCTGGGAAGTTACGAATACACCTTTACTTCTACCTCCGGTACCTGTCCGGCCGAAGGCTGCTGTCCAATACTGATCGTGGTTCAGGATTGCTGCCCCGTAGAAGTATGTGTACCGTTTGTCATCACAAAAAAGAAACGATAGCCATGAATGAATAAATTGTAGGCTGAATAATGCACAAAAGCCATCCCGAATCACGGGATGGCTTTTGTATTTTAAAAGGTCAGTATACCTAATTTTGTGGACTACTTGTCCTAGTGATCCTTCCCGAAATTCTGCTCACCGGCCTCAATCCTGACATTCAAGTGGTTTTCTTTGGGAGGAATCGGACAATTAAATCCTTCGGAATAGGCACAGTACGGGTTGTACACTTTGTTGAAATCAAGAACAAACATCGAATTTTGAATTTCGGTGGTGTACAGGTCCAGGTAGCGGCCGCCACCATAGGTCTCCTCGGTATTGGTCAAATCCTTAAAAAGAATAAATAGGTGGTTTTTGTAAATCGGAATAGTAGCTAGGGTCAGATTCCTGAAGACGCTCAGGGTGTGAGTGGTACCTTTTAATTCAAATTGAAATTCGCCATACTTTACAAATTCCTTCTTATTTCCACTGTACGTGGGAATATCAAACGGGACACTCTCCGGTGAGGGGGTAAACTTCGCCGTAACTCTATACGCTGGATCAGGCGCAAAAAAGCGAAGGTACTGAAGGTCGCTTTCCGGCATCGGTGGTTTGGCACTATGGGCAAATTTTTCTTTGTACCCATCGCGGTAGGCTTTAATCTCCCCTTTGAAATCCTGTGCTTGTGTAACGAGCCCTACCATCATCAGGCTACCTGCTAAGAATGAAATTACATTTTTTTTCATACAGTGGTATTTTTAGTACAATTTAAGTAGGAATATACGATTATTTTAAGAAGGCAGTTTTCTAACTAGGTGAACTGCTTCGGTCTAGGATTAACGAAACATTGGGTTTAAATATCCCAAAAGCTTATTTTTTTTGCATGAATTCGTAACTTCCTAATCACCATATTTGTGTTCTTGATACATTTATTCCTAAATTCACCAAGCCAAATTAATTTAAAACCCGAACAAATTCACATGTCGTATACCAAACGTGTCTTAATCGCCGAAGATAGCTCGGTAATTCAAAACTTAGCCCGTAAGATCCTGGAATTCCAGAATTACGAAATCACCGCAGTCAAAAACGGGGAACAGGTGCTCCAGCTACTTGAAAAGGAGGACTTTGACATTATTCTGCTTGACATCAACATGCCAATTATGGACGGGATGGAATGTGCGCGGAAAATCAGGGAATTGGGAGATGCCAAAAAAGCCAAGACCCCGATCGTGGCCATTACCGGCAACGCCAAGAATTATACCGAAGAGGATTTCAAAGAGGCCGGGTTTAACGATGCCCTGATGAAGCCACTAAACTTTGATCGGTTGGTGGAAGTTGTGGCAAATTTGACAGAGTAATCTGGATGAATATTACTTTTCTTGGCACTGGCACATCGCAGGGAGTACCCGTTATTGCCTGCGAATGTGCCGTTTGCCGTTCCCTTGACTACCGCGACAAACGCTTGCGTGTTTCGGTTTGGATCGAGGTAAACGGCAAATCCTTTGTCATAGATACGGGCCCTGATTTCAGACAGCAGATGTTGCGGGCCCGAGTTCCCCGGCTGGATGCTGTCCTTTTTACCCACCAACACAAGGACCATACCGCCGGGTTGGACGATGTCAGGGCGTTTAATTTTAGCCAGCAAAAAGACATGCCACTCTACGGTAGGAGTGAGGTCCTCGGCCAAATCCGGTCGGAGTTTGCTTACGCGTTTTCTGAGAAGCGGTATCCGGGAGTTCCCCGTCTTCAGCTGCATTCGATTGAAAACCAGCCCTTCGAAATTGAAGGGGTACCTGTAATTCCGGTGGAGGTTATGCATCACCAATTGCCGGTTTTTGGCTTTCGGATTGGGGATTTTACCTATATCACCGATGCTAATTTTATTGCCGAATCGGAATTGAAAAAAATCGAAGGCAGCCGGGTGCTGGTTTTGGATGCCTTACAGCGCGAATCCCACGTGTCCCATTTTACCCTTTCCCAGGCCCTGGATTTGATAGATCGCCTCGACGTCCCCTGTGCCTACCTTACCCACCTAAGCCACCGGATGGGGCTTCATGCCCAGGTTGACAAAGAGCTTCCGGCCAATGTTTCCCTTGCCTACGATGGATTGAAAATTTCGATATAGCTTTTCCCGATTTTTCCGTACCATCAACTCCGATCGCCTTACCTACCCTTTTAATCCGTGCACCAAAATTTTTACTTTCTGCGTAAGTTGGCTCCGGAGCTGGCCCATAAGCTTGCCGGAAAGCAGTTTATGGAGGCCTTTTCCCAGGAAAAGAACGAAATCGTGTTTGTTTTTGCCCAGGCGAGAGGCAAGAATAATTTTTATAAACCCTTCTTTCCTAAGAGCTACGCTTCGTCCTGATTTTGCCTGTCTAAGTTTTCCCGATCAGTTTGATCGTGCTCGCAAGAATAGCGTGGATTTGTTTACGGATATCTACGAGCAGGAGGTAACCCAGGTTCGGGTGTTCCACCAGGAAAGAGCGTTGGGAATCTACCTTCGGAATGGCGATGTCCTGGTCTTCAAACTGTTTGGTAATCGGTCCAACATTATCCATTTTAATAGCCAGGGGGAGGTAACGGATGTATTCAACAACAAGCTGGTCAGTGACCAAAATTTGAAATTAGAAGGTCTTGATCGTACGCTGGATCAAACCTACGAGGCATTTCTGGCCCATGAAGGAAAACACGAGCCCCTTTTTCCGACGTTTGGCAAGATGGTGAACGAATACCTTTTCTCAAAGCTGGCGGACGTGGAAGACCCACATTCTCGCTGGGAGATCGTGCAACACACTCTGAAACAATTGGAAACGCCCCGCTATTACCTGACTTACCTCCACCATAGCCCCGCGCTCTCCTTGCTTCCCGTGGGTACGGTGTCGGAGGAATTCAGTGACCCCATGGAGGCTTTGAACAGGTTTTACCATGCCTATACCCGGCTAGGGGCGCTCGAAAAAGAAAAAGGGGAGTGGCTGCGGCTGCTGCAGAAGCGGGCTAAGCAAACCGAGAACTACCTGGCCAACTCCTCCAAAAAACTAGTGGAGTTGGAAATTGGGGGCAAAAACGAGGAACTTGGCCATATTCTGATGGCCAACCTCCACGCAATACCCGACCGGGTGGAGCGGGTAGAATTGTACGATTTTTATCGGGATAAACCAATCACGATAAAATTAAAAAAAGACCTTTCACCCCAAAAAAATGCGGAGGTATACTACCGAAAAGCAAAAAATGAAAAAATTGAAATTGAGAAGTTGCAGGAAAATATCGCCCAAAGGCAGGACGAATTACTAACGCTGTGGGAGAAGTATGAAGCCATTGAGAAAATAGAACACCTGCGGGAGCTGAGGACTTACGTAAAAAAGAACGGGTTGACCCCAACCAAAGCCGGGGAAGATCAGGGGCAGCTGTTTCGCAAAGTTGACTACATGGGCTTCCTGATTTTGGTCGGGAGGAATGCCAAAAACAACGATTTGCTTACCCAACAATACGCCTACAAGGAGGACCTCTGGTTGCACGCCCGCGACGTGACCGGTTCCCATGTAGTGATCAAATATCAGGCAGGAAAGAAATTTCCGGCACCGGTTATCGAGCGGGCCGCCCAACTTGCGGCCTTTTATTCCAAACGACGCACGGATAGCCTTTGTCCGGTGATTGTGACCACCAAAAAATTTGTCCGGAAGCCCAAAGGATTTCCTCAGGGAGCCGTTCGCATCGAAAAAGAAGAGGTAGTGATGGTGGAACCGCTGGGAGAATAGCCGGCGGGCTTACAGGTCCCGGTTTTCTTTTTTGGGGAGTGCTTCAATGTCGGCATCCAATTCCCGGTAGGCCGAAAACTTGTTGAGCATTTTCTGGTTGGCTTCGCTCAGCTGCATGTCTACCTTCCAATTCATGGTGGCAGCCAATTGGTACATCATGAGCTGAATTTGATTATTGGCAATGCGGGGCAAATCGCTTTCCAGGGCTTTTTCGTTCATGGTTTCTTTGGCCTCCGACAAGATTTGCGTGTAGTCGTCCGTTTGAAAGCGATTGATCCAGCCTTGCTCAATATCATAAAATTTGTACTCGGTATCCATGGACAGTACCTCGGGGGCGGGAAAATACTCCACCACTATCTTTCGGGTTTCGCCTTCTACCCGCAAGCGCATCTTTGAAAAATCGAATCCAACCAGCACTTTGGCTTTTGCGATGATGAGGGCTTTCTTTTTATCTTTAAAAAGGCTCCAAATGTCAAGGTCGTGCTGATAATTGTATATTTCGGTAAAGTACCCTTCGGCCATTACCACCTTGAAAACTTTTTCAATTCGCTCGATCAACACCGTCGCATCTCGGGTAGGCTCCGTTTTTTTTCGGTACCTTCCGGTCCAAAAATAAAATGCTCCAATGCCAAAGCCCGCCCCTACACTCAACGTGATCATAAAAAAAAGAAGCGTGGTAAAATCCATGTTGTTGTATTTTTGTATCTTCTAAAATTCAGATAAAAAGCGGATAAACACAAACGTGAGTGATAAATACCTGATAGTAGTGGCGGGTCCGACGGCGGTGGGCAAGACCAACCTTTGTCTCAAATTGGCCAATGAGCTTGATACAGAAATCATATCGGCCGATTCCCGGCAATTTTTTAAGGAATTATCCATCGGGACGGCCAAGCCATCCCCAGCGGAACTCGCCTTGGTGAAGCACCACTTTATCAATTCTCATTCCATTGCGGAGCCGTACAGTGCCGGAGATTATGAGCGGGACGCCTTGGCCTTGATCGAAGACCTGTTTAAGAAAAAAGATGTCCTGATCCTGACTGGCGGGTCTGGTCTGTACATCAAGGCCGTGTGCGAGGGCCTCGACAACCTGCCCCAGCCTTCCCCCGGCCTGCGGGAGGAATTGATGCGGGTACTTCGGGAAGACGGCCTCGACTACCTACAATCCGAACTTCTGCACATTGATCCTACGTTTGCGTCTACTCCCGAATTCTTTAACCCCCAGCGGGTTGTGCGCGCTTTGGAAGTATTCTATACGTCGGGGAGGGTACTCTCCACCTTTCATACAGAGCACAAAAAAGCGCGACCGTTTAAAATGATCAGGCTGGCCCTGAATCGGGATCGGCCGGAGCTATATGCGAGAATAGATAAGCGAATGGATGAGATGTTGAAAGCGGGCTTGGTGGAGGAGGCCAAGGGTGTGGGCGGCTACCGCCACAACCACGCACTCAAAACGGTGGGATACAAGGAGGTGTATGATTTTCTGGATGGAAAATATCCTGAGGAAGAGATGGTTCGCCTCCTAAAACAAAATTCCCGGCGGTACGCCAAACGACAAATTACCTGGTTTAGGCATCAAGGAGAGTTTACCTGGTTCGATGCCGATGCCTATGGCCCGGTAAGGGACTGGGTTTTAGGACAACTTGTATAGATACGCCCGGCAAGGTTTGCCGGGCGTTCACCTATTTTGCCAAAAAATCGGATTACTTACGCTTCTTCCTCTGCCTCCATTGTACGGTAGGCCAAAATCCCTCCCAGAACATTGCGAACATTGCTGAAGCCGTTGGCTTGAAGGAATTTTTGGGCGTTGCCACTGCGGGCACCGGAGCGGCAGTGAATGATAATTTCCTCGTCTTTAAGGTCTTCCAGTTCGGACAGATGGTCCGGGAATTCGCCCAGGGGAATAAGAGTTGCACCCAGGTTATCATCCTCGTACTCGTACTCTTCCCGAACGTCGTAGAAATTGAGTTTTTCACCACTTTCGAGGCGGCCTTTCAGCTCTTGTACCGTGATATCCATAGAGAGGAAAGTTTAGGTTATTTTTTTAAAATTATTTTTTGGGTAGTTGTTCGTATTCCATCGGATAGGCGCAACAGGTACATCCCTTCCGGCAAATCCTCAATCGAAGTTTCCCTAGAGCCTTCCTCGGGATGTAAAGTTCTAATATTTATTCCTTGAATGGAAAATATTTCTATCTGTTTTACCAAATTACTTTCCCAGCGGATAATTCCCCGGCTCGGATTAGGAAAAACCGCCAGATTTAGCGCTGGAAGTGGCTCTGAACCCGTTATAACTCCGGATGTTTTGCCACCAAAAAAAGGCCGGATCATCACGCTTCCCTGGAACTCAGTGTTCGTGGTCCATTCTTGGGAAAGGTTGGAGAAAAGCTGACTGGTACCTAGCCTCGAATTTCGATCGAAACCCACGGCCAGGGCGTCTTCACTTATCTGCAACCACCCGACGTAAAAGGTATCCGTGAGCGCAATCCCCGAATCAAATTGGTACTCGATGAACTCATTTCGATTGGCACCGTAGCGTACCGGAATGGATTTTTGGTACAGGATTCCATCCGGTTTTCCATTCCGGTTGCTCCATACTTGAGCCGTAAAGGCCTGCCCGCTGATGTCCTTACGGATGGGTACCAGTGCCAGTCGAATTCCCGCCAGGGTATCGGGTTTATTGAGAATATACCGGACCGCCGTTCGTCCCAGCCGTTGGTTCATCCGAATCCCAAACTCCGCACTCCCGTCGTCGTAGGCGTAGTAGTCCGACAGCTCGGCGTAGGCACTCAGCGTATCATTCCGGCGGAGATTCACCGAGGGGATGGTGGGGTTCTGGTCGTCAGTGGTGAGCAGGTCAAATTTATAGCGAAGCTTCATGGTGGTACCGGACCCTGGCCTGGTTAACGGTCGGATACCCACACTCTTCTTTTGGGTTTGCCGGGCACCCACCAGCACGGATACTGGTTCCTGGTATCGTTGTATTTCCTGTTTGCGCACTTCATCAAAAATCGTGAAGGTGAAAGAGGTAAAATTGAAGTTGTTGAACAAGTTGACGATGTCGGTCCGAACAGAATCCGCGGTTTCGGCAGCAGGGTTGGCAAAGTAATGCGTAAACGGCAGGGAGGTGTACCGCCGGAAAAGTGAGGTGAGCGGCTGCCGGACGGCAACGTCCTTGATAAACCGATCATTTAAGGAGCGGTTTTTATTCAAATAGATGTAATCAATGTGCCAGGTGTCGTAGCCCCCCGATTGGCGGCCGGTAGCCCGAAACCTGAATTGGAAAGTACCATGCAGATACACGGGATCTTTGATCGCAATGAACGTCTGCCGAAAGAGGCTATCAAACTCCGCCCCGGCTCCCTTCCAGGCCGCTACCCACTGCCCGGTTCTGGTCAGAAATTCCAACCGGAGGGAATCGCCCAGGTCGGGGAGTTCACCCAGGCCTTTGGCCTGCCAATAAAAACTTAGGTACAGCGAATCGGCGGGGGATAGCCCCGCCAGATTGATAGCCTGGGAGGTGAGGGTATCGGTTTCCCCCTGGGCCTGCTCATTCACAAAATTGTAGGGTACGCCCTGGGGATTCAACCCGTCGAAGGTGGCGACGTTCACGGAGGGATGCCGGGTGGCGAGGGTATTGTTGACATAAACCCCACTACCCGCTATCCACAACTGAGGAGAAGGCCGGAGGGAAGTGGTGGAAAAGTCATCGAAAAAGGGGAGGGCTAAGGCTTGTACCCTGGCCGTTCCTGAAGTTTTTTCCAAAGAAGAGGTGGCAGGATAAGTACCCATGGGTACCAGTTCCAGCTGGGCCTTGATAGAATGCACCACCATCAAACAAAGACATAGGCTAGCCAGGATGCCCTTTTTCACGAGGGGAATCAAATCATAATTCTTGTGGTGGTTCTTCATTAGTCTCTTCAATCGCGCGTACAACCCATAGGTCAATTACGTCCCCAATGCGTGTTTTATTGCCTGACTCCGGGTTTTGTCGTATGACAGTTCCGGGTTCGGCATCTTCCTTATCTACGATCATAACCTGGCCTACTTTCAACCCGGCCCCCACAATCTGAAACTTGGCTTCTTCCAGGAGCATCCCCACCACCTCAGGCATAGGAAACGTGGTGTTTCCCAAGCCATCTCCCACCTCTAGGTCAATTTTTGAGCCCTTGGCGATGGGTTGGCCGGGAAGGATTTCTTCCCCACGGTACAGCTGTTTCAAAACCGCCCCCTGCGCCAAATCAGGTACATACCGAAGGTTTCCAAGTTCAAGCCCGGTGCTTTTTAGCAGCATTTGGGCACTACGTTGGGTCATGTCGGTCAGTTTGGGCATTTTTACCAGGGGGGCAGTTCGGTACACCACCGAAATATAAATTTTCCGTCCCTCCTTGACCTTTGAACCCGGTTGGGGGTATTGAGAGATTACGGTCAAGGGAGCCACATTGGGAACGAAGGTACAATCACTAACTTCATATCGTAAGTCGCGCTCGTCCAGAAAATCTTCCAGGTCCTGGGCGCTCATATTCCTAATGTCGGGTACCGTGATCGACTCTCCGTGATTGGTTCTGATGGGTAGGTATAAAAAGAAAAAACCCAGAAAAAAAATCGTAACCAATGAGAGAATTATTCCAATGTGAATGAAGAGATCATTTCGGGAGCTCGTACTTATTTTAGCCATGGGCTTTTAGTAGCATTTCGTTTCTGAACGGTAAAAATAGGAGGAATATTTTACCCTACCAACAGTCGTCAGGGGTTAGCCTCCCATTATACGCTGGATGTATTTTCCCAATATATCAAATTCCAGGTTTACTTCATCCCCTGCTTTCAACCCGTGGAAAGTAGTGTGCTCGTAGGTGTATGGAATGATGGTAACCCGAAAGGAGTCAGCTTTTGCGTCAAATACCGTCAGGCTGACGCCATTGATGCAGATAGAGCCTTTTTCTACCAGGATATTACCCCGGGAGGGATCAAATTCAAAATCATAGAGCCAGCTTCCGTCCCTTTCCTGCACACCGACACACCGCCCCGTTTGGTCCACGTGCCCCTGCACAATGTGCCCGTCAAACCGCCCATTGGCCAGCATGCAGCGCTCCAGATTTATTTTATCACCGTCCTTTATTTTGCCCAAATTAGTTTTGAGCAAGGTTTCTTCCACGGCCGTAACCGTGTAGGTATCCCCCTCCACGGCCGTAACTGTGAGGCATACTCCGTTATGGCTAATGCTTTGATCTACCTTTAATTCAGGGGCCATAGCCGCCCGTAGCTGAAAAGTTACGTTGGTTCCTTCTGTATCGATCGAGACAACCTGTCCCATGCTTTCTACTATTCCTGTAAACATAGTTTTGGGTCAAAAAATAATGAATATGCTCTTTGCTTTCGAATTTCGTTGCGAAGCTATCCAAAGATTATTTGCTATTCATAGCCTAACATCGGATTTTTGCCAAATTAACTTTGAAAGAGCATGTTTAAAAATAAAATAATCAGATGGAGTACCTTGGCCATGATCATGGCTATCTTGGCTTACTTTATTGTGGAAACCTTTCAGAGCCAGCCTACTGTGGAAAACGGTGCAGCGCTGGCAAAAATTCCGGACGAAACATTTGCGGCCAATTTGGAGGCAGAGCGTCAGCAAAAGGATGAGTTTTTTAGAACTTCCGGGGAATCTCCCATTGAGGATAAAAAGTTATTTACCGGATTGGTTTATTTTGAGCCTGATCAAGCCTACCGGGTTCTTGCCAAACTCACTCCCTATGATGGGGCGGAAAAGGAATTAAAAATAACCTACACGGATGGCACCGCGGAAAGCTACGAACGGTATGCCTATGCCGATTTTGACATAAAAGGGGACCCGCAGCGCTTGCTGCTACTCAAAAACGAAGGTACTATTTCCGTATTATTCAAAGACAAAACGTCGGGGGATTTAACCTACGGGGGAGGAAGGTACCTGGATATTCCCATCGGAGAAGTAAAAGGAAATACGCTCGTGCTTGATTTTAACAAAGCCTACAGCCCTTACTGTGCCTATGTACCTGACTACGCCTGTCCCTTGCCCCCAAAGGAGAATACCCTGGATGTAGCCGTGGAAGCAGGTGAGAAATATATAGAAGAAAAGCACTAATTTTGAAGATTAGTTGCATAAATAACCTAACCATACGAGTCCATACAGACTACCTAAATTTAGTTCATGAAGATTTCATACAAGTGGCTTAAAGAATTGGTGGAAATAACCGAAAGCCCGGAGGTAATTGGGGGACTCCTCACCGCCACGGGCCTGGAGGTAGAGGGGATTGAAGAGATTGAAGCAGTAAAAGGAGGCCTGAAAGGGGTAGTGATAGGGGAGGTACTGACCTGTACCAAACATCCTGATGCCGACAAACTAAGCCTAACCACGGTTGACATAGGGGGAGATACCCCGCTCGCTATTGTGTGCGGGGCTCCCAATGTAGCCGCCGGTCAGAAGGTGGTGGTGGCTCCGGTGGGTACTACCCTGCATCCGACGGGGAGTGATCAGCCGTTGGTGATGAAAAAGGCAAAAATAAGGGGGGAAGTTTCGGAAGGGATGATTTGTGCCGAGGATGAGTTGGGGCTGGGTACTTCCCACGCGGGTATACTGGTTCTTGAAACTGACCTGCCCAATGGGACCCCGGCAGCGGCATTTTTTCAACTGGAAGCTGACTTCGTTTTCGAGATTGGCCTAACCCCCAACCGGGCCGATGCGGCGTCGCATTATGGGGTGGCGCGCGATCTCAAAGCGGTCTTAAATCGGGAGGTTCATCTCCCAGCGATTGACCATTTTGCCGTGGATGATCAGAGTCTTCTGATCGAGGTAGCGGTCGAAAACTACGAAGCGGCTCCCCGGTATTGCGGCCTTACCCTCACGGGGCTCACGGTAGGGGAGTCGCCCGAATGGCTGCGGCGACGGCTGGAAGACCATCGGAGTACGGCCTATCAACAATGTAGTGGATGTTACTAATTTCGTCTGCCACGAACTGGGGCAACCCATGCATGCCTTCGACGCTGCCAAGGTAGACGGAAATCGGGTGGTGGTCAAAACCCTGGCGGCGGGCTCTGTCTTTACCACGCTGGATGACCAGAACCGGGTGCTTGGGGACGATGATCTGATGATTTGTAACGCCACGGACCCCATGTGCATCGCCGGGGTATTCGGTGGCAAATGGTCGGGTGTTACCACTGCTACTACCGCCGTATTTTTGGAATCGGCCTATTTCTCGCCCGGCTGGATTCGTAAAACCGCCCAACGGCATAGCTTGAAGACGGATGCCTCTTTCCGCTACGAGCGGGGTACCGACCCAAACATGCCGTTGTACGCACTAAAAAGAGCCGCCCTACTCTTGAAAGAAGTGGCCGGGGCTGTCATATCTTCCGACGTTATTGATCTGTATCCTGAGCCCATTGGGGATTTTGAGGTACCGGTCAAGTACAAAAACGTGGATCGGTTGATTGGGAAAATCCTGGATCGTGGTCAAATAACCTCTATTCTAACCAGTTTGGACATTCGGGTACAGAACCAAACCGAAGAAGGGTTTTTGGCGGTGGTGCCACCCTATCGGGTGGATGTGCACCGCGAAGCGGACGTGATCGAGGAGATTCTTCGCATTCATGGATTTGATCAGGTGGAGCTGTCACCCGCCATGAGGTCGGATTTTCTTTCTGATTTCCCCACCAATGATGCGGATAAGCTCCGTCTGCGGTGTTCGGAAACGCTGGCCGCCAACGGTTTTTTTGAAATTATTACCAATTCGCTCACCAAGCCGGCTGGTCAGGCCCTCCTGGCCGACGATCTGCTGGGAGAACCCGTGCCGATTTTGAATTACCTGAGTGAGGATTTGTCCGTGATGCGGCAAACCATGCTCTTTACCGGCCTGGAAACGCTCGCCTATAACGCCAACCGGAAACAAACCGACCTCAAACTGTTTGAATTCGGTAAAACCTACCACAAACTTGCCGGAAAATACGTAGAAAAGGGGCATTTGAGCGTTTTCATGATGGGTGATGTAAGTTCGGAGAGTTGGTTTGGGAAGTCGCGGGAATTAGCCTTTCATGACCTTGCCGCTGCGGTGCAGCAGGTACTTTCGGCCATGAAGGTACCGGGATTAACCACCGAAAGCATCCAATCGGCTCCTTATCAATGGGGAGCGAAGTATCTGTTAAACAAGAAGGCACTGGTGAGCCTGGGTCAGTTGGACCCCGCCCTGACCCGAAAAGCAGGTATTAAGGGTACGGTGTGGTACGCTGACTTCGATTGGGATTACCTGCTGAAACAATACAGTTCGGTGGTCCAATTCCGGGAGGTAGCCCGTTTTCCGGAAGTACGCCGGGACTTGTCCCTGGTATTGGACAAGCAGGTGAGCTTTGACCAGTTGCAACAGGTGGCCTATCGCACAGAAAGGCAACTGTTGAAAGCGGTGAATGTGTTTGACGTTTTTGAAGGGGAGGCACTAGGAGGGAAAAAAGCCTACGCCCTGAGTTTTTTGATTCAGGATGCGAATCAAACCCTCACCGACAAGGTGATAGACAAAGTAATGCAGCGGTTGATGTCCTCTTTTGAAAAAGAGTTTGGAGCAATAATTCGTAAATAATTCCAATTTATGGCGGTTTATCCTATACACAATCTAAATGTAAAACTTAGCAATTTCAGAGAAAAGCTAAAACATTTGATTGCCATAAAAAACAAGCTCAAATGGGATTTGATCAAGCTTGAGCGGGAAAACTCGGAGCTTCGGGCCAGGAACCGACAATTGGAAGATGAGGTAAAACAAATCCACAAAAAATACAGTTCAATACAAAAAGATTTTAATAAATCTAAAAATTTTGCTAAGATTGTCAGTAATAAGCTGACGCCCACAGACGGGTTAGCCGAACTGAAAGAATCAGTTGAACGATATATTACAGAGATAGATAAGTGCATAGAAATGCTTGAGGACACCTTGTGATGGAAAATAGCAGGCCCAAACCGTATGCAACCGTTTTTATCAAAATCCTTGATAAAGGCTTCAATATCAGTGTACCGGCGGAACAGGAATCATTATATCGAGATGGATACGAGGTTTTTATGCATAAAATAAAGTTACACGAAGGGAAAGGAAATGGTCCCCTTGAAGCGATTGCCCTCACGTCGATTGACTGTCTGGTAGCGCTCCAACGGACTCAGGATCAGCTCGGTAAATTAATAGCTGCTCTCGAAGACCGGGTGGATGATTTGGATGCCACGATCTCAGAGGCCTTGTGAATTTGGTAATTGTTATCTTTTTTTTCATCGTTTTAAATTGAAGTTCGGTCGTTAACCAGCCTGTTCGGTTTCAGTAATCGTAAACCACCAATTTAACAGGAATGAATTATGCCAGACTTTTTAATGCTCCTCGTATCGGTTGTCATCGCGTTGGCAGCCGGAATATTTTTTGGAAAAATGATCTTTCAGAAGTCCTTCGACAAGAAAGAACAGGAAGCTCAGGAACGAGCCGCTGAAATCCTTCGGAATGCCGAAGTAAGCGCCGAAAATATCAAGAAAGATCGCATCCTCGAAGCCAAGGAAAAGTACCTTAGACTAAAAGAAGAGTTCGAAGAAGAAACCAGTAAGAAAAAGAATATTCTTCAGACCAACGAACAGAAACTTAAACAGCGCGAACAGAGCATTTCCCAGATGCTGGAACAAAATAAGCGCCGGGAGAACGAACTGGAAAATCAAAAAACCACCCTGTCCCAGCATACCGAAGTGGCTATCAAGCGCCGCGAGGAAGCCGAAAAAATGCTGCAACAGCAGGTGAGCCAGTTGGAGAAAATCGCCAACCTTACCGCTTCCGAAGCCCGCGACCAGTTGGTGGACGCCCTGAGAGCCGAAGCTGAGTCAAAAGCTGCTTCCCACATCAAGAGTGTCATGGAGGAGTCGCGATTGACGGCTACTAAGGAAGCCAAAAAGATCGTCATTGAGACCATCCAACGGACCGCGGCTGAACATGCCATCGAAAACTGCGTGTCGGTGTTCAACATCGAAAACGATGATATTAAAGGAAAGATCATCGGTCGCGAAGGTCGGAACATCCGGGCCCTGGAAGCAGCCACCGGCGTTGAGATTATCGTGGATGATACCCCTGAGGCCATTGTTATTTCGGGGTTTGATCCGGTTCGGCGCGAGGTAGCCCGCTTATCCCTGCACCGTCTGGTTCAGGATGGGCGTATCCACCCGGCCCGAATAGAGGAGGTGGTAGCCAAAACCCGCAAAAACATCGAGGATGAAATCGTAGAAATCGGCGAGCGCACCGTCATTGACATGGGCGTACACGGCTTGCATCCCGAACTGGTAAAGATGATTGGCCGGATGCGTTTCCGATCGTCCTACGGACAAAACCTGCTCCAGCATTCGCGTGAAGTGGCCAAGCTGTGTGCCACTATGGCGGCTGAACTTGGGCTCAATGCCAAGCTTGCCAAGCGGGCCGGGCTTTTGCACGACATTGGAAAAGTATGGCACGAGGAATCCGAAATGCCCCACGCCTTGCTGGGCATGGAACTGGCCAAAAAATACAAGGAGCATCCCGAAGTATGCAACGCCATTGGCGCTCACCACGACGAAATAGAAAAGACGAGCATTATTTCGCCGATCATTCAGGTGTGTGACGCCATATCAGGATCGAGGCCGGGTGCCCGCCGCGAGATGATGGAGTCGTACATCAAGCGCTTGCGCGATCTCGAAGACGTTAGCTACCTCCTTCGATGGCGTGGATAAATGCTACGCGATTCAGGCCGGCCGCGAGATTCGGGTGATCGTGGATGCGGAGAATGTTTCGGATGAAAAGGCAAATATGCTTTCGTTCGATATTTCCCAGAAGATTGAAAAAGAGATGCAATACCCCGGACAGATAAAAATCACCGTGATCCGGGAAATGCGAGCAGTAGCCTATGCCCGTTGATACCGGTGCAAAAGATCAATGAAACCTATGCCTTCCGATAAAGGGCATAGGTTTTTTATTTCTTGTGTTGATGAATAATTGCCGGGGATTGAAGGTACACGCCTTGTACCTTACCTTTACATCCTGATCCAACCAACTGTAATGTCAATCAATTCCCACGTCATACTTGTAACAGGAGCCTCATCGGGTATCGGCAAGTGTACAGCCGAGCATCTGTGTGAAATCGGGTATCGGGTATTTGGAGCAAGTAGGAGCCAGCCGGAAGGTGTTTCCTTTGAGTGGATCTGCATGGATATCACCAGTGAAAGTTCGGTTCAGGAAGGTATCGAGAAAATAATTTCCATCGCCGGGCGGATTGACGTGTTGATCAATAACGCCGGCCTTGGGATCGTTGGCCCCATCGAAGAAACTACGGACGAGCTTATTTGCAAAGTTTTCAATACCAATGTCATGGGGGTATTGAGGGTCTGCCGTACCCTTATTCCCCAATTCAGGCGGCAGGGTTCGGGAAAAATTGTCAATATCAGTTCCCTTGCCGCCGACATGGGGTTACCGTATCGGGGAATATACTGCGCCACCAAGGCGTCAATCAAGGTCCTGACCGAATCCCTGAGTATGGAACTCATGGAGTTTGACATAAAAGTGTGCAGTATATTACCGGGCGATATAGCCACCAGCATCAACCAAAATCGACTGATTGCGCAGCCCCAATCCAATTCCGTGTACTCCAAGACCTTTGCCAGAATCCACCGGCAAATCAATAATGAGGTGCATCAGGGTGCCCAGCCGATCGTGGTAGCCAGAGTTGTGGCCGCCATTATCACCAAATCAAAACCCCGGCTTCACTATACCGTGGGGACTGTTATGCAAAAATCCGCTCACTGGTTACGGATCGTCCTACCCCAGCGTATGTTTGAACGCCTGCTAATGAAGTTTTATGGTCTGTAAAAACAAACCATTTTGCACACAGGCTTGTTAGGCATAGGTATATTTTCTTCCTTTTACCAAATTTCCATGAACTATACCGATCTAAGTGCCAAGCAACGACTTAGCATTCATACTTTGGGTGAATTGAAAGCCGTTGGTTACCGTCCCAAATCGATTAAACAAGAGCTCCGTCATAATCTTATAGAAAAAATCCGTCGCAAGGAAGAAGTATTTCCTGGCATTTGGGGCTATGAAGATACCGTCATTCCGGATGTGGAGCGGGCCATTCTTTCCATGCACAATATCAATCTCCTCGGACTTCGCGGCCAAGCCAAAACCCGGATTGCCCGGATGATGGTGAACTTGCTTGACGAGTACATCCCCTGCGTGGAAGGTACCGACCTGAACGACGACCCCATGGAACCACTCTCCCGGACGGCTAAGGACATTGTGGCAGAAAAAGGTGATCAAACGCCTATTTCCTGGTTGCACCGCTCGGAAAGGTACACCGAAAAACTGGCTACCCCCGATGTGTCCGTAGCGGACCTGATTGGGGACGTGGACCCCATCAAAGCGGCTACTCTCAAACTCCCGTATTCCGACGAGCGTGTAATTCACTTTGGTCTTATCCCCAGATCTCACCGGGGGATTTTTGTGATCAATGAACTTCCCGATTTGCAGGCCAGGATTCAGGTAGCGCTTTTTAATATCTTGCAGGAAGGGGATATCCAAATCCGGGGATTCAAGCTTCGCCTGCCCTTGGATATACAGTTTGTATTCACCGCCAATCCCGAAGACTATACCAACCGGGGAAGTATTGTAACACCTCTGAAAGACCGGATTGACAGTCAGATTGTGACCCACTATCCCAAAACTCTGGAAACGGGTCAGAAAATCACCGAGCAGGAAGCTAGGGTGAAGCCGGAACAAAAGGGAATGGTTCAAACGAATAACCTGATAAAGGTACTGATTGAACAAGTGGCCTTCGAAGCCCGCGAAAGCGAGTACGTGGATAGCAAGAGCGGGGTTTCGGCCCGGATGACGATTTCGGCGTTTGAAAGCTTGCTGAGTGCCGCCGAACGCCGTGCCCTTATTAACAGTGAAAAGAATACCCACGTCCGAATTTCCGACCTTTACGGCGTAATTCCTGCCATTTGCGGTAAAGTGGAACTTGTGTATGAGGGAGAGGTAGAAGGGCCGGTGATTGTAGCCCAAAATCTGATAGGAAAAGCTATCCGCACGCAGTTCCTGCACTTTTTCCCCAATCCGGAGAAAGCCAAGAAGGCCAAGCGAAACCCGTTTGCAAAAATCACCGAATGGTTTGCGGCTAATAATGAAATGGACCTCATGAGCGACATGACCAACCGCGAATACGAAGCCCGTCTCAAAACCATTGATGGACTGGATGATTTTGTGGATGAGTTCACTGCCAGGCTAGGTAAAGAAGAAAAACTCTTTATGATGGAATTTGCGCTGCACGGCATGGCCGAGTACTCCCTCATCGGAAAGCAAGCCCTCGACAAGGGTACCCACTTCAAAGATTTGGTAAGTAGTATGTTTTCCGGCCCCGGCGAAGAGGACGATGACTCAGATTTTGGCTTTGGGTTTGAGGAAGATGATGACGACGACAACGACCGTCTCTTCTAAGGAAAGTCAGTATAAAAAAAGCCCCACCTTTCGGATGGGGCTTTTTTTATGACCAATAGAGAGCATTACGTGCCGATTTAATCTTCACCCGTTTCCCCTTTGGCATCGGAGGTATCCACCAGTGCCTCAGGATCGCCACTTACTTTGGCTTTAATTTTCGTTTCCAACTCTTCCATCAATTCCGGATTGTCCTTAATAAGCGACTTCACGGCATCACGACCTTGTCCGAGGCGGTTTCCGTCGTAGCTAAACCAGGAGCCAGATTTTTTGACGATATCAAGTTCTACCGCCAGGTCAATGACCTCACCAGCTTTGGAGATACCTTCGCCGTACATGATATCGAATTCGATAACTTTGAACGGAGGAGCCAACTTGTTTTTTACGACCTTCACCCGCGTACGGTTTCCCAGAATATTATCCGCACTTTCTTTGATCTGCCCAACCCGACGAATATCCAAACGGACGGAGCAATAGTATTTCAGGGCGTTACCACCGGTGGTGGTTTCGGGGTTACCGAACATAACACCGATTTTTTCACGCAGCTGATTGATGAAGATACAGCAGCATCCCGTTTTGCTGATTACGCCGGTAAGTTTGCGGAGCGCCTGCGACATAAGCCGGGCCTGCAAACCCATCTTGCTGTCGCCCATTTCGCCTTCCAGTTCGGCGCGGGGCACCAGGGCGGCTACTGAGTCGATGACAATAATATCAATGGCACCACTACTAATTAAGTGCTCGGTAATTTCGAGTGCCTGTTCGCCGCTGTCGGGCTGGGATATAAGCAGATTCTTGGTGTCAATCCCCAGCTTCTCGGCGTACGTCCGGTCGAAGGCGTGCTCAGCATCCACGAAGGCTGCTAGTCCACCTTTTTTCTGGGCCTCAGCGATGCAATGCATCGCCAGGGTGGTTTTACCGGACGATTCAGGTCCGTAGATCTCCACCACCCGTCCACGGGGCATACCCCCGATACCCAGGGCCAGATCTAACCCCAAAGAGCCGGTAGAAATAGTGGGAACGTCGAGTACTTTGCTGTCGCTAAGGCGCATTACTGTACCTTTGCCGTAGGTTTTGTCTAGTTTTTCTAGTGTAGTTTGCAGTGCTTTTAATTTGCTGTCCGCATCAACTGTTTGTGCCATAAAGAAATTTGAAAAATGATAGTTTGGAACATAAGAAAAGCGGTCAAAGACTCCTCCAAAACCGCCTGCCTTACTTTTGTAATCGTGATGTAAATATATGTTTAATTATTGACATAGGCAACTGATTCTTGTATTATAATCAATACTTTTTTATGAAGTTGCCAAATTGGTTTTCGGGCCTTGTCCGGGTAGCGATGGGGGCGTTTCTAATGACCTTAGCCCGGACGGAAGTCATGGCTCAGCTCCCGGCAGAAGCCCTCCTTAGCACCCTGCCCGTGGATTCCACTGCCCGACTAGAGTTTCGGCTGGGGGTAGTGGGATATGCAAAAAATAATGAATATTTCAATCCCCACGTCGAGGGCTACACCTTATGGGGTACCCAACTAATCCCCACGCTGTCGTACCGTATTTCGCCGAAAGCGGTGCTGGTGGGTGGAGTGTTCTGGCGTAATGATTTTGGGGCAGCGGCCAAAGCATTGCCTGAGCCCATCCTGACCTTAAAGTTAAGCCATGACACTTGGAATTACCTGTTCGGTACCTTGGAAGGGAATCTGAATCACCAACTAGTGGAGCCTTTGTACAATTTTGAAAGGTACTTGCTCACCCCCATCGAAAACGGCCTGCAAATCAATCACCTGGGTCGGAAGTTATTTTTCGATTTCTGGATCAGCAATCCCCAAAATACGCTACCGGGATATGATCGTCAGGAGCATTTTTGGGGAGGAATATCCAGCCGAAATAAAGTAGTACAATCCGGCCGCGTTTCTCTGGACTTGATAACGCAGGCTACCGTGTTTCATGCGGGCGGGCAGGGGATCCGTAGCTCGTTACCGGTCCGGACAGCCGTCAACGCTGCTCTGGGGTTCAGGGCTGAATACTGGGGCAGGTCCACCGGTTTTCCCCTGTACCGGCTGGAACCGTATTGGATTAGCTACCTGGAACAGGGTCGGGTAAAACAAGACGGTAGGGCCTGGTACCTCAATGCCTCCGTTCAGATGCGAAGCCTGCTGATCATGCTCAGTTACTGGCAGGGGAGTGGGTACCGGTCCGTGTATGGGGGGGATCTGTACGGATCGGACTCCCGCAGTGTGGTTACGCCATCCTTTTTCGAAAAAAGCCGAAACTGGGTTATGCTCCGATTCTCTAAAACCCTGAACCTGGGGAATGGGCTTAGTCTTACCGCCCGCCTGGAACCGATGTATGACCTGACCCGCTCAAAATTCGAGCACAGTGAGGGGATCTACCTGACCTACCACCTTCGGGAAAAATTAGGAAAAAAGTAATTTTTTCAAAAATCTGATATTTGATTTGACCCCTGTAACAGTTCATTCTATGTGGAAGTAGTACATAGTTAGCTCTCCGCTGGCAGGAGCCTATACTATTTATCAATGGATAAATGTGAACAGACCTGGTTCATTTCCGATAGGGCACCTGCCCCGGCGGAGCAACCTGCTTGTAGAAACAGTTGACGGTGTTTTTTAGGATTTGTTTTGGGTCAAGGTAGAATGCGTGTACATTTGAAAAAAGGTGGAAAGTGCATTAGTAATCACCACAAATACGTTGTTTATCAAATTTTTAATCTAAACTATGTTGAAAAAATTAGCTTTGGGCTCCCTGCTTGCACTTTTTTTGGTGGGGCTTTTTTATCGTCGAGAGATAAGCTATGGGTGGATGCAGGCTTCCGGACAAATAAAAATATTGATGGATGTAAGGGACGTGGAGGAGGTAATGAATGACCCATCTTTCCCGGATTCTCTAAAAAGGCAAATCATCCTGATTCAAGAAATAAAGAAATTCGGGGTGGATTCGCTGGGCTTGAATCCTTCCCAGAATTACACCACATTTTATGATCAAAAAGGAAAACCCATTCTATGGGTGATCACGGCATCGGACCGGTATAAGCTGAAAGCCCTGGAATGGAAGTTTCCGATTATTGGCTCCTTTGCGTACAAAGGTTTCTTTGATTCCACCAAGGCGGCCAAGCAGGAAGCGGCCTTGATTCAGCAAGGATACGATACCGATATAAATGAGGTTTCGGCCTGGTCCACGCTGGGGTACTTAAAAGATCCCATCCTGTCCAGCATGTTGAACAGGTCACCGGGAAGCCTGGCGAACCTCATCTTGCATGAACTTACGCATGGTACCTTATTTGTAAAAGACAATCTGGAAATGAATGAAAACCTGGCAAGTTTTGTCGGGGATGTGGGCGCTACCCGTTTTCTAACCCAGAAATTTGGGAAGGATTCGGAAGAATTGAAAAAATACGAATTCTCGAAAAAGTACAGCAATGCCTACGCTCAGCACGTACTGAGAGGCGCGCAGAAACTGGACAGTTTATACGCTACTTTTAAGAATCAGGCGGTGGATCCGGCCAAGGATTCCCTCAAAAAAAGCCTGATTATGCAGATAGATTCCACGGCTGACACTCTCCTTTCCAGAAAGGTAACCGTTCCCAATAAATTGACACCTGATGAAACTAAACTGCCAAATAATGCGTATTTTATAGGGTACCAAACGTACAAATCGAAGCAGAATGCGTATCGAAAGGAGTTTGAAGAAAAGTTTAATGGAGATTTTGTTGCCTACATGAACTACTTAAAGGCCAAGTATCCTTCCTTGTAAATCGAATTAAACGACTGTACAAGCTATGAAAAGTAAAAAAATACGTACCTATAAAATCCCCGCACTCCTCCTGTTACTCGTACTAGTAGGGGTTGGAATGGTGGGATTCCACGCCAAGGACAACTATCGACAAGTGGCCAATTCGAGTTTTGGAGCCGGTGAAAAACTGGAATACCGGGTTCATTATGGCTTTATAAATGCAGCCGAAGCAAAGGTTGAAATCAGCAATTCGGTGGTGAAGATCAACAACCGGCCTTGTTACCGTGTAAACGTTTCGGGCCGCACCGTTGGTGCCTTTGATCTGGTATCCAGGGTTAGGGATCAGTGGCGGTCGTATATCGATACAGCGGCGATTTTGCCCCAGATGTTTTACCAAAATATCGAGGAAAACAAATACAAAAAGCAGGAGACGGTCGTGTTCAACCACGGGAGTGACGTGGCGTATTCTGAAAATAAACAAGAGAAAAAATCATATAAAGTACCCGACAATATCCACGACGTCATAAGCGGTTATTATTTCCTCCGAACCCTCAATTTTGAGCGAATCAGCGAGGGGCAATTAATCGAAGTACCTACCTTTTTTGCTGGTGAAGTGTATCCTATGCGCGTCAAGTACCGGGGCAAGGATGTGATCAAAACTAAGTTCGGTAAAATCAGGGTTCTAAAATTGAACCCAATTATGCCAAACAATAAGTTGTTCAAGGGGGAAAATTCTATTCGGATATGGGTGTCGGACGATGAGAACAAGGTACCCGTAAAAGTGGAAGTAGACCTGTGGATCGGTGCCCTGGAAATGGATATTACCAATTTCAAAGGTCTTAAAAATGAGTTCAAATGGCTTTAAGGAGCCTCTTGCGCCATTCCACGATCTGCCGTAAGGGAAACGGCAGATCGTTTTTTTTTATCTCATAAAATTCTCTCTTTTCAGCGCCAAAGCTTTCATAGAAGGCAGCGATGCTTTCTACTTCGGGACTTTCAAAATCAAAAAAGGTACCTTTCCCCGCTTTCTCCTGAAAATACCGGTCTAGTAACCAGGTTCTGGCATTCCCGCGGCGTCCTACCTCGTCGGATGCATTGAATAGGTACACTGCTATTGGGGCAGTTTCCAGGATCAGGACCCCGGCGTGGATGGTACCCTGCAAGGAAGCATAAAACAATCGCCCCGATTTTTTTTGTAAAAGTAGCTGCCCTAGTTGCCTCAGTATCCGATAGGCATGATCAGGCACCCCTCCCGGAATTTTGGTTGCATGATGCTTTTCAAAGAGCTCAACCATAGGCCCAATGTCGGTAGATTCGATCTGCTCCCATTGTTGCGCGCGGGAGTTTTTTAAGTTCATCCGCCGGTCTTTTGAATATCCCTTCGTTATAGTACCGTACGATCCGGTGATATCTAGCCAATGAGTCGCTACGATTTTGCTGGAAATGTTGGCGTGAGCGGAGAAAGCTTCGGATAAAAAAGTACTATTCGCCGGATGGAAGGAGTAGGTCGAGATGTAGCGAAAATGCTGGTTTAGACTCTTTAATAGAGCCTCTGTTTCTTTACCTGAAACCTCATTTCTGGAAAAAATCCCCAGGTATTGGCAAAACAGGGGTTGGTGAATGCGATCAATTCCCCATTTTTTTCGGATTGGGAGGGGCATTACGGTCTGGTATCCATCCGTGGTTTTCGTCGCCAGGGCTTGCCAGTTGGGCGAGACACAATCGAGGTACCAGGTATAGGCATAGGGTACCGGATGAAGCGATTCATCAATAAGGGTATTCCACTCGGTATCCTTGATTTGGTGACGGCTGAGAAGGGTAGGCTCGGTCACTTACTTGAAATAGCTACGCAGTTTTTGGAGGGTTTCGTCCACATCCGGATCCGAGGCCATCATCACATTGATGCTCTGAATGGAGTGGATGACGGTGCTGTGGTCGCGTCCGCCAAAATGATACCCGATGGATTTTAAGGGTAGGTCGGTGTATTCCTTCGCCAGGAACATAGCCAATTGGCGCGGGTACACACTTTCCTTTTTCCGGCTTTTACTTTTAAGATCGGCAATGCTAACCTCAAAAAAATCGGCCACAACTTCCTGAATGGTGTCTATGGTCACTTCCTTTTCCTCATTCATGACAATGTTCTTGAGCGTGTTCTTCGCCAACTCCACGTCGATTTCCCTCCGGGTAAGGGAGGCCTGAGCCATGAGGGAGATTATTACTCCTTCGAGTTCGCGCACGTTGGAGTTCACGCTGTGCGCCACGTATTCAATTACATCATTTTCGATAAAGATCCCTTCGGCTTGCAATTTCTTTTGAATAATGGCAATGCGGGTTTCGAAATCAGGTGTCTGCAAGTCGGCCGTCAGGCCCCATTTGAATCGGGACAACAGCCGGTCCTGCAAGCCCTGAAGCTCACGGGGGGGGCGGTCACTCGTCATGATGATTTGCTTGCCCAACTGATGCAGGTGGTTGAATATATGGAAGAAGGTATCCTGGGTTTTTTCTTTTCCCGAAAGAAACTGAACGTCGTCAATCACCAGCACGTCTACTTTCATGTAGAAGTCGTTGAAGTCCTGAAGTACGTTGTTCCGGATGGAATTGATGAATTGGTTGGTAAATTTCTCGGAAGAAACGTACATCACGACTTTATCCGAAAAATGATTCCGGATGTAATTCCCGATGGCCTGCACCAGGTGGGTTTTGCCCAGACCTACCCCGCCGTACACCATCAGCGGGTTGAAGGACGTAAGACCGGGGCGCTGCGCTACGGCAAATCCGGCCGAACGCGCCAGCCGGTTACAATCTCCTTCTATGAAGTTATCGAAGGAGTAGTTCTGGTTCAGGTAGGTATCCAGTTGCAACGAATCCAGATCCTTGGGCGGAAGTAGTACCCAGGCGAGGGTCCGTCTGAAAATTATCGGGTCGTGGAATTGTGGGGGTTTTTACGGTGGGCACATTCACCGTTACGGGGTGATGCCTTTCGGTACCGGGGTCCACAATGATGGAATATTCGAGCATGCCATCACGGCCAATGGAGTAGTCGAGCGCTTCCCGAGCAAATGCACATAGTTATCTTCCAGCCACTCGTAAAAGAATTGACTCGGCACCTGAATCGTAAGTACTTTACCAGACAATTTCAGGGGACGAATCGGCTCAAACCACGTGTGTGAAGCTCTGATTCGGGATGTTCTCCTGAATTATCCGTAGGCATTTATTCCATACAATGTCCACTTCGCGCGGAGGAGCAACTCTTTCCAAGGTGAAATTTAACTGGTCAGGTGTCATGTTCAATTTCGGGGGGTCGCAAAGATAGCAAAATGATCTAGTGTGCGTCAAAATTCGTCCTTGAAATTACCATTACCATTTTCCGAAATCAAGCCGTTCGATAAAACTAAAGGAATAATACAACGCCCTCAAAGGACAATTTCAAAACCGCCTTAAGACAATAAAAAAAATGTAATATCTAATTCGTAGCTTTGTTTTGGTTAATAAAAATAATTGGAATAAATATCATTTTTTTTTCGTATGAAGTCTTCACTGCTGTCCGAATTTTCAACAATGACAAGAACCACCTGGAAGAAAAAGGTCGAAAAAGAACTAAAAGGGCGCGCCTGGCGGAATTACTTTTCCAACCAGCTACTTCATCTGGTATTGAACCCTACTACGTGGAGACTGAACTGCCCGCGCGGGAGATACGCCAGGAAATTCAGGGTTGTCAACGATCACGCCCGGGTTGGCTCACGGTACCCGCTATCACATTTGATTCGCCACTGGTAGTCAATCAGGAGGTTCGAACACCAGCTGGAAGGGGGGGCGGATGGGGTATGGCTGGCTGTGGGGACAAGTCGCTTGTTCATCTGGAATTGACCAAAGCCCTCACATACGATTCGACTCACCGACACACCCATTTTTCTGGATTCCTCCGAGTCGCCGGTCGGCATCGTGATTACTGAGCTCAGCCAGGGTCGGGCTATTATCTGAAAGGAGGAATCGTGTACGATCCCCTGGCAGCCTGGATGCGAACAGGTACATCTCCCCAGAAGGCTTTTGATGAAATTGTCTCAGGCATGGGTGCCGACCAAAACTGATGCGGGAGTTTCGATCCTACACGGTCGAGAGCCACTTGTTTCACGAAGCCGGAGCGGATGTGGTTCAGGAACTGGCCTACACGCTGTCTTCTTTTGTTACCTGCCTGGACCAACTGACCGAACGGGGTATTTCACCGCTACTTGCCGCCAATCGTATGCTTTTTTCTATGTCAGTTGGTACCGGACTACCTCACGGAAATCGCCAAATTGAGAGCACTAAGGTACCTCTACCGGCAAATTACCCGTGCCTACGGCTTGCCCGATGACTGTGTCAGGCATACGATTCATTGCCGAAATTCCCGGTCTGTTCCAGTCGTTCCGTTCGCCCCACACCAATAGATCCGGGCCAGTGCCGAGGCCATGAGTGCCGTTATGGGTGGCTGTGATGTGCTCACGTTGGACCCTACGACGCGTCCTTTGCGGAACCCACCGAATTTTCGGAGCGGATGGCTCGTAATGTTTCCTTGATTATGAAAAATGAAAGCTACCTGGATAAGGTGGCTGATCCGGCGGCGGGATCCTATTCCCTGGAAGTCCTGACCCAGAAGTTGGCCGACGCAGCCTGGGAGAAGTTCCTGGAACTAGAGGAAACAGGGCGGTTTGATGCAAGGCATTTGAAAAAAACATAATTCAAGAGGCTATTTCAGAGACTCCTGGACGACCAGGGTTGAAGCCTATCCAAAGCGGTAAAGTACTGGTCGGGATGAATAAATTCAGGGAGGAAGGGACAGAGGATGCCCCATCCCCATCGATGTACCAAACCAGGACCTTACCCCCCAATGGGAGTACGGTTTACTGGCTGCCCGAACGTCTGGACGATATGTCTTAAGTCTCTAGCATCGCGATGAAACCACTATTCCCACAAACCTGGAAACCAGTAAGCCAAAAGATAGGTGCACCAGTGACACGCCAAACCCTACCTGACCTCGGAAGGGAATCAAGCTCAAAGACCCGCTACGAAGAACGCAGGATCTGGCGGAGCCAGTCACCTTGGATTTGGGGCCGGAGCTCCGCCTTACCTACGCGGACCCTACGCCAGTATGTATGTACAGCGGCCCTGGACCATCCGGCAGTACGCAGGCTTTTCTACCGCCGAGGAATCCAATGCGTTTTACCGGCGCAACCTGGCCGCCGGACAGAAAGGCCTTTCGGTGGCCTTTGACCTGGCCACGCACCGGGGCTACGACTCGGATCACCCCGGGTGGTGGGGGACGTGGGCAAAGCAGGAGTAGCCATCGACTCGGTGGAGGATATGAAGATCCTGTTCGATCAAATTCCGCTGGATCAGATGTCGGTTTCGATGACCATGAACGGGGCGGTGATTCCGGTGATGGCCTTTTTTATAGTGGCCGCCGAGGAGCAGGGAGTACCTCTGGAACAACTTTCAGGAACCATTCAGAACGACATCCTGAAAGAGTTCATGGTGCGCAACACGTACATCTATCCCCCCCTGCCTTCCATGCGCATCATCGGGGATATTTTTGCCTATCACCTCCCAGCACATGCCCAAGTTCAACTCCATCAGCATCAGTGGGTACCACATGCACGAGGCGGGTGCTCCGGCCCATCTGGAACTTGCCTACACCCTGGCCGATGGCTTGGAGTACCTTCGCACCGGGCTGGAAGCGCGGGCATGGCCATAGACGACTTTGCGCCCCGGCTGTCCTTTTTCTGGGGAATAGGCATGAACCATTTTATGGAAATAGCCAAGTTGCGGGCCGGTCGAGTACTATGGGCCAAAATTGTGAAACACCTGGGGGCAATGAGACGACAAATCCATGGCCCTGCGCACCCATTGCCAAACCAGTGGATACAGCCTGACCGAGCAGGATCCCTTTCAACAATATTGCCCGTACCGCTCATTGAGGCTACGGCGGCGGTGTTGGGCCATACCCAGTCGCTGCACACCAATTCGCTGGATGAGGCCATGGCGCTGCCCACTGATTTCTCGGCCCGAATTGCCCGCAATACCCAGCTTTTTCTGCAGTACGAAACCGATATTCGCCAGGCCGTTGACCCGTGGGGCGGCTCGTACTACGTGGAGTACCTGACCGGGGAGCTGATCGAAAAAGCCTGGACCTTGATTGAAGAAGTGGAAAACCTGGGCGGGATGGCGAAGGCTATCGAAACCGGTTTGCCCAAAATGCGGATTGAGGAAGCCGCTGCCCGCAAGCAAGCCCGGATTGATTCTGGAAAGAGATATCATTGTGGGCGTGAATAAGTACCAGGTAGGTACCGAAGCAGGAAATTGATGTCCTTGACGATTGACAATCGACGCAGTACGGAATTCGCAGATTGCGCGCCTAAACCACATAAAAAGTACCCGGAACGCGCAGCACGTGTTAGAGGCGCTCGAGGCCTTGACCCAAGGTTGCCAGCAGACAGGGGGAACGGAGATGGAGAGTAACTTATTGGCTCTGGCCGTGCAAGCCGCTCGCGAACGGGCTACCCTGGGTGAGATTTCCGACGCAATGGAGAAAGTCTTCGGACGTTATAAAGCTACCATCAGATCTATTTCAGGGGTGTATAAAGCAGAAGTATCCGACGATGAAAATTTCCGGATGGCCCGGGAAATGGCCGACCAATTTGCCGAGCTGGAAGGCAGTCGACCGCGCATCATGGTGGCCAAAATGGGCCAGGATGGCCACGACCGGGGCGCAAAGGTAATTGCTACCAGCTTCGCGGACCTTGGTTTTGACGTGGATATTGGCCCACTTTTCCAGACGCCGGAAGAGGTAGCCCGGCAGGCCAGCCGAAAATGATGTGCACGTGGTGGGGGCGTCAAGCTTGGCGGCTGGCCATAAAACCCTGGTGCCCCAACTGATCGGCGAGCTGAATAAATCGGACGCGGGGATATTTTGGTGATTGCCGGGTGGAGTGATTCCCGCCCAGGACTATCAATTTTTGTACGATGCAGGTGTAAAAGGGATTTTTGGGCCAGGTACGGTGATTTCAATCGCCGCACAAAAAATACTACAAGTACTTCTTGACCAAAATTGAAAACAATAGCCTATGGATACTGAGGAATGGGTACCTAGGTACCTGTATAAGTACGTAACTTATGATGGGCTAATAAGGCTCCTGACCAACGGTAAGGTCAGATTCACTCAGCCATCCCATTTCAACGATCCATTTGAATTTTTACCTGCAATTCATAAAAGCAGTATAAAGAAAATAATAAGGAGGGGGCTGCTGGCCGAACGCACCACTACCTTTAAAGAATACGATGATGATGCGTTCCTGGCGGGCCTTTCGAAGGCCCTATACAATGAAGAAGGACTTTCCCAAACTAATCGTGAATTATACGAGAATTACTTGAAGGAATGGGATAAAACTATGGGAGTTTTTTGCCTGACATCTGATCCATCTAACATTCTGATGTGGTCGCATTATGCCAGTGAATTTAGAGGTGGTGTGTTGGGGTTGAGAACCGACAGCTCTTTTTTTCGAGAAGACAATGACCTCAATCTAGTGGAGGTTGGGTACAGAAAAAAGAGGCCGATAGTGGTTATCGATCAAAATAAATATCAGAGGTTTAGGAATCAATCACTAACTCACGAGATATTTGCCATAAAATCGAATGACTGGGCCTACGAAAAAGAATTCAGGATGTTTAGTTTACTCTCAAAAATCAAAGCTGAACCAGATAACCCTTCTTTGTATCTCGTTCAGCTTCCCCAAGATTCACCTTACAGTGTAATTCTGGGCCCCAGAATGGAAGAATCACATAAGGAGAATATTGAAAGAATTAAAAACACCTATTTCAAAGATATTTTCCTTTGTAATGCTATTTTAGACTCGCATTCCTTCAAAGTCAATATCATCAAAAGTTAATCACGCTTCCAGTCGGATGGCAATAGGTTGGCAAAGCGGTCATTGCCGAGGTCACCGGCTATTTCGAAACCCATGGGCATCACCACCCACCCTTGTGGGTTGATCACAATATAGCCATTTGGCAGGGTGATCAAGGTGTAGGCATACGACATGTCGGTGTAGGGAGAACGGTCCCGCTTGTTCATATTGAAAACTTCCAGTTTGGTGCCCGACACCACCAATCGTTCCGTTTCCAACTCCCCAGGTCGGATAAGCTGAGAGCCTCTAATCTCTTCGATTCGATTATGAATATGGTTTTTGATGGGGTTAAGGCCATTGGACGACCGGACGGTATTGAACATCCGAAGCGAGTCCGGAATTTCCTGAAAAACCCTAAAACCGTATTCTCTGAGGCTGTCGGTTACCATGCCGGTCAATAATTGTTTCAGCGAACCTTGATAGGCTATTTTTTGATTGGCTCGCCACAGCTTTTTTTGCTCCTCATTTTCGGGTTTCATCAACTCAAACCGCGTGTTGCCTCCGTAAAATACCTTTCCCTCAAAAAAGTCAAAATCGTACAAATCCTGGTGGATAATGTAGCCCAGCGCCCTATTTTCAATAATTAACGGGCTATTCGTCTGCGCCATTAAATGACCGTCATCTTCCTGGGAGATGCGCAGTACGTCGGGGTTCCGAATGGTGCAAAGCTTACTAAACCGCCCCGTGCCCAATAGCTCCCGCGTGATGATTTTGAGGTACTGCTCCCGCTTTTTACCTTTTTTGGAATAAATTACCACCCCTTCCAGCTCCATTCCTTCCCGCATTTTGAAAAGCACCGTTTTACGCCCAGGTGTTTCAAAACGCAGCGTTTGCTTCAAAGGGGTATACCCCAGCAGTGACACCGCAATCTCCATGCTCCCGATGGGCAAGTTGGACAGGGTATAGGCCCCATTCTCGTTGGTGGTGGTGCCAATGGAAGAATTATTCAGATATACATTGGCGTAGGGTAGGGGCTTACCCGTTTTATCGTCCGTAACGGTTCCGCTTATTGTCACGGTTGTCGATTGGCCCCAGCTGAATGAATTTAGAAGGCAAAACAGGATAGCCAGGCCCAGGTGGCCCTTGTAGGGTATAAGGTTGAAATCGTGATTCAAGAGACGTAGAAAAAGTGAATTTTGGTCCAAAAATAAAACCTAAAATTGGAAATTTAACCCCTTATCATTCCATCGATAAGTCAAATAAAGAGGCATTGGGATCAAAAAACTCACACGCCTGCTTCTTTTTGAAAGCTCCTGATCTGGGCCGAATATTCCTCCACATGTTGTAGCTCCTGCTCCTTATCCCACCCCAATTCCAGGGCCATTAGGCTGGCCACTTCGGGCAGACAAGCCAGAGTAGCCTGCCAATCCGTAATTTCAAGCCGGATTCGGCGGGCAAAGAAATCACGGGGTGTTACGGCCATTTCGTAGCGGGCTGTATAGATAACCTCGGCCTTGATGTAGGGATATTTTTCAATCAGCCGTTCGCTCCACGTGGGGTTGCCTTGAATGAGGCGGGTAACCTTGCTGGCCCGCGAACCATATTTCAAAAGCAGGTGCTCGACAGGTGTCCTCCGCGAGGCCCGTTTTCTTTTGTAATATTCTCCACTCTTCGTACAAGAAATCTTCACTGCCCGCCAACAGGTGATCGGCGGTGAGGCAGGGATTGGATTGGCCCAGTATCGTACTCCGCCGTATCGATGGCGTCCTTGGCCATAAGCCGGTAGGTGGTCCATTTGCCACCCAACAGACTGACCAAATTAGATACTTCATCGTGTTCTACCTCATGGTCGCGGGTGAGGCCTTTGGTGGATTTGGTAGGATCGGCTGCCAACAAGGGCCGTAGCCCCCCAAACCCCGCTTTTACCTCACTCAGAAGGGGAGGCTTTTGCAAATAGGGGCGCAGCGTATCCAGCAGAAACTCCGCCTCCTTTTCATCCAGGACGGGTTCCTCCGTTAGGGCGGTATATTCGGTGTCCGTCGTGCCTACCAGCAATTGGCCTTCGAAAGGTATGGCAAATACCACCCGGCCATCGGTGGTTTTGGGTATCAGCATCGCATCGTTGCTTTGGAGGGTTTCGTACGGCAGAATCACGTGTACCCCTTTACTGGGTCGCATGCGGATCGGTAGGGCAGGATTAGCTAGTGTTCGGATGAAGTCGGCCGAAGTACCCGTACAATTGATGAACAAATCGGCCTTTATTTGGAAACTGTCACCGGCGAGGGTATCCTTGGCCCGAACCGACTGAAGCCGGTTGGCTGAATCTTTATCAAAAGCAACGACTTCCAAATAATTCGCTACCGCCACCCCTAATTCCTGCGCTGACTGAACGATGGCCAGGCAGTAGCGGGCGTCATCGTGTTGCCCATCGTAGTACAGGACCGCACTGTGTAGCTTATCTTTATTGAGGGCGGGCATCCGCTCCATCACTTCCTTTTTGGACAGCCACTTTCCCTTGGGTAAGGTATCGTCATTGGCAAACCAGTCGTACATTTTTAAGCCGATACTGTAATAAAGTCCCTCTACCCAGGAAAAAACCGGCGTGAGCAGGGCAAGTGGTCGGGCCAGGTGGGGTGCATTTTTAATCACGATCCTTCGTTCTTCCAGTCCGTGCCGAACCTGCTTGAGCTGGGCGAAATCAAGTTTGGTAAAGGCTTGTTCAAGGTACCTTACCCCGCCATGAATCAGTTTGGTGGAGCGTGATGAAGTTTCGGAAGCAAAGTCTTTCCGGTCTATCAAGGCTACTTTATACCCTCGGAGCACGGCATCCAGTGCGCATCCGGCCCCGCTGGCCCCACTTCCTATTATGCATATATCAAATTTTTCGGATTTTAATCGGGCAAGGTTATCAGTACGATTCATGAAAATGGAATAAGGTGGGTATGCGTAAAGTATCAAAAATACGATCTTTTGGGCGGCTAAAAAAACTAGTGACTGGCTAATCCAAGGATTGGGGAAAAAGGTCGCAAAATTAGCTGAGTGCCTAATCCGCTGGTGAGGGTAATGGGAGAAACCATACTGTCAGGCTTGAGCTACAGTCAATTGATTGGGGTGACTAATAATTTCTGATTCCCCTTATGAGGATTAGATATACGGCTAATCTAGTACTTTTATTGTCAAGTTAGCCATTGACCCTTCCCCAAAACCTATGAAAACGCTCCGAAAATTATCCAGCTGGTTTTATGACCATGCCACTGGCCGGCTTGTTCTGTTTTTTTTGGTACTTCTCCTGCCGTTCAGTGCTTATATTTTTCCGACGATGCAGAAAAAAATGGGTCAGGGAGAACAAGCAGATGTCCTTGATATTCATTTCGGATTCACCAGCTCCGAAGCTTCCGAAGTTCTTGACAAAATGGGGGAGCAGGGGAGGGGTATTTACCAAATCACCGAACTGGTAGTGGACAGCCTTTACCCGATACTATACACATTTTTCCTCATTTTTCTTCTTTCCCTACTTGTGAAAAAAGTCCCATTCAGGGATACCCGACTGTCGCTCCTAAACTTATTTCCACTTCTGACGACTCTTTTTGATTTTTCTGAAAATACCGGGATAGTCACCCTCATTAACCAATTCCCTACCCTGTCGCCTACCACCGTGCTGTTCACGTCCTTGGCTAATATGGGAAAATGGGGAACCGCGATAATTACGGTCCTGCTCATCCTGGCAGGAACTTTTCTCTTTTTCAAGAACCGAAAGAAGTAGATTTCTAGCTGCATGTCAAGGCGTTGTCCGTTGTGGCTCAGTACCGGAGCTACTATCTGTATTTTCCCAGGCCATTGTAGCGGCGCTTCTGATTAGACTATTTTTGTCCAGGTACCTTCACCAATTTTCCTGCTTTGGGTGAGACATTTTTCTTTGGTGGATAAGACCAAAATTTGCAGAACTTCTGGATAGGATTGATCGTTTCTACTAGCAAATATCCCAAGGAAAGAAACTGTACCTAAGAAGGCGATAGATCGGTATATTTTTTTTATATTTAAGTCCAATAGAACCAATAATTAGGAAACACCAACCACTAAAATATCCGCTTGAATGAAAAAAATAGTGCTTCTGACCGACTATTCCAAAGCCTCCCGAAACGCAGTGTTTTATACTGTCAGGCTTTACCACGAGATTCCCTGTGAAATTAGAGTAGTGCATTCCTATGAATTACTACCCGACTCCACGGGAATTATGGATGAGGAAATTGCCAAAATTGCCGCCACCGGGATGGAAGAGTTTTTGTTGGAATTGAAGCAGGATTTGGTTGGGGATTCCCACTCGTTCGAAGGGCTTACATTTGCTGGAAACCTCAGCCTCACGGTGAGCGAACTTTATGAAAAGGATCCTTTTGACGTGCTAGTGGTGGGAGCCAGTGGAAGTGGTAACAGTGTGAGGCTCGGAAGTGTAGCCACCCAAATGATTCGAGCGGCCCCGTGTCCGGTCCTCGTGGTACCCGTCCAAACTGACGTTAAACGTATAGTGAAGATCGTTGTGGTTACTGACTATTCTAATTTCAGCTCACCCGATGTATTTGCACCGGTAAAAGAGTTGATGGCCGAAGGGCAAAAAGAATTGGTTTTTTTGAGTATTCTCAAAAAGGATGAGTCTCCGGAGGAGGTAGATTCCCACCGGCAGAGCCTTTTGAATGCATACTTTGAGTGGTATAAGCCCTTACATTACTACATGAAGGATGGCTCTACCCTGGGAGGAATAGAAGACTACCTTGAAACCCACAAAACAGATCTGCTGGTAACAATAGCGCACCACACGAGTCTTTGGGATATTCTTTTGAACAGAAGTACTAGTCGGATTTTAGCGTATCAGGCGGAGGTACCTTTGTTGGTACTTCAAGAAGGCACTTCCGGAGATTCGGACGTGCCAGGCACAATGGACTTGAATGTCATACTTTAAGAACTCAACTAAAAATGGAAAAGACAAGAAATTGTGAATACTTTGAGCATTTGTTGTGGCAAAATGAGCTGGAATACAACCGGCGGGAATTGGCAATTTTCGAGAGTTTTTTGATAAATAATGTGGCCAGAATTCCCGCTCCCCAGTACCAGGATTTTATGAGTCAGCTGCATGATTTTTTACGAAAAATCAATCTAATTCTGGCCGAATTTTCTGCCGAAAAAAAGAGTATTGAGGAGCGTATGGCGCTTCGGCCTAAATCTGATCTGCCCGGCAAAAGCTCTCAAAAGGGTATTGCGAAGGAATGCATGAGGTACCTACGGGAAGAAATGTTTTACTACGAACAGAATTATCGGGGGTTCCGCACCCGTTTTTGTGGCTTAGCGGGAGCGCTGGAACATGCATGATCTGCACGCGGTGGTTGGTGATGCCGAATGTGACCAAATAATTAATTTTCGTCAGAAACTTGATTGACGCGCCAAAACAGGTAGTTTTGGATAAATTAATGGAAACAGGTATTCACTTTAAACTAAAAAAACAATGGGATTAATTTCGTTTTTAAAAGGAGTAGGGGAGAAAATTTTCAAAAAAGAAGAAACTGCAGCCGCTACTCCTGAAGTCAGAACCGCTTCGTGCCAGTGCCCTTTTGGCTCACGTCAAATCATTGGGTCTACCTTATAATTCTATTTCGGTAAAAACCTCCGGAGATACCGTCATTCTGGAAGGTGAAGTGGCCAAGCAGGAAGATTCGGAGAAAATTTCCCTTGCCGTTGGTAACGTAGAAGGCGTAGCCGTAGTGGACAATCGGATGTCTGTGGCCGAACCTGCTCCGGAAGCCAAGTACCATACGGTAGAAAAGGGCGATACCCTCTCGAAAATTGCCAAGGAGTACTACGGTGATATGATGAAATATCCCGCAATATTTGAAGCGAACAAGCCCATGCTCACCCATCCCGACAAGATTTATCCAGGTCAGGTGCTGCGCATACCCGAGCAATAAGGAGCAGATACAACCTTATGCATAACGAAAGAGCTCCCGCTGCATCATGCCACGGGAGCTCTTTCGTTATGGGCCGTTCTATTTGATATTTTTCCGGCGGTTCCTTTGGAAATCTTCCAGTACAAATCCCCCCAGCCCCTGCAAATTGCTGTAATAGGCCCTTCCGTTGTTGACCTCGGTGAAATTCTGCACAAACTGTTTCAGATAGGGATCAGTGGCAATCATGAAGGTCGTGACCGGAATATCCAACCGACGGCATTGGGCTGCCAACGTCAGCGGTTTTGCTGATAATTTTGCGGTCCAGCCCAAAGCTATTCTTGTAATACTTGATTCCTTCCTTCAGACAGGTAGGCTTTGCCGTCGGTGATCATGAATATCTGCTTGTTGCGGGTTTTCTTCCGGCGGAGCAAATCCATCGCCAATTCCAGTCCTGCAACGGTGTTGGTATGGTAGGGACCTACTTCCAGGTAGGGTAGGTCTTTCACCTGAATCTGCCAGGCATCGTTTCCAAACACAATGATGTCCAGGGAATCCTTGGGGTACTTGGTTTTGATGAGTTCTGCCAGCGCCAGGGCTACCTTCTTGGCGGGGGTGATCCGATCTTCACCGTACAGGATCATGGAATGGCTAATATCGATCATCATGACGGTGGAGGTGGTGGTTTTTTGTTCTTTGTCCACTACTTCCAGATCCTGTTCCATCAGCGTAAAATCGCCAAGGCCGTGGTTAATTTGGGCATTTTTGATGGACTCCGTCATGGAAATTTGTTCCAGGGTGTCGCCAAACTGGAACGGGCGCACATCGCTGCTCAGCTCGTCGCCGGTACCAGTGAAGGGCGTATGGTGATTGCCACCCGACTTGGATCGTTTGAGTTTGCCGAATATCTCGTCCAGAGCACTCTTCCGAATACTCTGTTCGCTTTTAGGGGTCATCACTACCTGCCCTTCGCCGTCTTTCTCGGTTATGTAGCCTTTTCGTTTCAGGTCCTCATAAAAATCACCGATGCCGTACTGATCACTGGTAAGTCCATAGCGACGATCCAGTTCGCTCAGCCAGGACATGGCATCGGCCACGTTGCCGGCCGACATCAGCAGGAGTTGTTGAAAAATATTGAGTAGTTGATCAAACTTACTATTGGGGCCCTGTTCTTCGGGGATATATTTGGAGAAATGATGTCCTAGCATTGGTCAGTATGGTTAATTTCAGAAAGGAAACTGGGGTAGTCTGTTCCAGGCGTATTCTTTTAACGTAATATACACCTTTTTGGTTTTTCCTGGAAATGAAGTTGGGAAAGAATATTGGCTAGATTGAAATTGGAAGGCAACAAAAAGCGTAAGGCAGTCTGCCGACCACCTTACGCTGTCATTGTATGGGGAAACCTAAGCTTTTTCTCCGCAGAACTCTTCGAATGCCATTTGCAAATGTTGCGCAATCATTTCGGCCGAACGGCCTTCGATGTGGTGACGCTCAATAAAATGCACCAGTTCATCCTCTTTGAAGATGGCAATGGCTGGCGAAGAGGGTGGGTAGGGTAGGGTATATTCACGCATTTTGTTAACCGCTTCGGTGTCAACACCCGCGAAAACCGTCACCAGGTTGTCGGGCTTCACTTCACTGCGCGAAAGAGCTGCGCTCACACCCGGGACGAGCCGCGCCGGCAGCACAGCCACACACCGGAGTTGATCATCACCAGACGTAGTACCTTCGGCGGTGGTCATGAAGTTGTCTACTTCTTCGGCGGTAGTAAGTTCCTGAAAACCAACGCTCAGTCAGGTCGGCCTTCATGGGGGCGACTAATTGTGGAGGATACATAGTATTTTTTGATTTAAAGATGAAAATTGAATTTATTGGTTGTTGTACTCTTTAGCTGTGGCTAGCTATGGTGATATTACATAAACCCAGTTCCAGCTTGGCCTCTTCGGTCATCATTTCGGTGGAGTAGGGAGGATCAAAGGTAAGTTCCAGACTCACATCGTTTACGCCCGGTACCTCCCGGATCCGTTGCTCCACTTCGCCCGGCAGGGTACCCGCCGAAGGGCAGGAAGGGGAGGTAAGGGTCATGGATACGTACACGTTGTTGACGGGAAATATTTTCAAGATCATAAATCAGACCCAGCTCGTATACGTCCACGGGAATTTCGGGGTCGTACACGCGCTTGATGGCCTTTACGATTTCTTCTCTGAGTTCAGCTTCGGTAAGCGTTGTATTTTCCATGTTTGTTAAGTGATGAGTGATGGGTAAGTGAGACGGTTGAGGCGGTATCATACCTCATCCCGCATCACTGGTTGAAACTTTGATACGCCAGCCCGTACAGTTTTCATTTGCTTCACCATACTGGCCAACCCATTGGACCGGGTTTGGGCCAGGTGCTGATGCAATCCGATGCGATCCATGAAGTACAGATCAGCTTTGGCTATTTCTTCGGCTTTGTGGCCCGAAAGTACCTTTACCAACATACTGACCAGCCCTTTGACAATAATAGCGTCGCTATCGGCCTCAAATTTCAATTCGTCCCCGTCGGTTTCGGCATTGCAGCCATACCCGGGACTGACAGCCCTTTGATGATATTTTCCTCGGTCTTGTATTTTTCGGGCAACGTGGGCAGTTGCTTTCCCAGTCGATGATGTATTCGTATTTGCTTTCCCAATCATCGAAAAGGGCAAAGTCTTCGATTAGTTCGTCCTGTATTTCGTTTATTGTCATGCTTTCGATTACCTTTTGTTTTTCCTGTTTTGAACTCCGGGCAAACACCCAAAAAGAGTTCAACGAGATCTATCCTAGCATCTTCTTCTGACCTTATGCAAGCCCCACCACCAATCGATCGATTTCTTCGATTGTGTTGTAAACAGCAAAGGAGGCACGGGAGGTTCCGGGAATGCCAAAGCGTTGCATCAGCGGCTGCGTACAGTGATGACCCGTGCGGATGGCAATTCCCTGCTGATCCAGCAAAACGCCAATATCCTGATGGTGAATTCCGTCCATCACGAACGAAATTACGCTCACTTTTTCGATCGGCCGTACCTATGATGCTGAAGGCCGTCGAGCTTCTGAAGGGCCTCGGTAGCGTAGGTTAGCAGCTGATGTTCGTGAGTCGGCAATGACGTCCTTGCCAAGTCTTCCACGTAGTCGAGGGCGGTTTTGGCGGCTACCACATCGGCAATGTTAGGGGTACCAGCTTCAAACTTATACGGCAGCTCATTGTAGGTGGTTTTGTCAAAGGTAACCTCCTTTATCATTTCACCACCGCCCCGGTAGGGAGGCATCGCGTTCAGCAATATCTTCTTTGCCGTACAGTACACCCATGCCCGTGGGACCATAGATTTTGTGCAGCGAGAAAGCGTAAAAATCACAATCCAGCGCCTGTACGTCCAGGTGCAGTGCGAACTAGCCTGGGCACCATCAATCATAACCTTGGCCCCAACCGCGTGCGCTTTTTCAATAATTTCGGCTACCGGATTAATGGTACCCAGCGCATTGGATACGTGCACGACCGAAACGAATTTGGTACGTTCCGAAAGCATTTTTTCGTATTCGTCCATTAGCAGCTCCCCCTCATCATTGATCGGAATAATCCGCAGAATGCACCCATTTTCCTCGCAGAGCATCTGCCAGGGCACGATGTTGGAGTGGTGCTCCATGGTGGAGATGATGATCTCATCCCCCTCTTTCAGGAACCGACGGCCGTAGGTTTGCGCTACCAGGTTGATGCTGTCGGTGGTACCATAGGTAAATATGATTTCCTCGGGCAACCGGGCATTCAAAAATCCCTGAATCCGGCGCCGGGAAGCTTCGAATTCAGCCGTGGCTTTCTCGGCCAAATGATGAATCCCCCGGTGAATGTTGGCATTGGTATGCTCGTAGTACCCAGTCAGGGCATCCAGCACCTGTCGGGGCTTCTGCGTGGTGGCTGCATTGTCAAAATAGACTAGTTGCTTCCCATTGATTTGCTCGTTAAGGATCGGAAAATCCTGACGAATCTTTGCAATATCAAGTGGTATCGTATTCAGTTGTACGGACATAAGGTCTGAGAATTTAATTTCCAACCGGTTAGGCGTTGGCGGCAGCAATTCCTGCCGGAGTTTTTAGGCTTACGGCTGTCAGGCTAATTTTTGGGTGATAATTCCTTCCAGGTATTCCTGAATAGGCTCTATCTTGATCTGCGTGATCACATCTTCACAAAAGGCGAACATGAGCAGATTCAGCGCTTCGGCTCTGGATATTCCCCTCGAACGCAGGTAGAAAAGCGCTTCTTCGTCGAGTTGGCCGGTGGTAGTGCCGTGTGAGCACTTAACGTCGTCCGCGAATATTTCCAGCTGAGGCTTGGTGTTCATGGTTGCGTCGGGCGAGAGCACCACGTTCTTACAGGACTGGAAGGCGTTGGTTTTCTGAGCATCTTCCCGAACAAATATTTTTCCGTTGAATACCCCCGTAGATTTTCCCCTCAGGACACCCTTGTACAATTCGTTACTTTGCGAATTGGGTTTCCGGTGGTCGGCAATCGTGTGGTTATCAATGTGTTGTTTGCCATCCGGAAAGTACAGACCGTACATGAAGGTCTCACAGTACTCGCCGTCCAATTTTATGTTCAGGTTGTTTCGGATAAAAGCTCCGTTCAGCGAAACGGTTGCTGAGTAAAAGTGACTTCTATCCTCCATCCGCACCTGGGTAGTACCGATGTGAGAGGCGGAGGTACCTTCATTCTGTACCTTAAAGTACGTAACATGGGCTTCCTTCGCTACGTGTATTTCGCTGACGATGTTGGTGAAAGAAAAATTTTCACCAACTCCCAAAAATGTCTCCGTGATCTTCACTTCCGCTCTTTCCCCAATCACCACCAGGTTTCGGGGCTGAGCGCCGATGTTTTCTGACCGGCTGTCGGTTATGAAATACAGGAGTACCGGGTGCTCCACGATTTTTCCGGCGGGGACGTTGATAAAAACTCCTTCGTTGGCAAAAGCGGTGTTCAGGGCGGTAAAGGCTTCGTCCTTAGAATCAGCCATTTTTCCGAACCATTGGTTCACCTCCTCAGGATTGTTTTCCAGGGCTTGCCGCAGCGGTTGAATCGAAATTTGCTCGGCGGGTGATAGAATGGTGGATAGGCCAGGCTCATATTGGCCGTTGATGAAAAACAGGCACATTCCCTTTCAGATTTGGGATAGCCAGCTCGTCCAGATCTGCTCGGAGGTTACGGGAGTGCTTTCCGGTAAAATTATATTCCCGGCTGATGAGGTTTCGCACATTGCTGTATTTCCACTCTTCAGTTTGGGAGTTGGAAATCCCAGGCTTTCAAACTGGCCCAAGGCTTCCCGCCTGACTTGATGAAAGGGGGTTTGAGCGGCGCCGTTCAGGGTCGCTTCCCGACTATGAAAGTCGGAAATGAGTTTGGACTTTAAGATCTATGGTTTCGGTACTCATTGGTAAATGCTGGTAAGATGACGTAAAGAAATACTGGGGATGGTCAGGCGTGGGCTGCTTCCACTTCGGCTTTAATCCAGTCGTATCCTTTTTCTTCCAGTTCGAGGGCCAGTTCTTTGGTGCCCGATTTTACAATTTTTCCTTTGTACAATACATGCACGTAGTCCGGGACAATATAGTCCAATAAGCGCTGGTAGTGCGTCACGACGATCGTCGCCTTCTCGGCAGAGCGCAGGGTATTCACGCCTTCCGCCACAATGCGCAGGGCATCAATGTCGAGCCCCGAATCGGTTTCGTCCAGAATAGACAACTTCGGTTCGAGTACCGCCATTTGGAAAATTTCATTCCTCTTTTTCTCTCCTCCCGAAAAGCCTTCGTTCAGCGCCCGCTTTAGGAGCGAGTCATTCATTTTTACCAGTTTGGCCTTCTCCCGCACCATTTTCAGGAAGGTGGCGGCGTCGAGCGGGGCCTCCCCGTTATATTTACGAATTTCGTTTACGGCTGTTTTCAAAAAGTTGATGGTCGTTACACCCGGTATCTCCACTGGATACTGGAACGCCAGGAATATTCCCTTGGCTGCCCGCTCTTCGGGGGCGAGGTCCAAGCAGGTCGTCCCCTTCAAAAATCACTTCCCCGCTCGTAACTTCATACTCTTCACGACCAGCCAATACGGAGGCCAACGTACTCTTACCCGAACCGTTCGGGCCCATGATAGCGTGGATTTCACCGGCTTTTACTTCCAGATTGATACCATTCAATATTTGTTTGCCATCAACTGAGGCGTGTAAGTCATTAATTTTGAGCATAATAATTCAAATATGAAAATTTATTTTAAATGCAAAAGTACTAACCTTTGTCCGTTAAAGAAATAACGATTAGAATGTTTCTAAACAACTATTTTCCCTATCTATAACCCATATACCCGGTTGGTTGTTCCCTGTACCGGGTCTTTATTGAGGCGGGCAGGCGGCGAGCTATAAATTTGGAATAATACATTTACTTTGTATCGTTCTAAATAGGTGTTAATGCATTTTTATGAAAGCGACAAAAACGAATCCCGATAAGATAAAGGTATCCTCCGAAGTAGGCAGACTACGCAGGCTCTTGATCCATAGTCCGGATCGGGGGCTTGGAAAAGTAATTCCTTCCAAAGCTCAGGATTGGTTGTTCGAAGATATCGTGCATCTGGATACGATGCGCCGGGAGGAATACGACTACTACGTGAAGCTACTTCTGTATTTCCTTGATCCGGGGAAAATAAAAGGCAAGGTTGCCGAAATAGATGCGGATGCCACCCGGTCGTTTTATAAGCCCGATACGGAGGGCTATTTTAATTCCGACAAGGTAATAGACCTCCAAAGTATGCTGGGGGCGATTCTGAACGAGGAAGTGATCCGGACCAAGCTAATTGCGACGATCTGTGGCATCGAACGCTGCTCCCATCAAACTCAGGTGGAGTTGTCGAAGATTGAACCGACGGAACTGGCCAAGGTATTTATTTCGGGCTCATTTCCGGATGACCGCATGGTATTCGCGCCACTGCCGAATCTGATCTTTACCCGCGACATTGGGATTGTGATCAACGACCACATCCTGTTGAATAAGCCCGCCAAAGCGGCCCGTACCCGGGAGTCGTTGCTGGCGCAGTATATCTTTTTTTACCACCCATTATTTGCCAGCTACCGCGATAAAATCATAGAAATACCGGATAACGACAAGCATTTTCTGCTCCCGGAAGATGAAAAGCTCAGTGATTATAACCGATCTACGCTCGAAGGGGGCGACGTGATGATGGTAGCTCCCCGGCACTTGCTAATCGGGGCCAGTGAGCGGACTAGCCTGTACGCTGCGCAGCAAACGATGAAACTGCTCTTTGAGCGCAACGTGGTGGACACGATTACGATCATAAAAATCCCTAAAAAGCGGGATTACATGCACATTGACACCATTTTTACCCAAGTGAAAAAGAACATGTGGGTGCTGTTTCAGTTCATTGGGGAGGCAGGGAGACGAAGCCCGCAAGAAGGACGTTTTGCATTTTTTTGCCCCAAAACTTCTGGATCAGGAACTGAAAATCATGCAGTTCATCAAGGGCCTGGAACACAAGCCCATCGAAATAGAAAACCTGGAAGACCTCCTCGCCGACATCAGCCGCAACGACCTGGGTTGTAAGGAGGAAGTGAAATTTATATATTCGGGCAACAACGAATTCCCCTTTGGTGATCGTGAACAATGGACCGACTCCTGCAATCTGCTGGCTCTGAAAGACGGGGTAGTGATCGGGTATGATCGAAACGACAAAACCCTGGAAGCCTTTCGGACGTTGGGTTTTCGGGTAATCAAAGCCGCCGATCTATTAGCCGCTTTTGAGGCGGGCCAGCTTTCGCCCGATACCCTCACGGATACCTTTATTATGTTGCCGTCGGCGGAGTTGTCGCGGGCCAGGGGGGGATCGCACTGCATGAGCATGCCCATCTACCGCGACGAACTGTAAAGGGATGACCCGGAACCGACCGTTAAGGCTTACCCCTTGCAATCTCCCTAATTCAATTGTAAATTCGCAATCATTGACCGATTTTAGTATGACCCTGACCACTCCTATGCGTACCATCCGTACATCAGCCCATGTGCAGCCCCAATCCACGTCGCGGATCCTCATGATCCGGCCGGTGCGCTTTGCCTATAATGAACAAACCGCTGCCAGCAACGAATTTATGGATTCAGATTTTGCGGACGAAACCCGTAAAATCGCCCAGGAAAAGGCTCTCGAAGAGTTTGAGCACATGGTTCATGTACTCTCTTCCACCGGCCTGAACGTGACGCTCTATGAGGATACCCACACACCCTATTCCCCTGATTCGATTTTCCCAAATAACTGGGTTTCGTTTCATCAGAGTGGCAAAGTGGTGCTTTATCCCATGATGGCCCCAAACCGCCGGGTCGAGCGCAGAATGGATATAATTGATGACCTCCGGAAGCGCTACCACGTGGAGGAGATCATTGACCTTACACATTTTGAAAAAGAAGAGAAGTTCCTCGAAGGTACCGGCAGCATGGTCCTGGACCGCCGCTACAAAATCGCCTTTGCGTGCCTGTCGCCTCGTACTCACCCCGAGGTACTCGATGCCTTTGCGGAAGCCACCGGCTACGAAATTATCAGGTTCCATGCGGTTGACGACAACAACATTCCCGTATACCATACCAATGTACTGATGTGCATTGGGGATGTTTTCGCGGTGGTGTGCCTCGAAGCCATCCAGAATCCTGACGAAAGGCTGATGGTTCGTTCCATATTGGAAGAAACCGGAAAGTACATCGTAGAGATAACTATGAACCAAATGAAGCAGTTTGCGGGAAATATGCTGTTGATTCGTACCAAAAAGGACACGAAGGTACTGGCAATGTCTACCGCCGCCTACGAATCACTCACCGCCCAACAGCGCGACGCCCTGGACGATTACGCCGAGCTGGTCCACATGGATCTGAGCATGATAGAAGGAAATGGGGGAGGTTCGGCCCGGTGTATGATGGCCGAAATCCACCTGCCTCTTAAGTAGCCTATCCTTGGCCCCAAATTTTATTGTACTACAAAAAGGCCTCGGAGATTTCCGGGGCTTTTTTGTGGAAATATGTGCGCAGCGGGACACGTTTTTAGCTTCCTTTCTGATGAATTCCCCACAAAATAATCCTATTGATATTGGTAAGGTTTTTTTAGATGATTTGAAAAATTACACTAAACCAACTAACTAACATATCACATGGAAGACAGAAACGATAAAGCAGTTGATGTATTGCAGCGGTTAATAAAACTTCACTACGATAGGATTCAGGGATACGAGCACGCCATAGACGATACCGAAGATTCGGATTTGGATACCCTGTTCAATTCCTACATCCAACAGAGCCGGAAGTTTAGAGCCGACCTAAATGCTGAGATTACGCGATATGGGGGTGAATTGCCCGACGATAACACGTTCTTGGGCGACATCCACCAAGCCTGGATGGACCTGAAAGCCGCCGTCACCAGCAACGACCGGGATTCTGTCCTCAGCTCCTGCGAGTTTGGCGAGCAAACGATTGTGGGTGCCTATGAAGACGCACTAAAATACGATGAAAGCGATACTAAAATACCCGGCGAGTTGCAGCGGGTGCTCACCAAGCAACTGGAAGAATTGAGAGCCGCCAAGAGTAGGATTTCCGCCCTCCATGCGAGCGCAGACTGATTGGTCCAAACCACCATTTTATTTAGAAGGGGTAGCCTGTGGGCTATCCCTTCATTTGTGTAATCTCTAATATGTAATATACATAAACAACATGAAACCTAAAGCGGTATCTGAACAAGTAGTAGTGGACGGCATGGGAGCAGTTTGCCATGCCGAGGGAGTTTTTTTTAGAGTGTGGGCCCCACACGCCGATTCGGTGGCAGTGGTAGGTACTTTTAATGACTGGGATGAAAAGGCCCACTTGATGCAGGAAGAAGGAAATGGTTATTGGGGTGTGAATGTCGAAAAAGCTAAAAAAGGGGACGAGTACAAATTTTTGCTGCATACCCCATCGGGAGACCTTCAACGCAACGACCCCTATGCCTTGCAGCTGACGAGTTCCATTGGAAATAGCGTCGTGTATGATCAATCGGAGTTCGATTGGGAAGACGATAATTTTACCATGCCCCCCTGGAATGAACTGGTGATCTATGAATTGCACATCGGAACTTTCCACGTAAAGAAAAAAAACCAAGCAGGTACCTTCCATACGGCCATCGAGCGCCTTCCTTACCTTAAGGATTTGGGAATTAATGCCATTGAACTCATGCCGGTGTTTGAATTCCCTGGTTCGCTTTCCTGGGGATACAACCCCGCCTTTCCCTTTGCCATCGAGTCGGATTATGGTGGGCCGGATGGGTTTAAGAGTTTTATAAAAGCTGCACATCAGCATGGCATTGCCGTTATTCAGGACGTGGTATACAACCACTTTGGACCTAGTGACATGGATCTGTGGCAGTTTGATGGTTGGCACGAAAACGACGGCGGTGGAATATATTTCTACAACGATTGGCGTTCCGAAACCCCCTGGGGCAACACCCGCCCCGATTTTGGCCGGGAGGAAGTACGGCGGTACATCCGGGATAATGCCATGATGTGGGTAGAGCAATACCGGGTAGATGGCCTTCGGATGGACATGGTACCCTACATCAGAAACGTGAAAGCTGACGGAAACGAAGGGAATGACATTCCGGAAGGAAAGACGCTCATTCAATGGATAAACAAAGAGATAAGGGATAAATATCCGCACAAAATCACGATTGCCGAGGATATGCACACCCTTGATTCCATTACGGGAAGCATAGAGAACTTCGGCTGGGGGTACGGTTCCCAGTGGGATGCTGATTTTGTCCATCCGATCAGGGAGGCGATTATCACCCAGGATGATGCCCACCGCGACATGGAGTCGGTGGCCAACGCCATCACCCACCAGTACAATGACGATGTGTTCGAACGAATCGTGTACACCGAATCGCACGATGAAGTATCGAATGGACAGGCCCGCGTCGCGCAGGAAATCGCGCATTCGGACGTGGACAACTTCTACTCCAAAAAACGCGCAGCCTTGGGAGTCGTGCTCACGCTTACCTCCCCCGGTATCCCCATGCTGTTTCAGGGGCAGCCGATGCTGGAAGACAAGTGGTTTTCGGATACGGATCCGCTGGATTGGAAGCGGGTGGAGAAATACTCGGGGTTCGTAGCGCTCCACCGGGACCTCATCGCCTTGCGCCGTAACCTGCACGGAACTACCGCCGGCCTGACCGGCCAGCACGTAGAAGTGCTACGGGTAGATGAAGACAAGAAAGTAGTGGTATACCACCGCTGGAAAGAAGGGGGACCGCGAAGACAGTGTGGTAGTGGCGGTGAACCTATCAGCCCAAAACTACGACGGCTACGCGGTAGGCTTCCCGAATGCGGGTGAGTGGGTACCCCGGTTCAATAGTGACTGGAAAGGGTACGACGAGGAGTTTTTGGATAAAACCGTGGTCAATCTACATACCCAGGATGGTGAGTACGATGGAAAACCAATCTATGGCCAACTGGGACTTGCTCCCTACTCGGCCATTATCTACTCCCAGGAGTAAAGTATGAATCAGAAGGTACTCCTGGTGGTGTCTACTGTATCCAGGGTGGCATCGCCCCGTATGGTATCCGAAGGTACCATCCCTTGCAAGTTGCTCTGTTCACTGGGCGTTTCCATGCGGGAGGAATACCAATTAAGGAACAGTACGATTCCAATGATCACCAGAACCAGACTAACCAGAAAATAGGTAATTGAATTTTTTGTGGTTAAAGTCTTCATACTAGTAACGATCAAATCGCACTAAAAACCAACAGCCCGAAGTTTTCGCTTCGGGCTGTTTTTGGTAGGAAGTACTTAGCTGTCCAGATCGTTTTCGATCTTATCCAGCCGCTTCCGTACATCTTGCTTGAACTCGCTCCAATGTTCCTGGGTCTCGTCCTTGAGGTTCGCAAGCGAAGTCTTTCAGTTCGTCTCTCTCCTCGCGGAGTTCCTTCTTCCGTTTTTCCCACCGTATTTTTTCATCCGCAGTAGCATCCTTGATTTTCGCATCCGCTTCCTCAATCTTTCTATCAAGTTTGTCTACCCCCTGGTTAATCTGGGCCTGGAGGGTAGCCTTATCTTCCTGCCAATTTTCACTCATGTCTTCGGTGGTCTGGTTGATGTCGCTTTTGGCTTCATCGTATCCATCCTCCATGTCCTCACCTACCTGATCGGCGGTTTCGTTGGCATCGTTTTTAGCCTCCTGGCTGCATGAGGAAAAAGTAAGTACGCCTCCGAGTAGGAGAGCGGCTAAAATTTGTGTTTTTCTCATCTTTGTGTACTGTTAATTTTAAGTTTAATTGGTTAAAAAGAATCAGCGTTTGATTCCCTGATCCATGTACTTAAAAAGGAGTACCACTTGCACACCCCTGCACACCGTACGGTTATGTAGAATTTGGTTCCCGCATTCAGGTTTGATCAGTGGACTGAATTTCTCAAATCTTCCTCCTTGATCATCCCCACTGGGGAGCTTCCTCACCTGTTTTCTTCGCTGGGCCAAATGGAATGATAATTTGAAAGTTTTGCTGTGTAGCATCGATATAAATACTGGAATATCACTCTATTCTACTTGTATCATGTTGTGGTTTATGGTTAAGGAAGGAAATGATCGGGCGTATTACCCGGTCATTTTTTGTTTTGAAACCAACAAAAACATACAAAAAACCAAAGTTCCGGAGCGAGGCAAAAGAAACCTTTGGAATCCCCAACTGATGGTGGAATTGAGACAAAAAAGATTTGGATTGATAATTGCATTACCTAACTCAACCAGACCCAACAAGGACATGAATCAAACCGTTTTTTCCAAATACCCCATTACCGTACGTATCTGTGCTATCATGATTATCATGACCTTGGCGGTGTATTGGCTAATCGTTCTGCGTTCCTTCCTGGTTCCTATTCTGATCTCCTTTCTATTGTCCATTCTGGTGATGCCTATCACCGGTCAGTTACAAGGAAAAGGGTTTGGGAAGATTCCGTCCATCGCCTTGACCCTGATTCTTTTCCTGGGACTAATCGCCGGAATCCTGTACATATCCTTCTCCCAGATTTCGGACATGATTGATATGTGGCCCACGTTCATGAGAAAGTGCGAAATAATGTTTTTGGATCTTAAAATCTGGTTAAGCATGACCTTCGGGCTTACCACCCCCTCCCAAATGAGCAATCTAGGAAATATGTCATCACAGTTGCTCCAAAACAAAGGTTCTTCGGCCCTGCTCCTTACCACCACCATTCTGGCCGACCTTGCGCTTATTCCCCTGTACATGTTTTTCATGCTTTATTACCGTCACTTTTTCTGCAACTTTCTGTACACAGTTTTGGGTGACAACGAGCGGATTCGGGTAAATGGGGTATTAAACCGGATCTATAACGTAGTGCATGATTATCTGGTGGGGCTTTTTACGGTCATGGTAATTGTAGGATCCTTCAACACCATCGGGCTGCTGGCGCTAGGGATCAAATACGCCGTGTTCTTCGGATTTTTTGCCTCCCTTCTCCTTCTTATTCCTTACATAGGGGTAATTATCGGGTCATTGCTGCCAATTATGATGGCGCTGGTTACCAAAGAATCGCCCATGTACGCGGTGGGCGTTGGGGCTATGTTCCTTTTGATACAGCTTCTGGAAGGTAATTTCATCACTCCTTACATAGTAGGATCCAAAATCAGCATAAATCCTATGATGGCGATCATAGCCCTGATTCTGGGAGGAATGTTGTGGGGGATAGCAGGGATGGTACTCGCCCTTCCGATGATAGCTATTCTGAAAGTGATCCTGGATCAGTCAGAGCACCTGCAAGCCTTTGGAATGGTGCTGGGTGATCCGTTGGATATGAAGAAAGAGCCGGAAGAAAGCGAAGAAGAAGTAGTACTCGCAGTCCCTTCTGAAAATGAGGTTCTTTTGGAAAAACTTTGACCTGGGGGGAAAATGGTCCCGGGCTTTTTACCCAACTTATTTTCAAAACACCAGGCAAGCCTATTGTTTGACCCCATTTTTGGCAAAGCCATTTTCATTTAAAATCTTCTGAATAGCCACAAAGCTGATGGGCTTGTCAATAAAATAATCCACTCCCCGCCGGATAGCCTCCTCGCGAATATTGCTCATGGCGCTCATCATGATAATGGTGGATGCATTCGTGCTCTTGATCTCCTCGATAATGTTGATGCCCTTACCGTCCGGGAGATTATTATCCAGGAATACCCAATCCGGGCTCAGTTCCCCTATGATATGTAGGCCGTCTTGAATGGTGGTGGCAGTTCGAATCAAGTTGGTAGAGTTCTGCTGCATTTTTTTCCTAAGGTAGTTCTGGATCAAATGCCCTAGTTCTACTTCGTCTTCGATGATTACTATTTTCATATTTTTGACTGAAACGGAATAATGATTATTCACTAAGAGGCTGGACGAATAAGAGACCTGAGTAATGGGAATAAGAATTGCGAATTTATATAAAAAAAACCTTGCCAGTCACTGGGGATTTTCAGACCAATTCATTTTTATTGACAATATGCGAGTCTCTACATGGTGTAGAGAAAAATACACTATGAAGGCGAAAAAGTGCGTTTATAGAGCCTAATTACGGGTAGGTATGGGTTTTTACACTGGAATTCTGTATATTTATCCAAATGGAAACTTACCTATCAACTTAATTTTCAAATATCATGAATAACAGTAAAGTTTTTTGGAGCATTTTAACCGCAGCCGCAGCTGGCGCGGCGATCGGTATGCTCTTTGCCCCTGAAGACGGTATACAAACCCGGAAGAAAATTAAAAAATCAGCCAACGATTGGGCTACAGACACCCTGGACGCTCTCGAAAACGCAAAAGGTAAAGTTCAGGAGGCGGCCGACCGTTTGGTTAAAAGTGGCACCTCTCTGAAAGATGAAACAGTAGCATCAGCCAAAGAATCTATTGACGACGCTAAAGGGACGGTCAATAGAATGAAGTAATGTTGTATTGTTATTCTTGGAAATAAGGGAGAGGTAATGCTATGCATCCATGTAGTATTACCTCTTTTTATTACCTCGATCACGGATTTCTTAAACCAATACCTACCTTATGATATTAAAAGATGCAAAGGAAAAGGCGGAACAAACCTATCAGCACCTCATAGACTATGTGGAAGCCCGCTGGAATTTAATTGCGCTCGATATTTCGGATAAGATAGCCACCATCGGTACCAGTGTTATCATGTCTGTGTGCCTGGCCCTGCTGGGGTTGTTCTTTCTATTATTCAGCAGCATGGCTTTGGCTTTCTGGCTGGGTGATCTGACCGAAAGTTACGCTTTGGGGTTTTTGCTTGTATCCTTGTTATATGCCATTATGGGTATTATTGTATATCTGAACCGGAAAAAGTGGATGTTTTTGCCTCTAATGAACAAATTTTTACAAATGCTATACAGAAATCAAGATGATAAACTCATATGATGACCTAAAGGCCCAAAGAGCACAGGCCCACAACGACTTGCAGCTTGCAAAATCAAAACTGACGGCCGATTCAAGATCTTGGCAAGAAGGTGCAAAGCCCCTGCGGGTAGTGACTACGGTTGCGAAAAATATGTTTTCCAACCAGTTAATTGGAAAAGGAAAGAAAGGGTTAATTGGAAAAGGGGTTCAGCTGGGAGTGAACTCGGTATTGGCCCAAACGGCTCTCAAAGGTCTGCCGCTGCCAATCCGCTTTTTGCTGCCTCAGGTAGTAGAGAATGTAGCCATTAATTACACCAACACTAATGGCAGGGAGTGGTTGATCAAGGGACTCAGATGGATTAAAAAAATAACGGAAGAAAAGGATCCACAGCCCGGCGTGATAAAAACGGAAGCCTTGGTTCCTATGAAGGACATACATCCTGTGACGGATTTAACTAGGGTAGAGGTGGACCCCCTATTGCCGAATCAGTAGGGAGTCATGGCCGTATTGAGCCAAAAGTCACTTATCTTTTTTATCACCTCTTTCAGGTTTTCGTAACTCGACGGCTTCACCACGTAACTATTGGCCCCAAGCCTATAGGAAGAATTAATGTCGTCGGGTGCTTTGGAAGTACTGAATACGATGATGGGTATGGTGTTGAAATCTTGATGTGCCTTCAGGATACGGAGCACCTCACGGCCATCGCGTTTCGGCATGTTCAGGTCAAGTAAGATAAACCTGGTGTTTTTAAGGGAAGTAGCTACACTAGTCAAATGCTCAAGCAACTGCTCTCCATCTTCGAAAAAGAGCAGGCTCTGCCTGATGTTGTTATCTTCGAAGGCAGCTTGGACTAAAAAACGGTCGTCTGCGTCATCGTCTGCCATTAAAATGGTTTGGCTTAGCATGGAATCTCGTTAAGTAAACTTCGTTTGTTTTGGTAAATATAGAAAAAATTTGGCTCCTTCCCCTTCTTCGCCGTCCGCCGAAATATATCCACTGTGATTCGAGACAACTTTTCGGCAAATGGCGAGCCCAATACCCGATCCCTGAAATTTTTCATGACTATGTAAACGCTTGAAAATGACAAATATTTTCTCGGCGTATTCCTTCTTAAATCCAATTCCGTTGTCCTGGACAAGGATTTGGTAAAAGGTAGTATTTTCTTCGGAAATTTTTGCATTCGGAATATCAAAACCCTGAATTTCGCTACAACTTATTTTTATTCTGGGCTGAACACCCGCCTTGCTGTATTTCAGAGAATTAGAAACAAGGTTCTGAAATAGTTGAACGAGCTGCGTACGATGACCGGTCAGGACTGGCAAATCCCGGCATTGAATCTGGGCTGATTTCTCGCGAATATTTTCCGATAAGTTGTTCTTTACTTCCAGAATTACGTGGTTCAAATTCACCTCTTCGGGGTGCAGGGAGGAATCAATGCTCCTCGAAAAAGCCAAAAGATCGTCGATGAGTAGTTGCATCCTCGTGGCCGACTTATCCACCTTCCCCAGCAACATTCCCGCCTCCGGGGGAAGGCTCCCGATGTATTTGGCAATCAACAGGTCGGTAAAGGATCGTATTTTCCGAAGGGGTTCCTGCAAATCATGGGAAGCCACGTACGCAAACTGCTCAAGCTCACTATTTGAGCGGTTGAGGTTCCCCACTTTATTTTCAAGTTCTATTTTGTACAGCTTGTTACGCGTTAGCTCGCGCTCGAGCAGAATAAAGGACGACACCAGAAACGCCAACGCTACTCCCATAATCACCCAATTAAATCTAAACACCTGTTGTTTATAATTGTTTCGGCTGACCACTCGGGTTGACATGAGTTCCGTCTCTACCTTAGACATTCTGTCCAGCAGTTCGTTGATCCCCTCGGTTCGGGCGGTACCGTTTTTCATAATCGTGGTTTTACGCTCTTCCGAATATTGGAGGGGGGCGTCCTGAGCGAAGGCATACGTTCTTTCCCGGTATTTTTCTATATCCTGAATGAGCTTTCCGGCCAAGACGTGGGTTTCGGAATCTAGTAACAAAGTGTCAAGCTGATAGGCTAAAGGAGGTAGTAAGTCTATTTTTTGGATCATCTGATTCTTATTAATAGAGTCTCCCATGATAAAATACCCCCTGCCGTGGTAGGTTACCTCGTGGATTGCAACTTTAATTTCATTAATTTTATCCAGAACCTGATGAGTGTGGTCTACTTTTTCGGAGTAATAGATGAGTTCCCGATTGATCGTGTGGTAGCTTATGGACAATACCACGATTAGAAAGATGGAAATAACAAAAAGAAAGCGGATTGCCCAGGTAAACTGACCTTCATTAAGGGTACGATTCACCAGGCGAATCGAATTGATTTTTTTCATAAAACGCTACGCAAGAATAAATCTATCAGATAATTTTCCTCAAATTGGGAAATAAAATACCCATTATAGCTACCATTTCGATGTCCATGACCTTCATAAAAGGAGTTCCAATGTGATTATTTTTACGATACTAACTACTTTGAATCAGAAGAGTTAGTACGATCTGGATTTCGACGATCATAAAAAGCAGGCCCGACCCGGCAACGGGAAAAAATCTGGAATTAGTTTTTTTAACACTGGTATCAAAAACTTTCGATAAGGTATGCAGAGACAAGCACAAGTGCAACGGCAAACGTTGAAATATTCTCCTCTACAAATTCAAATGCTCAACCTCCTGCATTTGACTACCCTAGAACTTGAACACCGGATCAAAGAGGAAATGGAGGAAAATCCCGTGCTGGAAGAGGGCAAGGACGAGGAAGCAAAAGAAAAAGAAACTCTCGAAGAATACGTAGATAAAGGTGAAACCGTAGGGGCCGGGGACGAGGATATTCCGGCCATGCAGGACTACTACGACTGGGATGAATTCAGGGATAATGACATCCCCGATTACAAAACCTACTCAAACAACTACACCCCGGACGATGAACTGTACACCCGGCCCATGGTGGAAACCGTGTCGTTCAGGGATGAGTTGAAAGAGCAAATCCACTTTCTGAAACTGACCGAAAGGCAGCAATTGATCGCTGATTTTATCCTTGATTCGCTGGACGAGGATGGGTTCCTGCGCCGGGATTGTGATATCATCGCCGACGATATTTCCTTTGCAAATAGCGTATTCATCAATCCAGATGAGGTTGAGTCCATGGTTCGGATGATCCAGCAACTCGAACCCGCTGGCATTGCCGCCCACGATCTGCGGGAAAGTTTGCTGTTACAATTGCACCGTCAGGATCATAAAGCCCCCAACTGGAAATTGGCCAACAGGCTGCTGACGGATGCTTTCGACGAGCTGGGTGCCCGCAACTACGACAAAATCATGCGGACGCTGGAAATCGGAGAAGAAGAGCTGAAAGATGCTCTGAATATGATCGTTTCCCTGAACCCCAAGCCCGCCTCCGGCCTCCGAAATGATTCCACCATCAACGAGACCATCAAGCCCGATTTTCTCATGCAATACCTCGACGACAGTGACATAGAGGTAAAGCTTGCCTGGGGGAACAGCCCGGCCCTACGCATGAACAAAGTATTTACCAAGCTATCGGAGGAGAAGAACGACCGGGCCACGAAGCAGTTTTTGAAAAACAAAATCAATTCGGCAAAATGGTTCATTGACGCCATTAAGCAGCGGGAAAATACCATGCTGAACACCATGAAGGCGATCGTGAAACTACAATACGACTACTTCCAAACGGGTAATATTAAGAAGCTTCGGCCGATGATATTGAAGGATGTGGCCGAAATAATCAATATGGATATATCCACGGTTTCTAGGGTGACTACTAATAAGTATGTGCAGACCCCATTTGGCATTGTTTTGTTAAAGGACTTGTTTACCGAAGGGGTAGCCAGGGAGGATGGAACTGAGGTATCCAACCGGGCTATTCAAGAGGCTATTCGGGAAATAGTGGAGGTGGAAGACAAACGCCATCCGCTCAATGACCAACAGATTACGGATTTATTGGCTGACCGAGATTACCTGGTAGCCCGCCGGACGGTAGCCAAATACCGGGAACAATTGGGGATTCCCACCTCCCGTTTACGAGTGGAAATATAAGGGCATTCCTTAACCGAAACTAAACCAAAAAACACATTCATTGATGGAAAAAATACTGGTAGTTGATGACGAGGGTGATATTTGTATGTTGTTAAAACGGTTTTTAACTAAAAATGGCTTTGAGGTCGAAACAGCCCAAAACGGCAAACGGGGTTTGCAGTTGGTCGACGACTTCCAGCCTGATTTGGTGATGACCGACTTCCGACTCGGCGATTTGACTGGATCAGAACTCCTCGTTAATATAAAAAAGAAATTGCCTCACGTACCGGTTTTGATCATTACGGGGTATTCGGATATCAAAACCGCGATCAACGTCATGAAGCAGGGGGCTTATGACTATATTACCAAGCCTCTGTTTCCGGATGAGATTCTGGTTACTGTACGCAAAGCCTTAGGCGATGCGAAAGTAGAAATGGCTGAATTCGGCGACTACAGCAGCGACGAATCTTCTAACGGCAGTGTTCAAAGCGTAGCCAAAAAGCTCTCCAAAACTAATTCCGGGTACATAATCGGTCACAGTAAAGTGTCGGACGAGCTGTACCGCCAAATAGACCTGGTCGCGCCCACTAATTTCAGCGTGATTCTGTACGGAGAAAGCGGATCGGGTAAAGAAGCGATCGCGCACGAAATCCACAACCGTTCGCGGCGAAAAAACAAGCCTTTTGTGGCCATGGACTGCGGTGCCATATCCAAAGAACTAGCCGGCAGCGAATTGTTCGGGCATGAGAAGGGATCCTTTACTGGAGCCCTGCAGACCAAAATTGGGCATTTTGAAATGGCCAACGGAGGTACCTTATTTCTGGACGAGGTGTCTAACCTTTCCTACGAAATTCAAATGGCGCTGCTTCGGGTAGTGCAGGAACGAAAAGTCCGGCGGATAGGCGGCAACAAAGAAATTACCCTCGACGTTCGTATCATTGTAGCCAGTAACGAGCGACTCCTGGAAATGGCCCGCAAGGGCAAGTTTCGGGAAGATCTGTACTACCGGTTCAACGAATTCAGCATGGAGGTACCTGCCCTCCGCGATCGCAAGGAGGATATCATGCTGTTTGCGGAAGCTTTCCTTCAATCTACCAACGAGGAATTGGAGAAGGATGTAAAGGGCTTCACGGATGAAGTAATCCAGGATTTCATGCATTACGATTGGCCGGGAAATTTGCGGGAACTCAAAAACGTAATTAAGCGGGCAACCCTGCTTTCCAATGGCGAGTACCTCGAAGAAAAAGTGCTCCCATTCGAAATTGCCAATTTTCAAAAACTTCGGGAGATGGACGAAGATTTCGTTTCCCCGCCCGTTTCGATTCCCCAGCCCGACAACGATCCCAATCCAAGCCTGAAAACCGTGGCGAATGAAGCAGAATACGATATGATTATGCAGGTGCTTCGACAAGTGAATTATAACAAAAGCAAAGCTGCTCGGTTGCTAAATATTGACCGTAAAACGTTATATAACAAAATGAAGCAATTTGATATGCAATAACCTTGTTACACAATGACTGATTTGAAAAAAATATTTCATTCATTCGGAATCAATGACCTAGTAAATGCCTCATCCAGTGGTTTGCTCTTGTTCAAAAAGGACCAATCAAGTAAAAATGGGGAGATCAGATACGTGTGTACCGTGGACAATACTTCGGCCCGGAAATTCACTGGACTCGGCCAGCTGACCGGTACCTCCTGGGAGTCCCTTTTTGAGCCTGCCTCGATAGATCAGCTCCCCACCCTGGATCAGGAAGCTTATTTTGAGGCGACTAATACCTGGTGTCGGACTACCAACATGCCGGTAGACGATACTCATTTCATGTGTACCCTCACCGATATCACGGCCAGCAAGTCAATGAAGGTTCGTGAAAACCACGTGATGACTATCTTGCGGGACGCTGAGCAAATCATGCAGTTCGGAAGTTGGATATTGGATGTAGATATCAATACCAAGGAGTGGTCTCCGGGGCTCTATTCGATTTTGGGGTATTCCCCGGAGCAAGTGGCGGATCTCATTCCCTCCTGTGAACTATACGAGAAGCACATACATCCAGATGACCTCCCTACCTTTCAGCAATCTCTCGCTGAATCTACCGAGAAAGGTATTCCGCTTTCGGTGCAATACAGAATAAAAACAGTGGACGGCCAGGAAAAATTTGTAAGTAGCCAGGGGCAGTTTAAGCTCGGTGAAAACAGGGAGACCGTCTCGTCCATCGGGAGCGTCTTTGACCTTACCTCCATCAAAAAAATACAAAACGAACTAGAAAGGAAGGTGGAAGAACTCAACCGATCCAATTTCGATTTGGAACAGTTTGCCTACATTGCTTCCCACGATCTGCAGGAGCCGCTGCGCAAAATAGTTTCCTTCGGTGAGCGGCTCGAAAAAAGGAGCCACGGGCAGTTGGACGAGGAAATGAACCTGTACCTGGATCGAATTCTGAACGCTACCCGCCGGATGCAGGACATGATAAGCAACCTGCTGGAGTTCTCGCGTTTTGCCCGCTCTAAAGAAGGTTTCGTTCGGACAGATCTCAACGAAATTCTGAAAAGTACCCTTAGTGATCTGGAGGTATCTATCCAGAACAAGCAAGCCACTATTGTGTCCACCGAATTGCCAGAACTGGAAGTAATTCCTGTTCAGATGTCCCAGCTGTTCAACAACCTACTCTCCAATTCCCTCAAATTCACCTTGGAGGAAGAGGGGCCGCATATCGACATCAAATCGGAGAAACTCTCGCATACCGATCAAATTCACTACGGGCTACCCTCTAAGTATGAGTATGTACGCATTACATTTACGGATAATGGAATCGGGTTTGAAAACAACGATTCTAACCGCATTTTTACCCTGTTCCAGCGACTTAGAGGTAGGTCGGAGTACGAAGGGGCCGGCATTGGCCTTTCGGTGTGTAAGAAAGTAGTTGAGAATCATTCGGGAATCATCCTGGCTTCTGGTTTGCCAAATGTCGGTGCTACTTTTACCATTATATTACCTCTATCTCAATCTTGATTTTTCCAATCTGTAACCCGCTTTATGACCACCAACGACCTTATTGAGGTACTGCTTGTTGATGACGACGAGGATGATTTTATCCTTACCTGTGCGTATTTCAATGATTTGACGAACTGGAAGTTTAAATTGGACTGGTGTTCTACCTACGAGCAGGCGATTCACAGTCTCGAAACCTGCAAGCATGACATTTATATTTTTGATTATTTGCTGGGATCAAAAAATGGTATTGACCTCATTGGCGAAGCCTTAGCCCTTGACTGCCAGGAACCCATCATCCTGTTGACCGGAAAAGGGGACGAGCAAATCGCCATCGATGCACTCGGAGTCGGAGCCGCCGACTACCTGGTAAAAAGTGAACTTGAACCCACTATTCTCGAACGCAGCATTCGGTATGCGCTTGAAAGAACCAAGGTAATAAAGGCCTTACGCCAGAGTGAACGACGGTACAAACGTATTTTTGAGGAATCAAAAGATATGCTCTTTATCAGCGACCTCAAAGGCGACATTCTTGATTCAAACGACGCCACGTCCATGCTGACGGGGTACAGTACCGAGGAAGTACAACGAAAAAATGTGCGGGATTTCTTTGATAAAAATGAGTTTACACCCCTCTGGAAACAGATTGAGGATGAGAAAGAGGTAACTGCTCAGGAAATTCGATTTTTGAATAAAGACGGACAAAAGAAATACGGAATTTTTTCTGCTACTATCGAAACCGATCAGGGATTTTCGTATGTACAGGGTAGGGTGCATGATGTGACGTTGCAGCGGCAAACCGAACGGGAGCGCCTTTTCTCCGAAAAACTAGCCGTAACCAGCCGATTGGTCCGGATGCTGGCCCACGAAGTACGAAACCCCCTCACGAATGTAAATCTTTCGGCGGAGCAGTTGGAGTCAGAGTTGGAGGACAAAGAACTGATTTTCTACATAGATATTATCAAACGCAACTGCTACCGAATCAATGACCTGATCACGCAGTTGTTACAATCCTCCCGTCCGAACGAGTTTACCCTCGAAAAAAAGTCCTTGCACAAGGTTTTGGACGAAACCCTTGAGACTGCTTTTGATCGCCTGCAATTGAAAAAAGTGCAGATCGAAAAATACTACGAGTTAGAAGATATTACGATTCCCCTCAATGTCGAAATGTTGAAAATCGCGGTCCTCAATTTGATTACCAATGCCATTGAGGCCATGGAACAATACAAAGGGGTACTGCGGGTAACCACCCGGAAGCAGGAGCAGGACGTACAGGTGCTAATAGCCGACAACGGTAGTGGCATCAGCGAAGAAAACATGGCAAAAATATTCGAGCCTTACTTTACCGGTAAAAAATCAGGCATGGGTATCGGGTTGGCGAGCACGCTCAATATTATTCAGTCGCACCGGGGCCGGATTGATGTGCAATCGGAAGTAGGAACGGGTACCGTTTTTATTCTCAGTTTCCCACTTTCGGATTGAAATTGTGGTATTTTTCACCACCTAACTCACTAAGCATTAGAATTGTAGAATCAATGCCCCTAAAATGGGGCATTTTTTTGTGACTTCCCCAACTTGTAGCCGGGAACGAATTTTTTCTATGTAGATCATACAACCGCTAATCATATCAATAGCATGGAAATTCTGATCTTCTTTTTCGTTTGCATTTTTGCCGGAGTACTTGCCGCCTACTACAATGAGCACCAAAAAGGAATGGCAAAAAACAACTATCCTTACGGTAGAAACCAAGAGGTACATTCGGTATTTGATCGCCTGCTGAAAATCTCTCGTCAGATTTAACCTACAATTCCCTCACCTGTGTCCAAATCACTCACCGGTATCAACTCGTGAACGAATGCCGGAACGTAGTGGGAGTGGTACTCTTTAATTTTTTGAAATAGTCGTTGAAATGGGATATATTATTAAATCCCACCCGATAACAGATCTCGCTCACGGGCAAATCCGTGGTCACCAGCAAACGACAGGCGTGGCTGATCCGAATCTCATTAATAAAGGTCAAATAGGTCTTGCGGGTGCGCAATTTGAAGAATCTGCAAAAAGCCGAAGGGCTAAGCGACACTAACGACGCTACCTCCTCAATCAGGATCGGGCGGTGATGTTCCCGAAATGTAAACCGAATCACCCGATCAATTCGCTCCCCCAGTATTTCCTTCCTGAAATTTTTAGCATCTTGTAGCGAAAGGGGTACCAATTCCTGACTTTCGTGCCCTAGCCTCAACAAATTAAATCCGGCGATCAACTTGTCCAATCCTCCCAGCGGAACCATCTGCCTAAGTAGGCTCCCCATTTTTTCGTTGATACTTCCCTGAGCAGCATAGCCCTGTCCCGACCGATTGAGCCATTCTTTGGCTTCCTGCAACTCATCATTTTCCCAAAACTCTATCCCGGCGTAGCTCTCATCAAAAAATACCGATATACCCGACACCCCCACCTCATTGGTGTAGTAATGCGAATCACACCGAAAAACGTGGGGTAACTGTTTGCCAATGATATACACATCGCCGGGATTAAATCGCCCCACATAATCACCCGCGATCAGGGTGCCGGTTCCTGCCTCTATCAACGTAAACTGGATTTCATTGTGCAGGTGCAGGCGATCGTAAAAGTAGGGGAGGGTATCGCACTGAACCCTGAAAACTTCCCGGTGGGTTTTGGGAATGTGAAATGGAATTGCCTTCAATTGTCTTATTTATACGGGTTGACTCCTCCAAATTTACTAAAACTGGTCAAAATACCATTAGTATTGACGGATTTTCCAATAACCTCCTCGTCAAAATGCCATTAGCTTTGTACTATTCTTTTGAACCAAAATACGACCAACTATGAATGTTACCTGGCAGGGAGTTTATCCAGCGCTTACCACCAAATTTACCCAGGATGATACCCTGGATCTCCACACCTTCAATGTTAACTTGCAGGCACAACTAGACGCTGGCATTGACGGGCTGATTCTGGGAGGCTCCCTGGGCGAAGCCAGTACCCTGGATAGTCAGGAAAAAGAAATCCTGCTTCAGTATGCCGTAGAAAAAGTGGATGGTCGCATCCCCGTTTTGCTTAATATTGCCGAAGGCTCTACCCGAGATGCCGTAAAATTGGCGGAGGCGGCCTCCGACCTGGGAGCCAGCGGACTCATGCTCCTGCCTCCCATGCGTTACAAGGCCGACGAACGCGAAACTGTGGCGTTCTTTAAAGACATTGCCCGGTCAACCGATCTACCCATTATGATTTATAACAATCCGGTAGACTACAAAATAGAGGTGACCTTGGGTATGTTTGAAGAGTTGCTGCAATTGGAAAACATTCAGGCGGTTAAAGAGTCTACCCGGGATATTTCCAACGTCACGCGCCTGCGTAATAGCTTTGGTGACCGCATCAAAATTCTGTGTGGCGTGGATACCCTCGCCATGGAAGAGTTGGTTATGGGGGCCGATGGTTGGGTAGCTGGCTTGGTTTGTGCCTTTCCCCGGGAAACGGTGACGATATACAGATTGGTAAAAGCTGGGAAATTGGATGAGGCCCGCGAGATATACCGCTGGTTTATGCCCTTGCTGGAATTGGATTTACACCCCAAACTGGTCCAGTATATCAAATTAGCAGAATCCATGTGCGGGATAGGCTCCGAGCACGTCCGTTTACCCAGGTTACCCCTGATCGGCGAAGAGCGGGAAAGAATCCAAGCCATCATCAGCGCTGGCATCGCGTCAAGACCCGAGCTGGGAGGAAACTAAGTAGGGCATAGATAATCGTTTCCAAGGGTTTTACCGTTCCAGTCCCTTGTTTGAGCAATCAATATTTAAAATCAGCCATGGACCACCATTTTTTTTGTATAGATGCGCATACCTGTGGCAATCCGGTGCGGGTAGTGACCGGCGGGAGCATTCCTGAGCTGCAAGGGGCCAATATGAGCGAAAAGCGTCTTCATTTTATGCAGGAATACGATTGGATTAGGAAAGGACTCATGTACGAACCCAGGGGGCACGACATGATGTCGGGCAGTATTCTGTACCCACCTTCTGACCCTGCCAACGATGCCGCCGTACTTTTTATAGAAACCTCGGGCTGCCTGCCGATGTGTGGACATGGAACCATCGGAACCGTGACGGTGGCGATCGAGCAGGGCCTGATTACGCCTAAGGTACCTGGTAAGCTGAAACTGGAAGTACCGGCTGGATTGGTGCTGGTGGACTATCAGCAGGTAGGTAAGAAAGTGAAATCGGTAAGGCTCACCAACATCAAATCCTACCTGGCGGCGGAAGGCATAGCCGTCGAATGTCCGGACCTGGGTACCCTGCGGGTAGATGTAGCCTACGGCGGAAACTTCTACGCGATCGTGGATGTGCAGGCCAACTTTCCCGGTTTGGAGCAGTACAAAGGGGAACAGTTGATCGCCTGGGCCAGGGTACTTCGGGAGCGGATCAACGCCGAGCATACCTTCGTGCATCCCGAAAACCCATCCATACAGGGGTTGAGTCACATCTTATGGACTGGCAGTACCCTGGACCCAACTTCTACGGCCCGAAATGCGGTCTTCTACGGGGACAAAGCAATCGATCGCTCGCCCTGCGGCACCGGAACCTCGGCCCGCATGGCCCAGTGGTATTCGCAGGGAAAGTTAAAACCCGGTGAGGAATTTATCCATGAAAGCATCATCGGGTCCAAATTTATCGGGAGAATCGAAGCGGAAACCGAGTTGGACAACAAACCGGCGATCGTCCCGAGCATCGAGGGGTGGGCGATTATTCATGGCTACAACCACATAATTTTCGATCAGGAAGACCCTTACGTCCACGGATTTCAGGTAATCTAACCACTTGACTTTACTCAAACACCAGTACATTTTACCAGCAGGCAAAGGACATGAAAAGCGTTGGAATAATCGGGGGCGGTATCAGTGGTTTGTTTAGTGCCTACTACCTGGTTCAGGAGGGGTGCGAAGTCACGATTCTGGATAGTGGACGCTTACTGGATGGATGTTCGCATGGCAATGCGGGCATGATTGTTCCCAGCCATATTATCCCCCTGGCCCAGCCCGGTATGATTGCCAAGGGCATGCGCTGGATGCTGAGTTCGGAAAGCCCTTTTTATGTAAAACCCCGGCTTCAATGGGATTTATTGAAATGGGGGTACCTGTTTTGGAAACACTCCACCGAGCAGCATGTTCGGGAGTCCATCCCACACCTTCGTGACCTGAGCCTGATGAGCAAAGAATTGTATCAGGAGGTAGCTACCCAACCCACCCTGCGTTTTGGCTGGGAGGAGAAGGGGTTGCTGATGCTTTTCAAAAACGAAAGTACCCGCCCAGAAATGGAGGAAGAGGCCCACGTAGCCACTCGCGCCGGTATAGAGGCGCATGTGCTTTCCGGAGCAGACGTTCAGGCCCTTGAACCGGATGTAAAGGTGGAGGTAGCGGGAGCGGTACTTTATCCGGGGGATGCGCACTTATATCCAAACGATTTAATAAAGGCATTGATCGGGTACCTCAAATCCGCTGGCGTCCGATTTTTGGAAGAGCACCCGGTGGAGAACCTGGAAGTTACCAATGGCCGGGTAGGAGCGGTACTTACCCCTTCGGGAAGGTACTCTTTCGACGAACTAGTGCTGGCCGCGGGTGCCTGGTCGCCGGGTATCCTGCAAAAATTGGGAATTGCCCTTCCTTTGCAAGGGGGAAAGGGATACAGTTTTATGTCCAACGGACTAAAAAATAACATCAAGATTCCGGCTATCATGCTGGAAGCCCGTGCCACTGCCACTCCCATGGGAGACGGTATGCGCTTTGCGGGTACCTTGGAAGTGGCTGGTACTGACCAATCTGTCAATATGAATCGGGTGCGGGGGATTCATTCGGCCATCACTCGCTACTACCCCGAATTGGAGGTTGACTTTCCCGAGAAGCAAACTGTATGGGCTGGCCTTAGGCCCTGTTCTCCGGATGGCTTGCCTTACTTGGGTCGCTTGCACGGCTTCACCAATGTTACGGTTGCTACTGGCCACGGAATGATGGGCGTAAGCCTGGGGCCCGCTACCGGGAAGGTAGTAGCGGACCTTATTACCAATCGGACCCCGGAACTGAATATTAGCCCCTTTGACCCGATGCGTTTTGGATGAGCGCCATCTTCAAAGCAGGTACCTGCTTACCTTCCTTCAGCCTGCAATAGCTTTGTATTATTTTTGAGGTATTTCAGAATCAGATACAACACCCCGCTGGCAATACCCAGAAAAAGCCAGTGTTGATTCCGAAAGGAAACGTTTCCGTAGGTAATATACTCCCCAACTACATCGAACAACAGGAACAGGAGGAAGATGGCCGCAAAGCCGTTTTTTTCCTGCCGAACTACTTTTTTAAGACTAAATTCCAAATTTGGGTTTTTCCATTGTCCAAACTTGGGAATGATTGCCGGGGTCTGCCGGGCCCAGGTCCGAAACTTTTCGCCGAATTTGCTTTCAATAAATTGCTCCTCCGTGTACATGATGCGCTCGTAATACATCCAATACATGAGCACAAAGGCCACAATAAACCAGGTATCCTGGGTGAGCATGGCAATACCCAGCCACATAAAGAAATTACCAACATATAGAGGATGCCGCACGACGGAATAAATGCCCGACGTATTGAGGGTATCCGCTACCTGGTTGTCCGTATTTCTTCCGGAGGTGTTTTTGGGCGTGAACCCTACGGTGAGGATTCGGATCACCTGTCCTAAAAGCGCTACGGCCAAACAAAGAAACTGGTAGGCGTCGGAGGTATACTCCGTAGTCGAGACCAGCGAATGTTGCCAAACCAAATAGCCGTAAACGGCCAAACCCAACACCAGAATAAGGAGAGGGAGGATGCCCCTGTACTTAAAAAGCCAATTTCCCTGCCTGTCAAATTCTTTAATTAATTCCATTATTCTAAAATTGGGTATTGGATTAAGGGCACAAAATTAGCAAAATAGGGCGAAAATGTAGAGGAGTGGGTGTATAAAAAACGGGCTGCCCAATCGAGCAACCCGTTTTACTGATATCAGTGGGGTAGTGGTCAGGCCTCTACCAATTCCAAATCGCGTTTTTCTTCCTGCGGAGGAGCTACGTAATGACGAGACATGTAGGAGTATACCGCCGGAATAATAAAAAGAGTGAGTATGGTGGAGAAAAGCATACCCCCTACCACGGCGATTCCCATCGAAACCCGGCTTTCGGAACCTGCTCCCAGTGCCAGGGCGATCGGCAAAATACCCAGGATGGTACAAAAGCTAGTCATCAAAATGGGCCTGAACCGGGATACTGCGGCCTCAACCACGGCATCCGTTTTGGAAAGACCTTCCTCCTTACGTTGATTGGCGAATTCCACGATCAGAATCCCGTTCTTGGTCACTAGCCCAATGAGGACGATAATTCCGATCTGACTGAAAATATTCATCGTTTGGCCGAAGTCCCACAGGGAAATCAAGGCTCCGCATACGGCCAAAGGTACCGTCAGCAGAATGATAATGGGGTCGACAAAGCTTTCAAACTGAGCCGCCAGAATCAGGAAAATCAACACCAGGGAAAGCAAAAAGGCAAACAAGAGGCTATTGGAGCTTTCTTTGAATTCCCGTGAATTCCCATCCAGAGCTTTGGTGAAGGTTTCGTCCAGCACCTCATCTCCGATGCGCTCCATCTCGCTGATTCCTTCCCCCAGGGTTACTCCCTTAGCGGTATTGGCCGAAATGGTAGCGGCGATGTAGCGGTTAAAACGCAACAATTGGGGTGGTGAGCTTTGCTCGGTTAGTTTTACGAGGTTATCCATTTGTACCAGCTCGCCGCTCTTACTCTTGATGTACAAAGATTTCAAATCGAGCAGATCGTTCCGATCCGAGCGTTCGATCTGGCCGATTACCTGATACTGCTTTCCATCCTGTAAGAAATACCCAAACCGGCGACCACTCAGGCCCAATTGTAAGGTTTGTCCCACATCTTGAATGGAAACCCCCAGACTTTGCGCTTTTTCACGGTCGATTTCTACCCGGATTTCGGGCTTGGTGAATTTCAGGTTGGCATCTACTCCTTCCAGTTTGGAACTTGCCTGGGCTTTTTCGAGTACTTTGGGCAAAAACTCCTTCAATTTTTCAAAATTAGGTGCCTGAATAACGTACTGAATGGGTTGTCCGCGCGAACGGCCCGCATTAATGGTTTGCTCCTGGGAAACGATGGTTCTGGCTCCCGAGAATCGTTTGAGTTTGGCCGTAAGGTCATCCACGATTTCCTGCTGTGAACGGGTACGATTTTCTGGGGAGGTAAGCGTTATCCGCGTGAAGCCCGAGTTGGTGGAAGACGACCCAAATCCCGGAGAGGTGATGGTTACGACGCCATCGCGTTCGTTGGGGGCTAATTCATCGTACACAAATTGCCCCACCTCATCCATGTATTTTTGCATGTACTCGAAAGTAGCACCCTCCATGGCCGTACTATTCACCCGGATACTGCTGCGATCTTCCAGAGGCGCTAGTTCGGAAGGAATTCTTCTGCCGGTCATGAGGTAGAAACTTATGCCAATAAAGCCAACTATCAACACCCAGGCAACCCAGCGGAACCGCATAAACGTAAGGAGGGAGGATTGGTAGCCGTCGGTCAGCCAGGTAAAGAAGGGCTCTGTTTTTCGGTACAACCAGGGTTGGCGTTGCCGGGTTTTTAAGATCCGGGAACTCAACATCGGGGTAAGCGTAAGGGACACGAAGGCAGAGATGATAACCGAACCCGCCACTACTATCCCAAACTCCCGGAAGAGCCGTCCCGTGACGCCTTCCAGGAAGATCACCGGCAGAAATACGGCCGCCAGCGTAATGGTGGTTGAAATCACGGCAAAATATATCTCACGGGCACCCGCAAAGGCCGCCTGCGTGGGATTCATTCCCTCCTCAATTTTGGCGTAGATATTCTCCAAAACCACGATGGCATCATCCACCACCAACCCGATGGCCAGTACAATTCCCAGCAGGGTAAGTACATTGATGGAAAAGCCAAAAAGGTACATGATAAAAAAAGTACCGATCAGGGAGATAGGAATGGCGGTAAGGGGGATGAGGGTAGAACGCCAGTCGCGGAGGAAAATAAAGATGATGAGGGCAACCAGTATGAAGGCAATCAGGATGGTTTCTTCTACCTCCGCAATGGATGCTTTTACGAATTTGGTATTGTCATTTCCCAATTCTACCACAATATCCTCCGGCAGATCCACCTTTATCTGTTCCAGTTTTTTGTTTAGATCCTCCACCATCTTGATGTGATTAGCACCAGGCTGGGGTACCACCGCCACGGCCACCATTGGGATACCATCTCGTTTGAAGGCGGTTCGTTCGTTTTCAGGAGCCAATTCGGCAAATCCAACATCTTTAAAACGGACGATGCGGTTGGCTTCTTCCTTGATAATCATATTATCAAAATCCTCTACTGATCGAAGCCTTCCCAGCGTACGAACGGTAAGTTCCATGTTTCCGCCTTCAATACTACCGGACGGCAGCTCCACGTTTTGCCGGGCCAGGGCCGAAGAAATGTCAATGGAAGTCAAGCGGTAGGCAGCTAGCTTGGCGGGGTCAATGCGAAGGCGCATGGAGTATTTTTTCTCTCCCCACATCTGCACACTACTCACCCCGGTTATGGTTTGGAATTTTTCCTTAAACTGCCGGGTAACAATGTCGTTCAGATCCAGCAGCGGCCTCGTTGCGCTTTTCACGTTAATAAACCAGATGGGCGATGCATCGGCATCGGCCTTTGCCACTATGGGCGGGTCCACGTCGGGAGGGAGGTTGCGCTGGGCACCAGATACCCGGTCCCGAACATCGTTGGCCGCGGCCTCCATGTCTACCCCCAGGTCAAACTCCACGGTGATGCTGCTCCGTCCGTCGCGGCTCGACGAGGATAAGGTACGAATACCCGCGATCCCGTTAATGGATTCTTCTAGAGGCTTCCGTAATCTGGGATTCGATAATTTCTGCGTTAGCACCGGTATAGGAGGTACTTACCGTCACCACGGGTGGGTCTACGCTCGGAAATTCCCGAACTCCCAGGTAAAGGAAGCCTATTACACCAAACAGGATGATGACCAGCGACATTACAATCGCCAATACGGGCCGCTTAATACTTACCTCCGATAAACTTGCCATGTTGTAGCTATTGAAATGATGGAATAATGAAGTGTCATTCTGTGCGGATCAAAGGCTGGGCTTAGCCGCTAACTCGGCTCGCTGGCGGTTGATCACTTCCCTAACTTCTACCGGACCGTCAGGTTTAACCTGCAGAATACCCGTGGTGATGAGGGTGTCCCCCGGTGCCAGCCCACTCAGGATCTCCATGTTTAGCTCACCGCGCAGGCCTACTTCCACCATACGGGGGGTAGCTTTGCCGCCTTTTACCAAAAAGACCTTATGACCGTTCATCTCGGGGATAACGGCCTCATTAGGTACCGCAATCGCCGAGCCTTTGGAACCCGTTATGAGTTCTATACGGGCAAAGGCACCGGGTAATAAAGCGCCGCTTCCATTGGGGCTGGTAGCTCTCATTTGGAGCGTACGCGTTTGGGGATCTATTTTGGGGTCTACGGCATACACCCGCCCGGTATGTTTGTCGTCCGAGGTTTCGGTTGTATATTCGATGGTACTCCCAACTTTTATTTTGTCAGAATACTTCGCCGGAACCGAGAATTCTACTTTCGCAGGATTCGTGTTGGTTAGGTTACTGATCCGGGTATTGGGAGTCAGGTAACTACCTTCGCTCACATACCGTAAACCGAGGCGGCCACCAAAGGGTGCCCGGAGGGTGGTTTTTGCTAACTGGGCTTTGATGTTCTCGATGTCGGCCTCAATGGTCCGAACGGAGGTAAGACTTATATCGTATTCGCGCTGGCTTATGGCTTCTTTTTCCAGCAAACGGCGCTGGCGGAACTCATTGTCCTCGGCCAGTTTTTTGCTATACTCCAATTTCTTTTCCTGCGCCTGAAGGTCATCGTCATTTATTTTTAGTAAAATAGCGCCCTTCCCGACGTACTGTCCTTCCTTAAAATAAAGTCGGGTAATTTTGCCCGAAATTTCACTCCGGATTTCCACTTCTTCGTTGGCCAGTATTGTACCGGTGGTTTTTACGATGTCATCCAAGGAACTAAGTTCAATAACCATCACAGAAACGCTCGTTTTTCCACCCCCAGGGCCTCTTTGGGGGGCTCCTTCGGCCATGTCGGTTTTTTTCGGGGCATTAAAATACTCCTTCAGGCGTGGGTAAAAAACCAGCCCGAGCAGGATAAACAAGATAATGGCGGTAATCAGGCGTTTAGTTAATTTTGTCATGAATTGGGCTTAATAAACTGATTTTATCTGCAAATTTAACTCATTCCTTGTTTGAACAAGCACGATTAAGTTAGAAGTTTGAAACGCCCCTAACTTAACTGTCAAAACAAAAAAAAATTACCCGATTTGCTCGGGTAATTTTTTTACTGAAATTCTATTGGGATTGATTGCTTATTTATCCCACCACAGGCGACCGTCCAGGTCGTCCTTGCCACCGAAGGCTTGCAAAGCGGCCTGATAATTGGCGCCGTTCAAATCGCGTTCCGTAGTAGGGTACCCCTGCCGAAGCGGGATGATTCCCGTTGGAGAAATAGTCTTGGCCGGAGGCGTCAGCACGGGGAATCCCGTACGGCGCCACTCAGCCCAGGCCTCATACCCGTTGAGGAATAAGGCCACCCATTTCTGGGTAATAATCTGCTCCAAACCTTTCGCAGGAGTATACACGATGCTGGGTTTAGCGATGAAAGCATCGTACGAAGCTTGATTGAATACTCCGTATTGCTTGAAGGACGCCTCGATTCCCTTGTAGTAAAACGATTCGGGAGTACCGGTAATCCAGCCCCGGCGAGCCGCTTCGGCCAACGAGAATTGCATCTGAGCGTAGGTCATCACGTATCCAGGAGAGTTCTGCTGACGTAGGGCGGTTCCCAGGAACGAAACCTGTCCGTTAGGGATGGCACCGGCAGGGCCCTGCTCAAGACCATAGGGCATCCCTACGTACTGCTGGCTAAGTACTGCCTTGTCGGCAAATACCGGCAGACGGGGATCGTTGGTAGCAAGCAACAAATCAACCATCGGCTTGCTTACATTGAAGTCCAATCGCGTTTCGAAGCGGTCTTCCCAGGGATTGTCGTTGTTATTATCCGCCAGGTAGGAGTATACGACATTGTCGGCGTTGCTGGAAATAACTCCATCGTTCAAGGCACTGACAAACTCAGTTTTAGCCTTATCGGGAGAAACCTCAGAAAGACGAAGGGCCATAACCAATCGCATGGAATTGGCAAACGTTTTCCATCTGGACATCGTACCACCCAACAGGAAATCTCCTTTGATAGTACCAGCGGTGATTTGGGCAGACGCTTCCTTAAGCTCCTTAAACAGGTCGGTATAGATTGCTTCCTGCGAATCATACACTGGCTTGAAGTTGTCCCTTCCGTCCAGCGCCTGTGAATAAGGAATAGGTCCAAACCGGTCGGTTAGGTGCCAGTAGAAGTAGGCCTTAAGAATGCGAGCTGCGGCAATCTGGTTGTTGTTGGTACCATTTTGAGCGGCCGTTCCCTTGGTAGCCTCGTCGGTGTTGAGCCTAATGATTTCATCAAGATTAATCAGTGGTCCCGAATAGTATCCGTTGAAACTGAACTGCTGAGTACCATACCGTGAAGCCTCGGTGTAGAACTTCTCAGAAATCTGCTGAGAATAGAGGATGGGATCCACGTCCGAAATAGGTCCAATAATGCCCCGCTCGGCGGAAGTCAATAAATTAGACGTGACCGGGATGGTAGGGTTATTAGGATCCACATTCATATCTCCGAAGTCACCCGGATCACAGGCCACAAGGGCGGTGGCAAGCAGCGCACCGTAAAATGAGATTTTTATATTCTTTTTCATATTATAATTTCTATTAACGAATAAGTTTATAGTCCAAGCTTCACATTGACACCGAAGGTGGTAGTACCGGGCAGCTGACCGCCTTCTGACCATACACTTTCGATTTCTGATGGATCCAACCCTTTAACCGGCTGTTTGATACGCCACAAGTTACGACCCACCAGGGCTACGTATACACTGCGGATACGTGCTTTTTTCAGCAAGTCAGACGGTAGAGAATAGCCAAGGCTTAGCTCGCGTAATTTTGCATAGCTGGCATCATACAGCCAGTTTTCGCTGAGGCGGAACAAAGATTTGTAGTAATCAATTGCTTCCACGTACTGCTGGTTTTCGGAACCGTCGGCCAGCACACCGATGGCACGGACACCACCGCCGTCAGCTACCGCATCGCGCTTGGGGTTTCCTTTGTCGTTGTTACCAACGGTAGCTTCACCCAATCCCGAATAGGCATTGAACATTTGTGTTACCGAGTAGATTTGTCCACCCTTCTGGAAATCAATGCTGAAATTCAGCGTAAAGTCCTTGTAGGTAAGGGTGTTGATCAAACCACCCGACCAGTCGGGCAGGAAGGAACCGAGGTCTATGTTGTTGTCAAACAGAAACGCTCCATTAGCACCTACTATTTTGTTGCCTTCTGCATCGCGACGGAAAGCACGACCGATCAGGGTACCGAATGGCTCACCTACTTTGGCATTCACCGTAGGGCCGAAGGCCACACTTGATCCGGATACGTTGGCACCCGCCGAATAAACGGCAAACGTTGGCAGTACATAATTGTCAAGACCATCCGCTAGCTCCACTACCCTGGTCCGGGCCTTGGCCAGGTTCAGATTGATGCTCCAGTTGAAGTCGTTGTTTTTGATCGGAATAAACATGGCGGCCAATTCTACCCCCTGATTGGTGATATTGCCGGCGTTTACCATCGCTTGCGTATATCCGCTCGTAGCCGATACGCTCAATGGCAGAATCTGATTGGTGTTCTCACGCTTGTACACCGTGAAGTCCAGGCCAATGCGGTTGTCCAGGAATTTTACTTCGGCACCCAGGTCATACGACGTAGAAAGAGTTGGCTTCAGGTTAGCATTGGGCAAACGAGAAGGCAAGCTTTGGGTTGGCAATGAACCGTAGGGATTTCCTACCGAATAGGTATTGAAAATCTGATAAGGTCCCGTGTCGCTACCTACCTTGGCCCAACCGGCTTTCAACTTACCAAAGGAAAGGATATTCTGCCCTTTCAGGAATTCGCTAAATACGAAGCTACCTGACAACGAAGGGTAGAGATACGAATTATTGGCAACCGGTAGGGAAGAAGACCAGTCATTACGAAGTGATCCATCTACATAAATAAAGCCCTTATATCCCAAAGATACCGTTCCGTAGATACTCCGAACTTCTTTTTCGCTTGAATAGTTCGACGTATTGGGGCGGTCTTTAGAAGCAGCAATGTTGTAGAAATCAGGAATACTCAGACCACCGTTTGTGCTCTCGTTCACATTTTCGAAGGTATTCCGACGAATGTTTGCTCCCAGGTTGGCATCGAAATTAAATTCACCAAACGTCTTGTTGTAGGTACCCAGGAATTCGTAGTTACGTTCGCGGCTCTTGCTGAATCCAGTGAAGAAGCCATCCGTATTCAACGTACCCGAAGCGATCCGGAAATCGTACCGGTTTGTTGCTACATTGTCGCGTACCCAGCCATTCAGGGTGATACCCGGAGCTACTTTGTACGTAAGGCTGATGTCGCCAAAGATGCGATCAAGGCCACTGTGGTACAAGTTTTCGTATACATCGGTATAGGGGTTATCCCAGTACAATGGTTTTACATTCTCAGGACCGTTGATGTTCCAGGAGTTATAGGACCCATCGGGGTTTTTGTAATCGCGCAACTGATCCATATCAATCTGACGCTGGAACCACTGGTTGAAACTACCCGTCAAACCCTGACCGTAACCTTCCAATGGACGGCCGGTCTGATTCTCATTGATCACGTTGATGTTGGTCGAGAACGTCAGCTTCTTTGATAATTCGTAGCTACCACCCAGGTTGATGTAATTACGTACCTGCTTGGTATTTGGAATGATCAGGCTGCGCGAAAGGTTGGTGATAGAAGCCCGGAAACTGGCCTTGTCACTACCGCCGCTGATGGAGACGTTGTTGTTGTACGTCTGACCCGTTTCAAAAAAGTTCTTTACGTTGTCAGGGTTTGGTGAAAAAGGTACTTCTTTTCCAAAACCAGTGTTCGAAGGAAACCAGCTGTAATAGGGGCGGTAGAGCGTACCGTCCATTTTGGGGCCCCAGCTTTCGTCGGCTGAATAGTCAGGAAGATTCTGTCCTTCAAATGCCTGCCAGGCGGCAGGGTGGATAGAAGGGTTGTACTTGAACTTAATAAACTCCTGTGAATAACCGCCGCCGTATTCGTTCTGATAGTTGGGTAAGTTGGATACTTTATCCAGCGTAATGGCTGAATTTACATCCACCTGTACTTTTCCTCTTACTGATTTCTTGGAAGTGATTACCACCACACCCTCGGCAGCACGCTGTCCGTAAATAGCCGTAGCGGATGCTCCTTTGAGTACAGTAATTGTTTCCACGTTGTCCATATTCACGGCGTTCAGGTCGTCAATAGGAGTACCGTCCACAATGTAGAGTGGGTTAGCATATATCGAAAGACCCGTTACGCCCCGAATCCGGATGTTGGCACTCCGGAAAGAGGAGGAAGGAGCTCCCTGAATCTGCACACCGGCGATTTTACCCGCCAGGGAGTTGGCCAGGTTAGTTTCCTTGGAGAAGGTTAATTTTTCAGAACTGATTTGCTGTAAAGCATGTCCAACGGCCTTACTCTCACGGGTAACACCCAAACCGGTTACTACTACTTCTTGAAGCTGGTTAATGTCCGATTGAAGTGAAACATTAATCGTTGACTGATTGCCCACAGGTACTTCTTTTGATTCAAAACCAATGAAGCTAAATACCAGGGTGGATGTTGATGAAGCGGAGATTTGATACACACCTTCTCCACTGGTAGAGGTACCGCGAGTGGTGCCTTTTATTGCAATGTTGACCCCCGGTAGCACGGAGCCATCTTCGGCGGTAACCTTGCCGGTTACCATCCTGTCCTGGGCGAATAGTTGCCCTCCCAACAGACAAATGCCTGCCAGGAATAATCCTAGAAACTTCCTCATCTACAATTTTAGTTAGGTTGATAAATATAGATTAAAAGCGCAAGTTAGCGAATATTATTAGTATGCAAAGGGTAGACGACAGAATAGTCCAATACAATATTCTGAAAACAGGGGTATTTTTAATAGAAAATTGTTTATGTAATTTTATGTGTAGTTATGGATACATAGTTTCAACACTTCTCGGTCAATTTCTTGTAATATTCCATTGCTTGTATAATGCAAAAAAATCACCTGAGTAGCTCAGGTGATTTTTTTGTCGGATATTTTGAATGGACAAGGCTTTCTTAAAAGGTCAGCTTCAATTAGCGTACATCCCAAAATAATTTGGATTTTACCACATCTCCGCCAATAGCCTCAGCGGCCGCCCGAAGGTTTGCGCCGTTTAGGGTGGCCTCATCAATGGGGTAAACCACCCGGTTGGGAATATCAGCTTTGGTGAGCCCTTCGGGTACGTTGAAGCCCTCGAAGTCAAACAGCCGCCAGGTTGTCCATCCTTCCAGGCCGTTGTTATATAAGGCCAGCCACTTTTGTACACCTATTTTTTGCCGCCAATCGCCCGGTGCCGAAGCAAAGGCTACTTCGGGCTGCTGGAGATAGGCCATCGCCTGTGCATCCGAACCTCCCCACTCTTTAATAGAAGCCGTTATCGCCTTATTATAATACTCCACAACCGTTCCTCCCACCGAATAGCCCCGTTGGGCGGCTTCGGCCAGTAGAAAAAGTACCTCCGAATAGCTAATGACAATCCCCGGTGAATTGGCGGTGTACATAAATTCACCAGGGGAGGAAAAGGAAGTGAAGGCGTTCCCTGACCCATAGATACCACCTTTATATACTCCGCTACCCAAATTCTCCTGGAAGTAGTACATCCTTCTGGGGTCGTTTAGCTTATTCATAACACTTACGATGGTGTTGGCTGCGACAAAGTCGGAGCGGCCACTTAGAACCAAATCCTCGTAGGCCGGATAGGTATAGGGGGCGTTTGAGGTATATTCTACCGATAGGTTTTCGGAAATAGAACTAAACACACCGGAGGTGTAGGCCGACTCCGCCATTGTTTTTGATTTTGCCGGATCCACGTCCGCCAATCGCATGGCGAGCCTCAGCTTTAAGGAATTGGCACTTTTGAGCCACATTTCCGTATCCCCTTGATTAACCAGGTCGCTGTTTGAGGCGAAGCTGGGAGTGGCTACATTCAAGTCGGCAATTGCCTTATTCAGTTGATCTATTTCGCTATAATAGATTGTTTTGGCATCATCGTATTTTGGATTGGGATTGGAAAAGTCCAGTGCCTCCGAATAGGGTACATTCCCAAAAAGATCCACCAGGGTGGTATAGATGTGGGCTTCGGTGATTTCGATGATGGCCAACTTGTTTTTCTGAATGGGAGCCGTTTGCGAGTTAGTTTCCTGAGCACTAATCAATTTCTTTGACTCGTCAAGGTCTTTCAGTGCGTCACGGTACAATCGGGAAAACCAGTTGTCGGGTATTTTCCTCTGTACCTGTTGGTACTGACTTTCTTCCGGATAGGTAGTTTGGGCCCAATACTGTGCGTACAGCCTGAATACGTTTGTGTTGACACTAGCAGAATTCAAAATGTGATGAAACCGTTCGGTAGCGTTGTTGAAGAGTGATTCGCCCGTTACCGAGGCCGGGTTTTTCTTATCCGTGTTGAGCTCTTCAAAAGTATCGGTACAGGCTACCAGCAGGCCGACGATGAATAGGATGATTATTTTTTTCATTGCTATATATAGTTAGACTCGACTACTCAAAAATCCAATTGTACTTTGAAACCAACCGACCTCACCGTAGGATAAGATCCCGATAGATATCCTTGGGCGTTTCCTGCTCCAAGACCAGATTCTGGATCGGCAAAGGGGACATTTTTGTTGATAATCCAGAGGTTTCTGCCAACTACTGAGAATGTGATTCGTTGGGCAAAGCTCTTGATCACTGAACTGGGAAGCCGGTACGAAAGGGATGCTTCACGGAGTTTGATAAAGGATGCATCGTAGGTAGTAAGTGCCGATGGATTTCGGGCAGCATTTCCCCAGTAGTAGTATCCGGCATAATCGTTAGCCCTGGTGCGGGTGGTGTTGACGGTACCATCCGCTAATACACCCTCATTAATGAGTCCTCCTCCATCGGCTACGGGGGCTCGCACCTCATTCCCAAGTTCGTTGAGGTCAGCTGTATAATCCGGAAGGCCGGTTCCCTGGCCATAGTGCATGTCGAGAGAATACACTTCCCCGCCGATAGAACCATCGATGAGAAAGCTGAGGTTTAGCCCTTTGTAACTTAGGCTATTGGTAATACCTCCTGTCCAGTCGGGTTGGGCTACTCCGATTACCTGATCGGGATTGGCAGTATAATAGCCTGCGGCGTTGACAACGCGTTCACCATCCACATAGTTGAAACCGGTACCCCGGATGGTACCATATCTTTCACCTTTGGTGGCATTGAGGGTGATTCCTCCCTGGTAGGTAGCCAACACGATGTTTTCAACTCCCTGGTACAAATCCCCAACCCGATTGATGTTCTTGGCCCAGTTGACCACCACTTTCCATTCCAGGCCATTGGTCTGAACCGGAGTACCAATCAACGAAACCTCCACACCCTTATTGGTGAGGTTGCCGGCATTGACATACCGAAAACCATACCCCGTAGCCAACGACTGGGTTACCCGCAGGATTTGGTTTACGGTGTTAACATTGTAAGCCGTCAAATCCAGGCCTAGCCGGCCTTGCAGGGTGTTAAGTTCCAAGCCTGCCTCCCAGCTTTTGGTTCTTTCTGGCATGAGCTCAGGATTGTTTTTGGTGGTAGGTACCGAGGTCAATACCGAAGTCCCAAAGTTATCAATCCGGTCATACACGTCGTTTACGCTAAGTGCCGGGGCGTCGTTCCCAACCTCCGCATAGCCAAATCTCAATTTTCCAAACCGAAGCCAGGAGGCATTGACATGATTTGAGAATATATAGCTGGCCGATGCCGAGTAATAGTTATAGGTGTTGTTGGCTTTGGGTAGCGCCGACGATACATCAATGCGATCGGTTAGCTCCAAATAATAGGTGTCTTTATAGCCTAGGGAAGCACTGGCGTAGTAGCCGTTGACCTGCTTTTCGAAGAGCGACTCCGCCGGGAAAGGAACTGTATTGATGGAATTGCTGATGGCGTAGAGCCCAGGAACGGCAAGTCCACCGGAGGTAGACTGAATAATGCTTTCCCGGCTTTCCTTCCGGATGTTAATCCCGGCTAATCCCGATAGATTCAGGTCCGTTCCAAAGTCTTTATTAAAAGTACCAATCACGTCATAGTTCAGTTCGGTAAAATCTATGTCTGTTCTTTGGTACCCAGACTGTTCTTCGTTGTTCTGAAGGCCAAACTCGGTGGCGATAGAACCTACGGCCCTTCGTTCCTCGCGCAGTTCCTTGTAAGTGTCCATGGAGATCCGGCCCATCAGACTAAACCAATCGGTTAACTTGTACGTTAGATTGACGTTGCCATACAACCGTCCCCGGTCATCGGAGTTGAAATTTTGGTACCGCGTCCAGTAGGGATTGTCCCAGTAGATGGGGCCAGTATCCCCATTTATCGGGTCATTCATGTTCCAGGTCACATTCCTACCCGTCAAATCATAGAAATACTTCTGCCTTTTGATGTCTACGTTGGTCTGCCACCACTGACGGAAGTTAGTCATGAGGTTGTCAGAATAGCCAGTAGAAAACCGTCCGACGGTGGATTGTTTGCTGTAATTGCCGGAAATGGCAGCGGTGAGTTTCGAGCTCAGGTTATACGAACCACTGAAATTGATGTTGTTACGCTTCTGTGAACTGTTGGGCAGAATGCCTTTATCATCAAAATTTGTGTAGCCGAGCCGGAAGGATCCCATATCATTGCCTCCGCTCAGATCCACCGAATTGTTGAGGGTTACCTGCTGTTCGAAAAAAGTAGAGGGATCGTTGGCAGCGGCTATCCAGGGCATTGGTTTGCCGAAATTTTCGGACTCTGGTACAAATGACTCCCATTGATACACCATCAGGTTGGGATCAAATCGGGCCCCGTACGATCCATCCTCCCGGGTTGGATTGACCAGGTCGGTGACTCCATCGCCGTTAATGTCGGCATCTTCAAAATACGGATTCGTCGGACCATACCAGGGGGAGTACCCGGCTCCGTATTTTTTTTGGTAGGTTAAAAAAGTGGTTTTGTCAATCTGCCCGAGGTTTACACCACTCGAAACACTCACCCCGACTCCTTTTCGCTTCGATCCTTTTTTTGTGGTGATCAACACCACCCCATTTGAGCCTCTCGATCCGTAAAGCGCCGTTGCTGCGGCACTTTTGAGGACCGAAATTGTCTCTATATCCTCGGCGTTGATGTCCGATGCTGCGTTTCCATAATCATAGCCTCGGCGGCCATTGACCTGATTGGAACTATTGCCCTGGTAGTTGGAGATAGGCACGCCATCCACCACAAACAGTGGCTGGTTATTTCCCGCCAGGGAGTTGTTTCCGCGAATCAACACATTCGTCGAACCCCCAAATGTATTGTTTTGGCGGATTTGGATGCCCGCGATTTTGCCGGACAAAGAGTTTACAAAGTTTTGCTGTTTTACGGTACTAACCTGTTCCCCCTGTATTTCCTGCACGGCATATCCTAGTGCTTTTTTCTCTCTCGAAATACCAAGTGCCGTTACCACCACTTCCTGTAACTGGTTAACATCCGTTGGCAATTCCACATCGATTACGGTCTGGGTACCTACTGCTCTTTCTACGGTCTGAAAACCGATGAAACTAAAGACAAGTGTTTCCGATGATGGAACGGCGATTTGGTACGTTCCTTCCCCATTGGTTGTAGTTCCACGGGTGGAACCTTTGATCGCGATATTAACACCCGGCAAAGCCTGGCCATCATCCGAAGTAACCTTTCCGGTTACAGTGCGCTCCTGGGCAAACGTTTCGGTTCCTAAAAGGAACAGGACTGCCAGGAAAATTCCTAGAAACTTTCTCATAAAGCACGAAATTTAAAGTTTGTTGACCCTAACATTATCTAGTGCAATTTAATTATTTATAAAATTATTAGCAATGTATTTGGTTTTTAAAATTCCATATAATGTTTGGTCAATTGCATTGATCAGCGAATAATATTTAGTTTGTATCTATTTATTTAACAAAGGTGACATATTTTATTTGGTAATTTTCCTCATAAGTATACTATCGGACACAAAAAAGTGCCCCGCTGATCGATCAGCGGGGCACTCTAATGAAAGGGTCGAAAATCTTCCTACAACTTAATACCCAGGATTTTGGGTAATGTTCTTATTCGCGTCCAGCTCTACCTGGGGGATAGGGGACAAACGCCGCGTGTCGGTCAGTTCAATCCTCCGGGCCGTAGCTGGGTATTGGGTGCTGCGTACGACCGCTCTTCCCAGCCGGTTGAGGTCGGAAAACCGATTGCCTTCGAAAGCAAGTTCTTTTCTCCGCTCCTGAATGATGTCCTCAACCAAAACTGCGCCCGTAGACTTGTAGCCAGCAAAAGCAGCGTCGCGAGCAATGGCCACCTGGTTGAGATATTTCAAGGCGTTAGTTTCGTCACCAGTACGCGCATAGCTTTCTGCTAATTGAAGCAAAATCTCCGCGTAGCGAAGAACCTTCGTATCGTCCTTATCGTCGGCATTGGTGATATTTTGGTACTTGTTTACCACGTTCACTTTCTCACCAGCCCGAGTTGCCGGAATAATCAGGGATTTCCGAATATCGGTAGCAGAATACAGATTGAAAAGCTCATCCGTTACCAAGCCGTCGCCGTAGCCACCCTGCGAGTACATGTTGACCAGTGCGTCAAAACCCACGTTGTTTACTCCGTCCGAAGCTACTTCAAAAATAGTCTCGACTTTGTTGGTTACAGGAGCCGGATTCTTGTAGTAAGCGGCATAGTTAGCCGCAGTTACCAGGCTGTAGCCTCCCTGGTTTACAACCGCGAGGCCTTCTGCAATGGATTTTTGATAATCACCCATATAGAAGTACACTTTTGATAACAAGGCCTTAGCGACGTATTTGGTGACATACGAAGAGTTTTTGGACGTATTGGTCATCAAAGTAAATGCTTGGTTCAAATCACTGATGATCTGCGTGTAAACTTCCTGCACGGTATTCCGGCTGGGCTTCAGCAAGGGATCAAACGTAAGCACTAAGGGCACCCCCTTGGCGGATGGATCTTTGGTAAACGGCGTTGCGTAGGCTTTCGCCAGCTCGAAATACATCAGAGCCCGAACCGTCAAAGCCTCGCCGCGGAACTGATCTGACTCCGTTGACTGGGGTACTTCGGAGTTGATGATGTTGTTCGCTCTGAGAATTACCACGTAGGCATCGTTCCAGGTACCCAGGTTGTCGCCGTTCTGCGAGTTCACCGAGTAGTTGAACTGGGGAAGGTACCGGCCGGAGTTTTGTACGGAGAGGTACACATTGTCAGAAAGGAGATCATTGGTAAAAGGGATCGTCCGTCCGAATAGCCCTACGCTGCGCATACCGCCGTACATACCGTTGGCCGCAACGCCCATGTCAGCGGCCGTGGTAATAGCCGTGCTTGCCGGAAGTGCATTATAAGGTGCAAGTTCCAGAAAGGATTCCTTGCAGGAGCCCAGCGAAAGTAGGGCCGCCAGGCCTAATGAGGTTATTAGTTTAATTTTCATTGTCAGTTTTCAATTGATTGGAAAAAAATTGTACACAACAAATCAGAAACCTAGGCTAAGCCCAAATGTCAGGGATTTTGGAATATACACGTTCAGGTTCTCCTGACTGTCCACTCCCACTTCCGGATCAAACGTTACTTCGTCGTCGAACGTATACGTCCACAGGTTCAGGCCGCGAACAAATACTCCCACTTTATCCATTTTTAGGCGGGAAGCAATGGTCTTGGGCAAGTCATATGACAGGGTTACGGTACGTAAGCGTAGGTAATCTCCTTCGTAAATGAACCGGCTTGAATACTCCTGAGAGTTGGTGGTGTTATTGTACACGTACTTGGGAACATTGGTAATGTCGCCGGGCTGTTGCCAACGCTGCAGCATCTTCTTCGATTTGTTGAAACCGGGGTTCCAGCCATCACTTTCAGTGTAACGAGCCCAGATACTGTTGATGTAGTTTCCTAACACGTAGTTGATTTGTGCATCCAGGGTAAGGCCCTTGAAAGAAAGCACACTCGACAAACCACCAAAAGCACTTGGGGTGGCATTACCGATAATTACGCGCTCGGCATCGTTGTAGTTGGTGGTTTTCTCAGTTTTGGCGGCATCTTTCCACCACTGAGGAGCACCGGTCTGTGGGTCTACACCCGCCCAATCACGAGCATAGAAGCTCTGGAAGTTTTCGCCTACCCGGCGAATAAAACGACCATCGATATATTCGTTCTGACCTTCGGCAAGTTGGAGGATTTTGTTTTTGTTAAACGCAATATTGAAATTCAAATCCCACTTCACTGCTCCCTGAATCGGGGTAGCATTCACCGTAAATTCCCAGCCCCTGTTCTCCATTGCTCCTACGTTATCAAGAATAGAAGCAAAACCGGATGTCCGGGAAAGAGGTACACTGAGCAGAAGGCGATCCGTTTTGCGAATATAATAATCAACTACCAGCGTCAGGCGGTTATTCAGCAAGCCCAAATCAAGACCTACGTCAAACGGCTTATTCTGCTCCCAGGTAAGGTTGGTGTTTCCGATTACCGAAGGTGCGCTACCGGGTTGTTTGTTGTAGTTAAAGCCGTAGCCATAGGTAGGCTGCCAGTCGTAGTTACCGATACCGGCATTTCCGTTCACCCCATAGGAGGAGCGCAGCTTGGCGGAAGAAATGATGGAGTTGTCCTGCATGAACGCTTCTTCATCAATGTTCCAGGCTCCACCTACCGACCAGAAATTTCCGTAGCGGTTATTGGACCCAAAACGGGAAGAACCATCCCGACGGAAGCTACCACTCAACGAGTACCGATCTTTGTAGTTGATAGCCGCGCTGCTCAGTACCGAATTGAATGCATAATCAGATCCGAATGCCGAGGCCGTAATTGGAGTAGCAGCTACGTTTGGCAAAATCAAATCGGTGGTAGGAGGGAAGCCGTCGCCCCGGGCAGAAATCCCGTACGTTTTAGACTTCTGAGACTCGTACCCAACTTTCAGGTCAATGTAGGTATCCTTGCTCTCGTTCAGATCCAACCGATAATCCAGGATGTTCGTCCAGTTCCAGTTGAATAGGCGGGTATAGTAGGTAAACGACCGTCCGTTTGAATTCCGTCCATCGCCAAAGAAAGGGTTGTCGTACTGCAACTCTTCAATGTTATTGGCATCAATACCCAACTTGGTCGAAAAGGTAAGATTGTCCAGGATACGATAATCCGCTCCTACATTCCCAAGACCGCGGAGGTTGGCGTAGCGACGTTGGTTAAACTCAACCAGCGCTACCGGGTTATAAACACTTGGAAAATCAGCCAACGAATAGTTGGTAGATCCGTCAGCGTTGTAAGCCGGACGCGTTGGCAGCAGGAAGAAAGACGAAAGGATAGGATTCGCAAAAGCTCCTCCGCTGGATGGCGCGTTGGACTTGGTATGGCTCATGTTGATACCAACCTTGAACGAAAGCTTTTTGGTAGCGTTGTGGTTTACGTTCACATTTCCACTTACCCGGTCAAAGGCCGAACCAATGACGGGTGCTGTTTGCTGGTAGTAGCCACCCGAGATGAAAAACTGGGTTTTGTTATCTCCACCGGAAGCCGACACATTGTACTGTTGTTGGGTACCTTGACGGGTCGTCAGATCAAACCAATCGGTATCCGCACCTGAATTTGCCCCCAGCGAATTAAGGGTAGTTTCAATTTGGGCGGGTGTTCTACCGATATTCTGGAGTCCTTCGGTGGTCAGCAATATGTACTCGTCGCGGCTAAGCGGACGGGCAAGGTCATTGAGAGCGATACCGGTAGTGCCGTATTCTGAATCCACACGAAACCGTGTTTTGCCGCTACGGCCTTTCTTGGTCGTAATCAGAATAACACCATTTCCACCCCTTGATCCGTAGATAGAAGCGGATGCAGCGTCCTTAAGAACCGTGATGGATTCGATGTCGCCTGGGTTGATACCGGCGAGCGTATTAGCGGTAGTAGTCAAACGTGACTGATCCCCGGAGTTGACGGGTACACCATCCACCACGTAAAGTGGCTGAGAACTTGCCGTAATAGAACCAATACCCCGAATACGTACCTGCTGATTAGCACCGGGCTGTCCCGAAGAAGCAATGGATTGCAAACCGGCCACTTTGCCCTGAAGAACCTGGTCCACTGAGGGGAGCGGGGTGTTCTCAATGTTAGCGGAAGTGATGTTTGCCTGGGCACCGGTGATTGTCTTCTTGGATTGGGTACCATATCCTACCACCACTGCTTCCTGCAATTGCCTTACATCAGGATTGAGGCTCACGTCTACCGAAGATTTGTTGCCGACAGCTTCTTCACGAACGCCAAACCCTACAAAGCTAAATACCAGCACGTCGCTGGGAGTAGCATTGATCCTATAGACGCCCGTGGCATCGGTTGTGGTGCCTCGCGTGGTGTTTTTTACCTGCACACTCACACCAGGCAGGGGGGAGCCAGACTCATCCATAACCTTTCCGGTTACGGACTTCTCCTGAGCCAGCGCTAAGCCGACGATCAGAAGTGTTCCCAAGAGCGAAAGTATTAATTTCCTCATACTTTAATTGGTTTGTTGATTAGTTGATTTGAAATAGAACACAATTTGATTAGGTTTGAAAGAGAATAAATTCGTAATGTGACCGCAAAATTAATAAAAATTGTTGTTGCAATTATTTAACTAACATCTAAATTGTTTTGTTTAGTGTCGAACCTTAAGGATTTTTTTATGAAAAAAGTATACCAGTACGCTATAATCCCTTGTCTGTTATTTTCGCAACTCGCAGAGGCCCAAACTGACTTTGCCGGTATGCTTTCCAAAAAAGCCGATGCCCTGGAATCAAAGGTAATTCAGTGGCGACGTGACTTTCATGAACACCCGGAATTGGGCAATCAGGAAGTTCGGACGGCAAAAATTGTGGCCGATCACCTACGTTCGCTGGGTATCGAGGTCAAAACCGGGGTAGCCCACACGGGGGTGGTGGGAATTCTTAAAGGGGGAAAGCCGGGACCGGTGGTGGCTCTGCGAGCTGATATGGATGGGCTGCCCGTTACCGAACGGGTGGACGTACCCTTCAAATCCACGGTTACCACGGAGTACAACGGACAAAAAACGGGCGTCATGCACGCCTGCGGGCACGATACCCACGTGGCGATTTTGATGGGGGTTGCCGAATTATTGGCCAGTCAAAAGAATAATTTGAAGGGAACCATAAAGTTTATATTCCAACCAGCTGAAGAAGGCGCTCCCGAAGGAGAGGAGGGTGGCGCAGCCCTGATGGTGAAGGAAGGGGTGCTAACCAACCCGAAGGTAGACGTAATTTTTGGGCTTCATATCAATTCCCAAACGGAAGTGGGGCATATCAAGTACCGCCCGGGTGGTACCTTGGCCGCGGTGGATCAGCTGGCGATTACGGTCAAAGGGAAGCAAACCCACGGTGCTTATCCCTGGTCGGGCGTGGACCCCATCGTCACGTCGGCCCAAATTATTAACGGATTACAGACCATCGTGAGCCGCAACCTGGACCTGACCAATGCGGCAGCTGTGGTTAGTATTGGGGCAATTCACGGGGGCATACGAACCAACATTATTCCCGAGGAGGTAAAAATGATCGGGACGATCCGGACGCTGGACGAGGAAATGCACGTAAAAGTACACGAGCGGATCAAAGAAATAGCGACCAAAATAGCCGAAAGCGCGGGTGCCACCGCCGAGGTAAAAATAGAAGTGTTGTATCCGGTCACCTACAACGACCCTGCCCTGACTCAGGAGATGCTCCCATCCCTCGAGGCCATTGCCGGCAAGAGCGCGGTGGAGCTGACTCCGGCGCATACGGGTGCCGAAGATTTTTCTTTTTTCCAGCAAAAGGTTCCTGGATTTTTCTTTTTCCTGGGCGGAATGCCCAAGGGGAAAAGCCCCAAAGATGCGGCTCCCCACCACACGCCTGATTTTTATATTGATGAAAGCGGACTGGTTTTGGGAGTGAAGACTTTGAGCGGTTTAGCGGTGGATTATATGGAAAAACATGCCGTAAAACAATAGGTATTTTGGGGTAGGTCTTTGAACGGGTCTACCCCTTTATCCTTATTATCTGGGTGCATTCTTACGGACCATTTTGAATAGAAAAGAAGGCCACACTTTCCTAAAAAACAACGCGGCTCCTTCGGTTAGGCCTCCCATAAAGACCTCCTTCCGATCATGCCGGGCTGCATTCAGGATTTTTCGAGCACACACATCGGCGGGCATGCCTTTTTCCTGATTTCGATCCATTTGGCCATACTTCATTCCTTTTTTGTCCAGGGCATTCAACGAGATATTCGTTTTTATATAGCCGGGAAGTACTACGGTCACCAATATATTGTGGTCAAAAACCTCCGAGCGTAGGGAATCATAAAATCCGTGTAAGGCGTGCTTGGCCGCATTATAGCCCGATCGTAGGGGGGTCCCTACTTTTCCCGCCACGCTACTGATCACGATAAACTGCCCACTTTTCTGCTTGACCATGTACGGCAAAACGGCCTTCGTCAAAGCCACGGTGCTGAAATAATCAATATCCATAATCTTTTGGTACAGATCGAAGGAGGTCTCCATTACGGAAGAACGCTGACTAACGCCGGCATTGTGGATCATGACATCAATGCGGCCGAAAGTACTGACGATCTTATGGGCTAGCTCAGGCCCCAGTTCAAAATCGGTTACGTCCATGGGTAGGACAAGGACCTGGTTATCAGCCAGTCCGGTGCTAGCCTTCACGCGTTCGAGTTCGGTAGTACGTCGGGCGGTCAGCACCAGGATGGCCCCTTCCTGAGCCAGTTCCATGGCCAATGCTTCGCCAATGCCGGAGGATGCCCCGGTAATCCAGACTACTTTGTTTGCAAAATAAGACATTGTTTTATCGATAGTAGATTAAAGGGAAGTTACAATCGGAGAATCGTACCTCAGCCTGGCTCCGGTCGCGGTTACGGAAAGGCGGGCGTTCAACCCTATGGGCAGGGCGCGGTTGTCGGCCACATGGCCAACCGGAAAATCAAAACAAATTGGATACCCGAATTGATGCGTATGTTCGAGGATGATTTCGTAAGCAGTCTTCCCAAAAACGGGTTCTGAGTTGTCGCGTATATCGGTAAATTGTCCTACGACCAGCCCGGCCAGGGAATCCAGTTGCCCGGCCCTTTTGAGCTGTATCATCATGCGGTCAATGTTGTATAAATACTCGTTAATATCCTCGATAAACAGGATTTTTCCGGCCGTTTCTACCTGTGATCCCGATCCGATTAAGTGAGCCAGCAAACAAAGATTTCCTCCATGCACCGGACCGTAGGCGTCACCCGCCTTATTAAAGTCATGCGGGGCGATGGCGTAATCAAGGGAACCACCGAATAGGGCCGTTCTCAGGGACTCCAACGCTATTTCTCCGTTTTCGATGCCGAACAACTTCACCATGGGGGCGTGTACACTCGCGTACCCTAACGCATACAGGTGGGAAAGTATGGCGGTAAGGTCACTGAATCCAACGACCCATTTGGGTGATTCTGAAAACGCATCAAAATTGAGCTGATCCAGAATGCGGGAACATCCGTAGCCCCCGCGAGCCGCAAAGATTGCCTTCACCTCGGGGTTATCCAGTAGCTCCTGTAGCTCCTGCTTGCGCTGTTGATCGGGGCCGGCGTACTGATAGTAGCTACTTTGGAGAGAAGGGCATTCAATTACCCGTAGGTTCCACGTTTCCCTTAGTACCCTAAGGCCGGGCAAACAGTCCTGGTAATTAACCTTACTGGCCGGTGCAAGTACTCCTACCGTATCGCCTGCCTTTAAGTATGGCGGGATTTTGAGCGGATGAATCATGAATTGAGGGTGGCTTTGCTGAATGAATCAAGGTCCGATATTCGAACGGCGACATTTCCGTTGGTTCCACTATCGAACATGGGCTTGAACTTTGCCCCCCACACCACCTCTTCAAAGTGGTAGGAATACCGGATGTGAACCTGCTGCATGAAGGTTTCATCGGTAGCGCGGAGCAAAATAAGAAACTCGGCGTCGGACTCGATAAGGCTTTTCGGACTGGCTTCGTACAGGGGGCTATCTTCAAGGATCGGGTGGACGATGGTCCAGTTCAACGGAAAAAAATTGACATGGTTTCGTTCCAGGTCCAACGGGTAATATTTTCGTGCTTTTGACCCATTGGGAAGGGTAATCAAACAGGAAAGGGTTACTTCCAGATCCACGTCGATTAGCTCGTTGTCTCGCTCATGAATGATCCGAAACATGAGGGCGTTGATATCTAGGTAAGGGGCGACCAGGATACTTTTGCTAAATCGAATCCGCGGAACCGAGCGGGAGAAACGACCATACAGCAAACCAGTGGCCAGGGCAATGAGCAACAGTCCTATCAAAGCCTCAAAGGCGGCCACGGCGTTGGTCATAAATCCCGTTGGGCTGATGCGGCCGTATCCAACGGTGGTGAGGGTTTGGGCGCTGAAGAAGAAAGCTTCCCAAAACGGCATTTGCTCGTGTTCGTTGCTGATACCTTCCAGGTATTCTATTCCAATGAGGACGTAAAGGGACGCGAAAATAAGGTTGAGTAAAAAGTAAAAGACAAACACCACCCCAAAAAAGTGAAGCCATCCCAAGGTAATGAGGCGATGGTACCAATTGACATTGTCCAGGAAGGAATCCCCAATACGCCTGACATTAAATGTCCCGTCTTTATTAATTAGTCGGCTTTGTTCGCTCGTGATTTTGGTGCCAAATCCGAGGTCACGGTTTATTTCCTCTTGATTCAGCATTGTACTTCGGTGCTTTGCAGATTTTTTTTGGGTCATACGGAGTACGGGGAGCTAGGTGAAAGGTCAGGAGAAAGTAAGGCCCTGACGGGATGATGAACAGGTAGGTGCGTGACTTTGGTAAGATTAAATTTTTTAGTAGGTAAGAAGGGAGGAACGGTGCCGTTCCACTCTGCAATTATAAAAAAACAACTTCTTCAATCAAATCTAGTTTCATTTCGCGGTTTATCAGTTCGATAATCTTCTTTTTGGCGTGTACTAGCTCATTTCTCAACGGAGCCGACTCTATTTGCAAAAACAAGATCCGATTTTTTACGTACACCCTTTGGGTACGGGAGGCAATGGGAGACCCCATGATTTTTTCCCAATGGGCGGTTAGATAAGATTCGTCAAAACCGGTTTTGATGTGGTAAGAACTGAACATATGCTCAATCGCATCCTTTAAGGGGGTAATGCCTGGTTTGCGGGAAGCTTTTTCTTTGTCGAACTTATAGTATTGAGCCATGGGTAGTGTATGCTTTACACAAATATACAGAATTAGTTTGTCGGAAGAAGGTCAGAAACTGGAACATTTCAAATTATTGATCGAGTGCAATTGGGTGCACGGAATCCAAATCCCAATGGTCCACGGAGTTAAATTACCATTCCATGACCTTTAAATAAAAATCCTGACCAGTACTTGGATTTCCATCAGTTGGGCCTTAATATTGCGTCATCAAGTCAATTGCTTCACAATTCAGCGGTTGATTTATACAGAAGAGGCTAGAAGAATGGGCTCATAGAACCTCTGGCAACCTATCCCAAGCGCAACCGGGACAAGGTGCTAACTCCCACCTAAGCAGTTAGGAAATATAAACTCAAACGCGCATGACTCAGCAAAGAACGCTTTCCGTACTCGGAGTAGTAAACTACTACCCACCCCTGACCCTCAGCCACCTGATGGCTTCATCTGTTTTGTTGCCCCTGTTGTAGGTACATGTAGTATTCCGGGCTGCTATCCGCAGTTCACGACACCACGTGTATCCCGTACCCAAGGGATGGCCCGTATCCAAATTTACCTTTCGATCATAAACTCTTAAATCCTGAAACGACATGTCACAAGAATCACCGCGTTTTGAAACCCTCCAACTGCACGCTGGGCAGGAGCCTGACCCTGTTACCAAATCACGGGCGGTACCCATTTACCAAACTACCTCTTATACTTTCAACGATTCGGAACACGGAGCAAACCTGTTCGCATTGAAGGAATTCGGGAATATTTACACCCGAATCATGAACCCTACGACGGATGTTTTTGAAAAACGAATAGCGGCGCTGGAAGGCGGCGTGGCGGCCCTGGCAACAGGTTCGGGGCACGCGGCCCAGTTTCTGGCCATCAACAACATTACGAGCGTCGGCGATAATTTCATTACTACTTCTTTCCTGTACGGAGGAAGCTACAACCAATTTAAGAACTCTTTCAAAAATATCGGGGTGGAGGCCCGCTTTGCGGATGGGGACGATATTTCAAGTTTTGAAAAACTAATCGACGACCGCACCAAGGCGATCTATCTGGAAACAATCGGTAACCCAAGTTACAGTGTGCCTGATTTTGAGGCATTTGCCGAGCTGGCAAAAAAACACGATCTGCCCATAATCGTGGACAATACCTTCGGAGCGGCGGGGGCGATTTGCCAGCCGATCAAATGGGGTGCCCACGTGGTGGTGGAGTCCGCTACTAAATGGATTGGTGGCCACGGAACCACCATGGGGGGGGTAATCGTGGATGCGGGTACCTTTGATTGGGGTAACGGCAAGTATCCTCAGTTTACAGAACCTTCGCCGAGCTACCACGGGCTGGTAATGAATGATGTTTTTGGAAAAAATGGCCCCTTCGGAAACATTCAATTTATCATTCGGACCAGAGTGGAGGGCTTGCGCGATTGGGGTCCCAGCCAAAGCCCGTTTAACTCGTTCATGCTTTTACAAGGACTCGAAACCCTCACCTTGCGCGTAGAGCGGGCAGCTGAGAATGCCTTAAAACTGGCCCAATGGCTGGAAAGCCACGAAGATGTAGAATTTGTCAATTACCTCGGACTCGATTCGTGCAAATACAAATCAATCGCTTCCAAGTACCTAACCAGGGGCTACGGGGCGGTATTGTCCTTCAAACTAAAAGCGGGCAAGGAAGCCGCCGATCAGTTTGTGAATTCACTGAACCTGGTGAGTCACCTGGCCAATGTCGGCGACTCCAAAACCCTGATCATCCATCCGGCCAGTACTACCCACTCGCAGTTGAGCGAATCGGAGCAGGAGGCAGCCGGCGTGGTGGCCGGTCAGTTGCGGGTTTCGGTAGGTATCGAGCACGTAGAGGATATTGTGGCTGATTTTGAGCAGGCATTTGCCAAAATAGCGGTACCTGCCTGAAAATCATGGCTCCGGCAGTTGCCCGGAGCCATTTATCTAGTATTAATTCAAGTGAATGGGCGCGTATGCAACCCGAAAAGAAAGTTTTTAAGTACCCCTATACATATACCCTCGAATCTGGTCGGGAGCTTCCAAACTTCGAACTGACGTACACCACGTTTGGCACGAGGTCCGTCAAGGACGATAATATCGTATGGGTTTGTCACGCGCTGACGGGCAGTTCCGATGCATCCGATTGGTGGGATGGCTTGATTGGTAACGGTATGTATTTTGATCCCTCCCGCCAGTTTATTATTTGTGCCAATGTGCTCGGCTCTGCCTACGGCTCCACCGGGCCCTTGTCCGTCAACCCCCTTACCCGGCAGCCTTACTACCACGAATTCCCCACCCTTACCGTGCGGGATATCGTAGGGGCCATGGATATTCTTCGGCAGGAACTGGAAATAAACCGCATCAGCATGTGCCTGGGCGGGTCTCTCGGAGGGCAGCAATGCCTGGAATGGGCCATTCAACAGCCGGATCTATTTGAGGAACTCGTCCTGATCGCGTCTAATGCCGTACATTCTTCGTGGGGCATTGCTTTCAACGAATCGCAAAGGATGGCCATCAAGGCGGATGCTACCTGGGGTGAAAATCAAGCAGAAGCAGGAATTCTGGGCATGAAGGCGGCCCGCTCCATTGCGCTCCTTTCCTACCGCAACTACGATACGTATAATTTTACGCAGGCTCGCGACAACCCGGATCAGACGGATGAGTTTCGGGCCTCCTCGTACCAGCAGTACCAGGGCGAAAAATTCGGGAAACGATTCAATGCCTTCTCTTACTGGGTTTTATCCAAAATAATGGATTCTCACAATGTGGGTAGAAACCGGGGAGGAATCGTACACGCCCTGGGAATGGTGAAAGCCCGCACCCTGGTGCTGGGGATAAAATCCGATCTGCTGTTTCCGGTGGTAGAACAACAGTTTCAAGCGCGGCACATACCCGATGCTGACTACCAGGAAATTGATTCTTTGTACGGCCATGATGGCTTTTTGATCGAATACAAACAGCTCTCCCAGGTTATTCGGGCCTGGCAAGAGAATAAGGGCCAGTTGCAAATGGCCCCCCTAAGATAATTTAGTACGTTTTTGGGTGTCTTGAAAAATCGGCCTGCTTTTGGGCCGATTTTTTTGTGGTTGCCTCTGAATTTTAGCAGAGCATAGGCAGAAAACGGAGTACTCGCATGACTCACACCCGAATGTCTTCGCCGCAATGCGGGCATTTTATCGTTTTGGAAGGCCGTTTTTCCCGCTTTTTATCATTGATCTGCTCGATGAAACCCGACGCCAAAATACCCGTAGGCAAGCTGAACAAGGCGACCCCCAGGATGGCCACGAAGCCGCCGAATACCCTCCCTAGTCCGGTTATGGGATACACATCCCCGTACCCCAGGGTGGTCATGGTCACGACTCCCCACCACATGGCGGCAGGTATGCTGGAAAAGGCTTCGGGCTGTACCTGATGTTCCAGATAGTAGATAATGCTCGATGAAATAAGCATGGCAAACATCAAAAAGGTGTAGCTCAGGATGAGCTCTTCCTTGGTGTACTGGATGGCCTGTTTGATCATGTTCAGGGCCTGGGAAAACCTGGTGAGGCGGTACAGCCGCACCACTCGCAATATCCGGAGCATCCGGATCAAGCCAAAATCAGTACTGAACAGTGTCAGGTAAAAGGGCATAATGGCCAGCAGATCCACGAGTCCCCATACCGAAAAGATATACCGAAGCCGACCCCAAAAGGGGTGCCGATATTCCTCACTTTCCACGCTGGCCCACACCCGGAAAGCATATTCAACCGTGAACACCAGTACCGAAAAAATCTCAAAATCAATAAAAAAGGTAGCTAGGCTGGGATGATCTCTGATTTCGGGTACCGAGTGCAAAATAATGGCAATCGAATTTAAAGAAATCAAACCGACAATAAACAAGTTTACCACCAGCGGGAAACCCTTTTTCCCCTTCGTGCTGATGGTAAGAATATAGTGGACCTTTTTTCTGATTGAAGACATGGTCTAACCCGTTATGGTGCTTTTTTGTACAGACTTTCCCCACCGATTACGGTTCTGAGTACGTTTATCTGCCGAATCTTTTGGAGGGGTGCCTTCATAATGTCATCTTCCAGGATCACGAAATCGGCAAATTTGCCTTTTTCGATGCTGCCACGGGTCTTTTCTTCAAACTGGGAGTACGCCGCCCAGATGGTCATCCCCCGCAAGGCTTCCTCCCGGCTCAGGGCGTTTTCCATTTGAAATCCACCTTCGGGGAAATTTTTGTCGTCTGTCCGTGCCACTGCCGAATGAAACCCGAAAAGGGGGTTTACAAATTCCACCGGGAAGTCGCTACCCAGGGCGATGTACCCGTTTTGCTTCAACAAATCCTTGAAGGCATAGGCCGTTTTGATCCGGTTTGGCCCCAGGCGTTCGTCAGCCCAATACATATCCGAGGTGGTGTGGGTAGGTTGCACGGAGGGAATAATGGAGTATTTTCCAAATTTAGGTACATCTACCTCCGACACGATCTGCGCGTGTTCTATCCGCCAGCGCCGGTTGTTCGGGCCTTTCAGATATTTTCCGTACAGATCGAGCATCAGGCGGTTGGCCGAATCCCCGATGCAGTGCGTATTTGCCTGGAAATCACTGGCCGCAATTCGGGATGCAAATTCATCCAATTCTTGAACGCTAGCCAATAAAAAACCGGTGGAAGGGTCATCTGCGTAGGGTTGAAGCAAGCACGCCCCCCGTGACCCCAGGGCTCCATCGGCGTATATCTTGAAAGATCGTACGGTGAGGCGGTCGGATTGGTAGGGGCCTTTGGCTATGTAATGATCCAGATTCTCGGGGCTTATCCTGATCATGGCGTAATCCCGGATTTTCAGGGTACCGTTTTTATGCATTTCGTCAATCAGGTCAATATCCTCCCGGTCGAGGCCAGCGTCGGATACCGTGGTGAGGCCAAAGGATAGGCAGCTTTTCTCGGCTGCTTGCAGAAATTGCTGTTTTTCCTCCTTGGTGGAATTGGGAATCACCCGGCTTACCAATTGGGAGGCCCGGTCAACCAGTATACCGGTTGGTTGGCCATTTTTTACTACCACCAGTCCCCCTTCGGCGGTACTTTTGGCCGTGATCTGGGCTAGTTCTATGGCTTTGCTATTGACAAGCGAGGCATGGCCATCTACGCGGGTGAGTAACACCGGTACATCAGGAAAGGCCTGGTCGAGCAGGGTCTTGTCAGGAAACCGGGTATCCTTCCAGTCGTTCTGATCCCACCCCCGGCCCAAGAGCCAGGCACGCTCGGGGTGCGTGGCCCGGAATTCTTTCAAACGTGTGATTATTTCTTCGTACGACGTGGTACCTATCAGGTCGGCGGCGTCGAGTTTGCTGCCTAGCCCCATAAAGTGACTGTGGGGATCATAAAATCCAGGATAGATGGCTTTTCCACCGGCATCTATCACCGAATCAGAATCAAATTGGTTGAGAATTTCCTGCGAACTACCCACGGCTACAAAGATTCCATCCTTGATGGCAAAGGCCTCATGCACTGTAAACGAGGAGTCTACCGAATACACCACGCCATTGTGGACGATAAGATCAACTTTGTCGGTTGGCTGGCAACTAAAAAAAAATATTACAAAAAAAAGGCAAAGAACTGGATAAAGTATGGGCTTACACATATCTAGGTTGTAGCTTTGGGATAAAATTGTTTCGACAATTGAGTACACTTGTGAAGTGAATGTTAAATTAATCTCAGATTAAGCACAAAACCAAATTCATGTTATCGAAACCTCTAAATCAGTTTCATAAAGTCGGCAGTACCTGTGCCCTACTTTTGCTGATCGTAAGCCTACCCTTCAGCCGTATCCAGGCTCAAAACCCACTTAGCCTAGAAGAAAGCGATTGCCATTGCCCTCGAAAAAAATTACTCCATCCGGATTGCGGAGAAACGGGTCGAAATAGCCAGAAATGATAACACCCTGGGAAATGCGGGATTTCTGCCAACTCTGACCGGTGCGGCCCAAAAGAACTTCACTTCCAGCCATTTAAGGCAAGATTTTTTCAATGCCTTGCAGGCCCCACTCGATCGTTCGGGTGTGAATAACAACAACTCTAACTCAGGACTGACGCTCAACTGGACCATATTTGATGGGTTGGGGATGTTTGTTTCCCAAGATCGCCTGGCCCAAATCGAGGATGCCGGGCGAACTAACGCCAAGATCACCATTGAGAACACGATAGCGCAGGTGAGCTCGGCTTACTATGAAATCATCCGCCAGTACCAGCGGGTACGGGCCCTTCGCAATGCGCTGGATATTTCCAAAGACCGCCTGGAATTGGCCAAGGCCTACTACGAGGTAGGTACGGGTTCCAAAGTAGACTATATCAACGCCCAGGTGGACTACAATGGGGATACCGCCGCCTACATAGCCCAGGAGCAGGTACTTCGAAATTCAAAAATCGACCTGAATACATTTTTAGCGATTGATGCGGAAGCGGATTTTACCATTCCGGATACCATCATGACCCGACGCGACATATCCGTGGATGAACTAAAACAAAGTCTTTTATCCCAAAATCCAAACCTGGTATTAGCCGCGCAGCAGCGCCGAATCGCTGAACTCGATATAAAAGCCCTCACCGCGCAACAGTACCCGCAGGTGGATCTGCTGGGGGGATTCAATTATAACACCACGAATAACCAGGCGGGGTTTGGGGTGAAAAGCGCACGAAATGACGTATGGAGCTACGGGGCGCGGCTTTCAGTCAATATTTTTGACGGATTCAATCAGAGAAGGCGCATTCAGAATGCCCGGATTAATTCCCTGATTTTTGAGGATATAGAAGGAGATATTAGAAACCAACTCCTGGCGACATTTGAGCGTACCTATCTCAACTACCGGAATAGCCTTCAATTGGTGGCTCTGGAAGAAGCAAATTTTACTCTGGCCCGTCAGAATGTGGAAATCGCCTTTGAGCGCTACCGCGTAGGGAACTCTACCTCCTACGAATTCAGGGAGGTGCAGCGCAACACGGTTGCCGCCGAAACCCGCCTCATTGAAGCCGAATACAACGCCAAGCTAGCCGAGGTAGAATTACTCCGGCTCAGTAGCAAGCTACTTGATGACCTGGCAATCCGTCAGTAAGTTTTTGGGAGGAGAGGGGTTTTAGTACTTTGGTTTGATGCGAGGTAGTAAGCTTGCCCACCAAGAAAATGTTAGTAGAAAGGCCCCCAAGCGCGACTTCCAGACAGGAAATCGCGCTTGGGGGCCTTTCTGATTTTTGGCCAAAGCACCTTTTTTTCTATACTAAAAAGGTCGGACAGGTCCTAAATGATCCGTCTAAAAAGACTCTTTTTCCCGGCGAGCTGGTTGAGTTTCTCTACTTGCGCATCCGTAAGAACCGACAATAAGGCCTCGGCTTTTTGCTTTTGCAGTGTTCGCTTCTTCCCAATTTTCAATCCTTTCTCTTCCGCCAACTTTTCTTCTTTCTTGGTGAATTTCTTTTCGATTTTTGCAATTTTTCGCTGCTGCCGACGACTTAAATCCAGTTGTTCGGAGTATTGGGCCAAATGCTTTTCCAATTGGCGTTCGTTGAACTCTACTTTAATTTCATCTTCATCCGTCTGCCGCGATTGGGCCCGGGATGGGGTAAAAAGGCCTGAAAGAAGGGCCAAAGAGAAGAGCCAGGGGAACAGGTGTTTTTTCATGGCAGGTTTTTTTTGATCAATTAAATTTGAACCATAACGAACAAAACGTCGTTTCGGTATTTCTAAAAAGCGCATAAAACCAGCCTATGTCTCGAAATCGTGTACTTGATTCTCACGTAGCTCCTTATTCCTTTGTTTGCCTCATTGAGATGTACCGAATTACCCACGAAGGAAATCCGGTTTCGTTTGTCAACCGATCCACAGGTTTTCTGATTGCCCCGAATGTACTGCTTACGGCTGGGCATTCGCTGAATGAAACCGACTCCCGTATTCAGCGGTTGGAACTGTACCCAAGTCAAAATTCTCAGGTAAAATCCAGCCGTAAATATGTGGTGGAGTATCCGGACTTTGTGATAAAAAAAGTGCCTGAATACAATAATCCTAACTGCTACGTCAAGGATGACTATGGGGTTATTATCCTAAAAAAAGGAAATCTGCCCGACTGGACCAACGCTCATTTTGACTGGCAAGAATCTATCTACGCAAATGCGACCCCGAACATTGGCGAGACCATACGAATAGCGGGGTACCCCATTGATAAGCCCGATTTTGAAATGTGGGAGGAGGCAGGGGGCGTGGTGGAGACTACCAACCACTGCCTGCTTCATCCATTCACCACCACCAAGCGAAACAGCGGTTCGCCGATATGGACAGAAGAAAATGGGAAACCAAAGGTAGTGGCCATCCACGTATCGGGTAATGCGGCGTCTTGCGGAGCAAAACCCGAAAATCGGCCGTTTGGAAGCTCCGTATTGATCACCCCCAAGGTGTTTTCCACCATAGAAACCTGGATTCAGGAAACAAAAGTGCAGGATTCGAATAAAGATTTCCGGCTGGCGCTGTAATCTGTTACTTTCACCAATTGGGACTAGCATGCGTCTCCAATTGCCTGCCAACATTGGCTCACCTTTACTTTATTCCAAATGTATACATCCAATCGCAGGAAATTTATCAAAAGTGCGGGCGTCGCCATCTCTGCCCCTGCTACTTTGCTGGTTGAGCCGGAGAAGAAGAAGGACTTGTTCGTCCATCATGTGTTTTTTTATCTCAAAAACCCTCAAAGTGTACAGGACGAGGCAAAACTTTTGGAAGGGCTCGAAAAGCTTTCCAAAGTACCTACCATCCAATTTGTTCACATTGGTCGCCCGGCCTCAACTTCCCGGGATGTCATCGAAAAAGGATACGCTGTTTCCTGGTTGTGTTTTTTCAAAAATCTGATTGAGGAGGAAATTTACCAAACCGACCCTATCCATCTAAAATTCATCGAAGATTATTCGCACTTGTGGGAGAAAGTGGTGGTGTATGATGCCGTTGGTAAAAAAAGGTAGGGAAGGATGTTACTCCTTTGCAACCAAAAAGCCGGAAAAGTGTCCAATTGGATACGTTTCCGGCTTTTTGTATTTCTATATCAAATTACTACCTGGTCAAACCATCCTTTTTGGCGCGGGCACGAATCCTCGCTGCCCGGTTCTTGCTATCCGGGTGGGTGGACAAAAACTGGGGTACGCCGGCTCCACCGCCCGCTTTCGCGAGTTTCTCAAATGAAGTAGCCAAGGCCATCACACTTTTTCCATTGCGTTTCAAAAAAGCATAACTATAATCATCGGCCTCGGTTTCCTGCTGACGGCTAAAAGACGCACCTACCAGGTAATCGGCCAGGCCTCCGATCTGGGAACGGGAAAGTTCACCGAGAGTTCCACTTTGCGAGGCCACCGCATTCCTCAACGCTGAACGTTGCAGGGCACCTTTCATGGCGTCATGGGAGTCCTTATTAACCACATGGCCGATCTCGTGGCCTATAATGGCCAGAATTTCGCTGTCACTCATGATGTCCATAAGTCCTTTAAACACCCGCACACTACCATCGGCGGTAGCGAACGCATTCACATCAGGAACCAGGTACACCTTATAGTTCAGCGGGATACCGCTGACGGTGCGGTACCGGCCCACGATTCGATTGAGGCGTTTTGTGTAAGGATCGTTGGCCCCGGCTACCGGATTTTTCGAATCCATTTCCTTCACAGCCTCCTTAGTATAGGCGGCTACCTGGGCATTGGTGAGCGTAAGGGAAGTTATGGCATCAATACCCGCTTGCATCAAATTTGGGTTAACTTAGAGCTTGGGCCGCGGGCAGGATCAAGAGGCTCAGAGCCAGGCTATATACGATTGCTATCTTTTTCATAATTTAAGTGTTTCGTTTATGAAAACAGGACATTACCAAGTCCTGCCGTACGGTAGTTTGATACCATTACGCTCTAAAAGTTTAATGCCAGCTGGTTTTTAGCTGACTCCTTGACGTGATTAGTGGAAAATAGTGCCACAAATAATGCGATTCAGAACAACAGCCTATTGCCCAAATAGTGGTATTTTTCCTGTAAATTTACCTACTGTGCCTGCGTAATCAGTCTTGAAAATTATGAACCTATTTGATGAGTTAACCCAAACCCGGCAGCAAACCCTGGAAGCCTTTGAACTGCCCGAACAGGTACTGATGTATACCTACGCCCCTGGGAAGTGGACTATCCGGCAGTTGCTGAACCATATTGCCGATGCCGAAACCGTGCTATACGACCGTATTCGACGGGCCATTGCGGAACCCCGGCAGGTACTTTGGGCTTTTGATCAGGACCGATGGAACGAACAACTCGGTTATTCCACATTTCCGCTGGAAATCAATCGGGCTATTTATGCCTCAGTCCGGGAAGGGGTCATCCATTTGGCCAAAACACATTACGCCACGGGAGCCGACAAGACATTTGTGCACAGCGAAACCGGGGTTCGGTCTTTGAAAGATGAATTTGAGAAAATAGCCTGGCACAATGCCCACCACCTGGATCAAATTGCAAGAGCGCTCGAAGGAAAAGTTTGAGTGTATAGGGGCTGATTTCCTCTTTTTTTCATTGGATAGATTAAAATCAGAATTTTTTTTCCTTTCACTAGGTACCACCTGTCCATCCAATCAGGACATCCGGTTCAGGTTCTCAAAAAGAAACATTTCCTTATTGACCAGTTTGAGTTATGGAAAAAGACATCAGCTTACACGTTAATGGCAAAAAGCAAACGGTGCGGACTGACCCCGCCACCCCGCTGCTGTATGTACTCCGAAACCAACTGGAACTGAATGGACCTAAATATGGCTGCGGTATTGAAGTTTGTGGAGCCTGCATGGTGCTTATGGATGGGGTAGCTACCCCCAGCTGTCGGGTGCCGGTGGAGTCCATGGAAGGTAGGAAAATAATCACGCTTGAAGGACTGACCAAGGCAGACGGTAGCCTACATCCTGTACAGCGTGCGTTTGTGAAAGAGCAGGCCGCTCAGTGCGGGTACTGCCTCAATGGCATGGTGATGGCATCGGTGGCCTTGCTCACCGAAAACAAGAAGCCTGATGAAGCGGCCATTCGGGTAGGGCTGGATCGAAACCTATGCCGCTGTGGCACCCAGGCCCGCATCATCAAGGCTGTCCAAACCGCCGCTAAGGAGTCCTAAGATTCACTGCCTTTCAATATCATCCCATGAAATCTTCCACCTTCAACCCCCAACAGTCCCGCCGCAAGTTTATCAGTAGCCTGGGCTGCCTTACCATCGGATTTTCACTCGCTCGGCCTAGTTGGGCCAGTCAAGAAAGTACCCTACTGGAAGATACCCTACCGGGTAGTCTGCGCCGAACACCCCGGGTGGATGCCTGGCTTGAACTTTTGGGCGATGGTCGGGTGCGGGTGTTGTTAGGCAAAATGGAACTGGGGCAGGGAGTCAGAACCGCCATCGGCATGGTAGCCGCCGAGGAGTTGGACCTGAATCTGGATCAGGTGGAGGTACACCTGGCCGAAACCGGCCGTACCCCCAATGAAGGCTACACCGCCGGGAGTGGGTCCATGGAAAATAGCGCCATGTCTGTGCGGTATGCGGCGGCATTTGCCCGCCAGAAACTCCTCGACATGGCCGCCAAACACTGGAAGGTTAGTAGCGGAGATATCCGCATGGCCAACGGAAAACTAACCAAAACGGGCAGTAAAGAAACGCTTACTTTTGCTCAGCTTCTGAACGGAGCCCAAATACAGGATGAAGTGAAGCTCCCTGTTCAACTCAAAGCGCCCGGCAACTACCGGTACATCGGCAAAGCCATACCCCGCACCGACATTGAACGCATGGTTCGAGGCGAGGCCGTCTACGTTCAGGACTTACGCTTGCCCGGTATGGTTCATGCCCGGGTGGTACGTCCTCCCGGCTATGAAGCAAAGCTAGAATCCTTTGAGGTGGCCAGTTTCAAGGCTCCCGGCCTCTTAAAAGTAGTGCGCGATGGGTCTTTCCTGGCCGTGGTTGCTGCCGATGAGTATCAGGCCATGCAGGCGCAGCAGGCGCCCGTGACCATGCCCGCTGGGTACAGGGGCCGGTGCTACCCGCCGATCAGGATCTGGATCGCTATATCCGGCAGTTGCCGGCCAAATCGCAAAGCGTAAAAAACCAGGGCAGTACGGCTGAGCTAGACGTAGCCGGGCCACGAACTATCAAAGCCAGCTATTTTAAGCCCTACCACATGCACGGCTCCATTGGGCCATCTTGCGCCGTAGCGCTGTATGAGAAAGGTACCTTGCACGTGTGGACCTCCACGCAGGGTATGTACCCGCTGCGGGATGCCATTGCCAAAATGCTCAAAATGGACGCAGAAAAAGTACACCTGATAGGGGTACCTGGCTCAGGCTGCTATGGCCACAATGGGGCCGACGATGCCGCTACGGATGCAGCCCTGATAGCGATGGCCTACCCCGATAAGCCGATTCGGGTGCAGTGGACGCGCGAGGAGGAAAATGCCTGGGAACCCTACGGAAGTGCCATGTGCATGGACGCCGAGGCCCGGCTGGATGATTCGGGGAAAATTTCCCATTGGCGCTACGCAGTCTGGTCCGATTCGCACAGCAGCCGTCCGGGAGGCAATCCCAACAATCTGTTGGCAGCGCGGCATCTGGCCGAACCCTTTGTGCAGCCGGGCGCAGGATACGGAGGTGGGGGATTCCGCAACTCCGAACCCTACTACACCATCCCGAATTTGAAGATTGATGCCCACATTTTCGAAGGGCCACTCCGGGTGTCTTCCCTCCGCAGCCTGGGAGCCTACGGCAATATCTTTGCCATCGAGTCCTTTATGGACGAACTAGCGGTGGTAGCCAAACGCGACCCGCTCCAGTTCCGGTTGGCGCACTCAACCGATGAACGGGCCATTGCCGTCATGACCAAGCTGCAAGCCATGATACATGACGTGAAGCCGGGTCCTGGGGAAGGAATTGGCGTTGCTTTTTCAAGATATAAAAATACGGCCAGCTACTGTGCCGTTGCGGCGAAAGTAGCCGTGAATAAAGCTTCCGGCGCGGTGAATGTCCAGCAAATGTGGGCGGTGATTGATGCCGGGGAAACCGTTAATCTGGATGGGTTGATTAATCAAACCGAGGGGGGACTTATTCAATCAGCCAGTTGGACACTTAACGAGGAAGTAAAATACGATAAGACCCATATCAGCTCCCGCGATTGGACTTCTTATCCCATCATCCGGTATAGCGAGGTACCCCTCGTGGAAGTAGCCGTTATTCAGCACTTGGAACTTGATCCGCTCGGAGGCGGAGAGGCCGCGCAAGGTCCTACCTCCGCTGCTATAACCAACGCCATTTTTCGGGCTTGTGGTAAGCGCATCCGACACCTTCCGGTTCGTGCGGAAGAAGTAGCGGGCTAGCCTGTTTAATTTAATCCTAACCTTCTTCCAATACACAATGTCTATCAAAACCAATCACCTGATGGCGGGCCTTTTCCTGCTACTGTGCCTATGTACCTGCCGCCTTTCTTTTGCCCAAACTCCGGCCCAACCGATTCGGATTATCATGATTGGGGCGCACCCGGACGACTGTGATTTGAAGGGTGGGGGTACTGCCGCGTTGTTGTCTTCTCTTGGGCATGCGGTAAAGTTTGTGGCCGTTACCAACGGCGACGCGGGACACCAGTCTATGAAGGGAGCCGCATTGGCAAAACGCCGTCTGGCGGAGGCCAAAGAGGCCGGTAAACGCTTCGGCGTGACCTATGATGTACTGGATAATCACGACGGCGAATTACTGCCTACCTTGGATGTAAGGCTACAAATAATCAAAAAAATTAGGGAGTGGGATGCCGATGTGGTCATTGCCCCCCGGCCAAACGATTACCATCCCGACCACCGCTATACGGGTGTGCTGGTGCAGGATGCAGCCTATATGGTGGCCGTTCCGAACGTAGCTCCGGAAACACCTAGGCTCAAAAAGAACCCAATTTTTCTGTATTTCCAGGATCATTTTCAGCGTCCCAATCCCTTTCGACCCGACGTGGCCATTGACATAAGCCCGGTGTTCGGAAAGAAAATCCACGCGCTGGACGCGCATCAATCGCAGGTATATGAATGGTTGCCTTGGATTGGTGGATTTCTCGACAAGGTCCCTACCAATAAGGCGGATCAGGAAAAATGGCTGGCAGAAAACCGAACGGTAAAGATCAGCCCGGAGGTACGGACGGCTTTGGAAAAATGGTACGGAAAAGATAAGGCGGCTCAGGTACAACACGCCGAGGCGTTTGAGGTGTGTGAGTACGGCGCCCGACCTAGTGATGAAGATTTGAAACGACTGTTTCCGATGATGAAATAGGGGGGCTGAGGATGCCCGGAGAAGTATGATAAACTTCCCGAAAGCAGAAAGCTTTCGGGAAGTCTTGAAAAAGCGATTATTCTTTTGGGTCCAAAATTTTCTCCACCCGTACCAGGGCATCCTGCAAGTGATACTTCATCATGGTATCTTTTGTAGCGGGAATAGCCTTCTTGATATCGGCCTGAAGCTGGATCAATTCTCCCCGCACTACCGCCCGGATATCCGACTGGCTGATGCGTACGGGTGCGTAATTTACAAAGCTCCTGGCGCTGGCTGGAACTGCCGCCGGCTCTTTGGTCATGAGGAAATCCAGGCGATCCAGGTAGGCCCGCTGCAAATTCCGCCGGTAGGTGTCCGCTGTTTGGCTGGTTCGGAGCTCGGTCCAGATACCGCCCCGCAATTCACTCATCATATCCAGTAAAGCGTACGATTTGGTTCCATTCAAAGTCTGGTTTTCAATCAGACGGGCCATGCGGCTGGGGTCCAGGAGGTTGTTCAATACGCGCTCCTGCGCTCCCCTAATGCGTTCTACCATACCTACCCCTTCGAAGCGGCTCAAAAGATCGGTATCAATCATCCAGGTAGGAGTTTTGAAGGCCTGGTTGATGATAAAATCCACGGCCCGCTTTTGTTTTTCTTTCTCTACGTGGGTGTACACAGCCCCTTCCTGATCAAAGGTCTTGTAGGTTTCGTAAATTCCCCCCACATTGCTGGCCACGTGGCCCATGTACCTATTCCACTGGCCAAGTACCTGTCCGTACAATTCTTCCAGGTTGTCAAAAGTTTTCCCTTTTTCGTTTGTCCAGGTCATCAGGTTAGGCAGAATTCTTTTCAAGTTCTGAATTCCGTACTCACTTGACTTCATGGCATCATCCCCAATATCCTCGGTTTGTGAGCGAGGGTCCGTGGGGTTGGAGGTCTGCCTACCATACCGGTACATCGGGTCGTTGGCCCGTTCCATCGCCCAGGCGTCCAGGATGGCTTTTTCTTCATCAGGTGTTTTGGCTTTGGTAATCGGGCGGTAGCCCCATTCAATGGCGTATTTGTCGTAAGGACCTACGTTAGGCATCAGAGACACCCCCGCATCGCCGGGCTGGGCCACGTAATTGAAACGCGCATAGTCCATGATGGAGGGCGATACGTTGTATTTTTGGGTAAAACTGGCCGAGCGCAGGGAATCTACCGGATAGGCAGCACTGGCACCCATGTTGTGCGGCAGGCCCAGGGTGTGTCCTACCTCGTGGGAAGACACGAACCGGATCAGACGGCCCATCACTTCGTCCTTAAATTTGGGCGTGCGGGCATCGGGATTGATCGCGGCGGTCTGGATAAAAAACCAGTTGCGGATGAGGTTCATGACGTTGTGGTACCAGCCAATGTCGCTTTCCAGGATTTCGCCGGAGCGGGGATCGTGCACGTTGGGTCCATAGGCATTCTGCACGTCCGAGGCAAAATACCGCACCACTGAGTAGCGCACATCTTCGGGACTGAACTCGGGATCTTCCTCTTTGGTAGGCGGATACTTGCACAAGATTGCATTCTTAAAACCAGCCTGCTCGAAGGCCGCCTGCCAGTCCTCTACGCCCTGTTTGATGTAAGGCCTCCACTTCTCGGGAGTAGCCGGATCAATGTAATACACGATGGGCTTGATGGGTTCTACCAGCTCACCACGTTCAAAAGCAGCCTTGTCTTTTGGTTCGAGCCGCCAGCGGACAATATACTCGCGTTGATCGGCCTTTTGTTCGTCCAAGCCATAGTCATTTTGCTGAACCGAAAAATACCCTACTCGCTGGTCTTTCAACCGGGGCATCATGGGCTTCTTGGGCAGCAGGATCAGCGAGTGGTTTAATTCAAGCGAAATGGAGCCCGTCTCTGAGGTAGAAGGAGCCTCCGTGGCGTTGTACGTGACAATGTTTCTAGCCTCAATATTCAGCGGAAAACTGCGGATGGTATCCACAAAAGTACGCTTGGCATCCAGCGAGCTCACTTTGTATTGGGTGCGTCGGCGTTGTTCAAGCCCCAGCAGCTTCACATCGGTGTTAAATAGTTCGCCAATCTCAATGACCGTTCCTGTACTGTCAGTCTTATTGGCTTTTACCTCAAAAGAGGCCACAATTGGCTCAAAATTGGAATTCTTTACTGCCTGATAAATGGGTAACTCCTCACTGGCTACATTGCGATAGGATATCACCCGTAGGAGTACTTTTTTGTCTTTCATTTCCCATTTTACCACCGAGGTGTTCAATTCCTCACCGCCGTAGCCTATGTTATCGGCGGTTTTGGATATACGCGACACCAGCAGCATTTCGCGGTTGAAGAGGGAATCAGGAATTTCGTAAAAGTACGAGTCATCTACTTTATGAACCTTAAAAAGGCCAGCGTCCGATATGGCTTTAGAGGTTATGACTTCTTTGTAGGGTTTGGGGCCTTTTGCCGCAGGAGTGGCTGGTTTGGCAGCAGCGGTAGGTGCCTGCGCGGGCTGGTTTTTCTTTTTCTTATTTTGTGCCTGGCTTTCCGGGCCAGATGCATCCCCAAAAGCAGGAGCAGGACAGGAATAATTTTTTGCATAAAGGATAACAGATGAATGAAGTATAGTAAATGAAACTCTAAATATACTACTATATTTAGTGAAACGATAATTGTGAAAACATATAAATATTGTTTTGTTTCTTACGCTGTACCAAAAATTTTCTATTGGAAAATTATCTATAAATTACCGGTTCACCGGGTAAATCTCCTCACAATATGAACGAAACGAATCTAAAAACCGCCCTGGTGGTGGGAGGTACAGGCTTAATAGGAAAGCAGCTAGTCGAGCAGTTATTAAGTTCCAAGGCCTATAAAGAGGTGAGGGTATTGGGCAGAAGACCAATGGGGATAAGCCACCCTGCCTTGGTAGAAATCACGTATAACTTTAAGCAACCGGACGCCTCCCAAGTGCTGGGGGACGATGTGTACTGTTGCTTGGGAACCACTATGAAAAAAGCGGGTTCTAAGGAGGCGTTTTTTGCGGTAGATTATGAGTATCCCCTCCAAATTGCCCGCTTTGCCAAGCAAAATGGGGCTTCCAGCTACCTGATTGTTTCCTCCATGGGGGCCAACCCGGAATCCACTTTTTTTTATAACCGGGTAAAAGGCGAGGTTGAGGAAGACCTGCAGCTGCTGCACTTTTCCAGTCTCCATATTTTTCGCCCTTCGCTGCTGTTGGGAGAAAGGGATGAAAAACGGTTGGGCGAAAAAATTGGCGAATCGGTGATGCGTTTCCTCAAACCAGTTTTGGTGGGTCAGTTGAAAAAATACCAGCCCATTGAGGCTGCCAAAGTAGCCAATGCGATGGTGGTACTTGCCCAATCGAATGCGAAAGGAGTATATATTCATGAATCTGATAAAATTCAGAAGTACTAATGGATGTATCCGTGAGAAAAGCCCTGCCCTCGGATGAGGAAGTACTGTATGGGATGCTGTGCGACCTTGAAAGCGAAGTCCTTCCGCGTGGTTCCTTTGCCACAGTTTACCACTCAAATCTGGGAAATGAGAAAATTGGGTATTTTATTGCCGAACTAGGAGGAGAGGCCATCGGGATGGTTAGTTGCCACGTGCAACTATTGCTGCATCATGCGGCTGCGGTAGGGGAGATCCAGGAAATGTACGTAGATCCGGCCTTGCGTTCCCAGGGAATCGGGAAGGCGTTGGTGCGGGCAGTACAAGATTTTGCCGAACAGCTCGGGGCGCATCAGGTGGAAGTTACCTCCAACAAGCTGAGGAATGACACCCACCGGTTTTATGAACGGGAGGGGTTTCTAAAATCCCACGATAAGCTGGTTTGGAAAGGGGATAGGTAAACAAAAAAGAGTACCCCAAAATGAAGTACTCTTTCCAACTACCCTAAACCTTCAACTAACTATGATCTTTAATATCGCCGCTGAACCATGCGGTCCCTTTCGCGTTCATTGTCAATTTTCTCATACCGGATACCTTTCACCAGGTTCTGCAAATCCTGGGTAATTTCTCGGGTTTCGCGCGAGGTTAGCCGTCCGTTCGAAACGGAACGCCGCTCCTTCACACTAATTCGCTCGTATTCGCTCAGGAGCCGGATGGCCTCTTGGGAGGTAAGGCTTCCATTGGCGATCCCGTCGGCAATGCGCCCGCGGGCCTCGCGCTGCAAATCATTAATCAATAAGGCTTCCTGGCGGTCTCTGTCGGGCAAACGAGTGTCGTTACGTCCAGTGTCGTACCGTCCGTTGTTGTACCTTCTGTCATCGTAATTTCCCTTCTCAGGATACCCATTTTTTCCGTAACCCTGGGCAAAAGAACCCGTGGCAATAAATAAAAGGAAGGCTGCAGCGGTGATTGTTTTTTTCATGGCTCTCTTTTTTTATGGTTTCGTAGGTTAGAGAGCCGCGGGTGGTTTCGGTTTAAAACCCACCTTGTTAACAAGTGTTAATGAATTGGAGGGATCAAAAACGTAAGCAAATCAGTAGAGTCGTGAAAAAACAGGAAGATGTTTAGGAGCGTAACACAGGGTACCTCTGGAACAAAAATAGGAGGTTTAGGCGGCAGGTACCTGTTCATCCAGTATATTCTGGATGGCCGCCTGGGCGAGTTGAGCTACTTCTTCGGCGGTTTTTCCGGCGGGCTCTATACCGGGCAGCATGGTCCAGGACATCCGGGAAAAGGAGGTAAGTGGGAAACAACCCTTTGGGATTAAAAGCACCGGTACCCTGAATGGCGATGGGTACCACCAGGGCGTCGGGGGATTTTTTGAGCAAGGCCGAGAGCCCACCGGCCTGGAAAGGCTTCATTTTGGATGAGGCCGAGCGGGTACCTTCCGGAAAAATCGCGGCGGCTCCTTTGGTATCGTGAATGCGTTTTCCTAATTGGGCGATTTCCACGATAGCCTGCTTTCCATCCTTTCGGTTGATGAGGGCGGCACCCCCCACGCGGAGATTGTAGGAAATGCCCGGAATTCCTCTGGCCAGTTCTATTTTGGAAACAAACAAGTGGGTGATAGGTACGGAGAAACCAGATCATGCCCGGAATATCGAACATACTCTGGTGATTGGCGGTAAAGATGATGGGACGATTTTCGGGTAAGTCAGCTCGTTTTTCGAAGTGAATGCTACTCCCCGTAAGGTACCAGCCGTAGGACAAGAAAAAAATTAAAGTAGTTGACTGATTTTTTATGGGCTTCATTGCCGAATACGTTATAAGCCACCACCTGAACCGCGTGGAAAATCAAAAGCGTTAATCCAAAATAAATCAGGTAGATACGTGCTTAGTATATAATCCAGAACCTTTTTCATCAGTCGTTTTTTCGGCAAAAATACGGGATTTAGGAGTATTTTGCTGAAATTTGGTTATTATTACGTATCTTAAAGTAATATCACGAACTTTGTAAAAGTACTTTATAAATTGAATTCAATATGCAAAATGAACTGTCAAACCAGCGTATAGAGGTAATGCAATTTATCGGTCAGGATCTGGATTCTATCCTGGTAGATTATCTGAAACCGATCGATCAAAACTGGCAACCTTCTGACTTTCTGCCCGATTTTGCCTCCGAAAATTTTGCTTCAGAGGTAAAGTTGCTTCAGGAAAGTTGCCGCGAACTCCCTTATGATTATATAGCCGTGCTGATTGGGGATACCATTACCGAGGAAGCCTTGCCTACCTATGAATCGTGGTTGATGGATGTAGTGGGTGTGGATCAGGTAAACGACCCCAAAGGCTGGGCCCAGTGGGTACGCTCCTGGACGGCCGAGGAAAATCGCCACGGCGACCTGCTCAATAAGTACCTCTATCTGTCGGGACGGGTAAATATGCGGGCCATGGAAGTGTCGACCCAGTACCTCATCAGCGATGGGTTTGATATTGGAACCGGGCACGATCCCTACCGCAATTTCATCTATACCTCCTTCCAGGAGCTGGCCACCAATGTATCCCACCGGCGGACGGCCACACTGGCCAAGCAGTTTGGGAATACCCACCTTTCCAAAATATGCGGCGTAATCGCCTCCGACGAGATGCGCCACGCCAAGGCCTACAAAGCTTTCGTTAGTCGGATTTTGGAGGTAGATGCCTCGGAATTGATGCTGGCGCTGGAAGACATGATGAGGAAAAAGATTGTGATGCCGGCGCATTTTTTACGCGAAACCGGGGTGAAAATGGGTGATACATTCTCGCACTTTTCCGATGCGGCCCAGCGACTAGGGGTGTACACGACCGTCGACTACATTGACATATTGGATTCGCTGCTTCAGGAGTGGCGGATTGAGCACCTGCGGGAGCTGAATGAAAAAGCCGAAAAGGCTCGGGATTACCTGCTGGCATTACCCTCCCGCCTACGCCGCGTGGCAGATCGGACCAAGGTACCCGAACTTGCCTACGAATTTAGCTGGATAGACTGATTACTATGTATTGGATAATCAGCGAAGTCCTCTACCACGGAGGAGTACCTGGCTGCCATTGGGCTATTCAAAGAATACGTGTCCTCCCTTGATTTTGACCTGAGTTTTCAGAATTTCGACGAAGAACTGACGATCCTGCCCGGTTATGTACGGCCCGCCCACCGGCAGGCTGTACCTGGTGGAGTCGAACGGGGAGTACGTAGGATGCGCAGGCTTGCGACGGATCGAAAACGAGACTACCTGCGAGTTGAAACGCATGTACATTAAGCCTTCGCACCGAAAGTTGGGTATTGCCAAGGCCCTCATGGAGTCAGCCATCCAAACCGCCCGTGACCTTGGGTACACCACCATGAAGCTAGACACCATTGGCTACAAAATGCCCTTGGCAGTCAAGCTTTATACGTCCTTCGGCTTCCAGGAAACCACCCCCTACAACCACAACCCCCACGAGGGAGTGGTGTATTTTGAGAGAAATCTAAGGTAAGGACAGGAGAATCAATGATAGAATGATAGAATGGCAGTCCACAAAAATTCTATCATTCCATCATTCTTACATTACCTACCCTTCCCAGTAGCTTTCTTTATGGCTGCGGTTTCGGCGGGGTCGATGGGGCTACCGTCGCTTTTGAGGATTTCGTGAAACCATATTTTGGGTTCGCGACCATTCACGTAAGGGTTTTGCCAGCTGTCCCAGGGTAGGTAGGTCTGTGATTTGCCAGCTACGAAGCCCCAATTGATCATCCCGACGTTGTACTTTTTTGCCACGGGCAGGTGGGTTTGAAACAAACTGTTAGCGCCTCTTGCCATAAATTCCGTGCAAATCATAGGACGATTTTGGGTTTTCAGCTGCTTGATCACGTTCTCGAAAGATTCCACATCCGAATAGTGGTGGAAGGTGAGAATATCCGAATGCTCAAACTGTATTTTTTCCATAGCGCTCCAGTTCTTAGGGACACTCATGTCCCGATCTTTATTGAATATCCAAACCCCGGACGAAAGCGGCTGCGTAGGATTAACGGCCCGCGCCCACTTGAATACCTCGGGCAGTAAGCTGGTAATGATGGCTCTCTTGTGCTCAGGTTCTACTTTCAGATTATTCCGGCCGTAGCTATTGTCGTTGGTATTGTCCGGTTCATTCCAAACGTCCCACATCAGGATTCGGGGATCGTTGGCAAACGTTCCCACCACCCCCTTCACGTACGCTTCCAGTCGGGGATATTGTGATACATCCGTGAGCGCAGCCCCACCCGGGCTTTGAAGCCAGCCCGAATTATGAATTCCGGGAGTAGGGGCGTGTTGTTTGCCTAGTTTGGGGAAGGGATCCCAGCAGGAGTCGAACAACACCAGCACCGGGCGGATGTTGTGCTTGGCACAAATGGTCAAAAATTGATCCAACCGCTTGGTAAAGCCAATGGGATCCTGCCAAAGCAGGTCATGCAGGTATACCCGGGCTGTGTTTACCCCCAGCGCTTCCGCCCAACCCAGTTCCTTGTCTATTTCAGCCGGTGCGAAGGTATCTTCCTGAAACATCTCTAACTGATTGATTGCACTAGCCGGATTATAGTTAGAACCAAACAACCAGGGCTGCTTGGCATACCAGCCATCCGCCTCTGCTTGGGTCCAGCGGGTAGGGGTAGTTTTTTGGGCAAAAGTTGGGGTATTTGCGAGGATAATGAACAGAATAAGTAATTTTTTCATAAAATGGGTTTATTTGTTTCTAAAAAGGATACTGAGGTTTTCGCAAAAACAGGGAGTTCCAAAGTGGAGATCGCTTACTAGGTAAAAGTGAAAATGGGCCAGCTTAACCCCTTTTTCTCACTATTTATTTTTGGCCAGCCAGCTATCCTTTTGGTATTCATTAGATAAAACGCAAGGACATGCCTGTTTTTAACGGATTAATAAGCCAATTTGCCTTTGAATTAAAAGCGTTCTATCAAACCTGGTAGGTGGAGTAGTAGTTTCGACTACCCAACCGAAGTTGAATAGTAGCATGGAATGCACCGATGAAAGCTAAACGATCATTTTGAAAAATGAATAACAGAAAGAAATTTCTAAGTACCTACCAACTACGAGAGCGGGCCTTGCGTCGGCTGCACAATTTTTTTGAGGACTTCGTATTCTACCTGGGGATATTTGTTATTCTGTTGATCGTATACGATGTCGGTTTTCCGCACTACATCCGCTATGTGTACTTCTCCGTTGTATACCTGCTTTATCTAAGTTCGTTTGTCATCACCCTTTCCTTGCGGGCGCTCAATTTTCCAGCCAAAAGCATCCTCAGGAAAATACTACAATGGCTTCCGGTCGGGTTACTGGCTGCCTTCTGCTACTATAAGTACAGTGAAATCCTGGTAAAACCGGATTTCAAGTCCGTGGCTTATTACAGTGGGCTTTTGCTATGTTTTGTGCTCATCGTCCTGGATTCGTCCAGAAAAGTCTTACAGATTTATACCAAGCGCTTTAACCCCGCCCTGGCGTTTGTGATCAGTTTCTTGTTGTTGTGCCTGTTTGGGTGTGGACTATTGCTATTGCCTAGGGCCACGATCCATGGCATTTCTTTCACCAATGCCCTATTTACCTCGGTGAGTGCGGTATGCGTTACCGGACTTTCCACCCTCGACACCGCCACCGAGTTTACCCGTCTGGGCAAATTTTTCATTCTCCTGCTCATCCAACTGGGCGGCTTGGGGATCTTGTCGTTTACGAGCTTTTTTGGCTATTTGTACAAAGGAGATTTTTCCATCGAAAACCAGCTTTTCTTAAAGGATTTCGTTACCGCGGACCGGGTGAGTGATACGTTCAAGTCGCTTCTGCACATCATTGTGATTACGCTATTGGTGGAGCTGGTGGGGGTCGCGTTTATCTACTTAACCGTTGATGCCGACGCCTTCAATACGTGGGGACAACGATTGAGGTTCTCCATTTTTCATGCCATCTCTGCCTTTTGCAACGCCGGTTTTTCTTCGGTACCCAATGGCTTATACAATCCATTTTTAAGAATGGACTACGATTTTCAATTGGTGATCTGCGTCCTGATTATCATCGGTGGTATAGGATTCCCCATCATTACCGACTTTTATTATTACCTCAAACACTACCTCGCTCAGTTTTTTGCTTTACTCATCGACAACAAACCCGTCGGGTACCTTCCCCGGACCGTCAGCGCCAATACGTCCATTGTCCTCATGACCACGGCAATTCTGCTTGTCGTGGGGGTTATTGCCTTTTTTATTACGGAATCTTACGGCCTCTTGTATGAGCACAAAACGTGGTACGGTAAGCTAGTAACCGCATTTTTTGCCTCGGTCACGCCCCGGACGGCCGGGTTCAATACCTTCGACATGGCCCTGATGCAGCCAGCTACGGTTTTAATATACTTGCTATTAATGTGGATTGGGGCCTCGCCGGCTTCCACCGGCGGCGGAATCAAAACCTCCACTTTTGCGGTAGCTATGCTCAATGTGATAAGCCTGGCGAAAGGAAACGATCGGGTAGAATTCCGTCGGCGGCAGATTCCTTCGGAGTCCGTTCGGCGGGCTTTTTCTATTCTGGTGCTTTCCTTACTTGTTATTGGGCCTGCCATTTTGATTATCACCGTTCTCGAACCCGAAAAACAGCTAATCAACATAGCTTTTGAATGTTTCTCCGCATTTAGCACCGTGGGGCTCACCTTGGGCATTACCCCCGAATTATCCGATGCAGCCAAAATTGTTCTGGTCGTTATTATGTTCATAGGTAGGGTGGGGACTTTTACCTTAATTGTGGCCTTTGTACGCCAAACCAAGGCAATCAACTACCGCTTTCCCAATGAAACTATCTTCATAAACTAGCTAATTCATGAAATTTTTTGTAATAGGTCTTGGAAATTTTGGTGCTGCCTTATCCATTCGACTCACAGCCATGGGGCACGAAGTAATTGGGGCTGATATAAGCATGAGTAAGATTGATTCCTTAAAAAACCGGATCACCCATACCGTATGTATGGACTGTACCGATATCAACAACCTCAATACCATTCCTCTCAAAGAAATGGACGTTTGTGTGGTATCGATCGGGGAGGACTTTGCCGCATCGGTACTTGTTACGGCTCTGCTTAAACAAATGAAAGTGCGCAAATTGATTGGGCGTGCCTTCAACGACCTGCACCGGACCGTCATCGAAGCCCTTGGGGTAGATGAACTACTACTTCCTGAGCAGGATTCCGCCGAGAAAGTAGCCAAGCGCCTGACCATACCCCAGCTGGAAAATTCCTACGAAATATGCGAAGAATCAGCTATGATGGAGCTGAGGATTCCCAAGCGGTTTTATTATCAAAAACTGTCGGATACCGGACTCACCCGATCCGATGACCTGAAAGTGGTAGCCTATGTGCACGTTGAAAATGAAAAAAGTATCCTCGGCTACACGCGCAAAGTAAAGAAACTGCAATTGGAGGTAGACCCGAACGGGGAGCTCCAGCCGGGTGATAACCTAATCCTGATCGGTAATGTAAAAGAGCTCAGAAAAATTCTGTCAAAATAAGCCTTCGTCCTGCTTACTAAAATAATCATTAATGTCTTTAAAGCCACTCTTAACAGAGCGGATGTGGGTGCTGATGCCGGCCTGTTCGAAGATCTCCTGGTAGTCAATGGCGGCCTTTTGCCCGGCAGAGTCGTTGTCAAACCAAAAACATAATTCAAATCGGCGAAAGAGTTTTGCCCATTCTTTTTTGAACATGGTGACACTCCCCAAACTTACCGCGGGGATACCACGCTGTACCAGCGTGATACAATCCAGTGCTCCCTCGGTGAGGTACACTACCTTACCGGTTCGTATTTTGGGCAGCAGATCGCTGTTGAACAAGGGAATAGGGACTCCGCTTAGAAATTGGTACCTAGGGGTTTTATCCACGGGAGCCCCAATGATCCGACCCTGCAAGAACACGATTCGTTCCTTCTGGTAGTAAGGAATGATGATCGAATGTTTATAAAAAACCAGGTTATCCCGTTCGTTGTACAAGCCCGATTCTTTGAGATCCGCCAGGGCAAATCGCGACCGAAGGAAATAGTTGGCGGAGTGGTAGTCTTTCACCACAAAAATCCCGAAACTTTTCAGCGAATACTCCTGGAAACCCCGGTGGTGTCAGGTACTCGAAGGCTCGTTGCGAAAGCTCGGTGTCGGGCATAGTGACACAGTGGTTTCTTAAATGACTCGTAAATCTCCGTATGTACCTCCTTGTACTGATACTCCTTCGTATCAGGTAGGTGATCTGCTGATAGCTCGGGGCGTACGGGCTGACGAGGTGGTGGCGGACTACCTTTTTTGACGTACCCCGGCACATAATGAAAGGCCAGCTCGTGCATAGCCTGTTTGTACTCCAATTGACAGAAGCCCGGCGTAGAAATGAATCACATCCCCATGACGACCGCACCCGAAGCAGTAGTAGGTATTGGTACTAGGATAGAGATACAGGGAGGGAGTTTTTTCGTCATGAAATGGGCAGATGATTTTCCTTGGCTCCGACACGTCTAAGCCTAGGTCTTTTACCACCTGCACTATGTCCACTTTTCGGGCTTCTTCTAGGATATTCATGGATTGAAGCGGCTACGGGTTTTGAATTGCACGGATCCAAGTCAAAAATAGAATGGTAGCCACGAAAAAAAAGACTTCGCTCGCAAAGCAGCGAAGTCTTTCAGAATAGACAGACAAAAAGTAATTTAATTGGCCAGAAGTTCCAGTTTAAGTGAATTCAAACGGCTCTTCAGAGACGCATCTATTTGACTGATCATTCACCCGAAGGATATAGCCTCCAATCAAATTCTCATTCACTTTCTCTTCCAGTTCGACCTTTTTACCGGTAGCGTCAGCCACGATTTTGTTAAAGGTAGCCCTTAGCGAATCATCCAAAGGAGCGCTGGTAGTAACAACTGCTTTCTGAATCCCCTTGTAGCTATTGTAAAGGGTGACAAATTCATCAGCAATGCTATCCAGGATCGACTCCCGGTGTTTTTGGGTGATAATATTAAAAATCGTGTAGGAGACAGGGTGTACGTTTTCCTGGAAGAGGGCTTTCAGAATAGCCAGTTTCTTTTCGTGGCGAACCACCGGGCTCTTCAGAGCCAGCATAACTCCACGATTTCCGCTGCGATACTTTTTTGAACAAAAGCATATCCTGATATACCTCTTCTACTACTTTTTGCTGCTTCCGCCAGTTCAATAAGCGACTTGGCATATCGGGAGGCAACGGTTCCTTCTGACATCTTAGTTCCTGTTGAGTGGATGGAGAAATTAGTTCATTTTGGCGTTACTAGCCAGGTCAGCGATCAATTTTTGCTGCGCTGCCTTGTCGCTAAGTTCACGGCCCAGTACTTTCTCGGCAATCTGAAAGCGACAGCAAAGCAACCTCTTCTTTTCATGCTTGCAATGGCGGCCGTTCTGCTCGTTGCGGATGGCTTCGCGGGCTAGTTCCATTTCTTTCTGCCCGGCTATCGAGGCCTTTTCTTTGGCTTCGGCAATCATCCGCTCGGAGGCTTCTTTGGCATCCCGGATAATCTTGTCGCGGGCAGCGTTGGCCTCGGCGATCAATTTTTCGTTATCCGACTTCAACTTAGCCATTTCGGCGCGGGTTTCCACGGCCATGTCGAAGGCGCTTTGAATATCTTTTTCGCGGTCGTTCAATCCATTGATGATGGGTTTCCAGGCAAATTTGCGCAGAATGAATACCAGCAGTAAAAATACCACCAACATCCAGAATATCAGTCCGACGGCGGGAGTTAAGTAATTCCATTTGAGTACTGAATTATGAGTTATGAATGCTTTATTATTATTTCTTTGGGGCGAGTCTCAGAGGTACCTGCTTTGCAGTAGAGACGACGTTTCAATCTTTTGGATAAAATCTGTGGAAGCCTATTGCTTCCGCAGTCAGTTTTTTTGAACCACTTTCCGATACCTAATGTGACGGAAAGTACGCGTTCGGTTGCAGTAAATTACAACTTGAAAGAAATAAGCAGACAGATAACCGCTGCAAAAAGAGCAACTGCCTCAATAAGAGCGGCAATGATAAGCATAGCCGTTTGGATACGACCAGCTGCCTCGGGCTGACGGGCGATACCTTCCATGGCACTGCCACCGATACGTCCAATACCAAGACCAGCACCAATAGCCGCCAAACCAGCACCGATACCGGCACCTAATACTGCTAGATCCGGCACCGCTTTGTTCAGCTGCTTGAAGCAAAATTTGAAGTAACATACTTGTGATTGTTTAGATATAGATTAATTGAAACAAAAGATTGCAAAAGAAATTAATGTCCGTGGTCGGCCTCGTGATTGTCTTCTATCGCGCTTCCGATGTACATGGACGAAAGCAGGGTAAAGATGAATGCCTGAATGAAGGCGACCATGATTTCGATGAAGTTCATGAACAAAGCAAAGGCCGACACGACGGGAGCGACGAACATGCTTTTAAAAATGAAGATCAGACCGAATAAGCTCAACAGGATGATGTGCCCGGCCGTCATGTTGGCGAAAAGCCGTATCATCAGGGAGAAAGGTTTCATGAATACCCCTACGATTTCCACGGGAATCATGATGGGGAGCAACGCCAGCGGAACACCGGTTGGCTTTACTAAGTGCGCCCAGTAGTGCTTATTGGAGTTGAAATGGACGATCAGGAAGGTGATAATCGCCAGGGTCATGGTAATGGCGATATTGCCCGTGACGTTGGCTGCACCCGGAAGTAATCCCAAGAGGTTATTGACGAGGATAAAGAAAAACAGAGTCAGTAAGTAGGGGAGGTACTTCTGGTAATTGGGACCGATGTTGGGCTTTACGACCTCATCCCGGATAAACAGCACCAGTACCTCCATGGCCGATTGAAAACCCCGGGGAGCTTTTCCTCGGCGATTCTGATAGGCACTTGCCACCGACATAAAAATAAGTACCAGAATGATAGCACTCAGCAGCATGGAGGCGACATTCTTAGTAATGGAGAAATCGTACACGCTGCGGGTAGAATCCACGGGTACTATTTTCTCGGCGTTGCCATGTACCAAATGGTAGCCGTTGTATTCGTGGTGCTCGTTGTGAAAATTAGAGGAGGAAAAAACTTCCAGACCCCGATCGGATGAATACAGAATAACCGGCAGGGGAAGTACCACACCATGGGCAAATTCCCACTCGTGGGAGTCGGCGATGTGGTGCATGATCATCTCGCCAATATTGAATTCTTCTTCGTTTTCTTCGAGCTGATGCTCGATCCCGTGCTCGGCCTGATTGATTTTGGCCTCGGCCTCACTTTGATCGTGTTCCGTCTGAGCAACTGCCTGTAAGGAGCTTGAAAATAAGAGGGTTGCTGCGAAAATAATAGGTAAAAAACGTCGGATGGATGTTGACATACAAGTAAGGAATACTACGCTTTATGAATCGCGGCGCAAGTTACGATACAAACCGTAGATTTCAAAAAATGAATAAAATAAATAGAGTGCAAAAAAGTTGGAAATAAAGATAGGCTCATTGTCGACACGCCAATAAAAAAGCAAATTCCTACAAATACGATGCAAAGCAAAAGCCTGGCTACGACGGTAGAAAGATAGAATTCAACGAATTTCTCCCGTTTGTTCCTAAATCCAAACTCCATAAGGCGATGAATAATGTAGGAAATACTCAGAAAAAACAGAAGCATATAGCCCACAAATGGATGGATCCAGGCATCCAACTGGAAGTGTCGGGCTAGGAAAAATACAATTCCCAGAACAAATGTTAGCAGTAAACTTCGCAGCATGACAGGCCGGGGTACCCCATGGTTTCAGGCCGCAAAGGTAGGGAGAAAAAGTCGGGAAAGTTGCTTGACTTACTAAATAGCCGTGTTTGAACCACTAGTTTTGATCTTTTGTAATGGAGCGAATGAACATATATAGCGAAGCGGCAATGGAGCCAAGCGAAAGACCAGCGTCCAGACGGGAATTTTATTCTGTTGCCATTCGTCGAGCTTATAGCCACCATAGGTAAATACCACGATGGTGCCCAACATTTGAAAGGCAAGGCCCGAATACCTCGCGTAGGAGTTGGATCGCCGCCCGGCCTGCTTCCAGTTGTCTGGCTGTTGGTCGCTCATGGTGGAAGTGATTAGTATGAAAAAATGATTTTAAACTGATAATACTTCAAAATTGACTAATTGGACTTATATTCGATACGTATTTGTAAAAACCCACGTTTTAGAAATACAATCTGTCATGCCTTTTAAAAAGCGAAATCGCTCGTTTGTGTCAATTCGGTTCAAATCATATTCAATTCGCTGTCTTTTTGCCGCGATCCTCGGCAGTGCCTTTGGGGGTGCTCTCAATATAGTAGCAGCCCGGGGAGCGTGGCCTTCCATAATCTTACCGCTAAATATAATGCGTTCTATATAGCTAACTCCGAAATGGAGGCCGCAGAACGGGCCATGGCCATTGCTTACGCGGATAATTACAATCTATTATTACCGATACTGATTCCCCTTGATTCTACCTTGGGGCTGAGCGTAAAACCCCAACTCGAAAACGCCATAAAGAAGGCGTCCATCGTAGCGGAGCGCCACCAAAACTCCAAGTGGCTGGATGATAGCTATACACTCATTGGCAAGGCCCGGCTGTACCTCGGGCAATACGACGACGGGGTGGAAGCTCTCCGGTATGTATTTACGAATGGCCGTGATGAAGATGATAAAAATACGGCCCTAATCTGGCTCATGCGCGCCTACACCCAGAAAAAAGATTACTCGAATGCCCTTAACGTTGCCGAATATCTGCGCCAGCAACCCCTAAGCAAAGAAGCTACGCGCGAATTTTATTTGGCCAAGGCCTCTATCCATCAGCTTCAGGGGGAGTACCTCACCGCCGTGGCCATATTGGAGCAGGCGTTTCCCCTTTTGAAAAAGAACCAGGAAACGGCTAGGCTCCATTACGTGGCCGGGCAACTCTACGACCGCATTGGCCAGTACGCGCTGGCAGCTGACCATTATAGTGACGTTGAAAAAAACCGGCCAACGTACGACTTGTCCTTTTACGCCGGAATGAATTCCATCCAAAACAGGGTACTTTTGGATCCGAAGGTAAATCTGACGGGGGTGGGGTTTGATAAAATGCTCCGCGATCGGAAGAACAATGATTTGAAGGATAGGATATACTACACCATGGGCCTACTTTCCGAGCGCCGGAGCAATTACCCGGAGGCCGTAGGTTTCCTTCGTAAATCCATTGAGTCGGCGGGGGGCAATACCCAACAGGTACCTTATACCTATCTGGAACTGGCTCGGATTAATTATGACCGCCTGGAAAACTACGAAGTGGCGAAGGCCTATTATGACAGCGCCCTGGTGACCCTCCCCAAAGAGGCCGAACAATACAAAAATGTGGTGGATCGGAAGAAAGCACTCGATGAGTTTGTGATTCAGCTGGGTATAGTGAATCGAGAGGATAGTTTGCAAACCTTGGCCCAACTGAATCCGGCCACCTTGGATCGGAAATTGGACGCCATCATCGAACGGGAAGAGGAAGAAAAGAGACAATTGTTGCTCAAAGCTCAGGAAGCCCTGGCGGCCGCCAGTCGCCCATCGGCCAGCGATATCGGAACCCCTTTTCTAGCGGGCGGCAACGAACGCCGCTGGGAATTATACGACCCGCCGATGGTGAATCAGGGCCAGGTGGAGTTCAGGCGTTTGTGGGGTAATCGCTCCCTTGGAGGACAATTGGCGGCGGTCCAACAAGGAAAATGAATTCCTTTACCGCCAGTCGCCCAAAACCCGGACTGTGAAAGCTGCCGTGGTACGGCCCCGCCAGGAACAATTTGGGCTTGCAGCCGGAAATAACCCTGACAAGGGTTCGGAGGCATGGGTGGCGCGTCGGGAGGATTTGCGCAAGAATATTCCGACTCACCGATGCCGCCTGGCGGCTTCGGAAAAACGGGAGGAGGAGGCGCTGTACCGGTTAGGCAAAATTTATCGGTTTGACTTAAAAGAATCCGAGAAGGCCGTTACAACCTTTACTCGTTTGCTTAACGAATTTCCTAAAACGGCCTATCGGGAGGAAATTTATTACCTGGTTTATCTCTCCCTGGAAGAAAACAATAAGAACCGACCACTGTGGAAAGAAAAATTGTTGGCCGAATTTCCGAACTCTTCCTACGCCCGCTTGCTCAATCAGGCAGCCTTAGCAGGTAACAAAGGAACAGCACACGGCAGCGGATCAGCCGCCAAGACCTACGAAACAATTTATGCATTGTCTACTCGTCGGGAAACTATTCGGAAGCATTGGCCCAGGTAGAGAACGCCATGATTGTGTACCGGGAAAATATTTGGTGGATAAGTTTGCCCTGTTGCGAATTTTCTTGGTGGGCAAAGTGCAGGGACGTGATGCCTATCTTGCAGGCCATTAACGAATTCATTCGCCTGTATCCCGATAGTCCGCTGTTCCCCCGGGTGCAGGAAATGCTCGAAGTATCGGGTCGGGCCTCTACCCGGCGTTGATCTTGAAAATTAGTATATTTGTAGAAAGCAACCAGGTCTTTGCTTTTTGGCTTGACTACCCCAGCCAGTTTATAGTTTCGTTGGATGGACATAAGCCGCAATTGCCTTATATTGATTACTTATAAAACAATTATTTTAATATGCTTGAATTAAAGCCTGGTAAATACCGCCGGAACATTGTTCACATTTGGCGGTATTCGGCGCTGGTTCTGGGATTGTTTATCTTTTACATAGTAGCGGTTAGTTTTAATTTCTTCTGGCTATTTGGGCCAATGCCTGATCTGAAGACGCTGGAAAACCCCAAAAGTGAGGTAGCATCCGAGTTGATTTCGGAAGACGGTAAATCCATCGGGAAGTACTTTATTGAGAACCGGGCACCCGTAGAATTCGATCAGGTTTCGCCCCGGTTGGTCGAGGCACTGATTGCCACCGAGGATGCTCGGTTTGTGAAGCACTCCGGCATTGACCTCCGTAGCCTTTTCAGGGTAGGCAAGGGCGTCGTGACGGGCAACTCTAGCTCGGGCGGAGGTAGTACCCTTACGCAGCAGGTGGCCAAGAATTTGTTCCAAACCCGCTCGGAACAATACCGTGGGGTGCTTGGCCATATTCCCCTGGTAACCGTACCGTTATTGCCAAAACCAAGGAATGGATTTTGTCGGTCATTCTGGAACGCAAATACACCAAGCGGGAAATTCTGATGATGTACCTCAACACGGTATCTTTTGGGAATAATACCTACGGGATCAAGGTCGCAGCGCGAACCTACTTCAACAAGGACACCTGGAACCTGGATGTACACGAGGCGGCTTTACTGGTAGGAATGCTTGCAGAATCCTACCTTGTACAATCCGTTCCGCTTTCCGAACAATGCTCTCAATCGCCGGAATACGGTTCTGGATCAGATGCAGAAGTACGAGTTCCTGGATGCGGCCAAATTTGCCGTCTACCACGAGAAACCGTTGAGCCTGCGGTTTACCATCGAAAGCCACAATACGGGGTCGGCCCCCTATTTCCGGGAATCGATGAAAGGATACCTGAAAGGACTGGGTTGAACAGTATAACGACGACAATGGTACCAATTTTGATTTGTATACCAGTGGGTTAAGGGTTTATACCACCATCGATTCCCGCATGCAGCAGTATGCCGAGGAAGCGGTTACTGAGCACATGAAAGTGCAACAGAAACTTTTTTTTGAACACTGGAAAGATCGGAACCCCTGGGTGGATCAGAACGGAAAAGAAATAAAAGGATTTCTGGATGGGGCTGTCCGTTCGTCTCCCCGATTCCGAAACATTGTCAAAGAGGTGGGTGAAAAAGAGGCTTGGAAAATAATGAGAACACCCTACAAGATGAAGGTGTTTACGTGGGATGGTGAGAAAGAAGTGACCATGAGTCCGATGGATTCTATCAAGTACTATAAGCACTTCCTACGGACCGGAATGATGTCCATGGACCCGCGAAACGGGCACGTAAAAGCCTGGGTGGGGGGCATTAATTTTCGGTATTTCAAATATGATCACGTAAAACAGGGATCTCGTCAGCCGGGATCTACCTTCAAGCCATTCGTGTATGTTTCGGCCCTGGACAAGAATTTTCTCACTCCCTGTACGCACGTAGTGGATCGTCCGGTTACGTTTACTTTGGCCGATGGAGTACCAGGTGGCTGGACCCCCAAAAACGCAAATAACAAATACTCCTACCAGGCGCTATCCCTTCGACAGGCCATTGGGAAATCTGTCAATTCGGTGAGCGCCTACATCATGAAGCAGGTAAAGCCTAGAACCGTAGTAGAATACGCTCATAAACTCGGAATCACCAGCGAATTGGAAGAAAAGCCGTCCCTCTGCCTTGGGATTAGTGATGTGTCGGTATACGAAATGGTGGGAGCTTACTGCGCTTTTGTGAATAGTGGTCACCGCACCGAACCCATGACGATCCTACGCATTGAGGACCGCTACGGAAATTTGTTGCAGGAATTTTTCCCCAAGGCCAATCAGGAATTAAGCGCCAATATGGCCTACAACATGATCTACCTCATGCGCGGAGCGGTGGAAGATCCGGGTGGAACCGCCGGTAGATTGAGAACCTACGGCGTGACCGAAGGAAACGAAATTGCCGCCAAAACGGGCACTACCTCCAATTACTCCGACGGATGGTTTATGGGTATGACCCACAGCCTGGTTACCGGAGTATGGGTAGGTGGCGAGGATCGTAGCACGCACTTCCGGACGATGGCCTACGGGCAAGGCGGCCGGATCGCCATGCCTGCCTGGGGGTTGTACATGCAAAAAGTGTACGCCGACCCGACGTTGGTCCAATACCGCAAGGGGAAATTTAATATGCCCCCTAATTTTACCCTCGACTGTGGCGGCGTGTATACCGATAGCTCCAATACCTACGTGCCGCCGTCGCGCTCAGACGACGAGGGGGTACTTTTCTGACCATTTTAAGACTTCTGCCGTATGAAAATTGTCATTGCTCCCGACAAATTCCGGGGATCGCTGGATGCCGAAGAGGTAAGTAATGCGATGGCCGAGGGGGTGAGGCTAGCCTATCCGGAAGCCGAGCTAGTGACAATCCCATTGGCCGACGGGGGCGAAGGAACGGCCAAAGCGCTGACGTTACACGCTGGCGGGTCATTTGTGTCGGTCAAGGTTTTTGACCCTCTGGGCAGAAAAATAGAAGCATCTTACGGGTTGTCAGCCGATAAAAAAACGGCCTTCATAGAAATGGCCTCCGCCTCGGGCTTGTGGCTGTTGGATCTGAATGAACGCGATCCTTCCAAAACCACCTCGTACGGTACCGGGCAGCTTATTGCCGATGCCATGGAAAGAGGAGTGAGGCACATCATATTGGGTATTGGCGGGAGTGCCACTAACGATGCGGGAATTGGGATGGCAGCGGCCCTTGGATACCGGTTTGTGGATAGCCTGGGGAAAGACCTTCCGCCGAACGGTGAACACCTCATCCATATTCATTCGATTGATTGCAGCTCGGTAAACAGACTGCTAGAAGATGTAAAAATCACCGTGGCCTGCGATGTTACAAACCCTTTGTACGGCAGCGATGGTGCTTCGTTGGTGTATGCCCCGCAGAAAGGTGCTTCCCTAGATAAAGCCGAGCAATTGGATAAAGGCTTATTTATCCTTTCCAAAGTGGCTACCAAGGCCTTTGGCCGCGACGTGAGTCAGACCCCCGGAGCCGGTGCGGCCGGTGGGGTAGGGGCTGGTGCCATGTGGTTTATGAACGCCACGCTCGAGCCGGGAGCAAGCATCGTACTGCGACAGACCGAGGTGGAAAAACATGTTCAGGGTGCCGATTTGGTCATTACGGGGGAGGGCAAGTTGGATCATCAAACGTTAAAAGGGAAACTCGTCCTTGGACTGGCCTCGATCTGTGCGGCCAACCAGGTACCCGTGGCGGTCGTATGTGGGACGTTGGCCATTTCGCCCCGCGAAGTACAACAGGCAGGGCTCCTCTTCGCTGTGTCAGCCATCACCCGGCCTATGACACTCGAACAGGCCCAAAAAGAAGCATTCAAGTTGGTAAGCGAAGCAACTTTTCATATGATCCGGTTGTTTTTTTTTAATAACCAAAAGTACCGGGAAGTAGAGGAAGTGAATGGCTGATTTTGATTCAAAAAAGGAACTTACCAAAATTCCCCACGAACCTGGGGTCTATCGTTATTTCGACGATAAAGATGAAGTTATTTATGTAGGCAAGGCCAAAGACCTTCGGAATCGGGTGGGTAGCTATTTTGTAAAATCAAACCAGCACGATCGAAAAACCAAGCGCCTTGTGAGTCAGATCCAACGGATCGAGTTTACCATTGTCCCAACCGAATGGGATGCCCTGCTACTGGAAAACCAACTCATTAAGCGCTTTCAACCCCGATTTAATATCTTGCTGAGGGACGATAAATCGTACCCATTTATTTGTATTACGCACGAGCCTTTCCCTCGGGTGATTACGGTTCGCCGGGTTGACCGCAGGCTGGGTACCTACTTTGGACCCTTCGCCAATCAGCGGGCTATGTATGCTTTGCTGGATATGTTCAAGTCGCTCTATACGATCCGTTCCTGCCATTTGAATCTGACCCGCGAAAATATTGAAGCCGGCAAATTCAAAGTATGCCTCGAATTCCACTTGGGTAACTGCAAAGGGCCCTGCGAAGGTCGACAATCAGAACCGGAGTATGATGCCGAGGTCGATCAGATCAACCATATTCTCAAAGGAAATCTGGCTGTTCCTCATCAGTATTTCAAAGATCGGATGATTGAGTCTGCCCAGAAGATGGCGTTTGAGCAGGCCCACGATTGGAAAATGAAGATAGAATTGCTTTCGGATTTTCAGAGCAAAGCCACAGTGGTCAATCCCCGAATCGGCGACCTTGATGTACTCACCATTGTTTCGGACGAAGAAGCGGCCTATTTGAATTTTATGAAAATCAAGAATGGGTACGTAGTGGCCACGCAGACGTTCGATATAAAAAAGAAACTGGAAGAGAAGGATGAGGAGATTCTGGCGCTGATGATTTTGGAGATGAGGGAAACTTACGGTGATGACGCCAAAGAATTGATCTCCAATCTGACCCCTGATCTGGATATGAAACTGGATATAGTGGTACCTCAGATAGGCGATAAGAAAAAATTGCTGGATATGTCCATGAAGAACGTCCTGTTTTTTAGAAGGGAAAAGGCGGAACGACGAGCGGTGGAAGCATCCGCCTCCACTTCCAAGCGGGATCGGGTGTTGATCAAACTAAAAGCGGATCTTCAATTGAAATCATTACCCCGTCACATTGAATGTTTTGATAACTCCAATATTCAGGGTACCAATCCCGTGGCGGCAATGGTTTGTTTCAAGGATGGTAGGCCGTCCAAAAAGGACTACAGACACTTCACCATAAAAACGGTAATTGGACCCAATGACTTTGCTTCCATGAATGAGGTAGTTGGGCGGCGGTATGCAAGGCTGTTGAATGAGGAGGAACCCCTTCCGGATCTGATCGTGGTAGATGGTGGCAAGGGTCAACTAAGCGCTGCCTGCGATGCGTTGAAAGAGCTGAACCTATACGGAAAGATACCCATCATCGGGATTGCTAAACGTCTGGAGGAAATCTATTTTCCCGAGGATTCGCTCCCGCTGTATATTGATAAAAAATCCGAATCACTCAAACTTATTCAGCAAATTAGGGACGAGGCTCACCGCTTCGCCATTACCTACCATCGCGACAAGCGGAGTCGAAGCAGCTTGGTGAGTGAGTTGGAAAATGTAGATGGAATTGGAAAAAAAACAGCTGCGGTACTATTAAAGCATTATCGTGGGATCAGGGCAATAAGGGAAAGCTCACTAGAACAGCTTGCAGAGGTAGTGGGCCCTGACAAGGCACGGAAAGTTCGGGCCTATTTTGACACCATGGTGGATATAGCAAACAACGAGGTGGAGCAGTAAATTGTAAGTCTTATAAAAAAAAGGGCATAAACGACAAAAGGAGCGAAAATTTCGCTCCTTTTGTCGTTTATAACTTGGATTGGAAAAAGGCTAAACTGCCTTAAACCGATACCTTGAAAGGCTCAATATTCCCACATCCCGCTTTCAAGTTCAAGCAATTCCTGTTCGAATTGGATAGACTTGATTAGGCCTTGCTTCTCTCCTTTGTAAATGTCGATAAACGACTTATCCTCAGGGTTGGAGTATTTAGTGACGCGGCCATAAGGCAAACGAAGATCAAAAGCATCCGCCAGGTTTTTGTGCTGGGCGATATTTTGGGTATTGTACCAGATGTATTTCTTAGGATCGCTTCTGAACAACCGCTCTACATCCTTGTACTTAAAGGAAGCAACTGGAATCTCCAAACCAGTAGTTGCATTTTGATCCGCCGGCAAAACGAGGGTAATGGTCTGAATATCCATGTACAATCGTGAACGCTTTTTGTCAAAGGTCCAGTCTTCCTTAACTTCCAGCAAGCTCAACTGATCAGGAAAGAATTCTTCCTCAGGCGTGATGGTGGATAGTTGTTGGAACTCCTCCTGCTTTGGCTCTTCTACTTTTGGTTCTTCTACGACTGCCACCTCAGTTTTTGCTCCTTTCTTAGCCGGAGTTTTCTTCTTCACGGGAGTTCCCCACCCGTCATCTTCCACAGCGGCCGTCTTTTTGGTATCTTTCTTTTCGGTACCCCATCCATCTTCCGCCGCTGCAGGTGCTGGCTTGGCAGGGTCGGCTTTGGGTTTATCGTCCCATCCACCGGCTCCATTGGCCGCAGGCTGTCCAAATCCGGCCGCGATTTCCTCGGCAGAAAGTCCAGCTACCTGATTTGGAATCAAAAGCTTTTTGTGCAGAAGTTCAGGAGTCAGTTTTGTTGTACACGAGTCATTCGCGTAGGCATCCAGGAGTCCCGCCTTAGTGGCTTCCAACAGGTAACGAGTTATTTCGTTATTCTTGGAAAACATCGGAAGGTTTTGTTTTTCCTTCAAATCCACCCGACGCCACAAGGAGCGCTTCATCATGACATCATGATCATCAATAGGGCGGGCCGAAAGTTGATTCATCTTCGACTCGTCTCGTTCCTGTGCGTTAGCTGCCGTAACGCCCAAAGCCAACGTTGCAAGAGACAGTACCACCACTTTTCCGTTCATTCTCATAGCACTTTGTATTTAATTTTTTCTTTATAACGATACAAACCAAAAATCAGTATAAAGTGACCTGCCGGGTCTGATTACCCATTTCCACATCACTGATTTCTCCTTTGAAATTTCGACGTTGTACGCCCAGTATTTCTACCACATACCGGTCGCCAGGTTCGGCATTAGACGCCAAGGAAGAAATAGATCCACCGCCTGAAAGCGTAATGGGACCCGCTACACGGCGTTGGCCTCGCGCCAAAGACACCTGAATTTGGGAAACTCGGAAATTGGCATCTTCCGGAGAAAAATTCTTGAAGCTTTCGTCCGATACAGCCACTACCTGAATAGAACGAGCGCCCGAAGCAGCCGCACCGCGGCGTTCATCCAAAACTGCGCCATTAACTCGTATTTCAAGGGTTGGCTTAGGAACACGTTGTACCCGGAAGGGCTCAGTACCCAATACATTTCCCTGGTTCGAGATCGTCAGGCTCACCTGAGCACGGTTAGGTACGATTGTAAACTTACCCTTCTGACCGCTGTTGATGATCTCGGCTCCGTCGGCTCTGAATACCGGTGCCCACAACGCACCCAAAGCCGGGCTTTGGATACTCAACTTATTGGAACATCCGAAATAGAGGGGAGGCAAGGTACCCGTTTCGATCTGATAGGTTGGTCGAGCCACAAAATATTCCTGCTCCAACCGTACCGTGGTATCTCTACCTGCCGGGGTCGGAAAGGAAATTACCCCCTGCAATACCCGACGGGCAAGCCCTTCGGCATTATATCCACCGCCTTGGGCTGTAAATTCAATAATCCCTTTTCCATTTTCAACCCGGATAGGTGATCCATTGAGGCTCATGCGAGGCGTTATACCAGAGGCAGAAGCAGCAATGAACATTTCTCCTTTGAACTTAGTACCGGCGGCTACTACCTTCGATTCGGTACTGATCATGGCCAATACACGGTCAAATTTAATGTCGGCCGCTCCCACTTTACTAGCCAGGAAGTTCAGTACTTCTCCTTCCATCCGGCGAATATCCGTCTGCTTTTGGCTCAGTACGGCTAATGCCGCCGCAACGGGGGTTTGGGCAAAGTTCAATTCGGCAAAATCCTTGTTACGCTGGTCTGCCCGATTTTGAGCGACCGGATCATCCTTTGCATCTAAGGCTAAAGGCTGGAATTTTTGGGGACTATAATTGTTGAGCTTCTGCGTAAAGTCATTCATCCGCTGTTTTAACGCGTAGGCTTTACCGTTTTTACCTCCTCCAATCATCAGAGCCGCGACTTTCTCCTCCTCTTGTGGGTTTTTGATGCTGCCGTCTTCTTTTAAGCCATCGCCAGCTTTATCAATAATCTCCTGCTTTAGAGCGCTAAGTTCACTAACCATCGTTGCGGTGATTTGGCGAACCTCATCGGCTTGCTTCATTACGGCAACGTCTGCCGCGCGGTTTCCAGACTTATCTACCGCGGCCTTTATTTTAAGTACTGTTTCCTGATTTATTTTATTGGCTGCTCCCGAAGACAATTCTAATGAGTTGTTCAATAGGATGAATTTTTCGATAATAGCGGAGCTCACCTGTAAAGCCAGCATAGCCGTTAGTACCAAATACATCATCCCAATCATCTTCTGACGGGGCGTTTCTTTTCCACCTGCCATAGTATACAGTGATCGGTTATCTTGTGAGGATTTTATTAATTAGGTACAGAATATACTAGGCATTGCCACGCATGGCAGTCAGCATATTGCCGTAAACACTATTGAGAGACGAAATATTGGAAGTGAGTTTTGACATCTCGCTTTTAAACTGCTGCGATTCTTTCGTAGCGTCGGCCATATTTTCCATAGCAGCCGTCAAGTTACCATAGAAAGCATTCATGGCTTTCAAGTGCTTGGTGGTATCCTGTAACTCCATCTCATATACGGCGTTCAACGCACCCATGTTCTTGGTGATCAGTTGAAACTGCTCGCGGTATGCCTGAGCATCTTTGGTAGCGTCGGCCATGGACGACATAGCCGAAATAGCTACCCCATACGACTTATTCATGTCGTTAATGGCAGTGGACGCCGTCTTCACACTTTTAGCGTAGTCGTTCGTAGCTACGGTAGCATCGGTAAGGTCGCCAATGCGGCTCACGGTGTCCGTTAAGCTCCGGAAGCCTTTGCCCAGATTGTCAAAAATATCGGGGGTGATTTTAGCGTCAGCCAGCATGGTATCCATATTGGCGGTAAGTCCGTTGGAAACGGGGCTGGGGGATCTTTTTACGACCGGTCCGTCATAATCATCGGCCAGTTCGGGATATACACGTTCCCAGGCAGGTTGAGTTTCCACGGGTTGCACGAAGGTTTGAAGAGCATACAGTAAGAATATGACTGCTTCAGTACCTAATCCAATGGTCAACATTTCGCTCCCTCCGTCCCAGTGTTGAATTTTGAAGAGAGCTCCCAAAACTACTACTGCAGCACCAGCACTATAAAGAGTAGGGAGGACTTTATCAAAGAAAAAATTAGAGCCGTTTTTCTTAGCCATACAAATTCGGATTGTTAACAGTTAATTGAAAGTAAAGAATAGATTAGTTATTGAAAGTAAAGATTGGGTTTATTAGTAACGTGTAAAAAAGAAGCAGCCTGTATCGCTGCCCCCTTTTTTTTGTAGATTTTTATTTTAACGACGCTTTCCGGTTGCGCCCCGGCGGCCATCGAAGTTATCCATCACACATCGGAAGCCAATGAAAGCACGACGCTGGGTTTCAAATTCATAGGAGCGGGTTCCGGTTTGAAGGAAGTAAGCCACATCCTTCCACGATCCGCCTTTGATAACTTTACGAGGTTCGTTCGGATCATCGTTCTCGGGGTTCATATCCCATAAGATCGTGTTTGCATTATCAGCATAGGCATCCAGGGTCCACTCAGATACGTTACCTGACATGTTGTACAGCCCGTACTCGTTGGGGTTGTAGGCATTGGCAGGAGCCGTGTACGGGTAGCCATCGGCGTCATAATTTCCGCGCTGTGGTTTGAAGTTGGCCAGGAAACACCCTTTTCCGTTCATAGTGTAGGGGTTCCCCCAGGGATACTTGGCACCAGCACGTCCTCCGCGGGCGGCCCATTCCCATTCGGCCTCGGTAGGAAGCCTGAACTTGGGGGAATTGAACAATCCTTCTTTGATCCGGTAGTCGTTGTAAAGGTTGGTACGCCACTCGGAAAAGTACTTGGCGGCTGTCCAGCTAACACCTACTACGGGGTAGGTATCAAATGACGGGTACATGTAGTAGTACTGCACCATAGGATCGCCGTTGGAGTAGGCAAAGTCTTTTTTCCAAACGGTGGTGTCGGGGTAGTACTTCGTCATGATTTCCTCCTCACCCAGAACCGAGATCGAGTCAACCAGCAACGCGGTGACGAATTGACGGTATTCATGGTTCGTGATTTCGGTATCATCCATGTAGAACGAACTAATGGTAACGCGCTTGTTCATGTTGACCATGGTAGCAGCCATATCTTCATCGGCCTGACCCATCACGAATGAACCCGAAGGTATCATCAACATACCGGCTGGTGTCGTTTGTCGGTATCCTTTCCTCGCCGTAGCGACGATCTCTCCGTTCGAAACCCCGGTCTCCTCACCTTTTCCCTTGCCGAAGCGCTCTTTGATGAAACCGCAACTCTGCATAAGCATGAGCGAGGCAACTACCAGCAAACTCTTGACGCCATTTCGATAGAACACGTTAACATTCATAATGGATTGTGCTATTTTTGATTAATATCGGTATAAAAACGATGACTCTTAGATGTATAGTATATGGACTGATTTTTGGTCTTTTATTTACCTAAAAACTCAAACTATGTTATTCGAGCTAACGAAAAACGGTCGTTTTTGGTATTAATGTGACCATTTATTCAAAAATTCTTCAAATATAGGACTTGGTTTGCAAAGTGACTAGCACTGGGGCCCGCAAATCATTAATATCGTGCCATCCTGATTAAAAACGGAATCGTGGTGTTCTGACGATCGTTTTCTTGCCCAGTTTCGGGGCTGGTAACCGGTACGAAAGCATCACTTCGTAGGAAGAAGGACTCTTTACACTCGTACCACCCGTGACAATATCATAGGCTCCCGATAGCCGGAGTACCTGACCAGCCAGCAGATTCACGCCTCCCATGAGTATGACCGCATCCTGGGTGCGGTAGGAGGCTCCCGCCCAGTAGCGCTGATTGTACGTCACCATGGCGCCACCTTCAAGCGATACGCTGGATAGATCCGACTTTGCCAGCACGAAAGGCTGCACCTCAAAAAGGTACCCTATTTCCAAGTTGACTCCTCCGTTTACATAATACGCAGGAACTAGTGGGTTTGTTGCCTCGCTGGATCCTAATTTATAATTGGATTTGAGCAAATGGTTAACCGAAACGCCAAGGTAATAGCCAGCGGTTTCATACCGAATGCCCAGGTTTATGTCCGGGTGCGTTTCGGACACCACTCCGGTTTGGATCAAAGGATCACCGGGTTCATTGGGCCTGAGGACGTTATAATTAATTCCCACCCGATAAAGCCCTGCACTTCCACCAAGCGCCAAGGTGCCGTTGCCCATGGGCAACCGGTACGATGCGGCTAACTGGAAGCTTTGATTGGTTAGTGCCCCGATCTTATCGTTATATACGGTGAGTCCGACTCCAAGGTTTTTTAAAACCGTACTTGCCGAAAGAAATTGGGTGGTAGGTGCCCCTCCCTGATCAAACGTGCCCTGATAGCCACTGTATTGTGACCGGTGAACTAGTTGCACACGGGTCACTCCGTCGGCCCCGGCGGCGGCAGGATTGAAATAAAGCTGATTTATTTGAAATTGGCTGAATTGGGCAGGTTGCTGTCCGTAGCTCACCGAAGTGAATAGAAGACATCCTAGAAAAAAAATATTGGTGTAAATGCTCCGTGACATATAGGCTTGGGAATAAACATATCAATATTCAGTACTAACCTAATACCGAAAAGTTTACTGGATAACGCATATTCCGCAAAAAAATTGAGAAAAACGAGGAAGGCCGAAAAAAAATCGGCCTTCCTGATTATTGTTGAAGATTATTAGCTTTTCGAATGTAAAGTTCAAGGGCACCGTTCATCGAGGGGGCATTGGGCAGGGGCGCCAGGATGTCGAGGTAAAGCCCTGCCTCTTCCACTGCTTTGGCGGTGGTGGGGCCAAAGGCAGCGATGCGCGTTTTGTTTTGTTGGAAATCCGGGAAGTTATCAAACAGGGACTTAATACCGGAAGGGCTGAAAAATGCGATTATATCATAATACACATCTTCCAAATCGGATAGATCAGCCGAGACGGTCTGGTACATGGTAGCTTCGGTAAAGTGAAGATCCTCGATATCGGCGAATTCGGGAATGTCCTTCATGCGCACATCCGAGCAGGGGTATAAGTATTTCTCGTTTTTATGCTTTCGGATGAGTTCGATTAATTCCAGGGCGGTTTTGGTGCCGTTAAAGATTTTCCGCTTGCGAATGATGATGTACTTCTGAAGATAATTGGCGGTTTGTTCAGATATGCAAAAATACTTCATATCAGCGGGTACTTCGATGCGGCCTTCCTGACAAATTCTAAAAAAATGGTCGATTGCATTCCTACTAGTAAAAATGACAGCAGTGTGGTCCAGGATATTAACTTTTTGCTTTCGGAAGTCCTTGAAGGATACTCCATCCACATTGATAAAAGGCCGGAAATCTACTCTGATGTTGTATTTTCTGGCTAGTTCGAAATAAGGAGAATTTTCATCGGCAGGTCGTGACTGGCTAACCAGAATACTTGTTACCTTGTTGAGCCGATCCTGATCAAATTTGATGGTCTCACTCATGGAATATATGCATTAAAATTAAGTTCTGTAAGCATCCAAAAACGCTAAATAGCAAACTTGACGCCTATTATTAAGGGTATGAGTTCTATAACGCAAAGGTACGAAAATAAATACAGATTTATCAATTGCCCGGAGTTGTTCGTAAATATGTACATTAACCCAAAACGCAGTAGATAGTAGAAAATAAAGAAATAGAGTAGGTAGGGGAGGGTGCTTTGGAGCCAGGTAGGCTGATGCAGCGAAAGGGCAAAAAAGGTGAGTGTTACCAGACCGTAAAATACGAAGGATACTTGCAGGGCTTTTATATAGTGAGTATTAACTACTCGCTCAATATTTAACACCCCGGCAACGATCCCCATTAGGATATATTTGAGAAAAAATAGGCTAATAAAGATAAAGGTCAGTTTTATTTCATCCAGTAAAATGCCATAAAATTTGTCGCCTTCGGATAAAAAGCCCCGGGTGTCGAGCAGATCGGGCTCAATATTGGTGACATACAACACCAAATACCCCATGGATGCACTTACAATTAGAGCATTAAAAAGCATGACCCTGGTGTAAGGTCGGCTAAAACGGTAAAGGTCATTCCGTTCGCTTACGTCCACAAAGTCATTCAGACTCAAAAAACGCCTGAATATGGAAGGAGTAGAACTATAAGCAAAAAGTGCCAACAACAGCAGAAAAAGAATTAAGACGATCGAAAAATCATTGAATGCGGAGGTTTCAATGGGCTTGATGTTGATGAGCGAGATCGTTTTTGACTCGGGTTGGGCAGCGGTGTATACTATTTTTTTAGCATGTCCCAACAGCACGGTCTTGAACTCTATGCCCGCACTTCCGTAAAGGGTGATCAACAACTCTTCTTTCCCGTATACCCGGTAAAGGCTGTCAACCTTCAGGGTGAGCCAGGTATCCGGTTCGATTTTCTTCTGTAAAGCGCCTTCGATAAACAGGTAGTTCTCGCGGGAAGAAGTGATGAGCAGGTCGTATCTCCGGTTCTTTAACAAGTCTACCAATAGACTAACCGACAAATCAGATTCATTGAGTCCCTTTGAGTAGGGGACAAAATTTTTATATTGGGGGCTGTACACCAGCCAATCATAGGAGAAGTCGTGTACAAGGTAATACCGGTTATCGGGTCCTACTTCGTTGACCGCCCGAACTGGCGAGCCAAAAGCGCCGATAAAAAGAAGAAGAAACAGAATGGAAAACGGGCGCGTATGCTTCATAGTAGCAAGTAAGGGCGGAGTTGCCTCAGCCCTTACAAGTTCAGGATTATCTGATAATACTATTTTTTGCCCAGCGCAATGAGCATGGTTTCGCCGATAACGGCAGGAGAATCGGCCACAAAAATGCCGCATTCACGCATGATCCGCATCTTAGCTTCGGCGGTATCGTCGGCACCGCCAATGATCGCTCCGGCATGACCCATCCGGCGACCTTTGGGGGCAGTTTGTCCGGCGATGAATCCAACCACGGGCTTAGGATTGCCCGCTTGCTGTATGTAGTAGGCAGCATCTGCTTCCATGCTCCCTCCGATTTCACCAATCATGACAATGGCCTCAGTTTCGGGATCATTCATCAGTAATTCTACGGCCTCTTTGGTGGTAGTGCCGATGATCGGATCACCACCAATGCCGATGGCGGTCGTCTGGCCCAAACCCGACCGTGTGAGCTGATCCACCGCCTCGTAGGTAAGGGTACCTGATTTTGACACAATACCTACCGTTCCTTTTTTGAATATGAATCCGGGCATGATTCCAACCTTGCATTCTTCCGCCGTAATGATACCGGGGCAGTTGGGGCCGATCAGGCGGCAATTCTTGCCTTTGAGGTATTCTTTGGCCATCATCATGTCCTTGGTAGGGATACCTTCGGTGATACAGACAATCACGCCAATACCCGCATCGGCCGCTTCCATAATAGCATCGCTGGCGAAAGCCGGAGGAACAAAAATAATGGATACATCGGCTCCGGTAGAGCGTACGGCCTGGTCAACGGTATTGAACACCGGACGGTCCAGGTGGCTAAGTCCACCTTTCCCAGGTGTTACACCCCCAACGACCGACGTGCCGTACTCAATCATCTGCTGGGCATGGAATGATCCTTCGGAACCAGTAAAACCTTGTACAATAATTTTTGAATTCTTATTTACTAAAACGCTCATGTTGGTGAATCGGTTTTTTCGGTAAAAGTAGAACGAAATGCCCTAAGTAGCAAAATGTAACGATAATTTGTAAATTGCCAATCCTCTACTCCTAACCCACAGTCCTGACCAATTTTCATGATCTTACATAGTCTTTCGGAATTGATACTTAGTGTTACGGCCTTTGCCGTTTTCCTTATTTATTTTCAAAAGATCGCTATTTACAGCCGCCTCCTTTGGGGTATATTCTTAATTTCTCTTTCCATCACGGCCTTATTGACCTCCCTGTGGTACCTTGGATGGGACACTTTAACGCCACTTATCAATTCATTCCGTCGACTCGAGAACACCCTCGGGCCGGTTTGTATGCTGGTGGCGGTTTGGGGTCTGATCAGTCACACTGAAGCTGACCGTTTTACGTTTTGGGGTACCATAGGCACCGGCACAGGGTTGTTTTTTGGACTAGTTTGGTACCGGATGGAAACACTCATTCAGATAGTACAGCCCTTGTGCATCGTAATCGTGCTTTTGATTGCCTGTTGGGGCCTGCTCCAGCGCCAAAAAAGTGCCCTATGGGTGGTATTTTCCATGACCTTATTGGCCCTTTCCAGCAAACTTCGGCTGGAACTACGACCAGAAGTCGCCGTTGATCCTTACCATCTCCTGGTGGCTATCGCCACTTTCTGCCTGGGCAAAGCCATTCAGTTTGAGCACCGGACGTTGTTCAAATAGTTTACCTCTGTTTGAACAACGTCCGTATCCATTTTCTATTCTTACCTGAAAGCTACCCTACACCTTTACACGTTCCATTTTTGGAACGAACAAGTGCATTACTACCCAGGCAATCAGGTAGGCCGATCCACAAATAATAAAAATCAGACTATATCCGGCGTTGATATTACCGGATGCCTTGAAGCTATCCAGGATTTGCCCCACGATGTAGGGGAATAGTACCCCCCCAAGCGAACCAGCCATGCCGCCAATGCCCACCACCGAGCTTACGGCCCGCCGTGGAAACATGTCGGATGCCGTAGTAAAGATATTGGCGCTCCATGCCTGATGGGCAGCGCAGGCCAAACTGATAAGGGCCACGGCCGTCCAGATATCAGTAGCTATGCTTGCGGCCATAATTGGCACCACCGCAAATGCGTACAAAAGCATGGCGGTTTTTCGAGCTTTGAACACAGGCCAACCTTTTTTGATTAACCAGCCGGAGAGGTACCCCCCACCGATACTGCCGATGGTGCTGGCGGTATACACCACGGCCAGGGGAAGGCTTGGTTTTTTAAGATCAAGGTCAAATATGGTGGCGAAATAGGAGGGCAACCAGAAGAGAAAAAACCACCAGATGGGGTCGGTCAGGAATTTGCCAAATACGTAAGCCCAGGTCTGTCTTACGCGCAGGAGCTTGGACCAGGAGATGGGTTCTTCCAGGGAGTCATCGTCGGCATCGCTGTTTATGTAGTCCAACTCCGCTTTGGAAATGCCTTTTTTACGGCTCGGGATTTCATAAAATATCCACCAGAAAATAAGCCAAATGAAACCAATGGCCCCCGTAATGATGAAAGCTTCCTGCCACCCCCATACACCCAGAATCCAGGGTACCATGATGGGTGCAACGACCGCGCCAATGTTGGTGCCCGAATTGAAAAGCCCGGTGGCGAATGCCCGCTCCCGCTTTGGGAACCACTCCGCTACCGCCTTGATGGAAGCAGGGAAGTTACCGGCCTCGCCTAATCCCAGGGTAGCCCGCCAAAAACCAAATCCCATGGTGCTTTTGGCCAAAGCGTGGCCCATGGCCGCAAAACTCCACACCACCAGCGACAAGGCCAGGCCCAGTTTTGTGCCGATTTTATCAATTATTCTTCCAAAAATCAGGTAGCCAAACGCGTAGGCCGCCGTGAAAGCCATTACTATTTTTCCGTAATCCGTTTCCGTCCAGTTGAAATCTACTTCCAGTGTTGGTTTGAGCAGGCCAATTACCTGGCGATCGAGGTAATTGATAGTGGTGGCAAAAAATAGCAGGATTACAACCGTCCAACGGTAAGCTTTGGTGGGTTTTTCCACGGCAGTGGTTTGTTCCATGAGTTAGGTTTTAGATTAGAAGAGGAAGCTCTTTTTGTATTATGGTGAATTGAATACTGTTTTTATTCTGATCATTTGCCTTCGTGTAGGTGCTTTGAACCCACTTACCTACGTATTGCCTTGGAGGTACCACCCGGTTGGGTAGCCCGATTTGGGAGATAAAAGCGGCTTGCCCGGTTATTCTCCCTTCCTTTCCTTTCAGAAAAGACGCAAAATGGAGGAAATACCCTTTGGAAAACGCTAAAAAAACTCATTTTGCGATTTATCCCAATCACTAGCAGGAGATTACCAAGTTGCCGCAAATAGGATAAAAAGTGGTGGAAGCCGCGGCGGCTCCGGGATGGGCTATAATTCTTTGAGGGTTTCTTTCACCAGGGAGGCAGAATTTTGAGCGGCAACTTTCAAAAAGTTCAACATATCTTCCCGAGCTGAGCTGTTGGCCTTGTCACTAAGGCTACGGATGATGATGCAGGGTACCTGCTGCTGAAAACAAATTTGGGCCACGGCTGCCCCTTCCATTTCGGTGGCATCGGCTTTGAACTCGTTTAACAGCTGATTGACCTTTTCCTCCGAGGATACGAATACATCGCCCGTTACAATCCGGCCAAGGACAATTTTGGGAGGGCGACGGCTTTCGCTGGCCGAACGTAAGGTGATATGATTGGCAGCCGTGAGTGTCTTTGCCAACAGCAGAGAATCGGCTTTGAAAAATACCGGGTTGAATTCCCCCGTGATGGGATTGCGGGTCTGGCGAGTGGCCTGCTTTTGGAAGGTAATGTAGCCAAAATCATGGTAGGTAGTTTCCTGACCAATCACGATATCACCGGGCAGTAGATCGGGATTGAGTCCCCCGGCTATGCCGGTAAAGAGTACTTCCGAGGGTTTGAATTTTTGGATCATGAGCGTGGTAGTCATGGCGGCATTCACCTTTCCGATACCCGTCAGGGCAATCACCACTTTGCGCCCGTTCAGGGTACCTGTCGTGAACGAAATCCCGTGGATGACCCGGGTCCGTTTGCGCTGAACGGATTCTTCCAACAGTTTTACCTCCTCACTAAATGCCCCCAGGAGCGCGGTAACGGTCTTTTTTTTATATACTTGGGCAACGGAAGCCGATTCGGCAATACCAATGATAGCACAGTACCAGTAGAGAGTATTGTTTTTTGTCATAACTCAATGGCTGCCCCCCACTCACGATGGAAAGAATAGCAAATAGATCAATGATAAGTAAGACGGGGGATATTTCTCTGAATTTTCCCTGACCAATTTTTAAAAAAGTCCAGCTAAGGAAACCCCAGATGATACCTTGGGTAATGGAATAGCTAAAAGGAATCAGGATCATGGCCAGAAAGGCCGGAATGGCTTCTTCCATCTCCATGCCAGTTGATTTTCACCACCGGACGCGCCATGAACACCCCCACGATGACCAGGGTCGGAGCGGTAGCCACGGCCGGGATCAGGGAAAGTACGGGCGAGAAAAACATGAAGGGCAGAAACAGCAGAGCCGCAAAGACGGCCGTCAGGCCCGTGCGCCCCCCTTGCTCGATGCCGACCGCCGACTCGATGTAAGCCGTCCCCGGACTGCTGCCCAGCAAACCGGCGAGGGTAGTGGCCACGGCATCGGTCAGGAGCGATTGCTGCACATTGCGCGGGTTCCCCTGTTCATCTTTCAGATTAGCGGCTTCGGCTACCCCCACAAAGGTGGAAAGGCTATCGAAAAGGTCGGTAAAAACAAAGGCAAAGATGACGGGCCACAGGGAAAATTTTAAAGCCCCCCACAGGTCGAGTCTGAAAAGAAGACTAAAATCAGGTGCAGAAACCCAATTCTGAGTTTCGGGGATGGATTGTCCAAAGGTACTGCCACCCGCCGCGTAGATCAGGGAAACGGCCACGATGCTAAGCACAATCCCGCCTAGTACTTTACGGGTAATGAGAAGGGAGGTGAGGCCAAGCCCGAAAATAAAGAGCAGAATAGCGGGTTGGGTCGCATCCCCCAGGCTGATGAGGGTGGCTGGATTGTCCACGATGAAACCCGCGTTGATGAATCCGATCAGGGCAATAAAAAGGCCGATTCCCGCCGCGATGGCGTGCCGTAAGGCTAGGGGAATGGCGTTGATCAGCAGGGAGCGAATGTTGAATACCGAGAGCAATAAAAATAGAATCCCCGACCAGAAAACAGCCCCGAGGGCGGTTTCCCAGGCAATTCCTAACCCTTTGACCGCCGTAAAGGTAAAAAAGGCATTGAGGCCCATGCCGGGAGCTACCATCAGGGGGTTGTTGGCGTAGAGGCCCATCATGAGGCTGCAAAAAAAGGAAAGCAATACCGTGGCTGTAAGTACCCCGCTAAATGGTATACCTGCCTGGCTCAGAATGGCTGGGTTCACCACGATGATATACAGGGTAGCAAGAAAGGAAGATAGCCCGGCGATTAATTCGATTTTTACCGTGGTCCCATTTTTGGTCAGTTCAAAATAGCGGTCCAGCATTTTGGTAGGGAATAAAACGGAGGGTTATGCAAAAAAAGTAGTGGTCAAGAAATCATTTCTAAATTTTCCGGCGGGATCGTACGCATTAGCCATTTCCCGAAACTCCGGAAGTTTGGTGTAAAGCTTTTGGAGGTTAGCGGGGGCCATGGCAAACAGTTTTCCCCAGTGAGGGCGAGCCCTGTATGCCGACAATTCCTTCTCGATTACCGGTAGTAGTTTGCTGACGCCGGCCCAATCGGGTTTCCAGGTAAAGTGAATGGCTACGCTATCCTGCTGATAGCAGGGGCTCATCCAAAAGTTGTCGGCCGCAATCGTACGGATTTCGGAGGTGAGAAGGTAGGGGCCTACCTGGTCGCCCATGCGAGAAATGGCCATAATGGCATCCACCGCGTTTTGCCGGGGCACAAAGTACTCGGTTTGTAATTCATCGCCACTGCTGGGCGTGAAGCCCATCTTGAAGTGGGGCATTCGTTCGTACCACGGGCCGGGTTCTCCTAGTTGGGCGGTGCAGTTTTCGGCCGAAAGCTCGGGAATCGGGTGCAGATTTTTGGTGGCGAGGCTGGCACCCAACCATTCCTTTTCCTGCATTTGGGGAGCATCGGCTCGTTGTTTAATCCATACCTCCGCTATTTCCTGACTTTGCCAATTGGTAAACAGGCTCACACTATACCCACTACCCTGGATTTCGTCAAAATGATCTTTCAACTGCGCGATGGGCATGTTTTGGTATACATACTGCGTCATCAGAAAGGTAGGCTGTACGTCCAGCGTTACCTTGGTGACCACCCCTAGGGCGCCCAAATGCACCACGGCTGCATTGAAGGTTTCCCCGTCCTTTTCCCGACTCAGCTGTACTACTTCTCCTGTGCCATTGACCAATTCCATCCCCGATACGGCCGTGGCCAAATTTCCATGTTTTTCGCCCGATCCGTGGGTAGCGGTCGCGCAGGCCCCGGCCACGGAGATATGCGGCAAGGAGGCGAGGTTATGTAAGGCAAATCCTTTTTCGTGCAAAAACGGGCTGATGTCTCCGTACTTGATCCCTGAATTTACGGTAACCGTTTTGCCATCGGGCGCTATGACAATGTCTTCAGGAGCACCCACCAGTGATACGAATTGATCGTCGGAGTCGGCAATTTTGTTGAAACAGTGCCTGGTTCCGAGCGCCTTCACTTTATCGTACTTCTTTACCAATTCCTGCACTTCGCTTCCCGTTTTTACCTGGTCAAGTCTACTGGTACCGTAGGTAAGATTTCCCGCCCAGTTTTTAAGAAGTTCACCTTTGTTTTCAGTTTCACAACCAACCAAAGGAGAAAACAGGGGAGCCGCCATGAGTGCAGAGGATAATTTGAGAAAAGTTCGCTTTTTCATCGAGGGAGGAGTTTAGGTAAAACAAAGGCAAAGTACGCCCGAAGCTTGATCCTACTGCAATAGTGGATGCTTCTGGTGGAAATCCGTGGCATCCTGGTAGGCTTTGGCCACCGCCAATACTTTGTCTTCCTTGAACAACTGCCCCATAAAGGTGATGCTGGACGGGGTACCTCGCGGGTAAATCCATTGGGTAGTACCACGCAGGGATGTCCGGTCAGGTTGGTAATGGCCAGATTGGACCCACCGTAAGACGGGCTTACATAGACATCCACCTTGGCCGTTTTAAGTACATCATACATATCCTGAATCAACTTGGTTCGTAGCCGGTTGGCCTGCAAATACTCCACGGCGGGTACGTAACGGGCAGCCCGGAAAGAATTCGGCCAGGCATTTTTGTCCTGTCTTACCAGCAGGTCGTCGCGGTTGGACCGGGTGAGTTCGTCAAACGCCGCGGCGCCTTCTACCGATATGATCATGGTCATGTCACGGATCGGGTAGGTCGGGCAGTTCCATGGGAACTAGTTCCACCCCGAGTTTTTTGAGTACTTCCAGCGTGAGCGAATCGTTCGCCCGGTTTGTTGTGTACTTTGACTCGAACGCCTTTTTGAGAAAGCCCATTCTCATTCCTTTAAGCGATTTTTGGGGAGCGTAGTTGAACGGAGCATCGACCAATGTTGGATCAAGACCATCCGGCCCGTAGATGGCATTGAACACCAGCGCGCAATCTTCCACCGACCGGCATATCGGCCCTATCTTGTCCATACTCCAGCTCAGGGCCATCGCCCCGTGGCGGCTCACGCGCCCGTAGGTAGGACGAAGGCCGGTGGTACCACAAACCGTGGAAGGGGATACGATGCTACCGAGGGTTTCGGTGCCGATGGCAAAGGGGAGCAGTCCGGCCGATACCGACGAGGCCGAACCCGCCGACGAACCACTCGATCCCGCTTCGGTAGCCCACGGGTTGCGGGTCTTTTCGCCAAACCACACGTCACCCATCGCCAAAGCGCCCATGGTTAGTTTGGCGCAGAGTACGGCTCCGGCTTCTTCCAGTTTTTTGATCACGGTAGCATCCTGTCCAGCGTCTGATCTTTGTACGGCCCGGCACCCCAGGTGGTTTTATAGCCTTTTTTGGCCAGTAAATCCTTGGCTCCGTAGGGAATGCCGTGCAGCAGACCCCGGTAGTTTCCCGCCTTTAATCTCTTCATCGGCCTTCCGGGCCTGCGCCAGGGCCAGGTCTTCGGTGAGCGTTACGACACAATGCAGCTGCGGATCGTATTTTTTCAATCGATCCAGAAAAAATTTCGTCAATTCTTCGGAGGTAATTTGCCGGGAACGAAGTAAAGAAGCCAGTTGTGAAATCGTATAGTAGGCCAATTGGTTCTTGTCCACGGGCATGGACGCCTTCACCAAGGGGCTATACTGAAAGGGCTTTTTTATTTTCTCAAAGACAAAACCAGTGGGAATGGGATTGAAATAAAGCGCCGGAGCTACGGAATTGGGCAGGGGCATAGCCTGCACGCGCTGGTAGCCCTCGCGGTAGTCGTTCAATTTGGGCAGGAGCGAGTCTATTTCGGCTTCGGTAAAGGTGAAGCCAAATACCTGGGCCGCTTTGTCAGCCATTTCCCTAGTGATGAGTTCGGGTGCTTTTAAGGTAAAAAAGGAGCCTAAGAAAAAGCTCAGGAGGAATCCGGCAGCCAACAGGATGGATCGGGAGGTAGTTTGCATCAGAAATTCGTAAAGTGGGTTAATAGAATCGGTACTTTGACCTACAAAAGCCCGAATATGCAAAAAAAACCGATGCCGCCCGGAAATTTCGAGCCTGGATTTGGGTCCTCAGAATTTTGTTAGTAGGTCTCGCCGCTCCCACCACCCCCAAACTCACCGCCCCCGAACGCAGTACCCTGGGGTTGGTCGGGCAGATTGCCGGCTACCTCCATGGCAATGATGTTACCCGCCAGCAGTCCCACACCGGCATTTTCATCGCGCGCATAGATAAACCCGGCCCGCTCCACCGAAAAATATCGGATCAGCAATAGAGCACTCCCTATTCCGACCAGTCCGAGTAGAGTAATGGCCCACTCTGCGGGCATGAAAGCAGTATAGTATTGCACGGTAACCAGAGAGGTGATCAATGCGGCGCTCCCGATGACCAGAAACGTCAGGTTCTTTTCCCGAAAGGCCAGGAAGATGTACCCGAGAGGAATCAGAAAGGTTAAGAACCAAAACACCAACGCGAATGCGATTTCAGGCGATTCTCCCACTAGGGAATTCAGAGCTGCATTCCCCTCCCGTACGATGGCGTAATCCCTCCAGGTAAAACAAAACCAGGGAGGCGATCAAAATCCAGAGTAAGCTGACTTTCCAATAAAAACTAGATTCCTTTTTCAGAAAACGGTAGGTAACTATACCGCTGATACCTGCATAAATCATCGTCAAAAAGGGAAGAAGCAACTTTCCCACAGGGCTATACATGGCCAAGGAAGCAATAATGAAAAGAATATTGAGGTAAAAAGCGAGCGCGACCAGGGGCTCGCCGTACCGATAGGTCAGGAAAGCAAACACTGGTATACTGGACAGCCCGTACACCCAGGGAGGCGCGTCTGTGTTGGATAGCAGGATGGCAAAGGGCGTTAAAAGTGAAAAAAGTATACAATACAAAAAGGCATTGTCGATCCCGGAGAAGTATAGTTTTCGGTTTTTGATCAAATAATTCAGGAAGAAAAATTGGGCAATCCCGTAAATGGGTGGCAAAAAGTTTTCGGACCCCTCGATGTTTACCAGTGGGAGAAAGAGAATGCTACCCGAGGATATGCAAATGAGGGTAAAAACAAACAAGCCAATCCAGACGAACCAGTGTGGCTTGTAAGGTACCTCGGCGTATTCCTTTTGAATCGCCTCTTGGGTATCCTTCGGAAGAATTGATTTTCTGGCCCATTCGGAGGCAAGATCCTGGACCCATTTGTTTTTTAATAGGACTTCATTGTAGGCTTTCATGGAGAAGGAAGGGTAGTGTCAGTGAATTAGTTTCTTGAAGTTCAGGAAAAACCATACGACCAAAGCAGCGCTTGCCAGAAAATAAAATGTACCCAGGAACGCCCCAATGTCTAAGGACAAGTTGTTGAAAATCAAATAGGTGAGTCCTATGTAGCCAAATAGGACACTTATCAATAAGAATAACAAAGACTCCTCTTCTCGGGCATTTTTATAGAAATACCAGCAGCCAATGCCCAGCAAGACACCAAACCCAAGCTGCCAGGTATCCATCGTAAACATACCTCCCAGGCAGGCCACCAGGTAGAGCGTTCCGGCTACCAGGAGGTAGGTATACGTAAAGTGTTTCTTGATCAATCGCTTTTCCAAAAGCCAACCGATGCCTACGACCACAATGCCAAAAAGGATGGCAGATCTGATAATGGTTGGATCAGAAAAATCATTTTTTGCTAGAATTTCGGTGGGTGCTGCCGTAAGCCCTACCCAGGACGCCAACGCGGTAAGGGCCATGGAAAGTACTCCCTGATGGTCGAAACGGTAGGCGAGAAAAAGAAAGAATACGGCGGGAATTATAACGGCAAGGCCGTAGCGGGAGCCAAAAATGCCAAATTGGTACTGTGCATACCCTTCCAGAGCCAGGAAAAGCAGGCAACCCAGGAGCAGCACCAAATCCAGATAGGCTTCGGTATGTTCCACCTTTTGGGGGCTGTACGGATTGCCTTTTTTGAACACAAACCAAAAGCAGGCCACGGTCACCAGGGCCAGTAGACTAATCAGGATGGTGTGGCCGAGGGTGTCAATATTCTGGTAAATGAGAACCCCGCTGCCCGTAATAAAGGCCGTAATGGAGAGGTACAGGAGCGTACGCAGAAAGGCGAAGAGCGAAATGGGTTTTTGCCGCTCAAATTGTTCCAATTTCAGTTTTTGATCCGGGTCAATGAGATTTTTTTGAGCTAGTTCGGCCAGAAGGGTTGAAATGTGCATAGCTTAATGTCCGGTTTTGAGGGTTGAGGGTCAAAGATTTAGCGGAATCAGGTATAAATATCAAAAACTCTTTGGAGAAAAACACGTTAAATTTAAGACCTACCTACTGCCAGTGGCAATCCAATAGAAACAGGTGGGTCCCAACCGCCAACCTTACCTTTAACAACCATCCCCATGAAAATCACCTATTTCGGCCATTCTTGCTTTGGCGTAGAATCGGCTCATCACCGCCTTCTGTTCGACCCTTTTATCACGCCAAATACTCTGGCGGCGCAAATTGATATTGAAGCAATAGAAGCGGATTATATTTTTATCTCCCATGGACACCAGGATCACGTGGCCGATGCGGAGTACCTGGCCAAGCGGACGGGTGCCACCGTGGTGGCTAATTTTGAAATATATACCTGGCTCATGAATAAGGGAGTAACCAACGGGCATCCCATGAATACGGGTGGCAAGTGGACTTTTGAGTTTGGGCAGGTACAGATGGTAGCCGCCATGCACTCGAGTAGTTTTCCTGATGGCTCCTACGCCGGAAGTGCCAATGGATTTGTAATCCAACTGGGGGGCAAAACATTCTACTACGCCGGCGACACGGCGCTTTTCTCCGACATGAAGCTGATTCCTGATACCTACAACGTGGATTTCGCCTTCCTGCCTCTGGGTAGTAACTTTACCATGGATTTATACGATGCCTGCAAAGCCGCGCACTACGTCAATACCCGGCAAGTGATCGGGATGCACTACGATACTTTTCCCTACATCGTGATTGATAAAGAGGCGGCAATGTCTGTGGCCCAGACTAACGGCATAGACCTGCACCTGATGTCGGTGGGTGGACAATTGGAATTGTAAATAGCCGGTAGGTACCGACGGCTGGTAGGGTTAGGTGCTGTACCGGTCGTCCCGCCAGGGGTAAGCCGTGTTGGAGTAACCCCTTTCTTCCCAAAAGCCTGGGGTATCCTCACTCAAAAACCGGATTCTTTTGATCCATTTGGCCCCTTTCCAGGCGTAAAGCTGCGGCGTAATCACCCTGACCGGTCCCCCGTGGTCTAGCGGAAGCGGCTCGTGGTCAGCCGTATGGACCAGCAGGACATCGGATTTGAGAGCTTCCTCTATGGATAGGTTCGTCGTGTAGGTATCATACGCCTGAAACAGGACGTGAGTGGCGGTTTCTTTGGGTTGCACCAGGGCCGCCAAATCCAGCATCCGAACGCCAGACCAGGGTACGTCCATCCGCGACCAGGTCGTTACGCAGTGAAAATCACTCACATCGTTGGTTTGGGGGAGAGCCATAAAATCCTCCCATTTCAGCACCATGGGTGTTTCCACTTCACCGTCCAGGTACAAGCGCCAGCGGTCAAGGGCGATATCCGGCTTGTATCCCAAATCCAATACCGGCCACTTGACGGTTTCGAACTGCCCAACGGGTAATTTTGGCATGCCGTGGCGGTTGGTTGGCCCGGTACCCTGGGGCTGCCCATCGGACTGAGACGGCGTATTTTTCATTTTCTCCTCATACCTGGCCCGTAGCTTCATGCGGGCTTCGATAATTTTATCAGTTTTATCCATACAGGTTTTTTCGAAAATAATAGCCGTACAAAAACAAAATTTCCTTTCCTTCCTACTTCAAATACGCCCTAGCCTCTTTTTCAATAAAATCATACTCGGCCTTTTCCAGGCATTTCTTATAGTATTCCTTTGCCTTCACTTTATTTCCAGCCCGATGCTGAATCCGGGCCAGGCCGGCGTAGGCCATGGCGTGATATTCGCGGGTGTACTGGGCATCGTGGGGGATTTGGAGCGCCGCCAGATACTCGCGTTGAGCCATCGCATCGTTCTTGTCTTTTTTCTCACTCAAAAGTCCTTCAAAAACGTGCCATGAAATGGGATAAAATCCATCCTTTCGCTTTTTCAGTTCGGGTAGCTCCTTTTCCGCCTCAGCGAAGCGACCCGAAAGAATGCTTGCCTCAATGTGGAGCATTCTAAAAACGACATTTGATGGAAACCAGGATACCAATTTCAGCGTATAATTATCCGCCAAATCGGGCCGTGCCTCGTGTTCCAGGTAGATATGGGCCAGGAAATAGGCTGCTTCCACCTTGGTAACAACCGCTACCCGCGAGGCATTGTCCAGCTGCTTCAACCCAAGCGGTTTGTTTCCATCCTTAAAAAAAATCATCAGCGGACGCACGATCGAGTGATCTTCGGGGTACTTTTCTACATAGTAATTGTACATCCCGGCGGTAAAAAAAAACTCCGGGTTCTTTTCGGTCAGTTTCAGCGCTTCCAGCATAACGCCGTAGGTCTTTTGGGCTTCAGAGCCAGCTTTCAGTAGTTCATTCTGATAATTATACATCAAGGCGATATACCCTCTCGAAGCTATGGTAAAAAACACCGCTTCCGGATGATTGGAATTTTTTCCGTACACCTTATCAACGGCCACCAGGCATTGATTCAGCAAGCGGATGTACTCGTTTACCTTAACTTTGTTGTCCTTAATTGGCAGATACTGCCAGTGCATCAGAAATGCTTTTAGGAAATACGTTACCGGGTGATTGGGATACCGGCTCTGGATTTGTTGAATCTGGGTGTTGGCGGCCTCAAATTCCGAATTGTAGATATGGTTTATTCCAATTTGAATGGTTTGGAGCGTGGAACGGTCGTTCAGTATTTGGGCTTTCAGAGGGGTGGAAAAGGTACTAACCAGTAGCAAAAGGATTGCAATAGCAGAAAAATGGCGCATAAAGTAAAAAAAATGAAAATCGGTAGGTTTGTTAGTGTCCCGTATGAACACTAGCTTTGTTCATAACGTTAAAAAAGAGACCCGCGTTTGCGGATATGACTTTTATTCTCCTGCATGATTCACTACGAGCACTTTACCCTGGACAATGGCTTACAGGTTTTTGTTCATGAAGATTTCACCACGCCGATGGCGGCCGTCAACATAGTTTATAACGTAGGATCACGGGATGAGGAGGAAGAACGGACGGGTTTTGCCCATTTGTTTGAGCACCTTATGTTTGGTGGATCGCCCAATATCCCCAGCTACGACGAACCCGTCCAGAAGGTAGGGGGCGAAAATAACGCCTTTACTTCCCCGGATATCACCAACTACTATATCACGCTCCCGGCCGACAACGTAGAAACCGCCTTTTGGTTGGAATCCGACCGGATGCTGGGTCTTTCCTTTGATCCGAAGGTACTGGAGGTGCAGCGGAAAGTGGTGATTGAAGAATTTAAGCAACGATACCTCAACCAGCCCTACGGGGATATGTGGCTGAAATTAAGGCCCCTGGCGTACAGCACCCATCCTTATCGATGGGCCACCATCGGGAAAGATATTGGGCATATCGAACGGGCCACGATGGAAGATGTGAAAGACTTTTTTTTCAAATTCTACCGGCCAAACAACGCCGTCCTGGTGGTGGCTGGGGCCGTAGTAACTAGCCAAATAAAAGCACTTGCCGAAAAATGGTTTGGCAGTATTCCGGCCGGCACTCCCTACGTGAGGGCGTTGCCTCCCGAACCAAAGCAGACCGCGGCCCGGCACCTGGAAACCACCTCGGCGGTTCCCCTAAACGCGATTGTCAAAACCTACCCTATGCCAGGGCGCTTTGATGAGTCGTTTTACGAGGCCGATTTGATCAGCGACATTTTAGGACGCGGGAAATCATCCCGGCTATACCAGGCGTTGTTGAAAAACATGCCTATTTTTAATAGCATCAACGCCAGCATTACCTCTTCGCTCGATCCTGGTCTTCTGATGATCAGAGGGTACCTTAACCCTGGCGTGGCTATGAAAACGGCAGACGAGGCCATTGAGAATTTGATTGAGGATTTTGTGCAAAATGGAACATCGGATGAAGAACTTGAAAAGGTCAAGAATCAAGCTGAGGCTTCGAACGCCTTTTCCGAAGTAGAACTGCTGAACCGCGCCATGAACCTAGCCTTCGCGGCCAATGCCGGTAACGCCGAGTGGGTGAACGAAGACGAGGTAAAACTCAGCAACGTGCAAAAACAGGGGATAGAGCAGGTAGCCGCCAAAATTCTACAACCTCATAATTGTTCCACCCTCTACTACCACGCGAGTGAGGCATAAGAATGAGTGATCCATTTCCATTTCGGGTTGGCCAGGGGTACGATGTGCATCAGCTGGTAGAAGGGCACCCTTTTTGGCTGGGAGGGATTTTGATCCCGCATTCGCACGGGGCCCAAGGGCATTCGGATGCCGACATTGTGTGCCATGTCCTGTGCGATGCGCTGCTAGGAGCTGCCAACATGCGTAACATCGGTTACCATTTTTCGGATAAAGATCCCCAATGGAAAGGGGTGGATAGCAAGGTACTGCTGGCCAGGGTATTGGAAATGGTGCGGGAAAAAGGATATGAAGTGGGCAATGTGGACGTTACCATAGTATTGCAACTTCCCAAACTGAACCCGCATATTCCGGCGATGAAGGAGTGCCTTTCAGCCATCATGGCCGTGGACGAGGAGGCTATATCACTGAAAGCCACCACCTCCGAGCACATGGGGTTTGTGGGCCGGCAGGAAGGAATAGCGGCTCACTGCGTAGCGCTGATTTACAAAAAACAACTCAACTAGCTACCTAATTTTTTTCCATAAAGACAATGAAAAAACAGTATTTCCTTACTGCCGCCCTCAGCTGCCTAGCTCTGATCGGGTATGGGCAAGCGGCCGAAATGCCCCTTGGGTTTGAAGAATATGATCCTATTTCTACCTTAAAAGTAGAGGAGCATATTCCAACCCGGTCCAAATTCCCCTTCATTGATGTTCACAACCATCAATACCGTATGTCGGAGCAGAATGTGGATTACCTGACCGCCCAAATGGATAGTCTCAACATGCAGGTAATGGTGAATTTGAGCGGACGCGGGTGGTACCAGAATTGGGACGAAGGGACGGCTCATCTCAAAGGCTCCCTGGATAATATTAAGAAAAGCCAGCCTGATCGGTTGGTTGTGTTTACGAACTTGCAATTCAAAGGGTTTGGTGAGCCGGAGTGGACTAAAAAGGCAGTAGCCCAGCTGGATGCGGATGTAAAAATGGGCGCAAAAGGCCTGAAGATTTACAAAAGCCTGGGATTTAGTGGAATAGTGGATGAAAAGGGTCAGCGGGTGGCTGTGAATGATCCCCGTCTCGACCCGGTTTGGGCCAAATGCGGGGAGCTGGGAATTCCGGTTCTGATCCATACCGCGGATGTCCCCTCTTTCTGGGATCCGCTGGATCGCTACAACGAACGCTGGCTCGAACTAAAAACGCATCCCAACCGGAACCGGGCCAAAGACGCAGTATCTTTCGAACAATTGATTGGGGAGCAGCACGATATTTTTAGAAAGCACTCCAAAACCACCTTCATCAACGCTCACATGGGCTGGTATGCCAATAATCTCAAAAAATTGGACAGCCTAATGGTCGTATTCCCAAATACTTACGTCGAGATCGGCGCGGTGATTGCGGAACTGGGACGCCAGCCACGCGCGGCCAAACAATTCTTCGAGAAATACCAGGATCGGGTACTGTTCGGAAAAGACAGCTGGGTACCTTCCGAGTACATTACGTATTTCAGGGTACTCGAAACCGAAGATGAGTATTTCCCTTACCACAAAAAATACCACGCTTTCTGGCGTATGTACGGACTGGGGCTTTCGGATCAGGTGTTGAAAAAATTGTATTACAAAAATGCTCTGAACATAATCCCTGGATTGGATAAAACCGGCTTTTCCGGACTAATCCTACCCCCTAATCCTATACTTGACTCCCTGGATTATGAAAGGAAAAATCGCCCGAATAGAGATATTTCGACTCAATATTGCCCTCAAAGCACCCGTTACCATCGCCATTGGTACCATCACCGAGGCTCGGAACATCCTGGTAAAAATAACGACCGAGGATGGCTCGTACGGCTTGGGTGAGGCCGCTCCGTTCTGGATGATTGTGGGCGAAACCCAGGAAACCTGCCTGGCCACGGCCCGGGATTTTGGGCGGCTGCTTCTGGGTACCTACGTGTGGGATATTGAAAACAATCTCCGGATTCTGGATGCTTTCCTCACTCGAAACTATACCTGCAAAAGTGCCTTTGATATGGCCTTGTACGACGCAGCGGCCAAGTATGCGGGTATGCCCTTGTATCAGTTTTTGGGGGGGAACAAGCAGGTGATTACCACCGACGAAACCATTTACATCGGTACTCCTGAGGCAATGGCCCAGGATGCGCTCGACATAAAAGCGCGGGGCGCCAACGCGATAAAGGTAAAACTTGGAAAACAACCTGATGAGGACATCCTACGGATTAAAACAATCCGCGAAGCCATCGGGGAAGGTATACCTCTGCGGGTAGACGCCAATCAGGGATGGGACTATGTATCGGCCGTCCGGGTACTGAAGGCCATTGCCCCTTATCAGGTTCAGTATTGCGAACAGCCCGTAAAGCATTGGGATCTGGACAACCTGGCGCTGGTGCGTGCGCACTCACCCATCCCCATCTGCGCCGACGAATCCCTTTTTACCCATGTGGATGCCCTTCAATTGGTGCGCAAACAGGCCGTTGATTACTTTAATATCAAATTATCCAAAAGTGGCGGAATCCATACCGCTCTCAAAATTAATGCCATCGCCGAAGCCGCGGGCATACCCTGTATGATCGGCTGCATGTCGGAGAGCCGATTGGGAATTTCGGCCAACGCACATCTGGCCTCCGCCCGGCCCAATATCATTTTTTACGATCTCGATTCTCCCTTTGAACACGCGCTCGACCCGGTGGTTGGTGGGGCTACCTACCGCCAGCATTACCATCTCGATTTGCCAGATCTTCCAGGCCACGGGGCCGATATGCATCCGGACTTCCTGAGCGAATTAGAGAGTATTGTAATTGAGTGAACGGAAATTGGTTAAAAAAAAGCCCTAAACCAGAAGGAATAGGGCTTATATGATAAGGTAGGTAAGGATCAAAGTTCCTCTTCTACGGCCAGTTGTTTTTCGTATAACTCCTTGTAAGCACCTTCTTTTTCCATGAGCTCATCGTGGGTACCCTGCTCCACGATCAAACCATCATCCAGCATGATAATCCGATCGGCGAGTTTGGCCGAAGAAACGCGGTGAGAAATGATGACCGAAGTACGGTTCTGCATAATCCGTTTTAAATTATTCAGAATGATGTTCTCCGTATTGGTATCCACTGCCGAAAGGCAATCATCCAAAATCAGGATTTTAGGATCACGGGCAATCGCCCTGGCGATGGACAGGCGCTGCTTTTGTCCGCCGGACAGGGTGATGCCCCTCTCGCCCAAGCCGGGTGTCGTAGCCATTCGGAAAATCGGTGATTGTATCAAACAGATCGGCATCTTTTACGGCCTGTTCTATTTTTTGCATGGATAAATCTGGGGCTCCAAACCGGACATTATTCGCAATGGAGTCCGAAAAGAGGAATACATCCTGAGGTACGTACCCCATTTGGCGGCGCAGGTACTGCACATTGAAGTCCTTCAAAGGAATGCCATCCACGTAGATAGTACCCTCCGTTGGATCGTACAACCGGCAAATCAGGTTAGCCAGGGTACTCTTTCCCGAACCCGTGGTACCCAATATGGCCACGCTTTCGCCGGGCTTCACATCCAGGCTAAATTTTTGGATGGCCCGGATACCCGAATCGGGGTACAGAAAATGAACGTTCTCGAATCGGATACCGCCGCTTACCTCTGGCTTAAGGTTGGCCTCGGAAGTGAGCGTGGTTTTTTCCTCCAGGTATTCATTGATCCTGGCCTGCGAGGCCGCCGCTCGTTGGATTTGGCTGGTAGTCCAGCCCAGCGCCATTACGGGCCAGGTAAGCATATTGACGTACAGGATAAACTCCGTGATATTACCGGGGGTAAGATTGCCGTTAATGATCTCCTGCCCCCCCACGTAGATCACCAGTACATTACTAAGCCCTACCAGCAGCATGATAATTGGAAAGAAAAGGGCATCTACTTTGGTCAGATTTAGCGATTTTGTTTTAAAATCCTCCGTCTCGTGTTGGAAATTACCGATGGAATATTTTTCCTGAACAAACGCCTTAATTACCCGATTGCCCGAGAAGGCCTCCTGTACGTAGGTGGATAGCGTGGAAAGTTGGCGCTGGATTTCCTCCGAGCGACGAATGATAATGCTATTCACCACGTAGATACTGACCGATAACAAGGGCAGCGGTAGCAAGCACGTAAAAAGTCAGCTTGGCATTGACCGAAACCATATACGAAATCACCAGAATGAACAGGACGATCAGGTTGATGCCATACATGATCGAAGGCCCCACGTACATCCTCACCTTGCTCACATCCTCCGAAATCCGGGCCATCAGGTCGCCCGTGTTGTGCTTCCGGTAAAAGCTCATTGAGAGGGTCTGGTAATGCTGATAGATGTCATTTTTCAGATCATACTCGATGTGCCGTGACATTACTATAATAGTTTGCCGAACCAGGAATAGGAAAAAGCCTTTGAGCAAAGCCATCGCCAGAATCAGCAGACCGTAGAGCAGAATACTATTCGTAAAGACATCATATAAGGCGGATTGTAGCTCGGCACCATCGAATAAATAGTACAGGTCGAGGGTTTCACCTACCAGGTCAAGCGCATAGCGAACCAATTGGGCCGGAATGATTCCAAAAAGGTTGGAAATGATGGTAAATAAGGTACCAAGAATCAAATACCACTTATACTTGACGAAGTATTTGTTGAGATACGCGAGTGCTTTCACGTGCGGGTAGGTAGGTAAAACGATAAACTTTGATGGAAGTTTAACACAAAGCTCCTTCAAATCGTTGCAAAAAATCCGGGTTGATTTGGAACCCCTCTTCCGAATGTTAACAAAAAAATCTAATTTTGCGGACAATTTCAACGATCAGAAAATAGAAAACGAAAGAGTGGATCTCACCTAAGCCGGTCATCAATACGGCTTTGGCGGATACCCCGCTCCTGGAAATCCAAAACGTTCTTTACTTTACTGCCCCATTTTTCATTTACCAAACAGCTTATGCTGAATCGAAGATTATTACGTTCCAAAGCAGTGCAGGCACTTTACGCCTATAAGATTGCAACCGATGCTAATCGCCAATTGGCCAAGGATGAAATATCCGAAACCTACCTGCCCGACCTGAACTCCATGCTTCCCCAAAATCTGGAAAAGCTAGAAGGCTACAAACGATTGGGTCATCTTACTTTGGATGAACTAATAAACACCGGTGAGCCCAATAAAGAGGATGAGGTACCCTTCGACGTAATTCAAACGGCCCGTCAGGCTTTCACCAACCTCAACCGGCAGAACCAAAAGGATAGTAAACTAATCCTGAACCGGGTACTTAAAGAAACCCGTGGAATCTTTGAGCAGTACCTGCAGGTGCTTTCCTTACTATTGGAATTGGGCCATCAAGCTAAGCAGGATCGCGAACGTAAAATTTATATAGTGGAGGAAGCCTTCCCGAGCGAGTCGGGGCTTGATACAAATTCGGTATACCTCTTACTGAAAAACAGCGAAGAGCTGGAACTGGAATTGATCCGAAATGGAATTTCGTGGTCCAACGACATGGTCATTGTCCGTCGAACGTATCGGGAAGTCCTGCGCGCTGATTCCGAATATACCGAGTACTGCAAGAAAAATGTGCACACCGAGGAGGAGGACCAAAAACTGCTTCAGCACATCCTGAGGCAATTGATCTTAAAGCACGAGATTCCCGTTGAACACTTTGAACTGCGGGACCTAAATTGGGAGGAGCATTTCGATTATATCCGAAACATGGCGATCAAAACCCTGAAATCGGCTACCACGGGCAAAATAGAATTGGCCGAGCTAACGAGTGACTGGGAGGAAGATAGTTTTTTTGTCGAAGAGCTATACAAAGAAACCATTAACAAGGATCGCGAATTTGAGGGGTACCTCTTCGAACAGTTGAAAAACTGGGACCTGGAACGGATCGCGCTCATGGATATGATTATCATGAAAGCGGCCCTTACCGAAATGATCAATTTTTCTTCCATTCCGGTCAAAGTAACAATAAACGAGTTTATCGAAATCGCAAAGCGGTTTAGTACCTTGAAAAGTGGTAAATTTGTAAACGGAAATTTGGATAAGCTAGCCGAAAAACTAAAAGAACAGGGAATAATCCGGAAAAGCGGGCGGGGGTTACTGGACAACCGCTAACCACTTCCACCCCGTTACCTGGGCAAGCGGTTCGATTTTTTTAGGTCTATTTTATTTTAAATCAAGATTAACCAAAATTAGCATGAGCAAGTCAAGTCGTACACTAGTTGCCTATCTGACCGGTTGTGCAACTGGTATATTTTTGGGTATCCTATACGCGCCACAAAAGGGCGAAATCACACGTGACCGCCTCACGTACCGGCTGTCGAAGTATCGTGATCAATTGGAAAAATTGATCGCGGATTTGGTAGAAGGTAAAAACATGCCGGATAGTTTGGCTAAGGCAGAGGGAGAGAAGGTAGTGAATGATGCCCGGGAAAAGGCTGAAAAATTATTGGAAGATGTGGATCGCCTGATGGCGCAAATAAAAAATCAGAACAACTAACCAATTTTTGAAAACCAACCGTGGTTTATGAAACTACTGCAAACAAGGGCCCTCGTTATCATTTTGGGCTTGGGGATACTTCTGGCAAGTTGCGATGAAAAAGCCAACAAAGGCAAGGATGAAGCACTGAAAGATAATCTTCCGGTAATGGCCTTGCTTGATAGCAGTACCTACGTGTTTGGCGTAATTCCCGAAGGCGACGTTGTGGAACACGCATTCAGGTTCAAAAACGAAGGGGAATTTCCCTTAATTATTAACAACGTGACGGCCTCCTGTGGATGTACCATCCCTGAGTGGCCGCGTGACCCCATTGCCCCGAATGAAGAGTCCTCTATTCTGGTACGCTTCAACAGTAAGGGAAAGCCTGGTCCACAGGTAAAAACCATCACGGTCTATGCCAATACCATGCCTGCCTATTCAGAACTTCGTTTGCAGGGTATCGTGAACGCCGCGGCTGATAGCACAACATCCGAATAAACCGAAGAGGCCGTATTGGTCCATCAGGGGCCAGCCTTCAGGCAGTAAATTTTCCTAATTTCCATAAACTAACAAAGCGTTCAGCTCTTACATCTTATGTTATTATCGCTTCTAGCTCAAGCTCAAACCGACGGTTCGCAGGCTATGATTTACCAAATTATCATGTGGGTCGGTATTATTGGCGTGTTTTATTTCTTCATGATTCGGCCCCAACAGAAAAAACAAAAAGAACAGAAGGAGTTGCTCTCAGGGATAAAAAAAGGCGACGAGGTAGTTACCATTGGCGGGCTGCACGGAAAGGTGTATTTAGTAGAAGAAACTACCGTTACCTTGGATTTGGACAAGGGAGTAAAAGTAACCTTTGACAAATCAGCAATCAGCCGAACCATCAAATAAGCGTCCGACCATCCAGGCAGGGTACCATGCCCAGCGAACTTGGTGAAAGCTGATTTGGAACTTACCCAGACACCATTGTGAATATAGAACCAACCCGGAAAACGAAGCTCAAAACATTTGTGGGCTGCCTGCTGGCAGCGGCGTTTTTTTGGTTGATGACGGCCCTGAATAAGGATAATTATTCCCTTCGCCTTGATTACCCGATCCGCTTTACCTATAATGAATCCCTGTTTATTCCGGTACAGCCATTGCCCAAAATGGTATCGGTCAATGTATCGGGGGTAGGGTGGAACCTATTGCGGAAATCTTGGCTCAGTTTTGTGGAAAGGCCGGTGGAGTACACCATAGTCAACCCAATGAACGCGGATTTGATTAATTCCACCTCGTTGGCCGCCCAAATCAGCGACCACCTGCCTGACCTAAAAGTGAACTATGTGGTGGCCGATACCTTCGAGCTGGCCTTCGAGCGTCGGGTTACCCGCATTATTCCCCTGCGGGTGGATAGCGTGGACATCAATCTGAGACCCGGCTTTGTCATTTCCAGCCTGATCAATCTCTCCCCTTCTCTGATTTCCATTGAAGGCCCTGCCTCGCTCACCCGGCAGTATCCCGATACGATCCTGGTACGGGTGCCAGCCCGGAAAATTCAGAACAATTATGACGAGCTAATCCCGCTCAATGTGCCGTATCATCCCCTGGTGGAGCTCAGTCATTCGTCGGTGTTGGTTAGTTTTGAAGTGGCCCGCATCCTGAGGCCGCTTACTGCCCCAGCGCAATAAATGAAAGCGTCTGGACCGATACAAGTTGGTGTCACCGGGGGGATAGGCTCCGGTAAAAGTGTCGTTTGCCGGCTGTTTAATTGCCTGGGGATCCCGGTATATGAAGCCGACCAGCGGGCTAAATGGCTCACCAATCATGATCCGGAAATAAGGCAGGAGGTACTGGCATTGCTGGGTACCCAAGCCTACACCGCCAAGCAGGAATACAACCGCTCCTACGTGGCATCCAGGGTATTTAAAGATCAGGTACTATTAGAAAAGCTTAATCAGATCATCCATCCCAAAGTGCACGAAGACACCCGGCTTTGGCTGGAGCAGCATGCCCACTTTCCCTACCTGATAAAGGAAGCTGCCCTGATGAAAAAAGCCGGTGACAGCAACACCCTCGACTATGTGGTGGTAGTATTAGCCCCAATGGACCTTCGGGTAGAGCGGATAAAAAAGCGGGATCCCTGGCGAAGCGAAGAAGAAATAAAGGAAATAATAAGCCGGCAAATACCGGATGAAGAGCGGCAGGGCCTGGCCGATTTCAGTGTATCGAACGATGGTACTTCGGCCTTGATCCCACAAGTTCTACGCTTGCATGACTTCTTTACCCAGCCAACTCCTTAGATCAAAAGTCGGTATCCAGACCTAGCGCTTTCTGCAATTCCATCAAATGCGGGTTCTTTTCCGCCATGAAACTGAATTTCTCAGCTGCGGTATAGGGCATCCTCTTCACATCCTGCGGCGCGACCCTGGGTTCCAAAGCGAGTTGGGGGGCCTGAATCCGCTTTTTCAGATGCCCCATCAAATCACTTTTCAGGGAAAGGAGGGTTTCTTGCTGCAAAATATTATCCAGGGCAATGTGAATCGTTTGGTTCGATAGCGAAAACTCCCGATTTAGCGTTATTTCCTCGGTAGTGGAGTTTCGGTCGACTTTTCTCCTTTCGGCAAATTCATTCCAAACTAAGAGCACGTTTTCGTAGGATAAGTCCAGCTTACCGCCGATAGGAAGTACCTCATCTTCATATTGGGGGGAGGCTCGCTCGGGTGTTTTGTCGGAGGGAAGGCCCTGATGGAGGGATGGCGTGGCAATATGGGCCGTGGTTCGTAGCCGGCTACCGGCGGGGATCACCATTCCTGCCGGTTTGGTGGCAGGAACCGGGGCAGCTACCTCCACCACAAGGACTTTTTCTGCCTGCTTCTCGTACACCGGCGTGGCTTCGGTGGAAAGGCTTACCCCAGGATCAACTTTTTTTTTTACATGCTCAGTCCCATTTTCAGATTCCGGGAGGTCTTGTAGGGACAGAATTTCCGGCAGCTTGGCCATTTTCATCAGGCAAAGCTCGACGTGTAGCCGCTGATTCTTGGAGGTTTTGTAATGGAGGTCGCACTGGCTACCCACACTCATGGCCGAAAGTAAAAAACTCATATCGGCCCGGTAGGATTGATCCAGATACCGGGATTGGGCCATGTCAGACACTTCCAATAAAGAAATGGTTACCGGGTCCTTGCTCACCAGTAGGTTTCTGAAATGTTCCAAAAGCCCAATGACAAACAAATGTCCGTCAAACCCCTTCCGTACAATTTCATCAAATAAAAGGAGGGAATCCGAAATACTTCCCCGTAGCAAAGCATCGGTGATTTTGAAGTAATAATCGTAATCCAGGATGTGCAGGTTTTCTACGACATCGGTATAGGTTAGGGTATCGTTGGGCGAAAACGTCACGTTGAGGTCAAACATGGATAATGCATCCCGGAGCCCGCCATCGGCTTTTTGTCCGATCAGTTCCAGGGCTTCGCGTTCGGCCGTAATGCCTTCCTTTACAGCTATATCAGCCAAATGATCAGCAATAGCCCTTGATTGGATGCGATTGAAATCAAAGATCTGACAGCGGCTCAGAATCGTTGGCAGTATTTTGTGCTTTTCGGTGGTAGCCAGGATAAAAATCGCGTAACCGGGGGGCTCCTCCAGGGTTTTCAAAAAAGCATTAAAAGCCGCCGGCGAAAGCATGTGGACCTCATCAATAATATAGATTTTATATTTTCCGGTTTGGGGAGGATAGCGTACCTGATCAATCAGGTTTCGGATATCGTCTACAGAGTTATTGGAGGCAGCATCCAGTTCGTGAATGTTGAAGGAGGCATTGTTCTGAAAACTCACGCAGGAGTCGCAGGCACCACAGGGTTCCACGTCGTCACTTAGGTTCTGACAATTAATGGTTTTTGCCAGAATTCGGGCACAGGTGGTTTTTCCGACCCCGCGAGGACCGCAAAAGAGAAAAGCCTGGGCCAGGTGATTGGTTCTTATCGCATTTTTGAGGGTGGTGGTAATGTGCGATTGCCCCACTACCGAATCGAAGGTGATAGGACGGTACTTGCGGGCTGATACTACGAAATGCTCCATGGGTGCAAGTTACGGTTGGCGCTGCTTTTTTCAAAGCTACTTTTTCTCCACCAGTTTGTAAACCCTCACGTAATCTACCTCCATGCTTTGGGGAAAAATAGAATTATCTACTCCTTTTTGACCGCCCCAGTTACCCCCAACGGCCAGGTTGAGCAGAAGGTGCTGAGGTTTATCGAAGGGCCACTCCGCCCAGCCGTAGGTACGATCTTTCTGAAATCGGAAGTACTCCTTGCCATCCATCAGGAAGATGAGCAGGTCGGGCTTCCATTCGCAGGCGTACACGTGAAATTCCGAGGAGGCCGTCGGTACCGTTATTCGATTGCCTTTGTTGGTACCTATGGAATGGTTGAAGGCTTTGGTGTGAACATTGGCATGAACCACATTTTGATCAAACCCTACGTGTTCCATGATGTCCAATTCCCCGTTGTCGGGCCAATACTGGGTACCATAATCACTCTGACTCGCCAGCATCCATATAGCCGGCCAGGTACCCACGCCCGTGGGAAGTTTGGCACGAATCTCCATTTTACCGTATAAAAAATCCCCCTTTCCCTTCGTTATCAGTCGAGCCGAGGAGTAGTTTCGGCTGTTGGAGGGTTCCTTGATGGCTTTAATCGTGAGGATCCCGTCCTTCACATAGGCATTTTCCAAATTGTTGGTGTAGTTTTGCAATTCATTATTTCCCCAGCCGCTTCCCCCAAGATCGTAGCTCCATTTTGCCGGATCAGGTTTGCCGGTATAGTCAAAATCATCCTGCCAGGTAGGAGTTTCAGAAAAGGTATAGTCAATCAGTGGAGCAGGAAGGGCAGGGGGTAACACCGAAGCGGGAGGGAGGCTTTCACTAGTCTTGCAGGCAATACCTGAGAGTGTCGAAAGGAACAATACAAGAATTGGAATACGCATTTTTATCACGTGAATTAAAGATTAGATTCAAATATAATGAAGTCTTTACAACTTCGAACCGAGGTACCCATTAAATCACCCGATTGGAAAATCAGTTACCAAACCGGCGTGCTCACCATCGGGTCCTGTTTTGCGGATGTGTTGGGAAATCAATTGGGTGCTTACAAATTCCCGGTGCTTTCAAATCCGTTGGGAACGATGTTCAACCCGTTTTCCATCGCAAAATTGCTGACGATGGCCCTCGAAAATGAAGCACCGAATGAAGAGTTATATACCCAAACCAAGGATGGCATTTGGCTGCACTACGATTTTCACTCTTCATTCTGGGCCACAAGTCGGGAACAATTAACCCGCAAGATTGAGGAGGCTCTACACCAGGTACGAAATTTCCTGAATACTTCCCAGGTTCTGGTGCTTACCTTTGGTTCGGCCTACGTGTACCGCTACCGCCAAAACCTGGCCCTTGTGTCCAATTGCCACAAAACACCGCAGACCGAATTTGTGAAAGAATTGCTCAGTCCAGAACAACTCATGAAGGTGTGGATGACGCTGATTCCCACATTGCAGCGCTTTCGCCGGGTGATTTTAACGGTGAGTCCGGTCAGGCACACCCGTGATACCCTGCCGCTCAATCAGGTCAGTAAGTCAGTTTTGAGGCTTTTCTGTCACCGTTTATCGGAGCTGTATGGGAATGTAACGTACTTTCCCAGCTTTGAAATCATGATGGACGACCTCCGTGATTATCGCTTTTACGACGAGGATCTTATTCATCCCAACAAACTGGCCGAGGAATATATTTTCCAGATTTTTGCCAAAACGTACCTGGATCAGCCCACCATTGCCGTCATGGAAGAGTGGGAGGCCGTCCAAAAAATGATTGGCCATCGGCCTCAGCATGGATTTACCGCCAGCTACCGTACGCTTTTGCACACCATAAAGACCCGACTCGAGTACCTTTCGGAAACGATTCCGGTCCAGGAGGAATTGCGGGAAGTAGATACCCGATTGCGCGAATTTCCACCTAACTACTAAACTCAAAGGAAGGGATTGGTGTTACCTTATTACACTACCAGGCAGGTTTTTGCCAGAAAATAAATTTAGGGAACGGACGACACTCGAATGGGAGAATTTACAATAAATAAAGAAAAAATACTCAAAGCCCTCAGTACGGTACAAGAGCCTGATCTGAAAAAGGATCTGGTGAGCCTGGGCATGATTACGGATATTGAAGTGGGAGTGAATCAGGTAAGTTTCACGGTAATCCTTACTACTCCTGCTTGTCCACTCAAAGAATTAATTCGGAACAGCTGCATTGACGCCATTCATACCCATCTCGATCCGGATATTGAAGTCCAGGTAAATCTTACGTCGAACGTCACTTCCGCCCGCAGCGGGGCCACGCTCATTCCCGGGGTTAAGAACGTGATTGCGATTGCCTCCGGAAAAGGGGGAGTGGGCAAATCGACGGTAACGGCTAACCTGGCCATGGCCTTGCACCGCTCCGGGGCGAAAGTCGGAATTATTGATGCCGATATCTACGGACCATCCATGCCGCTGATGTTCGGGGCGGAGAACATGCAGCCTACCATTACGCCCAAAGACGGCAAGAACTATATCAATCCTATTCGTCAGTACGGGATCAAATTGATTTCCATCGGTTTTCTCACTCCCCCCGATAGCGCGGTGGTGTGGCGTGGGCCGATGGCTAGCCAGGCCCTAAAGCAATTTTTTGGCGATACCGATTGGGGTGAGCTGGACTACCTGCTCATTGACCTCCCTCCTGGTACCAGCGACATCCACCTGACCCTGGTTCAAACCGTACCCGTAACCGGAGCGGTGATCGTAACGACTCCCCAAAAAGTGGCCCTGGCTGATGCCAACAAAGGACTGGCTATGTTCCGCCAACCCCAAATAAACGTTCCGATATTGGGGGTAATTGAGAATATGGCCTATTTTACCCCGGCAGAATTGCCCGAAAACCGCTACTATATTTTCGGCAAAGGGGGCGGAGCTACCCTGGCCGAACGCTACGACATCCCTATGTTGGGGCAGATACCCCTGGTGCAGAGTATTCGGGAGGCCGGAGATGAGGGCCGTCCGGCTATCATGGATTCCGATTCCCCGGTAGCCGATGCCTTCAGGGAAGCTGCCGAAGCCTTAGCCCAGCAGGTGGCGATTCGTAACGCCAAGGCAGATAAAACCAAAGTTGTGGAAGTTAGGGTGTAGCCTATCCGGAGATAAGTTGGATTTTTCACGAATAAATTGCATTTTAGCGCATATAACCATAACAATGACCACAGAAGAAAAAACAAGGATCGAAGGCTTGATTGAAAATGCACTGGATTCGGTTCGTCCCTACCTAGAGGCGGACGGAGGCAATGTCAAGCTGGCTGAGGTCACTGACGACCTGATTGTCAGATTGGAATTGATTGGGTCTTGTTTGACTTGCCCCATGAACGCCATGACCTTCCGCGCCGGCCTCGAAGAATCTATTCGAAGAAATGTACCCGGCGTTACGAAGGTAGAAGCCGTCAATGTACCCAGCTTGGTATAAGCAGTAGCGCTTTCGTATTCTATTCAGTAGGCTCCCTACGGGTTTTGTAGACCTGTTGGGAGCTTTTGTTGTTTTTTTGGTACTTTAACCAAAAGTTGGAGAACCTGCTTTTCATAATCCGGCCCTTCCCCTTATCTTGCGAATTGGTCCTAAAATAGCGTAATTTATGCGTATTGGCATTTTTTTTGGCGGTCCCTCCCGCGAGCGTGAAATTTCTTTTGCCGGTGGCAAAACCGCCTACGAGCACCTGGATAAATCCCTTTTCACGGCTGTCCCTATTTTTGTGGATAGCTTCGGAAGATTTATCAAGGTACAGCCCGAGGTGCTTTACAAACCTACCATCCGTGATTTTTTCCCTGGCCCAGGTCAACAAATGGAGGGGTATAGTCTTTACGTTGAATCCTTCCCATCCCTGGCCACCGAAAAGGTACCTGCCGAAATCGGCGAATTGCTGCTTCCGCATCAATTTGGGCAGCACATGGACTTTGCTTTCCTAGCCATGCATGGTCCCGACTGCGAGGATGGGGCCATTCAGGGGTTGTTGGAGTGGTACCGCATCCCTTACAGTGGACCGGGACTGACGGGATCGTCGGTGAGCATTGATAAAATATTGCAGAACGAGATGATTTCCTTGGTCAATGGCCAACAGAAGAAAACCTGTGTGGTGGGTCACGAGGAATGGACAACCAAAAATAGACAGGAGATATTTACCCAGGTAAAGCAGGAATTAGGGATTCCAATTGTAGTCAAAGCCCCTCATCAGGGATCGTCCATTGGGGTAGCCATTGTGCAGCAGGATGATTTTGTTCTCTTTGAAAAAGCCATGAACCAGTGTTTTTTTCAACTTGAAATCACCGCCACTGAGTGGCGAGCTTTTACGACCGAAGAAAAAGCCAACTGGGGTCAGCGGATGGCCAATCTGGACGAGGGCATTGGCTTTCCGGTGGTAGTTGAGGGGCAGCTGATGTACGATCCGGTAGCCTTACTCGATTTCCTTGATAAAGCGTTTGCGGAGGGCGAGGGAACGCGGGTGCTTTCCAGTATTAATGCTGAGGATCAAGTGCTACTGGAGACGTTTTTGCGAGGCCAGGAGTTTTCGTGTGGTTGCATTCAACTAGCCAATGGTCAACCTTTTGCCCTACCACCCACCGAGGTGATAAAAGTAGTGGAGGTTTTTGATTTTAATTCAAAATACAAACCGGGGGCTACCCGCAAACGGATCCCCGTAGAAACAACTTTCGAATCCAACCAGGCTATTCGGGACGTGATTGCGCTCGTGTTTGGTAGGCTGGGAATGAATGTGTGCGCCAGAATCGACGGGTTTCTGACGCCGGATGGGGATGTGCTCTTGCACGATCCCAATACCATACCTGGTATGTCGCCAACCTCCCTTATATTCAAACAAATGGCCGAGATTGGGCTCAACGTAACCCAATCTATTACCTACTTTATCCGGCAGTCGATTCGGGAACGAATTCGAACCGGTAAGGATACCTCTGGGTTGCGCACCTTATTGTCGGAGTTGGACCAAAAAATTCAGGCAAGGGTGCAGCAGACAAAGCCCAGGAGAGGTATTTTGATCAAAGCCAATGATGGGGAGTACAGCAAGGCTCAAAAAATAATGGGTAAGCTGGGTGCGGAGGGCGTGTACGAGGCAGTACCGGTGTTGGAGGCTGGTCCCAACGAGTACTATATCCTGCCATTGCCGTTGATGTTTAAAGAATACGTGGAAGATGTCCTTATGGAATGTCGCCGGGAGCGTAACGCAGTACTGGCTCTAACCTCGCGCGAAGGGATGTCCCTGACGGAGTGGTACGGCGGTAGCCTCGATCTGAGGCCCAAAATGGTGGAGAACATCGACCGGATGGAGGCGATAGATAGTTGGGAATCGGTCGAGTAATAAAGGCTGCGTGCTATTAGCCCCTCAAATTGTCCTATTCAAGCCCATTAATAGTCATTTTGATAAAAATCAACAAACTGAATTTCTTACATTTGTTTACTGCGGGTTTGGAAAAAAAACTTCGTTTGTAAATTCCTCCTGAAAAAATTAAATACTAATGGCAAATAGTGCTGAAAAAGTAAGATTGACCCTTCAAAAAGAAAACAAAGGTTGGAAAAAATGGGGGCCGTATCTTTCGGAGCGACAATGGGGAACCGTGCGGGAAGATTATAGTAGCAACGGCGATGCCTGGAACTACATTACCCACGAGATGGCGCGTTCCAAAGCCTACCGCTGGGGTGAAGAGGGGATTGGAGGTTTTTCGGATAGCAAACAGCACATCTGTCTTTCTTTTGCCTTTTGGAATCATAAGGACAAAATGGTGAAGGAAAGGATCTTTGGCCTCACCAACACCGAAGCCAACCACGGTGAGGACGTGAAAGAAATGTATTATTACCTGGATAATACACCCACGCACTCCTACATGAAAATGCTGTACAAGTACCCGCAGAATGCATTTCCCTACGATAAAATCAGGCAAGAGAACGCCCGACGGGGGAAAAATGAGGCGGAATACGAAATTATGGACACCGGCATTTTCGATAAAGATGAGTACTTTGACATCTTTATGGAGTATGCCAAAGCCGACGAGGAGGATATCATGGTTCGGCTCACCATCCACAATCGTGGGCCCAAAGATGCTCCGCTCACTATTTTGCCCACCATTGCGTTCAGAAATACCTGGTCGTGGGGCTACGAGGCCTTTGACTACAAACCGATCATGAACGGGATTGCCAATCGGCTGATTGAAGTAAATCACCGTAAGCACGGGAAATTCAATTATTTCCTGGACCAGCCCGACGAGCTGATGTTTTGTGAAAACGAAACCAACTTCAAAAAGCTTTACGGAACGGCAAACAGTACCGCCTTCCCCAAAGACGGGATCAATGATTATATTGTCAGTGGCGGCAAAACCAGCACGATAAACCCCAACAATATTGGTACCAAAGCGGCCGGACGGTTCACCCGAACCATCAAGGCGGGGGAAAGTATTACGATCCGGTTGCGCTTTGTGAACCATACCTTTTCCGAACCTTTTGGCGGTTTTGACGACCTGTTCGATAAGCGAATTCGGGAAGCTGACGAATTCTACCACGAAATTCAGAAGGATGTGAAGGATAAAGAGCTGCTCTCCATCCAACGGCAAGCTTACGCCGGAATGCTTTGGAGCAAGCAATTCTACTATTTTAATGTGTACGAATGGCTGAAAGGCGATCCCTCTCATCCGGAGCCCGCCTTCGGACGGAAATGGGGACGTAACTCCGGTTGGAAACATTTGTACTCAGCCAACCTTATTTCCATGCCGGATAAATGGGAATACCCCTGGTTTGCCGCCTGGGACCTGGCCTTTCATTGCATACCCCTGGCCAGGGTGGATGCTGACTTTGCCAAGCGGCAGTTGGAAATCCTGTTGCGCGAGTACTACATGCACCCCAATGGTCAGATTCCGGCCTATGAATGGAATTTTTCGGATGTGAATCCGCCCGTGCACGCCTGGGCTACCTGGAAGGTGTACGAGATAGACCGCGAACAGAACGATGGGGTAGGGGACATTGAATTTTTGGAAAAAATATTTCATAAGTTGCTCCTGAACTTTACCTGGTGGGTAAATCAGAAGGATGAAACCGGAAATAATATATTCAGCGGTGGGTTTCTCGGCCTTGATAATATTGGGGTGTTTGACCGGTCCACGCCCATGCCTTTCGGTGGGAAACTGGAACAGGCGGATGCTACGGGTTGGATGGCCATGTATACGCTCAACATGCTGCGGATTTCCGTTGAAATTTCCCTGAAGCATACGGTTTATCAGGATATGTCTTCCAAGTTTTTTGAGCATTTCCTCTACATAGCCGGGGCCATGGAAAACATGGGCGACAAAAACTCCACCATCAGCCTGTGGGATGAGGTAGATCAGTTTTACTACGATGTGATTCACATTCCCGATGGGCAAAGTATATTGCTGAAAGTTAGGTCTATTGTGGGACTTATTCCTTTGTTTGCGGTGGAAATCCTTGATCCGCAGATGCTGGAAAAAATGCCCATATTTAAGCGAAGGGTGGAGTGGGTATTGGCCAACCGTCCCGATCTGGCCCGGTTGATTTCCCGCTGGTTTGAGTCAGGGAAAGGCGAGAATCGCCTCCTGGCCATATTGAGAGGGCACCGGATGAAAATGATCATGAAACGAATGCTGGATGAAAAGGAGTTTTTGTCTGACTACGGGGTGCGGGCCTTATCCAAATTCCACGAAGAGAATCCGTACAAGTTCTTCATCAATGGGGAAGTATTGCAGGTAGGCTACACACCCGCTGAGGCCCTTACGGACATCATGGGCGGCAATTCCAACTGGCGGGGTCCCATCTGGTTTCCGTTGAATTACCTGGTTTTTGACTCCTTAATGAAGTTTCATTCCTACTACGGGGATGATTATGAAGTAGAGTACCCAACCAACTCGGGGAATCTGACGACGATTGACAAGGCGGCTATCGGAATAGCGGATCGGTTAATTGGGATTTTCAAAAGGGATGAAAATGATACCCGGCCCGCCTACGGGAATAATGAAAAATTGCAAAATGACCCTCATTTCCGCGATTATATTCTGTTTTATGAATATTTTCACGGGGACAATGGCCGGGGATGCGGGGCAAATCATCAGACGGGCTGGACGGGACTGATCGCCGAGCTGATCCTTAAAACCTCGCAGGCGCGGGCCCACGCGGCGGCCTCTGGTAGCCAACGGCCAGAACCCGTTTTGGTGGTGGATAAAGAGTAGGATTACTGTACATTTGCTAATTATCGATTTATACTCTAACTATATTCTGCTTGAAAAAATGGCCGTACAACTAGAATCTACCGTTGAAGAAAAAGTAAATTCATGGCTGGAAGGAAGCTATGATGAAGAAACAAAATCTGCGATCCAGAGCCTCATTGACCAGGGAGCAACGACCGAATTGACGGATGCTTTCTACAAAGATTTGGAGTTTGGAACGGGTGGGCTTCGGGGATTAATTGGAATAGGCTCCAACCGAATGAACCGATACACCGTAGGGACGGCCACCCAAGGTTTGGCGAACTACCTGAACAAGGCCTTTCCGGATGAAACGATCAAGGTAGCAGTAGCCTACGATTCCCGGATAAAATCAGATGAATTTTCGAATATTATTGCCGATATTTTTTCAGCAAATGGGATTACGGTCTATCTTTTTGAGTCCCTACGTCCAACGCCCGAGCTCTCCTTCACCATCCGGAAACTCGATTGCCACAGCGGAGTAGTGGTTACGGCTTCGCACAACCCCAAAGAATACAACGGCTACAAAGCTTACTGGGTGGATGGGTCGCAGGTAGTGGCTCCTCACGATGCCAACATCATTAAGGAAGTAAATGCCATTACTTCGGTGGACCAAATAAAATTCGAGGGAAACCCTGATTTGATTCATTCCATCGGCGAGGAAATTGACAAGCAATACGTGGACCATATTCTTTCGCTCTCGATCTCGAAAGGGGCGATCGAGCGTCAGAAAAATACTAAAATCGTGTATACACCCATCCACGGGACGGGTGTGAAGTTGGTTCCGCGTACCCTGGCCGCCATGGGATTTGAGAACGTAACCGTGATTCAGGAGCAGGCCGAACCCAACGGCAACGGGCAGTTTCCAACGGTAGTATATCCCAACCCCGAAGAAAGCGAGGCGATGACGCTGGCCATGGAAAAAGCCAGGGAAATTGATGCCGACCTTATTTTGGGTACCGATCCGGATAGCGACCGGGTAGGCATTGGAGCCAAAAACCACCATGGTGAGTTGCAGCTACTGAATGGCAATCAAACGGCTAGCCTCCTCATCTACTACTTGCTTTCCGCCTGGAAGGACGCTCACAAGCTCACAGGAAATCAGTTTGTGTGTAAAACCATCGTTACTACCGATCTCATCGACAACATGGCCGATGCGTTCGGCGTGAAATGCTACAATACCCTCACTGGTTTTAAGTACATAGCGCAGGTAATTCGGGAGAAAGAAGGTCTTGAAGAATTTATCGGTGGCGGTGAGGAAAGCTATGGGTACCTGATTGGGGACGCTGTACGGGACAAGGATGCCATAGCTTCCTGTGCCATCATAGCCGAGCTGACCGCCTACGCCAAGGACAAAGGGTTGAGCTTGTTTGACATGCTGATGGAAATTTATAAGCAGTTTGGCTTCTATTATGAAGGGCTTATTTCCATCACGAAAAAAGGGAAGAGCGGCGCGGATGAAATTCAACAGATGATGGCTGACTTCCGGGCCAATCCGCCCAAAACCCTGGCGGGTGCGCCGGTCATTCGCATGGATGATTACAAGGCCTTGACCAATACCGATTTGCGTACGGGTACCGTATTTACCATTCCTTCGGGCCAGATGGGTATAGAATCTTCCAACGTGCTCCAATTCTTTACCACCGACGGCACCAAATTTACCTGCCGCCCGTCCGGTACCGAACCCAAGATCAAATTCTACGTGGGGGTTCGTGGTAACCTGGAAAACAACGAAGATTTTGATACCGTATACGCCAGCCTGAAAGAAAAAGTAAAGGCAATTGGTCAGGAATTAGGGTTGCAATAAATCATCATTTCATAAAAAATCCCCCTTCCGAGTAGGCGAAGGGGGATTTTTTTATTGCTCGCTAGGGTCACTACAAGAATAATATTCAACTAGAAGCACCTGATTGCTGGTCTACAGCCCATACACCCTAATAACTAATAGTCGTCTGACGCTGGCTACTTTCGAATGCCAGGTCAATAACCCGGGTGGTTCTAAGGATTTCTTCGGGTTTTACGCTCGCTTCTTTTCCGTACACGATGGAATCATACACCGAGTCGTAGAAGCCCATGTAGTTGCCCGCCTCACTTTGCACGATTCCGGTGAAGGCGTCGCTGTGAAGGGTACCCCAACGGTCTTCAGGTTCCATGCCCCAGTCGGCAGTATTAGGAAGGACATCTTGGCGCAATATTTCCTCCTGAACATCCAGGCCGCGCTTGATAAAGGTACCCTTGGTTCCATGGATGGCGTAACGCAGACTATTTTCGTATACCATCAGGCTGGATTTGACCAGCACTACTTTATCTTCATAGCCTAACTGAATGGTAAAATAATCGTCAACCGAACTATTTTCACGCACACTTTTTATGGTAGCGGTTACGGTTAAGGGGGTTCCAAAAAGGACAAAAGCCTGGTCGAGTAGGTGGGGCCCGAGGTTGTACACATTTCCACTACCTTCGGCTTGCTTTTCCTTCCAGGTATCGGACAGGACGGCTGGTCTGAACCGGTCATAGCGACTTTCGTATTCCACCACATTCCCCAATTTTCCCTCCTGGATCAATTTTTGAATCGTTAGAAAGTCAGAATCCCAGCGACGATTCTGATAGGCCGTAGCTACCAGTTCGTTACGTTCGGCCACTTCGAAGAGCTGTCGGGCTTCCTTTTCAGAATTGGCAAAGGGTTTCTCTATCACCACGTGTTTTCCATTTTCCAGGGCGTCCATGGCATACGAAAAATGGGTATCATTGGGAGTACATATAAAGACCAGGTCAATGGAGGTATCCGAGAGCAGTTCCTCCACGGATCTGGCGTTTTCGATGGTTGGATCGAACTCCTGAGCCTCGTTCTTGCTTCGCTCAACAACTTTTTTTAACTTAAATCGGGGATTTATGGAAAGGAAGGGGGCATGAAAATACCTTCCTGAGAGACCAAAACCAATTAGACCTACATTTAGAATGCGTTCTGTCATAATGAATACGTGATGAATATTACGGAAGAAAATTGTGTACGTGCCTTAGTAAGGAAAAGTAAAGCTGCTTTTAATAGTGCAATATAGGAAAAGACGAATTTTCTTTACCTACCCACTTCCGTATTCCCAAAAATCTGAAAAAATGAAGCATAACCCCATTTACTGGCGGGTGGATTCTGGCCACACTGAAAAGTTCTTTTGTGGAAGTATACTCCTAAAAAGATAGGTACCCCTTTGAGTGGGTTAGTTTTAATGTACACGAGCTTTGATGGTAAAAATAGCTATTTTTGCACCAGAATAGCCCGGACTCCAACCAGCTAACCCGAACCACTTTATAAAACTGCCCTCCCAGGAAACGTGAACGTAGAATAGGGTAACTTTTTTGTAAAACGATACCAGAAACATGGCACAATCCCAAATTACCGGTTTTGAACAACTAGCCAGGCAGACCCAGCTTTACCCCCAGGAATCGCAGGTCAAGATCAAAAAGGATAATTATTCTTTATTGATTGGCTTGCCCCGTGAGATTTCGCTTCAGGAAAGCCGGATCGCACTTACCCCGGATGCCGTCACCATACTGGTACGAAACGGACACGAGGTGTTGGTGGAACGAGGGGCTGGTATCGAGGCCAATTTCCTGGATCATGAATACAGTGAGGCCGGAGCACAGCTGGTGAATGGGGCCCGGGAAGTGTACCAGGCCGACCTGATTCTTAAAATAGAACCGCTGGTGGGGGAGGAGTTCGAGTTGATTAAGTCAGGAGCTACCTTGATTTCCACGCTCAATCTGCCTGCCCTTACCAAGGATTACTTTGAACGGCTCAATCAAAAAAAGATAACCGCCATCGGCTACGAATTCATTGAGGATCAGGTAGGGGGAATGCCCATCGTTCGGGCTATGGGCGAAATAGCCGGTAGTACAGTCCTCATGATTGCGGCCGAGTACCTGAGTAATGCCAACGGAGGTAAGGGCATTATCCTGGGGGGAATCACCGGAGTAGCTCCCACCAATGTGGTGATCATTGGCGCGGGTACGGTGGCCGAGTATGCCACCAGAGCGGCCATGGGAGTAGGAGCCGATATTAAAGTTTTTGATAATCATATTTATCGTTTGCAGCGCCTGAAGTACGCTGTTGGCCAAAATCTCTATACCTCCATTATTGATTCGGATACCCTCACCGAAGCCATATCCAGGGCGGATGTGGTGATTGGAGCCATGCGGGCCGAGGATGGCCTAAGTCCTTGCATCGTGACCGAAGAAATGGTCGGCAGAATGCGCCCCAACTCCATCATCGTGGACGTGAGCATTGACCAGGGAGGATGCTTCGAAACCTCCCGCATGACCACGCACAAAAGCCCTACCTTCAGGCACAATGAGGTAATTCACTACTGCGTTCCGAACATTCCCTCGCGGGTAGCGCACACGGCCAGTTCGGCTTTGAGCAATATTTTTCTGCCCTTTTTGCTCCAAACCGGCACCATTGGCGGGATTGAGGAAATGATTTATGCCAATCGTTGGTTTATGAAAGGGGTGTACAGCCACCGCGGAACCTTAACAAATCCCTACATAGCTCGCAAATTCAGCATGCGGTACAAAGATCTCACGCTTCTGTTGGCGGCCCGTATGTAATGGTCTGGGATTCGAGTGTAAATTTTGTTCGAGCGGAGGATCTTTTTTCTGGAAAAAATACCCGCTTACGACAACCAAAAAATCAAATAAAGACATGATAAATCATAGTAATGAAAATGTCCTGATGGACGATGCAAACTCGCCCGAGGTCAACCGAAAATTACTCGGGCTAATTTCGCAGGACTTCATAAAGGTAGCCGACCAGTTGAAAGAAGCTTCCTACCAAGTTCGGAAGCGCGGATTTTCTGATTATCCCGTTTTTGTTGTCGGCAGGGACGATGCCGAAATCGGGCTTTTGCTGATCGCTCGGGAGGAGCTTGGCAACAAATGGAATTACCGGGCGTCCTATTTACAGGAATTCGTAGACCGCAGGCTGGTGGGGGAAGAATCGGTGGAATTGTTTGTCGAGAATTATAAAAAAGCCGATGAATTCTGTTGCTTATTTGTAATTGAAGGCGATTTTGCGGGCTTTGTTTTTATGCCTTATCCGGAGGATTAAAGTGCTGAAAAAAAGCAATTAATAAATAAATTTAATTTGGTATGAAATTAAGATAAATGATTTTAACTTAGGTGTCGGTTTCATTTAATCCTCACTTAAAGTATGTTAAAAAAACTACCTCTCGGGTTGCTCATGTGTATTTGGGCAACCTTTTTATTTACCAAGGCCTATGCTCAGGACCGTCAGGTTTCCGGGCAAATCCTTGATGAAAACAGTTCTGCCATGCCTGGCGTCAACGTCTTGTTGAAAGGTACCACTCGCGGTACTACCTCCGACACGGACGGAAAATTTAGTCTGCTTGTGCCCTCGGGATTGGCTACCCTGGTCGTGTCTTCCGTTGGGTACGAAACGAAGGAAGTCAGCGTATCGGCTGCTACCACTACCCTGACGATCAACCTTGGCCCGGATGTCCGGAACCTGGGCGAGGTGGTAGTTACCGCTTTGGGAATAGAACGCAGTGCCAAATCACTGACCTATTCCACCCAGAAAATTGATGGAAAACAGCTGACCGATGTTCGGGACGCCAATTTTGTCAATACCTTATCCGGAAAAGTGGCCGGTATGGTGGTGACGCAGGGTGCATCCGGTCCCGGCTCGGCCACCAGGGTAACCCTCCGCGGAAACCGGTCCATCCGGGGCAACAACAATGCGCTTTTTGTGATTGATGGGGTACCCATAGACAACACCGTTCAGGGCCAGGTTGGGAGTGACTTCGGCGGGATAAACGGTAGTGATGGCGCGTCGAACATCAATCCGGACGACATCGAATCCATGAACGTGCTCAAAGGAGCCGCCGCCTCAGCCCTATACGGCAGCCGGGCCGCCAATGGCGTGATCATGATCACCACCAAAAAAGGCAAAGCGGGGAGAGTATCCACCGATATTAATTCGGGCGTGGTAGTCGAAACGCCGTTTCTGCTACCTTCCCTCCAGAATACCTACGTGCAGGGAAACGGGGGCGTAGCGAGCGACAAGGCTAGTGGAAGCTGGGGTTCAAAGGGTACCACTTATCCGGACAATATCAAAGATTTTTTTCGAAATGCCATTTCTACCAACAATTCGGTAGGGATCTCGGCCGGTACCGAAAGCGTGCAGACCTATGCTTCCTATACTAACAATTACAACCAGGGACTGCTACCAAACAACGACCTGCTCCGGCATACGATCAATTTGCGCGTAAGTACCCAATTGACCAAGCGACTAACCACCGATGCCAAAATCACCTACACCAATCAGGTGATTGACAACAAACCCCGGTCGGGCGAGGAAAGTGCGGTGGTAATGAACCTGTACAAAATACCCCGTAGCGTGGATTTGGAAAAATACAAAACCTTCGAAGACGCCAATGGGATCCCCACCTATTGGACTACCTCGTCCATTTACATGAATCCTTTCTGGACCACCAACAAGACCTTCGATAAGGAAAAGCGGAATCGGACCATCCTGCTGGGATCAGCCAAATACGAACTTGCCGATTGGCTTAGCATCCAGGGTAGGATAAGCTACGATCGCTACGATGACCGGTTTACCCGTAGCTGGTCCAACCGGACCTTGCTTTTTGCTGGTCCCGGTGGTTCTTATCAGGATTTTACAAACGACATTTTGGAGCGGAACATGGATGTAATCCTGTCGGGTAACAACAAAATCGGGGGAGATATTGCTCTAACCTACAACATTGGAGCCGGGTCTACCTACAAAAAATTCTCGCAGGTAGGAGCCAATGCCAACGGGCTGCTCGTCCCTAATAAGTTTGACTTGTCTTTTGCCCGAGCCCTTAGCCAGATCGCAGCCTTCTCAGAAAAAGAGCTTCAGTATGTTTTTGGAACCGCCACCCTGTCTTTTCGGGAGTATCTGACGCTCGACATGTCGGCTCGTAACGACTGGTCCTCGACCCTGCCTAAGCCGTACTCTTATTTTTACCCGGCTTTTGGGGCCAATCTGGTGCTTTCGGATGCCATGCAAATGCCTGAATGGGTAAGTTTTGCCAAAATCAGAGGTTCCTGGGCCCAGGTAGGAAATGATACCGATCCCTACCTCTTGACCCAAACCTATTCGTTTTCCCAGGGTGGTACGGGCGGATTTGTTTCCCGGGATGCTACTCAACCGGCCGAAACCCTGAAACCGGAAATTTCTTCTTCCACTGAATTTGGGGTGGATTTGAGATTTTTCAACGGCCGCTTGGGCTTGGATATGACCTATTACAACACCAATACGGTCAACCAGCTCCTGACCCTTGGACTGGCCCCGGCATCGGGCTTTTCCAACCAGTTTATCAACGCCGGTAAAATCAACAACGAGGGGATTGAGATTACCCTAACGGGTAAGCCCCTCCGGAGCCAGGATTTGAAGTGGGACATGACCCTCAATTTTGCCCGGAACGTTAACACCATCGTAGAACTGCATCCCGACATCAAAATTGCCTTCCTCGCTGGCGGATACGGACGTACGGCCGGGCCGGTGGTGGCCGAAGGCGGATCGTACGGTGATATGTATGCGCAGCGCTGGAAGAGAGACGATCAGGGCCGTTTTGTGGTAGACAACAATGGCAAGCCGGTGGCTACCAGCAGCGAAAAAATAGGGAATTTCAACCCTAAATTCACCCTTGGGTTCAATAATTCCTTCAATTACAAAAACTTCGTAGCTAGCTTCCTGTTTGATGGTCGCTTTGGCGGAACCATGACCTCGGGAACGGAAGCCAACCTAGCCTTTGACGGAAATGCCGATTACACTACTTCCAATCGTGAAGGTGGATGGGTACTGCCAGCCGTCACCGCTACTGGCGAAACCAATACCAAGGCTATTACCGCGGAGACCTTCTGGACCACGGTATCGGGTGGTCGGTATTCCTGGGGTGAGTTTTTTACCTATTCTACTACCAACGTCCGTTTGCGCGAGTTGTCAGTTGGGTACAACATCCGAACTCCGGCTAATTTCTTTATCAAAACTGCCCGGCTTTCTTTCGTAGCCCGAAACCTGTTCTTCCTGTACCGTGGGTATGCGACCCTTGATATTCCGGGGGTTGAAAAGAGACAATTACCGTTTGATCCGGATGTAAACCTGGGTGCCGGGAATTTCCAGGGCGTTGAGTACGGCAGCTTGCCCTCTTCCCGTAGCATGGGCCTAAACTTAAAGTTAGGTTTCTAAGCCCCTCGCTGTCACAAAACATTTTTTTTAAGGACTTAAATCATCATATTCGAATATGAAAATCCCATCAAAAAAATCTTTTATCAAACTAGGCCTTTTCGGGCTGCTCCTTGGTTCCGCGGGGATCTGGTGGGGGTGCACCGAAAAGTTTGAGGAAATGAATACCAGCAAAACTAAGCTGACCACCCTCGGCAAAGATGAACTACCGTTTCTTTTTTCCCGGGCTGAGCAGCAGGCTTCTTACGCGGGCGGAACGTATCAAATCGCCCAGAACCTGTTTGCTGATTTGTACGCCCAGTATTTTGCCACCTCGGCCACCTACTTCCCTTCGGATCGGTACGTGATGCGGTTTGATTGGCTCACGGGTCACTGGAATCCGATCTATACCCAGGTAGTGCCGCAGCTAAGGACGCTTCTGGATGCTACCGAACCCACCTCGGCTGAGAATGCCATGGCTAACATTATGTGGGTTTTTGCCTTTCATCGCCTCACCGATTATTACGGCCCCATTCCCTACTTTGATGCAGGCGTACCGGCCCGGACCGTGAAGTACGATCCTCAGGATAAAATCTATGAAGATTTCTTCAAACGGCTTGATGCCGCAACTACGATTCTGAAAGGAAAAACTTCTGAAAAACCATACGGAACTTTCGATTTGATATACGGCGGGGATGTGAACAAATGGATAAAGTTTGCCAATACCCTGCGCCTGCGCCTGGCGCTACGGATTTCGAAAGTGAGCCCGGCCGTGGCCAAAACTCAGGCCGAAGCTGCTTACGCCGGTGGGGTCATGACCGACCTGGCCGACGGGGCCTTTATGGTTAAAAACGAGGCTGGTAATGATCATAACGGCTTGGGTCGGATCGCTATCTGGAACGAGTTCAGGATGAGTGCTTCCATGGAGTCGGTCCTGAAAGGCTACGAGGATCCCCGTATCGGAATTTTCTTCCAGCCTGCTTCTGGTACGTCCAGCTACGAAGGACTCCGGAATGGACTACTCCCAGCCCAACTCAACCAGGCCGGGAATGGCAATAACGACAACTCCAACGTAGGTTCCCGATGGGCAACCGGCGGGGGATCCGCCTGGAATAGCCAACTGACGGTCCCACAGAACATTATGCATACGTCCGAAGCGTATTTCCTGCGGGCTGAAGGGGCCTTGAATGGGTGGAACATGGGCGGAACAGCCAAGGAACTGTACGACAAAGGCATCGAAACCTCCCTGCGCCAGTGGGGGATCACCAGCGATGCCGCCATTCAGGCCTATGTTACTAGCACCAAAACTCCCGTTGCTCCCGGTGACCCGTTGAAATCACCCGCGCTTTCCAATATTCCCGTCAAGTGGGATGCGGCTTCCACCGAGGCCGTCAAACGCGAACAGATCGGTACCCAAAAATGGCTGGCCCTGTATCCCGACGGGCTCGAAGCCTGGGCGGAGTTCCGCCGGACCCGGTTTCCCAAGCTGTACCCCATCGTAAACTCGGACAATGCTGATTTGCCAGCGGGTACCTTCATCCGCCGAATTCCATTCCTCGATTTGGAAAAGCAAACTAACTCCGCGGCGGTTACGGCGGCCGTTGGATTGCTGGGCGGACCGGACAAAGCAAGTACTCCCTTATGGTGGGACAAAAACTAACCCGATCAATTTGATTTTTTTACTGAAAAAGGCGGGCATAAAGCCTGCCTTTTTCAGTACTTAGCTACTTGTAAATATTAATTGAGTCAGCCGGTATGAAACCTCTGTATGTGATTGTCCTATTATTCTTTCTTTCGGTGGTGGGTTGTGAAAGGAAAGATACCTTGTTTACCCTGCTGGATGCGGATGATACCGGCGTTACCTTTACCAATTTCATTGACGAAGACGCCGAGAACAATGTTCTCGAATACGGCTATTTCTACAACGGAGGCGGAGTGGCCGCGGCGGATTTTAACAACGATGGACTGGTAGATTTGTACTTTACCGGCAACATGGTGGCGAACCAGCTTTACATCAACAAGGGGGAGATGGAGTTCGAGGAAGTCGGAGACAAGGCCGGGGTGGGCCTGAACGAAGGTTGGAAAACGGGCGTGTCGCTGGTGGATATTAACAATGATGGCTGGATGGACCTGTACGTGTGCCGGTCGGGGGCAGAGAATCCCGCCCTCCGCAAAAACCTCCTCTATGTCAACGACGGGGGTACCTCCGGTGGCATCCCGACTTTTACCGAAAAAGCCGCCGAGTATGGCCTGGATGACCCCTCCTACACCACGCAGGCGGTGTTTTTTGATTATGATAAAGATGGGGATACGGATTGCTTCCTGCTCAACCATTCCGTGCAGGATTTTGCCGGATTTAGTCAGCTACTATCCCAATACCGCCAACAAAAAAATCCGGCTTATGGCAACAAAGTGCTTCGCAACGACGGAGGCCGCTTTGTAGACGCTACCGACTCTTCGGGTATAGTTTCCAACGTACTGAGCTTTGGGCTGGGGGTAAATGTGAACGATTTTAACAATGACGGCTGGTCGGATATCTACGTGGCCAATGATTACAACGAAAATGATTACCTCTACCTCAACCAAAAAAATGGAACTTTCAAAGAAGTAATCCGCCAGGCTACGGGTCATGTTTCGCTGTATTCCATGGGTACCGACGCCGCCGATCTCAACAATGACAGCTGGTCAGATATTATCACCCTGGATATGCTCCCCGCTACCAACGATCGGATCAAACTGACCGCGGGCGATGATAATTTTGACAAGTACCAGCAGCTGCTCAGGGCCGGGTTTCACGACCAAACGATGCGCAACATGCTTCAACTGAACAACGGCACAAATTCCGAAGGGGTACCCCAGTTCAGTGAGGTGGGTCAGTTGGCGGGTATTTCCAACACGGATTGGAGCTGGGCCGTTCTGATGGCTGATTTTGATAACGATGGCCATAAAGATGTGTTCGTTACCAACGGCTATGCCCGCGACTACACCAATATGGAGTTTTTGAAGTACTCCACCGACCTGCAGCTGAGCGCCCGATCGTCCGGCCAATCAACCGAGCAAATGGAGATTATTGCCAACATGCCTCCCATCAATCAGCCAAATTTTATTTTTAGAAATGAGGGCAATCTCACTTTTACCAAAAAAACAGAAGATTGGGGGTTTGCTACCAACAGCCAGTCAAACGGCGCAATTTATGCCGATCTGGACAATGACGGGGATCTGGATATTGTGACCAATAACGTAAACGATAAAGCCTTCATTTATCAAAATAACAGCGCACAAGCCGATGCTGCGGAGTCTATCTCGTTTGCCTTACAAGCACCCACCTACGCTTTGAAAGTAGGAGCCAGGATCACTCTTTTTCAAACTGATGGTACGAGGCAATCCCAGGATTTTATGCCGGTTCGGGGCTTTCAATCAGCCATGGCAGGTCCCGTTCACTTTGGATTGAAACGGGCCAAGGTAGATTCTGCCACGATTCAGTGGACGGACGGCCGCGTTCAAGTCCTGCGACACCCTGCCGCCAACTTGGTCCATCCCGTCAAATACGATGCTACCTCCAACATGGTGTTGACTGAAAGACCTTTCGACCCTCTATTTCACGAGGTGACTGGTCCCGATTTTTATCAGCCAGAAGTACCAAGAAACGATTTTAGGATTCAGCCGTTGCTGCCCTACATGCTTACTTTCCAGGGCCCGGCTATCGCACAATCCACGCGGCGGGGTACCACTTCGGTGGCTGTGTATATCGGTGGTGTCAGAGGGAAATCAGGTTCCTTGTTTATTCGGGAAAATGGAACCTACCAATCCTTAAAAATACCTGCTTTTGAGAAGGACGCCCTATTTCAAGATTCTGACGCCCAATTTTTTGATGCGGATGGCGATGGAGATGATGATTTGCTCGTATCTAGCGCGGGCTATGACCTCAACCCAACTGACTCCCTGCTCCGTCCCCGGTTGTACCTCTACTCCGGAAATACATACGTGAGAGCCCCGTTTCCCGACCTTAGGCTCAATGCCTCCTCCCTGGCGATCGCCGACCTGGATCAGGACAATGACCCCGATCTGTTTATCGGGGAACGGGTTTTACCCGGAAGATTTCCGGAAAGTAGGGGAGGGTACCTCTTGTTAAACGACGGAAAAGGAGGGTTCTCTGACCAAACTTCCCGCCTTTTACCCGATCATCGGAGTCTTGGAATGGTAACCAAAGCCACCTTTCAGGATTTAGATCAGGACAAAACTCCCGAGCTGGTCTTGAGCACCGACTGGGGCCCCATTCAGATTTGTCAGCAGGATAGCAGGGGTGTGTTTCGTATTGCAAACGAAAAATGGGGTACCTCGCAGCTGATGGGTTGTTGGAATACCTTGGAACCGGCTGATTTGGATGGGGATGGGGACGTGGATTTTGTTGTGGGTAACACGGGTACCAATTGGCAGTGGACTGTCGCGGCTCCGGGAGGCCTTGCCCTCTATACCGATACTACGTCGGGGGCGCGACCCATCCCGATCCTCTCTGTCACGTCAGACGGAAAAGAGTATCCCTACGCGAGTCGCGACGAACTGCTGGACCAGCTTCCGGTTTTAAAAAAGAAGTACACTGACTACGTGAGCTTTTCAAAAGCCACCCTAGCGGATATCTATTCAGCGAGTGAGTTGGGAAAAATGATTCCCAAAAAAGTCACTAACCTGCTGAGTGGAATTTTGGAGAATACCAAGGGGAGGCTACAATTCAAACCGTTGCCGCTTCAGGCACAGTTTTCTCCGGTATTTGCTATTGGGGTAGCTGACTTTGATGGAGACGGAAAAAAAGATATTCTGCTGGGAGGAAACCAAAGTATGGTGAGGGTAAGAATGGGGAAAAATGATGCAAACCTGGTGCAGGTATTTGTAAATGAGGGTACTACCAATTTTTCCTACCTTCCCCAGCACCGTAGCGGGATTTATATCAACGGGGATGTGAGAAGCCTTGCCATTCTGAATTACACCAGCCCCATGGAGATCCTGATTGGCAGGAACAATTTGTCGCTAAAAACCCTTCAAATAGCAAAAAAGAGATAGGCAAAACGGGGAAAAAATAGTATCTTTACGTGTTAAACAATCCCGCAATGGCGGGCGCTTTTTATTGTAGTGTAAAAAAAACTTTATGGCAAACGAAGCAACGCTGGAAGTAAGTAATTATTCAGCCGAAAACATTCAGGTTCTGGAAGGACTCGAAGCCGTCCGGAAACGTCCGGCAATGTACATCGGTGACACCGGTTTTAAAGGTCTCCACCACCTGATTTGGGAGGTAGTAGACAATTCTATTGATGAGGCATTGGCGGGTTACTGTGATACCATTCACGTGATCATCGAGGAGGACGAATCCATCACCGTCCATGACAATGGCCGGGGGATACCAACCGGTATCCACTCCAAAGAAAAAAGATCCGCTCTTGAAGTGGTAATGACGGTACTTCACGCGGGAGGAAAATTCGACAAAGATACGTATAAGGTTTCTGGTGGTTTGCACGGCGTAGGTGTGTCCTGTGTAAACGCACTTTCTATTGATTTAAGAGCCGAAATCCACCGCGAAGGGAAGGTTTTTGAGCAGGAGTATCAGAAAGGATTCCCGATGTACCCCGTGCGGATAATTGGTGATTCATCCAAAACCGGTACATCCATCCACTTTAAGCCCGATGATTCGATTTTTACGGTTACGGAGTTCAAATACGAAACCGTAGCTACCCGGCTCAGGGAACTTTCTTTTCTGAACAAAGGGCTGCGCCTGACCTTGACCGACATGCGCGACCTGGATGAAAACGAGAAGCCCAAGTTCGAAGAGTTTCTGTCTCAGGGCGGGTTGGTGGAGTTCGTTACCTACCTCGACAGCACCCGGCAGGCACTTATTCCGGCCCCTATTCACATGGACAGTGACAAGGGAGCGGTGCCCGTGGAGGTTTCTATGATGTACAATACTTCGTACAGTGAGAACGTAATTTCCTACGTCAACAACATCAATACCATCGAAGGAGGTACCCACGTATCGGGCTTCCGGGCGGCGCTTACCCGTACGCTGAAAAGCTACGCCGACAAATCGGGGATTCTGAGCAAAGAGAAAATCGAAGTAAGCGGCGATGACTTCCGCGAAGGACTGACGGCCGTCATTTCGGTGAAAGTACAAGAGCCTCAGTTTGAAGGCCAAACCAAAACCAAGCTTGGCAACTCGGATGTGGCCGGGGCGGTAAGTCAGGTGGTATCCGAAATGCTGGACACCTACCTCAACGAGCACCCCAAGGAGGCCCGCATTATCGTGGACAAGGTGGTATTGGCCGCCAAGGCCCGGATCGCGGCCCGCAAGGCCCGCGAAATGGTGCAGCGCAAAAATATCTTGACCGGTACTGGCCTTCCTGGAAAACTCGCCGACTGCTCCGAAACCGACCCCGAAGTATGCGAATTGTACCTCGTGGAAGGAGACTCGGCCGGTGGAACCGCCAAGCAGGGACGCAACCGGGCTTTTCAGGCTATTCTGCCCCTACGAGGTAAAATCCTGAACGTGGAAAAAGCCCAGGAGTACCGGATTTACGAGAACGAGGAGATCAAGAATATGTTCACCGCTATGGGGGTGCAGATCGGGCAGGAAGACGATGAACGGGCTCTGAACATTGACAAGCTTCGGTATCACAAGATCATCATCATGACCGACGCCGACATCGACGGGAGCCACATCCGGACGCTGATCCTGACGTTCTTTTTCCGGTATATGAAAGTTCTGATCGAAAATGGGTACATCTACATTGCCCAGCCTCCGCTTTACCTGATTAAGAAAGGAAAAGAAGAGCGGTACTGCTGGACCGAGGCGCAGCGCGAAGCCGCTGTCCACGAAATAGCCGGTGGCCGTGAAGAATCAGTCAACATTCAGCGTTACAAAGGTTTGGGGGAAATGAATGCCGAACAACTTTGGCAGACAACCATGAATCCAGAACACCGGAGCCTCAAACAGGTGGGGATTGATTCAGCGGCTGAGGCCGATCACCTCTTTTCGATGTTGATGGGCGACGAAGTGGCTCCGCGCCGGGAGTTCATTGAAAAAAATGCCAAATATGCCCGGGTGGATGTGTAGTACCCCATAAAAAGTACTCAAATTATTTCCCGCATGACTGACTAGTATGGGTCAGTCATGCGTTTTTTTTAAAGTAGCCTGATCAAACGGTACCTTCATCTGGCAAAAGACGTAGTAATTTTGGGGTACCATTCCACTTGCATTTAATTTTAGTCAGTACCTAAGCCAACCATTCAGATCCTATTACCTATTCATTGCCCGAAAGGGACACTATTCTGAACCAGCCATGCCAAACGATCCTTCATTAATTCCAAGCAACGAGAAAAAGAGTCGGTTGTCTAATTTGCTTTCTTTTTTTAACGATACCAACGAGAAAATGGAAGAAGGGAAATTTATGCGATCTAGTGATAAAGTAAGCGAGCTTATTGACCAGAGTGATTTTATCAGTCGGGATTTGAGCTGGCTGAAATTCAACGAACGGGTATTGGATCAAGCCCAAAATCCAGACAGAAATCTTTTTGATCGCTTAAAGTTCCTCGCGATTACGTCCTCCAACCTGGATGAATTTTTCTCCATTCGGGTGGGTAGCCTGTACAATTACCTCGACTACGGCAAGGAAAGAGTAGACTACTCGGGCCTAAGAGAGGTACCCTTCCGCAAAACACTCCTGAAAGCGCTGCAAAAATTCGTGGGGCAGCAGAACCAGTGCTTGAAAGAAGAACTGTTACCGCTCTTTGAAAAACATCGGTGCAAACTAGCTTCCATGTCAGATTTGACGGAGGTGGAACGGCAAAAAATATCGGACTATTTTGACCGCACCATCTATCCGATGCTGACTCCGATGCTGTATGACTATACCCATGTGTTTCCGGTGCTACTAGCGAAGGTGCTTATATTTGGAGTCATCACCCAAACCACCGGCACCACCAGCGAAGAAGACCGCAAGTTGTCCTTTGTCCAGCTGCCCCTCAATTTGCCCCGGTTCTATGTAATTGAGCGTGACCATGAAATCCTGTTCCTTCCGTTGGAAAACATCGTTCGGGCATTTTTGAAAAAGCTCTACCGGAATGTGGATATTGTAACCGCAAATTTAATTCGTATCATCCGAAATGGGGATTTTTCCCTGGAAGAGAACGATGATATGGAGGTAGATTTTATTGATGAAATAAAGCAGAAAATAAAAAATAGGCGGCTTGGCCGGGTGGTGAAAGTGGAGGTAGAGACCGATGTAGACGAGGATTTGCTGAGTCTGTTGAAAAAACGGTGGGAGATCGACGATTTTAACGTGTACCGGGCGGAGGGTTTGCTGGACTTTACCTGTTTTTGGCAAATCATCCGCCATAACGAATTCAAAGATCAAATCCCGACCCTACATCCCCCGGTAACTCCTTTGAGCTTGGGTAAGGAACGAATCACGGATATTTTTGAAATCATCCGGGAGCGGGATATTTTGCTGCACCACCCCTACAACAACTTCGAACCGGTGCTCCAACTTCTGGAACAGGCGGCGGAAGACCCCAATGTGTTGTCAATTAAATTGACGATTTATCGGTTAGCAAAAAATTCAAGGGTAACCGAAGCCTTACTTACTGCCGCCGAAAACGGGAAGCACGTCGCCGTACTCTTTGAGGTAAAAGCCAGGTTTGATGAGGAAAACAACATCCGGGAGGCTCAGCGGCTGCAGAAGGCGGGCTGCTTTGTAATCTACGGAATTGGATTACTCAAAACCCACACCAAACTACTTCATATTGTCAGGAACGAAGGCGATAAAGTGGTCAGGTACTCCCACCTCTCTACCGGGAATTATAATGAGGATACGGCCAGGCTCTACACGGATATTGGCCTGCTCACGACCAAGGAAGAATATACCCACGATATTTCCGAGTTTTTCAATGTCATCACCGGGCACTCGCTCCCCAGCGATTACCGGTACCTGATCACGGCCCCCCGGCAAATGCGCGAACGGATCATCGAAATGATTGCGCAGGAAGCCGACAATGCCCAGAAAGGATTGCCCAGTGGGATTTGCATCAAGATCAACTCCCTCGAAGACCTGGCGGTCATGAATGCCTTGTACAAAGCTTCCCAGGCCGGGGTAAAGATAGAATTGATCGTGCGGGGTATATGCTGCCTGCGCCCAGGCCGCAAAGGCCTCAGTGAGAATATTCGCGTGCGGTCAATCGTGGGGAATTTCCTGGAACACTCCCGTATCTACTACTTTCACAACCAGGGCGATCCCCTTGTATACGGTGGAAGTGCCGACGTGATGGTCCGGAGTTTTGACCGCAGAATCGAATCCTTATTTATTCTGGTTGACAAGCAGGTAAAGCAGGAAACCATCATGATGCTGGCCTATAATCTCAAGGACAATGTAAACACCTACGAGCTGAAAGAAGATGGTACGTATGTGAAATGTAAAATTGGGTCAGGGGATACTCCGTTTGATATCCATAAGGAGTTTTTTGAAGTAAAACCCAAGGATGTGGAATCGGCCAGAATATTCGAAAATCAGCGGCATGGCCAGGCTGATAACGGCAAAGCGCCGCTGGAAGTAGAGAATAAGGAGGGAACGAACTGAAAAAAAACTGACTCTGCTTGACAAGGAAACAGAGTCAGTTTTGAGGTATACAAGGTAGAATTTGCTTTCATTTTTCCTGGGTCGAGGAATTAATTCGCTGTAAGGTAGGACGCATTTTACATTTCGAATACCATTGCAGCATTTCCAGCATGTAGCTTTGGGGTGGTGGACCCATTTTGTCAATGTCTTGCCTTACCCGGATATAGTGCATACCTCCACCAAATTCAACGGCATAACAAGCGGGATCATCATTCGGGGGTACTATTTCAAAAAGGTAGGAAGGGTAGGTGCCTTTCAAAATCAGGACAGAGTTGGCTTTTGACTCTGGGTCAGTCGCAACCATCCACCGAGCGAGTTTGCTCGGATTTTTAACAACTACTGTGTTAGAAATCATGATGTAAATTTTTAGTGTGTATTTAGGTCAAATATATCCAAAAAAAACGTAAAACTATATCCGCCTAGGTGGAATTGATTAATCGGTAAAAAAATCGAACCAGTGGGTATATAAGAGGTCTCTTGTGGTAGTTCTCTCAATAATGAAACTCATTTTATACTAAAAATAGTCTAATCAATCGGCTCAAAAATTCCAAGACCCGGTAAAACCTTTTGTGCGTAAAGACCAAGCGCTCCCCTCTTATGTCCTCAATTCAACAAATCATTCACTACCTGGAAAAATTGGCCCCACCCGCCTATCAGGAGAGCTACGATAATTCGGGTCTGATCGTGGGAGATGCCGCGGTGACAGTAACCGGAATCCTCATCAGTTTGGATTGTACCGAGGCGGTGGTGGAGGAGGCTATTCAGAGAGGCTGCAACCTTATTGTCTCGCATCATCCGATTATATTTAAAGGACTCAAAAAGCTAAACGGGAAAAACTACGTAGAGCGGACGGTCATAAAGGCCATCCAGCACAACATAGCCCTGTATGCCATACATACCAATCTGGACCACGTACCCAACGGTGTGAATTGGATGATTGCCCACAGGCTTGGGCTAGAAAAGGTGCGAATTCTGGCCCCCAAAAGAGAGGTACTAAGGAAACTGGCTTTTTTTGTACCGCCAGACTACGCCGAACGAGTGATGGAACAGGTGTTTGCTGAGGGAGCCGGACAAATTGGTAACTATTCCCAATGCAGTTTTAGGACGGATGGGATGGGTACTTTTAAGCCAAACCAGGGGGCTGATCCTTACCTAGGGAAGGTAGGTACCCTGGAAACCGCCGAAGAGCAACGAATCGAAGTGATGTTCCCCGCCTACCTCGAAAAACGAATCCTGTCAGCCCTTAAAAAGGCCCATCCGTACGAGGAAGTAGCCTACTACGTACAGGTACTTGAAAATGAAAATCAGGAGGTAGGTGCGGGTGCCATCGGGGACCTACCCGAGGCGATGTCCCTACCCGAATTTTTGTCCCACCTCAAAACTTCCATGCAGGCTACCGTAATCAAATATACGACTACGGCCAATTCTGTCATAAAACGGGTAGCCGTGTGCGGCGGGGCGGGCAGTTTTTTGTTGCCAAACGCGATGGCCATGCAGGCCGATGCTTTTCGTAACATCCGACTTCAAATACCATGAGTTTTTTGATGCCGAAAACCGAATCGCCATATGTGATATCGGTCATTACGAAAGCGAGGTATTTACTAAACAGCAATTATTTACCCTTTTGTCAAAAAAAATTGATAATTTTGCGCTTTATTTATCCGAAGTAAATACAAATCCGGTTTCCTACTATTTTTGATGGTTACCTGGCAAAATTTCGATTAACAAAAAACTAACTAAGGAAAAACGTACCAGAAGCCATACATGGAAAACACAATCGCTCAAAAATTAAAAGCACTGTTAGATTTACAGGAAATTGATTCTCAATTGGATACGATTCTAAAAATTAGAGGAGATCTACCCGAAGAAGTCAGTGACCTGGAAGACGAAATCATCGGGTTTGAGACACGAGTGGCTAAGTTTAACTCGGAAATTGCCAACCTGAATGCCTCCATTGATTCGTACAAAAACTCCCAAAAAGATTCAGAAAAGCTGATCACCCGCTATAAGGATCAGCAGATGAATGTTCGGAACAACCGCGAGTTTGATGCCATCACCAAGGAAATTGAATTGCAGGAATTGGAAATGCAATTGGCCGATAAGCGCATCAGTGAAGCTAAGGCCCGTATTCGCCTGGTGGAGGATGACCTCAATACCACCCAGCAAATCCTTGACGAGCGTAAGGAAGACCTGAAAACCAAAAAGCAGGAACTGGACGTAATCACCAGTGAAAATCAGGAAGAGGAGAAAGCCCTGCGATCAGATCGGGATAAACAAGCTGGAAAAATAGAGGAAAGACTTCTGAAATCGTATCAGAAAATTCGCAATAACTCCCTGAATGGGTTGGCCGTGGTAACCGTTTCGCGGGGTGCCTGCGGAGGCTGCTTCAACGTAGTGCCTCCACAGCGGCAGGCAGATATTCGGGAACACAAAAAACTGATCGTTTGCGAGCACTGTGGCAGAATTTTCGGAGGCGTGGATACTCCTGATCCCGTGGTAACTACTGGTCGCCGGTAGAAACACGTACTCTCTGCTAGTTTGCGGCCACCACATGTAAATAATTAGGGATCACAAGTAGCCGAACATACTGGTCAACCCAACTTAAAGGGTATATTCTGACATAAAACGTATACATATCTGTTAAATAAAAAATGGTTGTCCGCTGGATAACCATTTTTTATTTAACAATTCGGCAGAAATGGGAGTAGTAGTATCAACGGTTTATTGAAAATTGGTTTCGAAATCAACTTTTACCAAAGCAAGGGCGTATGTTCTGAGTAAGAACTTTATTAATTTGGTAGTATGAAAAGGCAATATATTTTTGGATTCATATTCATTTTATTTTGGTGCATTGGTCCCGTCATCGCAAGTGAGAGCGAAGTAGCTCAGGTATTCACACCGAAACTTCAGCTGGCTTACTTTGAAATCCAAAAACTTCGGCTGGATAAAGCCCGGCAACTTCTGGACCAGGAAAGAAGCATCGATCCGGAAAACGGGGCTCTCCTGTATCTAGACAACTATGCTGACATGTATTATCTGCTTATTTCCGAGGACAAAGGAGCGTATGCCCGACTCTCAAAAAACGAAGATATTCGCCTTGCAAAGCTAGAAAAGATGTCCGATAACTCCCCTTTCAAACGTCTTTTTGAGGCGGAGGTACGGCTTCATTGGGCGTTTGCCAAGCTCAAATTCGGCAGTGAGGTGTCGGCATGCTGGGATATAATAAAGGCCTATCGCCTGCTGGAAGAAAACCGGAGTAAATTCCCGGGTTTTGTTCCTACCCTGAAATCCCTGGGACTTCTGCACGTACTAATTGGCTCGGTACCCGAGCAGTATACCTGGGTTACCAAAGTGCTGGGGTTGTCGGGCAATATCGCAGGGGGAATAAAGGAGCTGCAGGTTGTAAAGGATAAGGATCCTCTTTTCCGGCAGGAGGCCGGCCTGATTCACCTGTTGCTGCATGCCTACACGCTGCAGCTGAGTCCGGCTCAAATCCGGGAATTAAAAGGGTTACCGGCCGATCAGCCCGACAATTTGCTGCTGCATTTTTTTGCTACTTCGGTGTTGATGAAGGAGGGGTACAGCGAAGAGGCTCTGACGATCTTACAGAAAGCGCCGCGATCATCCGCCTATATTCCTTTTCCTTTTCTGGACTACCTCCGGGCCGAAATCCTCCTTCAAAAGGGCGAGTACAATGCAGCTTATGGGTACTATGTCAAGTTTCAGCGATCGTTTCGGGGTTTTAATTTTTTGAAGGATAGTTATTTCAAAGAATTCCTGTGCCTATGGCTAGTGAACAAAGAAGCTGAGGCGCAACAAGCCATCCGGCGAGTTAGCAGTGTAGGGAAAACGATCGTTGAATCGGATCAGTACGCCGCAAAATTTGCCGAGTCTTACCTCACCGGGCAGGTAACCGACGAGCAAAAAATCTTATTTAAGGCCCGGTATGCCACCGATGGGGGGTACCTGTCCGAGGCCTGGAAATCGCTGGAAACCTTTACGGAATCGTCATTTTCGGAGGCTAGTAACAAAGCAGAGTTTAACTACCGCCGGGGGAGAATACTGCAAAAAATGAGTAAAGCGAGCCAGGCATTACCTTATTTCGAGCGTTCGATTCAACTCACCCGCAACACCAACCTGTACTTTGGGCCGTCGTCGGCACTTCAATTGGGATACATCTATAAAGAGCAAAGCAAAAATTCCCTGGCTATATCTTATTTCAAGAAAGCATTGTCCTACAAGAAACACGAATATAAAAATAGTATTGACAATAAGGCCCGGGCTGCATTGTCGAATATGGGGGCATAAGGTAGGGGAGGGGCAAAATCCGGAAGTAAGAATTAGTGCTACCAGGAAACATTATTCGTATTTTTTAGTCTAATTCAAAAACCACTCTCCTTTGGAAGACAACCCCTACAATCCCCGAAAAATACTAAGCTGGGCCGAGGAGGATCGCCCACGCGAAAAACTCCTGCTCAAAGGCAAATCTGCCCTAACGGATGCCGAATTAATTGCTATTCTGATCGGGATGGGTACCGTTGATCTATCGGCCGTGGATGTGGCCAAGATCGTGCTGAGTGCTGCTGGCAACAATTTGAATGAATTAGCGCGTATGACGGTGAATGATCTCGTCAAATTGAAGGGAATTGGTCCGGCAAAGGCCATTTCGATCGTGTCGGCGCTGGAACTTGGGCGAAGAAGAAAGGAATCCGAAAGTCCGCGGCGCCGCCGGATCACGAGCGCCAAAGATGCGTACGAAGAAATAAAACCTTACTTGCTGGATAAACCCCACGAAGAATTTTGGATTTTGCTCCTCAACCGGGCCAATGAGGTACTACGTCCGGTGCAAATCAGCTCGGGAGGCGTGGCGGGTACCGTGGCCGATCCGAAATTGATTTTCAAGCACGCTTTGGAACAACTTGCTAGTTCCATTATTCTGTTTCATAACCATCCATCGGGGAATCTAACTCCGAGTCAGGCCGATAAAGACCTGACCCGGAAGTTAAAGGAAGCGGGCAGAATGCTGGATTTGCCCGTTCTGGACCACTTGATATTCACCGATATGAGCTATTTCAGTTTTGCCGATGAGGGATTGTTGTAAATCTGCTTTTACAGGCTCATCAACTCTTTAAAGCGAATAGCTTGTCGACGGGAGATTTCGATGCGGTCACCTCCCTGCAGTGTGACTAACAGCCCGCCGCTAAACCAGGGCTCTATTTTTTCAATCCAATGTAAGTTGATAATATGCTTGCGATTTGCCCGAAAATAGGTGTTTGGATCAAGGCGGTCTTCCAGGCTATTCAAGGATTTGAGAACCAGCGGCTTTTGATCATCAAAATGCAGCCGCACGTAGTTCCCCATGGATTCAAACAGCCGGATTTTCCCTAACTTCACAAACCAGCACTTCTCTCCGTCCTTCACAAACACCTGATCGTTTTCACCCAATACTTTTTCGCTACGCTCGTGCGTTTCGGCTGGTTCTTCGTGGTGGCTTTGATTTTCCTCCACCCGATTGATCGCATCCTTTAAGCGATCGGAATCTATGGGTTTCAACAAATAGTCCAGAGCGTTAAATTCGAACGCCTTAATGGCGTATTCATCGTAAGCCGTGGTAAATATCACCTCCGGTGATTTTCCCTCAATAGAGGTAAGCAGTTCGAAACCATTTTTTCCCGGCATTTGGATGTCAAGAAACAACAATTCAGGCTGCAAATTTTCGATCAAGTCCAGCGCCTCGTCGGCATTGGAAGCTTCACCTACTATTTCAATTTTGTGGTAGGGTTCCAGTAATCTTTTAAGTTCATTCCGGGCAAGGCGTTCATCATCAACGATTAGCGTTCTCATGGCAGATAGTTCGTATAGGTTTAAATAAGCATAGGTATGTAAGGCGTCAATTTTCGGTTAATGTCATTCAAGCAAATGAAGCAACATATCTATTTAGGATTGCCCTACCGCCCGCTTGGACGGAGTGTCGTCGGAGAACCGCTGCAATCCCTCTGACAGGGTGGGTATACTCACCTCGGCACATACGGTCGTCTCATTTTCCTGATAAATCCTGAAATGGGCTTCTTTTCCATACAGAATGGATAGTCGCTCGGCGGTGTTGAGAAGTCCCACTCCCCCCGAATCCTTATTGCCAAGTATCCCGGTATTGTAAATCCTGATTAGCAAATTATGATTTTCCTGCCCCGTTTGGACCAGCAGTTTACCCCCCTTGGCGAGTGTAGATACCCCGTGTTTTATCCCGTTTTCAACCAGCGTTTGAAGCATCATGGGCGGTACCTGCCAATATAATGTTTGCGGTTCGGCCTGAATCGAATAATCCAGCCGCTCCTCATAGCGTACTTTTTCCAGTTCCAGATAATCCTCCACCGTTTTTAGTTCCTCCCGTAGTTCTACCGTTTTCCGGCGGTCAGCCAGGAGCGAATTACGAAGGATATTCGACAGCTGCGTGATACTTTGCTGCGCCTTGGCTGGATTTTCAAATACCAACGCCCGGATGCTATTCAGAGCATTAAAGGTAAAGTGTGGATTGAGCTGCGAGCGCAGCACTTTTGCCTCCGCCTCCCGCATGGAGGTTTTAAGCATAATCTTTTCCAGTTCCGTCAGCCTGGTTTGTTCTACGTAATGGTAAACTGTGTACGCTAGCACCATGGTTGCCATGGTCTTGCACCAGCTCGAAACGTAGTTCCAGAATACAAAAGGCTGATTTATAATATCGTCGGCCAGTACCTGACGGTCCATCGGCAAATTCACCAGGGTCATGATGATACCCAGAATCAAGATGGAAAACCCAACTCGAAAACCAAGCCGTAGCAGGGGGAGAGAGGACCAGTTCCAATGGCGAACAACAAGGCGGTAGAGGTGGGTGAGGGTGATGGCCAAAAAGATATTGGCCAGGCTAATAAAAAAAAATTTACTGTCAAAACCGTATTCAGCCGAATAGACAATAAACTCATACATAATGAGTGTTGTCCAGCCTATTATTTGAAGTGTCCAGTATATGCGGGTCTTGGACATTGAGCTAATATCTAATTACTTGATTCCTAGTAGGAATATACAAAAAATTATATATTCTGCTACAATTAGGAAGCAATATAGATAATCGTCCCAGGGAACTAGCCGCGATTTACACCAAAGGGAGGGATCCTACACAAACGGTTGCTAGGAATTATGCGGAATATCCAGGGAGAGCAAGTGGGTGATATCGTTGGCGGCTTCCAGCACAAAACGGTTTTCGCCGTATAGGTAAAGCAACCGGTAAAGGCAAAGATTGCTGTGCTCGTATTTGTCCATGGAGGTGAGATGTTCATCAAAAAGCAGGGTAAGCAGAATGCGGATCGCCCGGCCGTGCATGGATACTAGGATGGTGCGCTCGTGCGTACGGGACAGGATTAGGTCTACCACCGGTTTCTGCCGGTTCCGCACGTCGAGAGGGCTTTCTCCCTCTTCGCACGGCTTCTCTACCTCCCCCTGCTGCCACGACAGGATCAGATCCCGGTAGTATTCGTTATCCATGCTGTTTGGGATTCGACCTTCGCGGCAGCCCCAGCTTATTTCGTTTAGCCCAGCGTGGCTTTCGTGGGGAATCCCCAAATCAATAAAACCCTGAACGGACTGAATCGTTCGACGTAGGGCCGAGGTGTAAACTTTGTCAAACGGAATGTGTTGGTACGCTTCAAAAAAAGCATCCGCCTGGGCCAATCCCCAATCATTAAGTTCGGCGTCTACGCCGCTTCCTTGTACGATGCCCTGTCGGTTGTACTCGGTTTCGCCATGTCGAATGAGGTAGATCGTTTTACTTTTCAATTTTTTTGTACTTTTTTTATAAAAAATTTGTCATAAATGCTTTTTATGGCGTAATTAGCCCATACAAATTTAGATAATTTTTAGAATGTTTAACAAGTCAATCACCCTCGAATTTCTGGGTACATTAAATCCCCAGACCATTAATACTCAACTTGGTATTGAATTTACCGAGATTGGGGAGGACTTTATTACGGCCCGCATGCCGGTAGATCACCGGACTCATCAGCCGTTTGGCATCCTCCACGGAGGCGCTTCCGTGGTGCTGGCGGAGTCGCTGGGCAGTGTCGCTTCCCTGCTCTGCCTGGCTGATCCGATCAAACAAAGAGCGGTGGGAGTAGAGATCAACGCCAACCACATTAGGTCGGTAAAAGAGGGATGGGTGTACGGGCGGGCCACCCCCTTGCACATAGGGCGCACTACCCACGTGTGGGACATCCGAATTACCAATGAAGAGGACAAGCTGGTATGTGTCAGTCGGCTCACCATCGCGGTAATTAACGCATCCTGATGAATGTTGAAACATTTTACTTGTCATCTGGTGTTATCTTGTTATAATTAAATGTTAATACAGTTTTTTCGGACACTAGAAGAAGGATACGCTGCATGTTCATCTCGGAACAAATCCCAAGCTTAAAGGATACCATCTACCAGCCGAATGCGCTTTGGAAGTCTGCCATTTCTCTTGGTTTTCCATCTGCGATTTGGCGACTACCCAATAGTGACAAAATAAAATTTCTTATTTCCCTCCAATCAGGTGTTCAAACCAAGAAACCTGATCTTGAAACCCTGCCTTCCTGTTTTGTAATTCATCCTTTCGAAAATCTTCCCAACGAGGAAGCCTACGTACTGGAAGGAGATTTGATTTTTACGATTTTGGATTCTGGTTTGGTGGAGAAAGACCGGGATACCTTGGGGGAAGAACATCCCTTGGTGAAAAAATTCCTTGACGAGGCAACAGATTCAGCAGGTACCCAAAAAATTTCTTCCCCTGACTGGCAGGGATTGGTTGCCAAAAATACCGTGGATTCAGCCCGGGAGGTACATTATAAAGACATGGTGCAATCTGCCGTGACTGCCATTCGGGAGGGAAAGCTGGACAAGATTGTGCTTTCCCGAACCAAAACGTTACGGTATTCCGATCAATTTGATGCCTTTCAGGCTTTCCAGAAGCTATGCCTCGCCTACCCAACGGCGTTTGTCTCGCTGGTAAACCTACCTGAGCGGGACGAGATGTGGCTGGGCGCTACCCCGGAGACGCTGGTGGCCGTTAATGCAGGCGGCGTATTCAAAACTACTTCGCTGGCCGGTACTCAAATTGCTGATAAGGACCTAAGTGAAGAGCAGATTGCCCGGGATATTCGCTGGGGACAGAAAGAAATTCAGGAACAGGCGTTGGTTAGTCGCTACATAGTAGAATGTTTTAAAAAAATCAGGCTGAGGGAATACCACGAAAGAGGCCCCAACACCGTTCAGGCGGGGAATTTGTACCACCTTCGTACCGATTTTGAAGTAGACACCCTGGATGTAAACTTTTCCGAATTGGGTTCTGTCATGCTCAAACTTTTGCACCCGACCTCGGCGGTATGCGGCACCCCAAAAGCACCGGCCCTGGATTACATTCGGGCAGTAGAAGGCTACGATCGTTCTTTTTATAGCGGGTACCTTGGACCCGTGCAGGTGGATCAGGAAACTGCCCTTTTTGTCAATCTGAGAACATTGAGGCTTTCCGATGGAGTGGCCACGCTCTTTGCCGGTGCCGGCATTACGGGGGATTCGGATCCGCAGCGGGAATGGGAAGAGACAGAAATGAAATGTGAGACCTTATTGAGGGTCCTTATTTGATTGCTGGTTTTTTGTACCTTTGCTTTCCTGAACTAACCTCTCCCCATGCTGTTTATCGGAAAATACAATCATTTGACAATCGCCCGCAGTACCGATTTTGGCCTCTTTCTGGAAGATGTACAAGGCGAAGAAGTACTGCTTCCCAATCGGTATGTGACCGATGAAATGGAGATTGGCCAAGATATTAAGGTATTTGTTTACAATGATTCAGAAGACCGCCCGGTGGCTACCACCGAGACTCCCTACATCATCAGGAACGAATTTGCCTTTTTGGAAGTAAAAGAAGTTACCAGCCACGGAGCTTTCCTGGATTGGGGACTCTTGAAGGACCTGTTTGTTCCTTTTCGGGAGCAACCTTTTCCGATGCAGGCGGGAGAAAAATACGTGGTGTTTTTGTACTTGGACCATGCCTCATCCAGGTTGATAGCTTCGGCCAAAATAAACAAGTTTTTGGATAATGAGCGGCTTACGGTTACGGAGGGTCAGGAAGTAGACTTACTGATCTGGGAACGTACCGACCTGGGCTATAATGTGATCGTGAACCAGTTCCACAAAGGGCTCCTGTATCATAATGAAATTTTTAAGAATATTCAGGTAGGGGATACGGCGAAGGGATTTGTGAAAAAAATCCGGGAAGAGAACAAATTGGATATTTCTCTTGAAAAACCGGGTGTGGAGCGTTTTGAACCCCTTATTGAACGCATCCTGACCGAACTAAGAAAAAATGATGGATTCCTGCCCCTTCACGATGGAAGTACCCCGGAAGTGATCTATAGCAAGCTCGAAATGAGCAAAAAGAACTTTAAGAAGTCAATCGGCAATCTATACAAAAAAGGGGTAATCCAAATGGAAAAGGAGGGGATTCGATTGGTATAAAAGTCTTCTTTCTTGCTTTCTTTATTATTGAGATCTGCCTACCCTAACCCCGGGGTAGGCATTTTTATCATATACATGAGATACCTTTTGCTTCCGATCCTACTGTTGTGGGTTTGCTACCTACCTTGCCAGGCCCAATCCAAACCCAACATCCTGTGGATAACGATTGAAGATACCTCTCCCCAATTTATTGGCTGTTACGGGAATCGGGAAGCCCGGACGCCGGTTATTGATCAACTGGCGAGCGAGGGAATCCGATTCACCAATGCATTTTCCACCGGCACGGTTTGCTCCCCCAGCCGGACTGCCCTCATTACCGGCGTTAAAACCTACCGAACGGGTACCGGCAATCACCGGAGCAATTACCCAATTCCCCCGGCCATGCGCGGGTTTCCGTACTACATGCAGCAGGCTGGGTACTACACCACTAATAACTCCAAGACAGACTACAACGTGGCCAATCCTGAGCAATTTATAAAGGAAGCCTGGAACGAGAGCTCGTACACCGCGGGTTGGTGGAATCGAAAACCGGGTCAGCCGTTTTTTGCGGTATTCAACTTCATGGATTCCCATCAATCGCGGACCATGACGGATTCCTACGAAAAATACAGCAAAGAGGTACTGGATCAATTGCCCGAAGCGGAGCGAATCGGCGAAAATGATTTCAAAATGCCCCCCTTTTACCACGATACCCCCGCCATGCGGAAGCAAATGGCCAGGGTGTACAATTCCATCCGATTGACGGATATAAAGATTGGAAACTTATTGAGTCGGCTCGAAAAGGACAACCTCCGGGACAGTACGATTATCATCTTTTTTGCCGATCACGGCGAAGGAATCCCCAGGGGAAAGACCAACGGGATCGGTCTGGGGTACCGGGTGCCTTTGGTGGTGTGGTTGCCGCCCATGTACCGGCACTTATCGCCCTGGCGTGAAACTGGTAAGGTAGCCAAAGAGCTTCTGAATTTTGAAGATATGGCGCCAACCATGATCCATTTGGCCGAGGGGAAAATTCCGGATCATATGAACGGAAAAGTCTTTCTCGGGAAAAATCGCACGGTGTTTGCCGATCACGTGATTCTTTCGTCCGACCGCTCCGATAACGGGATTGACCTGACCCGCGCGGTTACTGACGGCAAATACCTGTATGCCAGAAATTACATGCCCTACATGCCGGAGGTGCGTTACATACGGTACATGGAAATCGGGGAAATCAAACAAGTAATGCGACAGGATTTGGCTACCAATCAATTAAATCTCTCCCAACGCAAGCTTTTTGAATCCAGACCTGCCGAAGTACTTTACGATCTTGAAAAGGATGAGTGGGAAATGACGAATTTGGTGGATGCGCCAATCCACAAGGCAATCGCCGACCGGATGAGGAGACAACTGCATCAGGAGATAGTTCGATCGAGAGACATACATTTCCTGCCCGAATACGAATTGGCGGAAATAGCCAAAACGTCCACCGCTTATGACTTCCGCCTAGGTAAAAAAAGATTTCCAATCGAAAAAATTCTGGGTGCGGCCAACCTTTCGGGAAAAAAGACCAGTGAAGCATTGAAGGAGCAAATTCAGCTTTTACAAAGTCCGGAAAAAATTGTCCGGTATTGGGCGGTGATAGGTTTGCGGAGTCAGGATAAATCGAGTTTGGTGGGGCATAAAGCAGAGATTTTGGCAGCTATGGAAGATACCTACCCTCCGGTTGTCATCCTGGCATCTGCCATTGCCTATGAGGTTTTTGGGGAGGGGAAAGCACAAGAGAATTTAGGAAAATTCGCTTCGGATGAGAATACCGAATTAGCGTTGCTTGCGATCAATGAGCTACTGTATGTTTCAAACAAGAATCCATTCATCGGGAAAATCAAAGAAATCCACGCCACTATGTCGCAGCCAGCCTACCGGAAGAATCCCAAAACCTATCCCATACGAGCTGCTTGTATGGATTTTCTGGGGAGTCTGGGGCTGGTACCTAACACCCCCGAATTTGCTGAATAAGAGGTCTAATAATGAAGAAAGGGATCATTTCGCCGAAATGATCCCTTTCTCAAGTGTAGTGTCACTACTCTTTCTGACCGTACTTTTCTTTGTATTTTTCGTACAGTCGCTTTTGTTTGTTATCCAAGTTGGTTTTGGATCCCTTAATAAAGGCATGCTCTACCACATTGCCGCGCATATCCATGATATCCCCGCTGGTAACCAGCAGCGTAGCTTGCTTGCCTTTTTCCAAGGTACCTACCTGGCCATCAATCCCCATGATTTGGGCGGGGTTCTGGGTGACTAGCTGGAGCGCTTCTTCCTTTGAAATCTCCCCGAAGCCGGCCGCCGTGCCGGCCAGGAAGGGAAGGTTCCTAACCCGCCACCAGTCATCGTCATAGCTTAGAGCTACTTTTACCCCGGCTTTGTGCAAGAGGGCGGGTAGCTCATAAGGAGCGAACACGTCGTCGTCCTGCCGACCGGGCAGGCGATGAATACCGCCCAGCACAACCGGTACCGAATTTTCTTTCAGGAAGGAAGCTACTTTGATAGCTTCGTCGCCACCGACGATCACTACCTTAGACAGACCAAATTTTTGGGCAAATTTTACGGCTTCCACAATGTCTTTTGCGTAGGAAGCTTTCACGTAGAGATTCTGGGTACCCTTAAATAGCCCCTTCATGGCCTCCATCCGCAAATTCGTGGCGGTGCCAGTACCTGCTTCTGCGTATGCTTTCGCATCGGCAAAGGTTGATTCCAGGAGGCTAATCGTCTCTGGCCTCCTTTCATTCTTACGAATAGACACCGAGAAGTCATCCGCATTGAAGCTCCGGGATAGGTAGGAGGGCCAGCTAACCCAAATCCCATCGTCCTTTCTCAGTACGGCATCTTCCCAGTTCCAGCCGTCGGTATTGAAAACCGACGAAGAACCGGACACCACTCCGCCTTGAGGCACCGCCTGGGCCAGTAATATTCCGTTGGTTCGCAGCGTAGGAATTACTTCCGAATCAGTATTATAGGCAATCAGGGATCGAATATGGGGGTTGATGTCGCCAATTTCCTCGTAATCCAGGGTGGCCCTCACCGAAGCAATTTCCTGAATACCGATCGTGGAACCCATGGCGATTATTCCGGGGAAGATATGCTTGCCCGCCAGATCGATCACCTCCGACCCGGAACGATCCACGGCAGTGGAAGCGCCTCCAACGGCGGTAATGATTCCTTTGTCAAAAGCAATCACCCCATTTTCAATTACCTGACCATTTCCGACGTGGATAGGACGCACCCGTAAGGACGATGGGTCTTGTTTGTGCCTTTGCCGGAGCCGGATTCTGTGCCTGTGCTCCCACGGAAAGCAGGATAGCCAAGGCGAGAAATAGTTTATTCATCTGCATATTTTGTTTACTTTTTGGTACCATTAGTGGGAGGAATCCAGGTGTGCATCTTGCGTTCCGGTGACATCTTCACAATGCCATAGCCGAGGCACCCGGCCTTGGGGACGCTGCGTGGCCGAGCCACCCGCTTTAGCTGTAAGCGCTTTTTGAATCAGGCGTGCTTTTTCGGTTTGGATACCTTGCTGTTTCGCCTGGTCGGCCAGGTAGTCAAAGTAGATGGTCCCATCCACAATGGTGTAGTCTGGGCGAGCATAGATCGACAAGGGATGGTTATTCCACAGAACCAGATCGGCATCCTTGCCGGTTTTGATACTACCCATTCGCCCGTCGAGGTGAAGGAGTTTAGCGGGATTCAGGGTTACCATTTTCCAGGCTTCTACCTCCGATATTCCACCAAATTCAACCACCTTGGCCGCTTCCTGGTTGAGACGTCGGGCCATTTCGGCATCATCAGAATTGATAGAAACCACCACGCCTTCCCGCGCCATCAGCGCGGCATTGTACGGAATGGCTTCTTTTACTTCCATTTTGTACGCCCACCAGTCCGAGAAGGTAGAGCCACCGGCGCCGTGCTTGGCCATTTTATCCGCCACTTTATACCCTTCCAGAATGTGGGTAAAGGTATTTACCTTGAACCCGAGCGAGTCGGCTACATTTAGCAACATGTTAATCTCCGACTGCACGTAGGAATGGCAGGTGATGAAGCGTTCCTTTTTCAGAATTTCCGCCAGGGCATCTAGTTCCAGGTCGCGTCGGGGTGGGGTTACATTGGCTTTGCTTTTGAGCCCATTATATTGTTGCCAGGCTTTGGAATACTCCTTGGCCCTAATAAAATGATCGAAAAACACCTGCTCCACGCCCATTCGGGTTTGGGGAAACGCACTGGGGGGCATCGCCCCAGTTTGCTTGTTTTACATTTTCTCCCAACGCAAACTTGATATATTTCGCCTCGGGTACCCAGAGTTTAGCCGGAGCCTCTCCCCATTTCAACTTGATTACTGCACTTTGGCCCCCAATTGAGTTAGCCGATCCGTGCAGCAGCTGGGAAGAGGTGACTCCCCCGGCCAGTTGGCGATAAATATTAACATCTTCCGAATTTATTACGTCACTCATTCGTACTTCCGCCGAGCTGGTTTGGCCTCCTTCGTTGATCGTCAACAGGGCTATGTGGGAGTGCTCGTCAATGATGCCGTTGGTCAGGTGTTTACCGGTACCATCTATCACCTTGGCACCGGCCGGGGCGTTCAGGTTTTTGCCCACACTGGCTATTTTACCATTCTGGACCATCAAGTCCATATTTTGTAGTACTCCGTCGGCCTCGTTGGTCCAAAGTGTAGCGTTTTTTATCAGGATAGTTTCCGCTTTTGGTTTGGCATCATTGCCTAGTCCCACGAAGGGGTACAATAGCTTACCGGTTTCGGGTACCCTTGCGGATTGGGGTTTGGTCGTATCGGCCTTCATCGCCTCCTTCAGGGTGGCCATCCAGGTTACCACCGTGCCATCCGCCAGTTCGCCTTCCCCGGTCAGGTTTTTTCCGTCAATCCATCCCGTCAGGCGAATGGTGCCTGGTGTCCTACGGTCGGGCTGGTAGCTGATCGTGGCCGTTTGGCCGGTTACGTTTACTTTGGGGGTTATTTTGAGAGTATCCCGCAGAATCTGATACTCTGGTTTGCTGGCCTTGCCACTTATTTTGAGGGTAAGAGGGGCCTGGCCTTTTACCGTCATGTCGTAGGTTCCACGCAAATCAGGGGCACTGAGATCATTCACGATGTATTTTTTTCCCTGAACCCAGTTTTCGTAGATCACATTATCTTCGCTGAACAAGTCACCCGAGGTGATCAGAAAGTTGGCGATTTTGCCTTTGGACAAGCTTCCAAGCACGTCATCCGCTTTTGCCAGGCGGGCAGGGGCCAGGGTAATCGCCTCGAGCGCCTTGTCTTTGGGCAGTCCATATTCTACTGCCTTCCGAATATTGGTCCAAAAATCCGCTTTGTTTCGCAAGCCCGTAGCGGACAAAGCGAAGGTGATACCGGCTTTGGCCAGGGCGGCAGGATTGGAAGGAGCCATTTCCCAGTTTTTTAGCTCGGCCACACTCACCACATCCGCATCCCAGGGGTCTTCTACGTCCGGTGCGGCCGGAAAGGTAAGCGGGACAATTAATGAAACCCCGGTTGCCTTTACTTCGTCGATGCGCTGGTACTCATCCCCTCCACCTTTTACAATGTATTTTACTCCAAATTCTTCCCCAATGGAATTGGCGCGGAGGATTCCTAGTTTATCAGTAGTTTCAAAAAACGAAGGCAGAGTTTTAATCTGGTTGAAGGAGGCTAGTGATAAATTAGACTCGTCCGATTTACCTCCTTTGGCATACCATTCCGCATCGTAGTAGGTTTGGCGAAGCAAAGCCACGCTTCCCATTAGCGAAGCGGGGTAGCTTTGGCCGGAACTTCCTTTGTCGAGCGAAAAATGCGCCGATACTTTGTCGCGCAAAAGTGCCGCATTGGCCGATTCGTCCGACAGTGAAACCAGGGCTCCGGTACCACGGACGATTCCGTCGTGTGGATGAACGAGTAAGGTACCCCAGCCATTTTTACGCAAATCCGGCGATTTTTTGGCGTCAGGCGCAAATAGGTCCGAGGCCAACACCTCTGGCTGTATAGCCTGATTCCATCCAAAAGCACCCTTTTTGTTTGATTCCAGCTGCTGGGCAGTGCGGCGGCCTCGCGGCTCCCGCTTTATTTCAGGCATGCCGTAGTCCGAATCCAGATCAATCAGGGAGGGGTAAATGTACTTTCCCTGCACGTTGGTAACTACGGTTCCGGCTGGGATGCGAACGTTGGTGCCGGCTTCCACAATTCTTCCGTTTTCAATAAGCAGGGTTCCTTTGGTGATAGTAGTCTGAGGGTCAACTACTATCGTGGCGTTCGTAAACGCGTACCGTCCGGGGCGTTCATCGTACGCACCGTTACGGGGGAACGTTTGCTGCGCCCAACTTATTCCGGTGAAGGATAAAAGACCGAGCAACGTCCAAACCAATTTTCTCATGTATTGTACAAGTTTGGTGATAAAAAATAATTAGTAGGTTAATAATTGCTTTAAAAATACAAACAAAATTGGGGAATTATCAAAAGAAAGTTTGGTTAGGCGGAAAGGGAAATAAGTTGGCTGGAAAATAGCTGGAAAGGAAGGCTTATTCTGGAAGAATAGCCTATTTTTGATTTTAAATACTTATTAATCAGTAAGTTGAAAGAAGACTATGGCAAAGAAGGAGTAGAGAAATGGGGACAATTTTGACTATTTCTATATTTAATTTGATTAAAATCAAATTAGTCCCAAATAAATAAAGAAGAGTATTAATTTTTTTTTATACTTGTGTGACTTAGAAACGCAGATTGCGTCCTAAGTCAGAAGTTTTTCATAACGTTGAGTAAATTAGATAGCCGCTCCGAGTTCTCGGGCGGCTATTTTGTTTTGTCAATATGTTACGATAGGAAGGAGATAAATTAAGGCATCAGGACTCTGGTACTAGCCACAACCTGTGGGCGCATTTCAATGTCAAGTACCCTAAGAATTTGTTTCACCGGCGTCACTTTGGTACTGGTCATCCGCAGCTGACCCTTTTCGTCAAATACCCATATATTCAGTCGATCGCTCTGCATTTTTAATTTTTTATCGAGGAATTCTATGTTGGAAGCCGATAGTAATACGGGCAGTTGTACGACCACTATCTTTTCATTTTTTAGGATCGAGAGAGATTGATACAGCACGTTCAATTGTTCTTTCACGGCTGACTGCAAGGAACTCGGGGCATACACCACCACTATTTTTTCATCCCAGGTTTGTTTCTCCTTCAAAAATTTGGGTAAATAAGTATTCTGACCATATCCATCGGTAAGGCATGCGAGGAGAAAAAAGGAAAGGATGGCAGGGAGGAAGGACTTTTTCAAGGCTGAATTGGTAAAATGTTACCCAAATATTATTTAATTGTTAATTTTAGGTATCTTTTTGGTAGAATGCAAATAATTCACCATGACTTTTGTTTATTGAATTATATTTTAGGAGGCCGCAACCCGACGAAGCAGGAAAGCCACCGAATCATTTTAAGCTGAAATCCGGGATGGTTATGGGCAGGGGGTGAGGTGCGGAGGGAACTAGCTGAGTTTTTGGGAACTATTGGACATAAAAAAAGGCATGGACGCGAGTCCATGCCTTTGAATTTATTGAAGGGGGGAATTACATCATTCCGCCCATGCCGCCGCCGTGGGTGACCATGACCGCCACCGGCTGGTGCTTCTTCTGGCTCGTCGGCAATCACACACTCGGTGGTCAGCAACAGACCGGCGATAGACGCTGCGTTTTCCAGAGCCAGACGGGTTACTTTCTTCGGATCGATAATACCGGCTGCAAACAGATCTTCGTAGGTATCGTCTTTGGCGTTGTAGCCATAAGCCACCCTGACCTTCTTTCACTTTCTGGTTTACAACTGAACCTTCGCCACCGGCGTTGGCTACGATCGTCCGCAGTGGAGATTCGAGGGCAAGACGGATGATGTTGATACCCGTTTTTTCGTCTTCGTTGCTACCTGTCATGATTCGTCCAGCGCTCGAGATAGCGCGGATCAGCGCAATACCACCACCTGTTACGATACCTTCTTCAACGGCAGCGCGGGTTGCGTGCAGGGCATCGTCAACGCGATCTTTCTTTTCTTTCATTTCTACTTCGGTAGCAGCACCGATGTAGAGGATAGCCACACCACCCGACAGTTTGGCCAGACGCTCCTGCAATTTCTCGCGGTCGTAATCTGATGTCGTGTTTTCGATTTGGGCTTTGATTTGGTTTACGCGGCCCGTGATATTTCGTCTTTCTCACCAACACCATTGACAATAGTCGTGTTGTCTTTGTCGATGAGGATTTTTTCAGCCTGACCCAGGTATTCGATCGAAGCGTTTTCCAGTTTGAAACCACGCTCTTCGCTGATAACCTGACCACCCGTCAGGATAGCGATGTCTTCCAGCATAGCTTTCCGACGGTCGCCAAAGCCAGGAGCTTTTACAGCAGCTACTTTCAGGGCACCACGAATTTTGTTAACAACCAGCGTAGCCAGTGCTTCACCATCAACATCTTCAGCGATGATCAACAACGGACGGCCTGTTTGAGCAACCTGCTCCAGAACGGGCAGCAATTCTTTCATCGACGAAACTTTCTTCTCCGAAATCAGGATGAACGGACGCTCCAGTTCAACTTCCATTTTCTCGGTGTTGGTTACGAAGTAAGGAGACAGGTAACCACGGTCAAACTGCATACCTTCTACGGTTTTAACTTCCGTTTCCGTTCCACGAGCTTCTTCAACGGTGATAACGCCTTCTTTGCCAACTTTTTCCATGGCTTCGGCAATCATCTTACCGATTTCTTCGTCGTGGTTAGCCGAGATGGTAGCTACCTGAGCGATTTCCTTGGAAGTCGAAATCATCAACTTTCTGCGTTTGCCAGATTTTTAACAACAGCGCTAACGGCTTTGTCAATACCACGCTTCAGATCCATTGGGTTAGCACCAGCAGCTACGTTCTTAACACCGATGGAGTAGATCGCCTGAGCCAGAACGGTAGCCGTCGTAGTACCGTCACCAGCCGAATCAGCAGTTTTGGAGGCTACTTCTTTTACCAACTGAGCACCCATGTTTTCCATGGCGTCTTTCAGTTCAATTTCTTTGGCTACCGTCACACCATCTTTGGTGATGGTAGGGGAGCCGAATTTTTTATCAAGAACTACGTTCCGGCCATTAGGTCCCAGGGTTACTTTTACGGCGTCGGCCAGGGTATCCACCCCACTTTGATTCTATCGCGAGCTTCGGAATCAAAAAAAATTTTCTTAGACATACTAATTTCTAATTTTTTGGTTTTACTTATTTAAACTAGGGGAGTAAAAAAATGCGGAAAACCGGCTATTTACTGGATAACAGCAAAAATATCGGATTCACGCATGATGAGGCAATCCTTGCCATCAACGGCCAATTCAGTGCCAGAATACTTCCCGTAAAGTACGGTATCACCCACCTTCACGGTCATCGGCTCGTCCTTTTTACCGGGGCCAGCCGCAATGACGGTTCCGCGTTGGGGCTTCTCTTTTGCGGTATCTGGGATAATAATGCCAAAGGCAGTTTTTTCTTCGGCGGGAGCCGGTTCTACCAGAACTCGGTCTGCTAAGGGTTGTACACTCACTTTTTCTTCGGTTAAAGTTGACATAAGAATTAACAGGTTAAAAAATTGTCACATGTTTCAATTTGACAGTACTATACAGGCATAATCTGTGCCAGCCAAAATGCCTGTCATTTTTTCAGTTTAAGCCTGACATTCTATAAATCTGACACTTAGACGAATTTAATCCCTATCAAAGCCGTAATCCGTAAAATATTGTTTTGTATTTGGATGGAATTGACTAAATTTTCCCCGAAACCCAACGTTCTCTATTTATGACAAAGCTCTCGAGCCAATGGCTGACTGACGGAATACTGGATTTTGAATATAAAAAATATGTCTTACTGGCATATCTGCAACATGTGAGGGGGGAGTTCAAGAATCAAATGCTGTTTCCGCACCTGCCTCATGTGCAGGAACATTACCAGAGTACGGTGACGTTCAAAAAATCCAAGAATTCCCTTCGTACAAATTTTCCCAAGGATCTCACCGGCCTTGATCCGGTTCGGTTGCGCCTTATGTACAAGGAACTTTACGAGGATGACGTCCATTTGGAGCACTTGAACGAAATTCTGGAATTTGCCACCTCTCAATTTTCCACGGTGATCCGGGAGGGACAGTCCCGCCTCGATGAGGTAGAAGCCACTTTGCAGATTTCCCCGATCGGCATTATCCCCCTCCGGACGGAGGAAGGGTACCTGTTTCTGTACCGAAAGGTGAGCCAGGAAACCACTATATTCAGGTACCAAGTGACTCTTTTTGACGCTAAAAAGGAGCGGATTATGCAAACCCACCTGGTGGATTCCCTGCGAAAGAGCTACTATACCACCTTCGAAAACTTGAAAGTAGAGCTCACCCGGCGCTACACCCAACTCCCCAACCCAGCTACCTATATGGTGGAGTCGGCGAGGGAGTACCCGCTGAACGAAACCTTGCTTCCCGCTGCCCGTCAGTTGATGGTGCGGTATATCAATAAAGCCTGACATCCCCGGTACATAAAAAAGTATCCTCCCCTTCGGTACGAAAGGGAGGATACTTTTATTAGTTTTTCTAAGCTTACTTAGAGCTATCCGCGGGAGCTATCGGAGTAGGCGCGGCGGTTGGAGGAGCAATAGCGCCACCGGGCAGCGTGCTGTTCTGAGCTTTTTCGATGTTGACGCTATTGATGGATTGATCAGCCTGTGAACCATCGCCCACCATAATATACGAAACCAACGAAATGACCATGATTGCTCCAGCCATACCCCAGGTGATTTGCTCGAGCAGGTCGGTGGTTTTTTTAACACCAAACATTTGACTGGTGCCTCCGCCGCTAAACTCACTGGAAAGGCCGCCTCCCTTTGAGTTTTGAACCAACACCACCAGAATAAGGAGAACCGCAATAATTGCCACTAAAATAATAAGAGCCAGGTACATAGTTAATTATGAATTTTGAATAATGAATTTTTGAGGATACGGGGCTTTTCCACCAGGTACAGGTACCTTGGTTTTTGATTAAGCTCCCTAGTTTAATTCTTCAATTTTTTTCGCAAAGTAATCCTTTTTTTCTGGGTTTTTCAACATCAGTTTTTCATAAATCCCAATTGCCTTATCTATTTTGCCTTGTTTGACCAAAATTTTAGCAAAAGATTCGGTGGCCAATCCATCCACTGGAACTGATTTTGCCCGAACGCTGAGGTCTACGGGTTCTATTTCATCTTGGATTTTCGGGCGGATGGGTCCAATCCGGGGGTCATTTTTGATGAATGCTTCGATAATCTCCTGTTGCTTGCGGCGTTCGTCCTCTTTGGGTGTTGGCAGCGGAATAAGCTCAATCACCGGAATAGGCGCAAAGATCGGACGCTTGTGAGTCAGGTCTTCTTCAATAGCTTTTTCCGTAGCTACTGTCTCATCCATTTGCAATTTTTCTTTGGGTGCTACTTCGTGGGAATCTGCCCGGTCGAAGGGTTCGGAATTCTTATCAAACCGGTTCTCAAACCGGATCAGCGAAATAGGCTTATCGTGGCCGTAGGGAGCGGCTTTTTCACGGGAATAGGACTTCCCCATGGGCAGGTCGGCAAGGCGGTTGAGAAGCGACTCCGACCAGGCGAATTCATTCTCGATCAAGCGCCGCAAAGCGGCCCGATTCAGAGTGTTGATGGCAGCCTGGGAAATGTACCTGGATACCTGGGGGGCGTTGGTGTCGCAGCCTACCTTTGCCAGTAATGAATACGTAATTTGGCAATAGGGGAAGGCCTGGGCGGTATCTTCCAGGCGGCTCAGGTTCGGTGCGCCAATGTCGTGCGGATGGGTTACCCAGTAGGCAAAGGTTTCTTTATCAACTATACTCATACGAATAGGATGGACTCCCAGGTGTCAGAAAACAAGGACGAAAATTACTAAATATTGGAGGGAATTCTACCAGTCGGCGGCTGATTTATTAAAAATATCTTGAACAATCTGATCCAGGATCAAGGGCAAAAGGCGGGATTCGTTTTGATTAAGCGTCTGGCTCTGAGGGAAGTCAGCGTAGAATGAAAAGGACTGGTCGAAATCCTTTGTTTCGTCGAGGGTATTCGTAAAGCGCACCTGGACCGTTACATTCAGGCGGTTGAAACCGGCCTGATCGTTGGCGGTGGGAGCCACGGGAGTGACGTCGTAGCCGGTGAGGGTACCTTCCAGAATCAGATCCCCACCCGTGGGAAGGAGGGTTAGGTTGGTATTTCTCTGAAAATATTCTTTGAGTTTTTCATTTACCTGAATCGGCAGGTTGGCCGGCCCCCCCGCCACGGCGGTGTTGAAATTAAGAACCGTGAAGGTTTTTATATCGGGGGATAGGCTGGTGCCCGTAAAGGAATACACTCCGCAGCCGGACACAAATACACTCAAGAGTACTACCCAAAGGCTAGCCGAAAACTTACAAAAATGAGGTAGTAAGCCCTTCCCCGGCTGGTTTTTTCTTTCCTTCACAACGTGCTGGCTTCTATTCATCAATGTCGTACTGCTTAATTTTCCGGTACAGGGTACGTTCCGAAATCCCTAACGCCTGAGCGGCGTACTTTCGTTTGTTGTTGTTTTTCCGCAAGGCCTTTATGATCAAATCTTTTTCCTGATCTTCCAGCGAAAGTGATTCTTCCTCCTCGGCAATATGCTCCACATCCTCAATCTCGCTCCGCTCCTGGGAATAGCGATCCAAATCCACAATCCGGTTTTTGTTGGATCTCTCCGAGTTATTTCGTTCGGAGGGAAGCTGCTCGTGGGCTGCGAGCAGGCGAGAAGATTCAGTCATCGGGGACGACGTGTGGGAATCCATCGAGCCTAGATTTTCAAAAAGTTCAGAATGATTTTTGAGCACGTCGTGGCCATGCTGCTCGTTTTGGAGCACGTCCCGCACGAGTTTTTTGAGCTCGGTTACGTCCCTCCGCATATCGAATAGTACCTTATACAGAATTTCCCGCTCAGAAAAGGAGGTGTCTGAGTTATCATTCAAGCTAACCGGCACCAGGGCTCTGCGGGTACTTGCCCCCACGGGGTTCATGTAGCGATGCAGGGTGTCGGCTCCTATGGGCTCTTCCTTATCCGTTTCGAGGATGGTGATCTGTTCGGCGATGTTTTTTAGTTGGCGGATATTACCTGGAAACTCATAGGTCATCAAGGCCTCGCGGGCATCGGTGGATAGCCTTACCGGGCGGGTACGGTAGCGTTCGCCGAAATCGTTAGTGAATTTTCGGAACAACATCAGCACATCCTCACCCCGATCGCGCAGGGGCGGTACATAGATGGGGACCGTATTGAGACGGTAGTACAGATCCTCGCGGAATTTTCCCTTTTCAAGGGCCTCGCGCAGATTGACATTGGTAGCCGCTACCACCCGAACGTCGGTTTTCTGAACTTTGGAAGCACCAACCCGGATATACTCGCCATTTTCCAGGACCCGTAGCAAGCGAGCTTGCGTGCCAAGCGGCATTTCGCCGATTTCGTCCAGAAAAATAGTACCGCCGCTGGTCGTTTCAAAATAGCCTTTTCTGGTATCCAACGCTCCGGTAAAGGCACCTTTCTCGTGCCCGAAAAGCTCCGAATCAATGGTTCCCTCGGGGATGGCACCGCAGTTGATGGCGATAAAAGGACCGTGTTTGCGGGTGCTTAGGCTATGAATAATTTTGGAAAAAGACTCCTTTCCACTCCCGCTTTCGCCCGTAATAAGGACGGTGAGATCGGTGGACGCTACCTGCATAGCTACGTTGATGGCGTAGTTGAGGGCAGGGGCACTCCCGATAATCCCAAATCGATTTTTTACGGCCTGTATTTCGGACAAATCCATTGAAAATCAGAATTTTAATTGAAAAAAGAGGGCAACATCGCCTAGGCCGTAACCATCTCCACGGCGTGGCCGATCAGGGTAGCCGCGGTGCAGTCGGTTACCAACACGTGTACATAGTCACCCTTCTGGTACTGCTCTCTCGGAAACACCACCACCTTATTCTGGTCGTTGCGGCCCTGTAACTGCTCCGTAGAACGCTTGGAAGTACCTTCGACCAGTACCTTATGAACCCTACCTACCCAGCGCTGATTGCGTTCCAGGGATAGTCGTTGTTGCAGGGCAATCACCTCGTTCAGGCGGCGCAGTTTCACCTCGTAGGGAATGTCGTCAGTCAGCTTTTTGGCGGCTAGAGTGCCGGGCCGCTCCGAATAGGCAAACATATAGCCATAGTCGTAGCGGGCATGTTCCATCAGGGACAAGGTATCCTGATGCTCCTCCTCGGTTTCGGTACAGAATCCGGTGATCATGTCGTGCGATATGCCGCAATCTTCCCCCAGTATGGCCCTGATGCGATCAATTTTTTGCATGTACCATTCCCGGTCGTAGGTGCGGTTCATAAGTTCCAGAATCCGGCTGTTGCCGCTTTGGGCGGGTAGGTGTATGTACTTGCAGATGTTGTCGTACTTTTTCATCGTATGCAGTACCTCGTCTGTAATGTCCTTGGGATGGGACGTACTGAACCGAATCCGCAGGTCGGGACTTACCTGAGCCACCATAGCCAGCAGGTTCGCAAAGGACACCACGTCGGTGTCGGCGGCTCCTTCGGGCCGATACTTGTAGCTGTCCACGTTTTGACCCAGCAGCGTCACTTCCCGGTACCCCCGGTCGTAAAGATCCTGAGCTTCCGCCAGGATAGACCGGTGGTCGCGGCTCCGCTCGCGGCCACGCGTGTAAGGCACCACGCAAAAGCTACACATGTTGTCGCAGCCGCGCATGATGGAAATGAAGGCGGTTACGCCGTTGGAGTTGAGTCGAATAGGCGAAATATCGGCGTAGGTTTCCTCGCGGGAAAGAAACACGTTAACCGCCTTTTGACCCGTACCGGCTTCTTCAACCAGGCGGGGTAGGTCGCGGTAGGCATCGGGCCCGGTAACGATATCCACCATTTTTTCTTCTTCCAGAAACTTAGCCTTCAGCCGCTCGGCCATGCACCCCAGCACCCCGATCAACATACCGGGTTTTTTCTTTTTCAGGTGGTTGAGCTGCTTCAACCGGTTGCGAACTTTCTGCTCGGCATTGTCGCGGATGGCGCAGGTATTAAGAAAAATAAGGTCGGCTTCCTGTTCCGAGGACGTGGTAGCAAAGCCCGCTCCCCGCATGACCGAGGCAACGATTTCGCTATCGGCAAAATTCATCTGACAGCCGTAGCTTTCAATGAACAGCTTTTTTTTATTCATGGCCAGTTCATCCTCGCTTACTTTCACTACTTCACAGGCTTCTTTATCGGCCTCGGTCAATATTTTTAACGAATTGGTTACGCGTTGTTCCATTGGCTGGTACGATGTACTTTTGGGTAGGTGGTGCTCAAATCCTTACCTGCTCTAAATCATTAGCAGGTAGGTCCCTGGGATAAAAATAAATCACAAAAGTAATAATTATTCTGTGAAAAACTGACAAAGTGGCAGTCTGGTTTTGAAAAATTCTTCTCAAAACGGATACCCAACTCCCAAATTGAAGTTCAGGTAATTGGGCTGGGAAGTATTGAAGGGTTTGTTCCAGTTGAAGTCTTCCAGAACGAACTTTTGTAGGTAGGGATCGTAGACTTTTAAACCAAAATCAAAGCGGAGAACAAAATACGAGAGGTCGTACCGTATGCCGAAACCGGTGCCCAGGGCAATCTGTCGGGAAAATTCCCCCCACCGAAAATCGCCCGGTGCATCGTTATTGGTGGTTGACACCGACCACACATTTCCGGCGTCCAGAAACAGCGCGTAGTTGACATCGCCGAAGAATTTGAATAACCGTCCCCTCAATTCGATATTGCTTTCCAATAGTAGTTCGCCCGGTGCTTCTACCGAAAAATTACTGGGTGTGAGGCGGGGTGGAGACGAACCGGGACCCAGGCGACGGGGAAGCCAGGCCCGGACGCTGTTGGAACCGCCGGCAAAGAAATATTTTTCGTAGGGTGGTACCGAATTCACCCCGTAGCTGTACACACTGCCGGTGTTGATCCGGGCCACCAACGAGGTATGCGCGCCCACGGGCCAGTACTTGCGGTAGTCAATGTTCCAGCGCAGGTATTGAAAAAACTGCAAATCCCCGAACGTATTTTCAATCAGCCTCTGCTGCCCCGGAAAAAGGTTGATGCTCGTCCCGCCCGATTCCAACGCCACCCGGAGGTACTGGGCTTTTTGGGGTACCCCCAGGAAACTGTTGGTATTGTAAACCATCGTAAGGTTTACGTCCGACACAAAAGATTTCCGAAAGCTATTGCGCAGGTTGTTGCCCTGGTTTTGTAACGAAACGAGCAGACTGTCAAACTCAGGAGCCAGGCGGGTTGTATTCAGAATATTGAGATCCAGAAGCGACAGGTTGACGAACATAGTGGGAGAAGGCTGCAGGGAATAGGTAAGCGCCGATTTTACACTGGTTCGGGTATATTCGGGCCGGTTGATGTAGTTAAGTCCGAGGCCTACCTGGGTTTTGGGATTCAGCCGGCCAAACTTGTAACGAAACGATCCCGCAGGAATCAATAACTGGGGGAAGAGCAGGGAAGTATTGAGGCTGAGTTCCTGGCTTCGGTACAGTTTCCCGTCATTGAAGCCGGTTACCGCCTCGATTCCTCCCCGAAGGTTGGCTTCAAAATTTTCGAGACCATTAAAAATGTTGCGGATTTTGTAGGATAAATTAGCAAAAGGGCCGGGTGCCTGTTGGAGTTGAATGACATTCAATCCCACATCGGCCGAAATTTGGTATTTGTCCATGGGAATAGCCCGGAAATAACTCCTGAGCCCTGCCGAGGTGGTGTCGAAGCCATAATTAACAAATCGGAATTGATCCGTTAGGGAAAGCTGCCGCTGGGTTTCGCGTTCATCCAATTGGCTGTACAGCTTATTGGGGCGAATCAGCATCTTTCCATTGATGATGGTAGGGGAGAATTTCTTTTCGGAAAAAATATACTGAATGCCCTCGTACCAGGTGGTATCCTTTTGGAACAGCGAGTCGGGGTATCCCCCCGGCGGCAGAATCTCGAACTGCACCGAATGGACGGGGTAGGGCGTAAACCCGTCCTGCCCGGTGGGGCTTTGGAGCCGCAGCGTCACGTCCACCTGACGGAACAGGCTATCGGTCAAGGGGGCGGTGATGGTGTCATTTACCAAAAAAGAAATGTACTGCCGGGAAAAACCATAGTACCCGTTGTCGCGGAGAAGGGTTTCGATTCTCACCCGCTCTTCCTCGAACGCGCTCCCCCGGTAGCGGTCGGCTGTTTTTAGAAAAGTCTTATCCTTTTCCTGCTGAATAAGGCTATCCACCCGCTGATCCTGAATGGAGTACACAGTGTTTCTAAGGAGAGTAGGCCGGTTTTCGGCAATGGTGTAGGTGATGCGTACCCGCTTGAAGCTGGTATCGGTGGAGGGGGTTACGGTGTTTTCAAAAAATCCATTATTAAAAAGGTAGCCCCTGATTTTTTCGGCATTTTTGGCTACATCGGTATTTGCAAAATAAACCGGAGGTTCCCCAAAAATGCGCATGAAATCGTTCCCTTCCTCCACTCTTCTTTTGGTGCGGGCTATTTTCTTGGCAATTTTCCGCTGATTTTTCTTCTGTTGGGCGGTATTCCCGTCACCATCCGCAGAAAACTGCTGGTTTTCCTTATACAACTCGTTTAACTTGCGCTGCTGCTCTTCCTGGTTATAGGTAATTTTGGCAATCTGAAAAAATGCCAGGTAGGGGAAAATGGGTAAACCTAAAAATCGTCGGTTGGGTTTTTGGGGAATCAAGGCTTCGAGTTCACTGTCCTTTATGGTCTCATTTCCTTTAAAAACGGTAGTACCCAGCAAAAATCCCTTTGGATCGGAGGGGGCTAGTCGGGCACAGCCCGATACCAAAGCCAGAGCGATGGATGCAAAACAGAGTTTTAGGACCAAACGAGATCGGATCAATGCTTTCAAAAAATCAAATAAAATATATTAATTCACTGAAAATCAAAAAGTTTCGTCAGCAAAACGAAGCCTTTGTGGTGGAAGGTGCCAAAAGCGTTCTCGAATTATTAGCCTCCGACTTTGTGGTGGAAATGGTCGTGGCTACGGACGATTTTTTGCAAAAGTACGGAAGTATTCCGACTAGCCCTACCACCCAATGGGTAGGCAGTTCGGCGGCAGACATGGACAGACTTGGTTCCTTTCAAACCAATGACACCTGCCTCGCTGTTGCAAAAACGAAAGAAAATAGGTTTTTGTGTGCAGATCCGGGGGAATTTGCCTTGATGCTCGACGATGTGCGGGATCCGGGAAATTTGGGTACCATCCTCCGAATCGCCGATTGGTACGGTATCACAAAAGTCATTTGTTCGGTCAACACCACCGATTTCTACAATCCCAAAGTTATAGCCGCTAGCAAGGGGTCATTTACCCGAGTGAAGGCGTACTACACCTCGCTTCCGGGCTTTATGGAGGAACAAAAGTCAAATCGGATGTTTGTGGGTACCCTGCTGGGCGGCACGTCCCTATACGACTACACCTTCCCGACGGCGGGTGGGTACGTGGTTATGGGCAACGAATCTCAGGGAATCGGACCTGAGGTTAGGGCGCACCTACACCATCAGGTCACGATTCCGAGGTTTGGGGGAGCAGAGTCCCTGAATGTAGGGATTGCAACGGCGATCATATGTGATCATCTGAGGCGACAGCAACGATGAACCACTCCTATCTTCCAATTCCGAGCAAGCCGGTGGAGCCAGGTACCCTACCGGAATATACTTTTGAATAACCGTTTTTTAGGCTGCTTTGCGTTCAATCGTGCCAGTTCTGGTATGAAATGCTCCAAACAAGGTAGCAAAGAAACCTGGCTGAGAAGGCACGTAGCAGAAATGGCGATCGGGTTCGGCCATTTGATCATAATACAACGGTACATTGTAAACGTGGTCGCTGCTGGCGATCAGGCTATTTAGGCCCGTTGCCACAACTCTCCAGAGTTTTACATCTTCGCCGACACTGTGGCGATAATAGAACCGGTCACCAGGTTGGAGTTCGTAAGGTAATTTCATTTGGCTGTTGGATTTTGTGTGAATAATACAATTTTGTAAAGTTCAAATCTGGTACATTTCAGGAAGAGTGGTAAACGCGGCCGGGATTGGTTATGTCCTTTAAAAAAACCTACATTTAGGCATGCTTGGACAGTTTAAGGTACCCAAGGGCATCGTATACCTCTTTCCTATTTTATTGGTCAAAAAAAATATACCAGAAAAACCAAAATGAGGGTATAATCCAATTGACAAAAAATAGGTAGTTGACTTACAGGTCTTTATGAAAATTGTCAAAACAACATTTTAGTAAACGGTATGCCTCTACCTATCCAATCCGTTTTTCAATTGGAATATAGCCAGAAAAAATTGGAAGACTTGTTGATAAAAATCAACAAGTGGAGTGGGAAATCGCAATCGGACAGCTGTCTGAGAAGTTAATGCGAAAGGATTCGACGGGAGTTTTGGGAATAAATTCTTTTGAGTGCCGAATCACTCAAATTAAGGCCATTCAACGGCCAATGGTAGGAAAATCTGCCGTGTTCGTAAAAGTGCTCATCGGCCGTTTCCAATATCCTAAAAGTGATTTGGTACATGGAGGGTTCATACCCCATATCCGTTCCATACACGATTCTATTTTTGTATTTTTCCATAAAGGCTCCCGCAAACCTTGGGATCGGAGAAAACTCCCCGTAGCGGGCGGCCACGTCGGCGTAAAGGTTGGGGTAGGCATCGAACAGACGGGCCAACTTGGTAAGATCCGAATTGCAGTTTGCCAGGTGGCAGGCAATGAAGGTTGTTTTTGGATTATCGCGCACGGCATTTTCCAGGGTACCTACTAGCTGGTCGTGATTCAGGATTCCTGGTTTGCTCATGTCCACATTCCATTTGGCGGCATTCATTAGGCCATCGTTGGTGGAGTCAGGTGTTTGGTACATCCATTCATCTTCGGATACGTGAATGCTTATGGGCATTTTCAGTTCGGCGCATTTGGCCAGGAGCGGTTTCATGCGTGGGTCATCGATGTGAATTCCGTAACCGGGGGTAGGTTTCGAATACAATTCACCCAGTCCTTTGTCACCCAATTCGCCCACTCCGGTGGCCCCGGCGGCATGGCACCGGACCAGTTCGGCCACGGCGCGCTGTTCCCAGCCGGGTTTATCGGCATCGGTATAATCAAAGCCGCACCATACTTCAAACCGATTTGGATAGCGGGCGTATTTGCGAACAATCTCGTCAAAAGCCGCGCCGGTGGAATAGGATAGCACGATTGATTTGGCAATACCGGCCGCATCCATAATTTTGATCCAATCGTCTACCCCCTTGTCATCCTTTGGGTAGTCGTGCGCGTGAAAATCAATCACCGGGTATTTGGCCTTCGTAACGGTGGTTTTGGGAATATTGTAAATAGATTTTGGGCGAAAATTTTTCAGCCTTAGCCCAGTGACATCCTGAGCGTAGCCCCAGAAAGGTACTAAAAACAACAAAATGCAGACCATTCTCAGGTGCAGCGGCCGGGTACGATCCTTCAAATCGGTAGTCATAGCAAAACAATAAGGCTGGGAAATCAAACTATTCTGGCTTAAAAATCATCCTTTGCGCCAATACTACTAGTGCCGTTAGAAATAATCCAGAGGCTTCTTCTACAATATTAGCAAAAGGCCTTCCGTCCGGGCCCTTTTAGTATGAATGGATGGAATGATCAATAGCGGTATTTTTTTCCTTCAAAATCAAACAGGACAATCCGTTTGCCCGTGTCTCCTTTGATCAATATGACACGATCGGTTTGGGTGGTGTCCATACGTTGCCAGTACTCGGCATCTCGGGGAAGGTAAAAGTTGGTCCATTGGGCATCCATGATCGAATAGGGATAATGGGTCTTTTCAATGGAATCGCGGGGATTGAGTTTGATCGATGGGTACAAGATGGTATCGCCGGGGGCGTAAGTTGCCTTTATTTTTTCGGCGGTAAGCAGGTACGGATTGGGCCCCCTTGGATTTACAAAATAGGTATACTTTGGGTCTCGATCCTGATAAATGCGCACCAAAAGATTGCCTACGTTGTAAAGCTGAATGGCCAGCACCCCCGCCAGAATCCACTTAAACCTAGTGGGTGCCTGCCACAGCTGTTGCAAAAGCATCCCGACGAAAATGATGGAGTAAGGAAACGAAAAACCCGAATACCGCTGGGTAAGGCCATAGGTATGGTTGTTTTTGAACGACATCAAAACCAGAAAAAGGGTAGGCACCGTGGCCAGAATACCTAAAAAAATAAGGAGAGACCGCTGGGTGGACAGGCGATTCTGTCGCAAGTAGAGAATGAATAAATATAAGAAAGTAGGTACTGCCGCCAACACAATGTAGCTCGGGCGGGGAACGGTATAAAACGGCAAGCCGGCGATCAGTAATACGCCAAAAGCCAGCGGCATCCAGGGGGCTGGTTTGTCAGCCCGGCGGTACCGATGAAATAGAAAGGTAGCGAGTAGCCCAAGCAATAAGGCTAGGGCCATGTTCCTTAGTCCCAGGGCGTCTATTTGACCGAGGCCATTGGTTATTATCAGCAGATCGGCCCAAAGCGGCATGGATTTGATGGTAACATTGGGGAGAGTAGCGGGTAAGATTATCGCAAACTCGTTGTCGTAGGGGTGGGTTTGGGCTAGCCCCCGGTACAGTTGGGCCTGGTAGGCCAGCGTTTGGAAGGTGTACTTTCCTCCACCGTAAATAAACCACAGCGACACGATACCTACCCCCACGATCGCGGTCAGAATAAAGGGTACCCATTGCTTCAGGGGCCGCAGGAAAAAAAGGACGTAAAGCCCGTGGCACAGAAAAACCGTAATGGTGAGATAGTGCGAAAGAATGCACAGAACGAACATCAGTCCGTACGTAAAATAGAGGCTGCGGGCGGGCTTATTGGCATTCAGCCGTTCCACAATCAGCAAAAAGATATGCGTAGCCAGAAGCGTAAGCAGAAAACTCATGGAGTAGTTACGAGCCATGTGGCTATACGCCACAAAAAACGGCTCTATGGCCGCCAGAAAGGCGCTCAATAGCGCCAGCGATTCCGATCGCAGATGTCGCTTCACAAAGATATATACCATACCCACAACCATGGTACTGAACAGCACCGAAAGGAAACGGGCTGAAAAATCACTAAATCCGAATAGCTTCAGCCACACCCACAGCACACCGTAGTAAATGGGACTATTGCCAATGTCGCTGCGAATATTTGCTTCAATGTAATCGGCGAAGGTTTTTTTCTTCCAGAATTCTTTGGGAGTAAAATAAGTTTTCCCCGCCTGAAAAAAGACATCCTTTTGGTTGGCTCCTTCCATGATGATCCCCTGCGAAATCACCATGGTGTATTTCTCATCGAGGTACAGGGCATACGTACCCGACTTGTATACTCGTAGAAAAAAGGCTAGGAGGATGATGAGGATAAGGTTATACGGGGTTGCCAGCTTCATAGGAACTTGATTGCGAAAATGAGTGGGTTGTTGGCCAGTGACAGGTACTTATTTTCCGCAAAGAACAGGAAATTATGCATTGGGTGAAAAGAATATCCCGTTAAAAAAGATAAGTCGTGTAATCACCATCGGAATATCCTGTAAGTTTCTGATCAAAAAAAATCAAGGCTGAGAAGGTACCTTGCTCACCTAAAAGAGGACTCAGCGGCCTCTTTGACCAGTTCTTCGGCCTGAGCTACTCCCAGGTAGCGGTCTATAAAATAGTGGGCAACGTAGAGCAGCGGGGTGGTAAGGATGGCAATGGCGCCCTTGTACAAATAATTCACAGTGCCGACGGCCAGTACCTGATCCACGGACCAATTGCCAAAAACATAAAAGGCAATGGCTATGACCACAAAACTATCCACCAATTGGGAAAACATAGTGGAACCCGTCGCCCGCAACCAAATGTGTTTGCTGCCCGTCCGACGCCTGAGCCAGGTAAATACGGAAACATCCAGAAGTTGGCCGAGCAAAAAAGCAGTGATAGAACCAATCATGATCCCGAGTCCCTGCCGGAAAATTCTGGAAAAAGCTTCGTTGATATTGAATGCGTTTCCGGCCGCATCCTCCCGGTTTAGGTCCAGCCAGAACTGCGCCGGGGGCAACAGGGTAGTGGCATAGACGGTAACAAACATATACACAATAAAACCGGCGGTGAGGAATGAAATCCGGCGTACCCCCTTTCGCCCGAAGTACTCGTTGATGAGATCGGAGGTAATGAACACAATCGGCCAGTTGAGGACACCAGCCGACATGTTGAAATCCAGCACTTGCCCACCCAGGGGAATTTGGGCCGGATTCCACCCCATCATGGATTCCATCGAAAAAATTTTGGCCCCAATGATTTCGGCAATAAGGGCATTGGTGAGAAACAACCCGCACAGAAACAGGAAAAGGCGCTGACCCTTTCGTTCAATCAGGTCGGGAGGCGAGGGAACGGTATTCATTCGGTAGAGTAGGGGTAGGGTGATACTGTGCCCCTACTTGTTCGGGGCATGTGGTTCCAAAACTATCCGAGATTCTGAATGTTTGGTCCCCGCCCTGATTTGATCAGAGAGGGGACATTGGCCCAAATCCCAGACCTGTCAGCTAGTGTACCATCTCTTCGATGGGATGAGGCGACGGGATTTGGTGGGAGTGTAAGAAAAATGTAATCCGATCCATGGCAAGATTCAATTCGTCGGTAGTGGGCAAAAACACAATCCTGAAATGGTCATTGTGAATGTAATTAAACCCAGTGCCGGCCACGACGAGTACTTTTTGCTCGCTCAAAAGATCGTACACAAACTGGCCATCGTCGGCAAAGCTGAATTTTGAAAAGTCAATCTTCGGGAAAACGTACAAGGCCCCCTTCGGCTTTACGCAAGTGATGCCGGGTATGGCAGTGAGTCGGTCATACACCAGGTTCATTTGTTTGTGGAGCCGCCCGGACGGGAGCACCAGGTCATTAATACTCTGGTACCCTCCCAGGGCAGTTTGGATGGCGTATTGCGTGGGTACATTGGCACAAAGCCGCATACTGGCCAGGAGGAGAAGGCCCTCTATATAGGATTTGGCCCGGTGCCTGGCTCCGCTCAGGATCATCCAGCCTCCCCGAAAGCCGGCAGCGCGATAGTTTTTGGACAAGCCGCCAAAGGTAACGCAGAGGGTTTCTTCCACCATGGTGGCTATGGGGTAATGGACGGCTCCGTCGTAGAGGATGCGGTCATAGATTTCGTCGGAGAAAATAATGAGGCCATGTTCTTCGGCGATGCGCGCGATCCGTTCTACCACTTCCTTTTCGTATACCGCCCCGGTCGGATTATTTGGGTTAATCAGCACAATCCCCCTGGTGCGGGAAGTGATTTTGCTTTCCAAATCATCCAGATCAGGGTTCCAGTCCGAAGCTTCATCGCAAATGTAATGGACTGGTTTACCCCCGCTTAATGCCACGGAAGTAGTCCATAGGGGGTAGTCAGGCGAGGGCAATAGAATCTCGTCACCCGTGTTGAGCAGGGCCTGCATGGAGAGCAAAATCAACTCGCTCACCCCATTGCCAATGAATATGTCATTGATTTCAACGTTCCGGATGCCCTGGGTTTGGGTGTAATGCATGACGGCCTTACGGGCAGCAAACAACCCCCGCGAATCCGCGTAGCCCTGGGCATTGCGGATGTTCATGATGATGTCATGCACAATTTCGTCCGGGGCGTCAAAGCCAAACGGTGCCGGATTGCCAATGTTCAGATTTACTATTTTATATCCCTGACTTTCCAAATCCTGGGCTTTGTGGTATACCGGACCTCGTATGTCGTACTTCAGATTATCCAGTCGTTGGCTTTTTAAGAATTCCATGAAAAAGCGAAATAGTAGTTTGGAACGTAAAAAAAGAAATTTTGGAAAGTCAAAGATACCAAAAAATGTAAAGTCAGGCCACCCGAGGTGGATTCTGGAAAAAGTGTATTTTGAAATAATTTTAAGAAATACCCGAACGTTCCCTATATAAGTAGTTCATACTGAGGAGTCCAAAACCGGTATTTGCTTCGTGTCTTCCTGTATATGTCTGATAGACAGATAGAAATATTTTCTAACCAAGGAAGTTATGAATTAAAATGCCAGTAAATTAGGGGTCTGTCTACCTTCTTAAGGAAGTGAAATTGCCTTTTAGAAATCCTATGAATAAGCGTTTGATTTATATTGGTTTGTGTGTGTCGGCCGTAATTGGGCTGCTGATGGCCTCTTGTTTTCAGAATAACCGGCTATTCAAAAAGAACAGTGAACCCGAAACCGTAAGCTATAACTTTCACATCCGGCCCATACTTTCCGACAAGTGTTTTGCCTGCCACGGACCCGACGCCAAAAAGCGAGAGGCTAGTCTGCGGCTGGATCTGGCAGAGACCGCCTTTCTTCCTTTGAAAGAAACCAAGGGGGCGTTTGCGCTCGTGCCCGGCAAACCCGAAGAGTCGGAGCTATACCGCCGGGTGAGCTCTACCGATCCCGAATACCAGATGCCCACGCCCGAGTCGCATCTGGGGTTGTTGAACGAGGATGAAATAGGCTTGATCAGAAAGTGGATAAAACAAGGGGCCAAGTACGAAAAGCACTGGGCGTTTGTGCCCCCAGTAAAAGCCGCCCTTCCGGAAATAGAGGAAGAGACATGGCCTCGAAACGAAATAGATCGGTTTGTGCTGGCCAAAATGGAGCAAAAGGATTTAAGCCCCAACGAGGAAGCCGGGAAGGAATATTTGCTGAAACGCCTATCCCTGGACTTGACGGGCCTGGTACCTACCCTGGACATGATGGACCAGTTCCTGGCCGATAAAAGCGAACAGGCCTATGGAAAAATGGTGGATGAGTTGCTGAAAAAGCCTTCCTACGGGGAGAAAATGGCGGTACATTGGCTGGATATAGCCCGGTATTCCGATTCTTATGGCTACCAGGACGACAACATCCGGACCCAATGGCCCTGGCGCGATTGGCTCATTCATGCCTTCAACAAAAATATGCCGTACGACCAGTTCCTGACCTGGCAGCTTGCGGGCGACATGCTTCCCAACGCGGATAAAGAAAAAATCCTGGCGACGGGTTTTTTTCGCAATCATAAATATACCGAGGAAGGAGGGGTTATCCCGGAAGAGTACCGCATCGAATACGTGCTGGATAAAACCAAAACCTACTCCAAAGGGATTCTGGCCCTAACCGCCGAATGCGCCCAGTGCCACGACCACAAGTACGATCCGATATCGCAGGTGGATTATTACAGTCTATTTGCTTTTTTTAACAATCTCAATGAGGTAGGGTATGAGGGGGACGTATCCCAATCAAAACCAGCTAAGAATCCAATCCTGAAAATTACCGATGAGGATGCTACCAAGCTCCTCACCTTTATCAACCGCAGAGATACCAGTTCGCTGTACGTATCCGTGCTGGGGGATCTGGACACCCTGCGCAAAACCTACGTCCTGAACCGGGGTGTGTACGATGCCCCCACCAAGGAGGTGCGCGCGCAGCCATTGAAGGCAGTGATGGCCTTTGACACCACGAAATTTCCCCGAAACCGGCTCGGGCTGGCCCGCTGGACCACCGACCGCCGAAATCCGCTGACGGCCCGAGTGTTTGTGAATCAGATGTGGCTGCAATTTTTTGGTCGGGGATTGGTCAAAAGTACCGGCGATTTTGGGATGCAGGGCGATTTGCCCACCCATCCAGAATTATTGGACTGGCTGGCCGTTGATTTTATGGAGCATAAGTGGGACGTAAAAAGACTCATAAAACAGATGGTGACCTCCGCCACCTACCGGCAATCGGCCAGGGTGGGGAAGGAAAAAATGGCCGTGGACCCCGAAAATGTCTTTCTGTCCCACGGCCCACGCTACCGCATTCCGGCCGAGCTCGTTCGGGATGTGGTGCTTTCCAGCAGTGGCTTGCTGGTACCTATTATCGGTGGACCCAGCGTAAAACCCTACCAACCCGAGGGCTTGTGGGAAGCCGCCACTTCGGGTAGGGGCGAACTCAAAGCCTACATCCAGGATAAGGGCAGCGCCTTGTACCGTAGGGGAATGTATACCTTCATTAAATTGACGGTACCGCCTCCTTCCATGATCATTTTTGATGGCAGTAACCGCGATCAGTGCGAGGTAGTACGTACCAAAACCAACACCCCCTTGCAGGCGTTGGTCATGCTCAACGACCCCACCGTGCTGGAAGCTTCCCGGGTATTGGCGCAAAATCTGATGAAAGAAAAAAGTACCCCCCAGGACAAAATAACCACCGCCTTCCGCCGGATCGTCTGCCGGCGGCCCACCGAGAGGGAACTAACCGTTCTGAAAGGGTACTTCGATGAGCAGGTCAGCTTGTTCAAAACCAAAAAGCTGGATGCCAACAAAATTGTAAACGTAGGAGAGTACCCCATGGCGACCGTTCCCGACAAAGCCTCCTGGGCCGCGCTCATGCAGGTGATCAGTACCATTTACAACATGGAAGAGGCTATAACGAAGACGTAGGGGATCAATTTTGAATGAGTGATTGAGTGAATGATAGAATAAAAAAAATATCATTCCGCCTGGATTTCACCATCATTCACTCATCCACTCACCGCGGGGGCGGACCCCTCACTCATTCTATCATTAAAAAATGGAGAAGACTATTTTTGAATTTGGGTTGAATCAGAACCGGCGGCATTTTTTGTCAAAGCTGAGTTTAGGTTTGGGTAGCGTGGCGTTAGGTTCGTTGCTGGTTCCCGATTTGTTTAAACGGGGCGAAAATTCGGAAGCGGATGCTATGCTGAGCGGGCTGGCTCACTTTGCGCCAAAAGCCAAAAGGATCATTTATTTATTTCAGAATGGCGCTCCTTCGCAGTTGGATTTGTTCGACTACAAGCCTACTGCTGAACAAGATGCAGGGCCAGGACTTGCCCGCCTCCATCCGGGGTGAGCAGCGGCTAACGGGTATGACCTCGGGCCAATCTACCTTTCCATTGGCCGGTACGGCTTTCAATTTCAAACAGTACGGTCAGGGGGGCGCGTGGATTAGTGAGACCTTGCCGCACATTGCGAGTATCGCCGATGAGTTGTGCTTTATCCGAACCATCCACACCGAAGCTATCAACCACGACCCCGCCCTGACGTTTTTTCAAACGGGCGCGCAGGTGGGTAATCGTCCGAGTATGGGGGCCTGGATGAGTTATGGCCTGGGGAGTGAAAACAAAAATCTGCCGGCCTACTGCGTATTGCTTTCACGCGGTAAAGGCAATGGACAAGGGGTGTATTCCAAGCTATGGACCAATGGATTCCTGGACTCGGTACATCAGGGGGTGCAGTTTAGTAGCGGCGATAATCCGGTGCTGTACCTCAACAACCCCGATGGGATGGATTTGGGCGAGCGGCGTAAAATGCTGGATAAACTGGCGGAGCTGAATCAAAGTACCTACGACGAGTTCGGGGACCCGGAAATCAATGCCAAAATCCAGCAGTATGAAATGGCCTACCGGATGCAAACGGCCGTTCCCGAAATCACCGATATCAGCAAAGAACCCGAAAGTACCGTCAAGTTGTACGGTCCGGAGTGCCTGGTGCCCGGTACCTATGCCGCCAATGTGCTGCTGGCCCGGAAGTTGTCCGAAAAAGGGGTGCGTTTTGTGCAGCTGTACCACCAGGGCTGGGACTCGCACGGGAATTTGCCCAACGAAATCCGGGGCCAATGCCTGGACGTGGATCAGTCGTCGGCGGCCTTGATTACCGATCTGAAACAGCGGGGACTACTGGATGAAACGCTCGTGATCTGGGGCGGGGAATTTGGCCGTACTAATTACTGCCAGGGGAAACTAGCTCCTGACAATTACGGCCGCGACCACCATCCGCGTTGCTTTACCATATGGATGGCGGGCGGCGGCGTGAAGCCAGGGGTCTACGGCGAAACTGACGAATTTGGCTATAACATTGTCCAGAATCCGGTTCACGTCAATGACTTCCACGCTACCGTACTGAACCTGATGGGGGTAGATCACGAAAAACTTACCTACAAGCACCTGGGCCGCCGCTACCGGCTGACCGATGTAGCCGGAAAGGTAATCGACGGTTTGATTGCCTGATGTCTAACCCTAAGCCTTAATCTTGGTTTGTCAATTGCCCCTTGTATATGCCGCGTCTAAGAACCCTGCTCTATAACAGTACCTTTTTCCTAATTTGCCTGCTGGCGTTTTTACTAGTATTCGAAAGCAGACTCCAGCTGCCTGGGTGGATTCAAGTAGGCGGACGAATGCACCCACTTCTGTTGCATTTTCCAATCACCGTTTTGATCCTGTACGGGGCCTGGGTGATTTTTTCTCCCCGAATGAAACAGGACAGTCCCTACCAGATGGTGGCCAGCGACCTTTTTTTGTTGGGTACTTTCACGGCTGTACTTACCGCCTTGATGGGGTTGGTACTCTCGCAGGAAGGGGGCTACGATGCTGAGGTACTCTTCTGGCATAAATGGACGGGTATTGCCACGGCCTTTGTCAGTTTTGCCTGGTATAGTTTTCGGGACAGACTCGCTCCGTATTTCCTGGGTAGCAAAATTCTGGCGGTCAGCGTGATCCTCACGTTGCTTTTTGCGGGTCATTTGGGCGCGAATATTACCCACGGGGAAGAATTCCTGTTAGCCCCCGTCCGGCCTGATCCCTCCGAGCAACAGATATCCTTGGATGATGCGCTGGTATTCGAACACGTCGTTCAGCCCATACTCAAAGAAAAATGCATTGGTTGTCACAATCCCCAGAAAGCCAAGGGGGAGTTGGTGATGACCACCGCCGCACTTTTTGTAAAAGGTGGTAAAAACGGGACGCCCTGGGATACGACCAAATCGGACCTTGGGTTGTTGTTGGCACGGGCGCATTTGCCGCTTGATGATAAAAAGCACATGCCTCCCCGCGGAAAAACTCAGCTTACGGATGACGAGATACAGGTACTGGAAAGCTGGATTCGGGGAGGATCCAGTTTTACGGCTAGGGTGGCCCAATTCCCCCAGCAAGATCCGCTGTATGTATTTGCATCCCAACGACTAGGGGGTTCCAGCCAACCAGAAACGTATGATTTTGCGGCCGCTGACGAGGCCACCCTGTCAAAGCTCAACACCACCTACCGGGTCATTACCCCGCTTTCGGAGGCCTCTCCTGCTCTTTCGGTTCGCTTTTTTAGCACTGCCGCCTTCAAAAGCTCAGATTTAACGGAATTGAGTGCGATCAAAGAGCAGATTGTGGAACTGGACGCGAGCAAAATGCCGGTGAAAGACGAAGACCTGAAAGCAATCGCCCAGTTTACCAATCTTCGTAAGGTACTGCTCAATTTTACCGACATCACGGGCAGTACCCTGGGCGAACTAGCCCGCCTTCCCCATTTGAAGTACCTATCGGTGACGGGTACCCCCGTAAAAGCAGCCCAACTGCGGCAGTTCAACCAAGCACCGGCGCTGGATGTACTGTATGCGTGGAATACGGGCGTAAGCCCGGCGGAGTTCGTGCAGCTCAGAAAAGAAATGAAAGACATCACGATCGTGTCGGGGTACCGGAGTGACACTGTGGTATTGAAACTCAATCCACCCCAAATCGAAACCAAAGACCAGATCCTGCGCGGGGCTGCCCCCGTTCAGCTTAAGCATCAGATCGCCGGGACGGTTATTCGCTATACCCTGGATGATACAGAACCCGATAGTATCACGTCACCTATCTATAAAAAAGGGATCGTAATTGACGGAAATGTGCGCCTGAAAGCCCGTGCCTACAAACCGGGCTGGTACGGCAGTGATTTGATAAGCCGCCGTTTTTACCGGACTACCTACTCGGCCGACAGCGTCCAGCTTTTAACCGACCCGGCACCCCAATACACCGGGATAGGAGGGAAAGTTCTGCGCGACGGAATAAAGAGTAACGGGGATTTCAAAAACGGAAAATGGGTTGGAATCCAGACGGTACCCCTCACGGCCCTGTTGCGGTTTGCCAAACCGGTGACGGCCCAAAATGTAGCCCTCAGTATGCTGCAGAACATTGGTGCCTCTATATTTCCACCTACTCGGGTAGAGGTATGGGGGGGGATGGAACAAGACCAGTTGAAGTTGCTGGGTACCTTGAAACCCGGCTCGGTCAACGAAGAAACGCCCAAGAACGAAGAGAAGCTATACGAAATGACGTTCAGTCCTACTCCCCTTCGCTACATAAAAGTGGTAGCCGTTCCGCTGGCCAAACTCCCAGCCTGGCACAGTAGCAAAGGAGAGCCCGCCTGGGTGTTTATGGATGAAGTACTGGTGAATTGATACACGTACTTTAAAGAAAAAGCGGCCGTGGGGACAAATCACGGCCTCTTTTGTATAGTGCTCAGGCTATTTTGCCAGATAGGTTTCAATCTGCCGCTGATCCAGTTGCAGCAGTTCTTTTACCTCGTCGTAATTAGTAAAATCGACTTCCTTACCTAAGCGCCCAGCCTTGCCAAAGTCGGCGGGAAGAACTACCACCCGGAAAGTCTGGTCGGTCAGTCCATTTTGATTCCAGCGTGGTGCGGTTGAACTGCGTATCCACAAACACGCTCACATCCAGGAACGTATGGTCGAAGTTGTATTGCAAAGCCCCCTGCGGCAGGAAGGTGGTTTGGGGCAGCATACGCCACACGGGTACGGTGTTGTTACCGTCTTTCACGGTTTCCCAAAGCCGATATACCAGGACCACATCCGACTCAAACACCTCCACTTTGTCGGCGGGGAACTCGAAGTAAATGCGGTAATCGTTGGCAGTGTTGAAACTACCCTTCATGTCAAATACGGTACCCAGAATATTGACCCCGGCATCCCCCTTAGGACCTTGCGGGCCGGGGAGCCCTTCCAGACCTTCGGGGCCAGCGGGGCCCTGGCAACTCATGACAAACGCGGATACGAGCAGGGTTAAGGACAAAATGATTTTTTTCATGGCGGTTGAATTAATTTTACGAGTGATTGGATGAAATAGTATACCGGATAAAAGGGTATGCCAGATTAACTAACTACCTGACAATTTAGTATCGATAAGACCCCTATTTGTCCCAAAGGTTTAATTCAGCAGCGTGAATATCGGTTTGTCAGGATTTAAATTTGGACTGGCTGGAAACACAAAACCGGTAAATTGGGTTATATACGTCAAAACATACCCAATATTCTTTAACCTTCAATTATTATGATTAACAGAAAAGCTACCGCTATTTGGACAGGAACCGGCAAAGATGGCTCGGGAACCGTGAGTACCCAAAGCACCGTACTTGAAAATGCCCAATATTCGTATAAAACCCGTTTCGAAGAAGGCGTCGGTACCAATCCCGAAGAACTGATCGCAGCTGCCCATTCGGGCTGTTTTGCCATGAAACTGAGCTTTGACCTGAATGCCGCCGGGTTCACCCCCGACGAACTACACGTAACGGCTACGGTTTCACTGGATCCAGCCAAGGGAGAGGTCGTTAAGAGCCACCTGGTCTTGAAAGCCAAAGTGCCCGGCATAGAGGCCGATCAATTCGCTGAAATAGCCGAGGGAGCTAAGAAAGAGTGTCCGATTTCAAAATTGCTCAATGCAGAATTGACGCTCGACGCCGAACTGATATAATCAAGTACCTATGATGAAAAAACAGCGTCATCCTCGGGTGATGCTGTTTTTTGTTATACGTACACCTCTCTTCTGATTTTCGAGAAAACCAGAAAAACGACGGTTCCCACTACCGTGCCTACGCCGTCGGCCAGGGCATCCCACCAGTCGAAGGTGCGGTCGAAGGGGAGCATCTGCTGGTAAAATTCCAGGGCTATGCCAAAAACTACCCCCACGACAATCAACAAGGACACCCGGCCAGGGTACAGGAGCATCCAAAGGCACGCCCAACCCACAAACATGCCGATGTGTACCACCTTATCAAACCCCACTACCGGTGCCCCCGGCAGGGATTTTCCAGGCAGCGTACAGGCTACGATGATCAGAAAGGTCCACAGCAGGGCAGGCCATCGCTGGCTGGACAGATAGTCTAGGATTGGTTTCATGATTGGACAAAGTTGGTTAAGTACCCTAAGATTCATTTTTAGCGTTCAGGTTTATACCGGCATAAAAGCCCAGATCCTGATTCCTGAGCTGCTTGATCCAGAACGCAAACTGGCCCGTGTGGTAAGAGTAATGCTCTACTACGTGCAGGATAATGCCCATGCCGGTGAGGTGGTATCCCTGCACCGTTTTGGTGGTTAGCAAAGCCTGTTCGCTGGTTGCCTGCATAACCTGGATAGCTTCCTCGACCGTATCGGAGAGCTTCTGCATCAATTCATTTTTTAAAAAGCCTTCCGTGGCCTCAAACTCCGCATCCCGCGTCCGCGTATCGGGCTGATTGCCCAACCCCGATATGATATACTGCCGGATATTGCCGCACAAATGCAGCAAAAGGTTCCCCATACTATTAGAAGCGTTGTTGGGCCGCTGCCAAAGTTCATCCTCGGACAGTTGATCCAGGCATTTGGCAATGCGTTTGGTGTTTTCGTTCATCCGGTACACGGACTGAGAGATATATTCGGTGATCCAGGGTGGTTGCATAGGAAGGGGATATTTTTATCGAAAATTATGAATGCGAAAATAGTGAGTAAGGTGGTTGATACTTCTCTAAAGGCCAAACCCATAATCCCGCTCCACCAAACAAATCCTCGTCTTATAGGCCGAGTACCACGCATCCCGTCCGGTCTGCTGGGCCAGCAGGTGTTCGGTGTTGGCTTTCCAGTGGCGGATGGCGTCCAGGCTTTCCCAGTAGGAGATGGTGATGCCCAGTCCGTCGCGGGCGCTTTCGTGGCCGAGGTAGCCGGGGTGCTGTTCGGCAAGTTCCACCATACGGTGGGCGGTAGCTTCGTAGCCTTCTTCAACCTCGGTGCGGAGGTTGGTGAAGATAACCGCGTAGTAGGGAGGTGGAGGGGTTTGGGCGATGGACATTTTTGGCAATTTCGAATGAGTGATTGAGAGAATGAGTGATTGAGTGAGGGGTCCGCCCCCGCGTTGAGTGAATGTTCAAATCTCACTTTTCAAATGGACATTCAAGGCGTAATTTTCCTTTCAAGAAAGTCCTTCTCCTTGGAGGAGCGGCCGCCGCAGCGGAAGGATTTAGGATGAGGTGGTCACCAATGCCTTCCGTTTCAACATATACTTTTGCGTCAGAATAAGCGTCGCCGACACCAAAGCACAACCCGCCATAACGCCCGTCATGGGGAGGGCGGTGTGGTTGTGCAAGACGCTGACGAGGGCCGAGGCCAGGGCTCCGAAGAACATCTGGGTGAAGCCAATGAGGGCCGAAGCACTACCGGCGTTTTCGGAGAAGGGTTCCAGCGCCAGGGCCATGGTATTGGGACCGAGCAGGCCACTACCAAATAAAAATACGAAAAGCACAATCAGCATCAGATAGTCAGAAACGCCGGGCAAGATCGCACTCATCAGCATCAGGAATCCCAGGACAGCCACGATCAGGGAAGAAATCTCGGCAATGCGTAGGCTGCCCGTCCGTTTCAACAAGAAACGATTGAGCTGACTCCCTCCAATGTATCCGAAGGAATTGAGGCTAAACAAATAACCAAACTGAGTTTGGCTGACTTGTAATTTTTCCATGTAGATATAGGGTGCCCCCCCAACGTAAGCAAACAGACTTCCCAGGGTAAAACCACCCGCCAGGCCGTACACAATAAAGGCGGGTTGCTTTATAACATGCCAGAATTTGCCCAATACTGCCGGAGGGGCCAGGCTCACGGTTTTGTCGGCTCCCCGGCTTTCGGGCAAAATCATCAGGACTCCCGTAAGCATCATCGCGCATATAAACGCCAGCGTCACGAATACCGCCCGCCAGCCCAGGGCCGCTACCATCCAGCCGCCCACGGTGGGGGCTATCAGCGGAGCCACGCCCATGATGAGCATTAGGGTGGATAGTACTTTGGCAATTTGGGAAGGAGGGAATAAGTCGCGTACCACGGCCCGACCGGCCACCATACCCGCGCAGGCACCCAATGCCAGCAGCAACCGCAATCCGATGAGCCATTGGATGGTAGGGGACAGGGCGCACAGGAGAGCGGCAACGATATAGAGGGATAGGCCTACGATCAGCGGGATACGCCGCCCAAACCGATCCACGATGGGGCCATAGATCAATTGCCCCACGCTGATGCCCACAAAGTAGCTCGTCAGCGAGTAGCCTACTTCCGCAATGCTCGTGTTCAGATCGGCGGCAATGGCCGGAAAGCCCGGCAGGTACATGTCAATGCTGAACGGACCCAGGGCCGATAACACACCAAGCAGGACGACTATTTTCTTTAACTCAGGTTTGCTCATGGCACTGATCGTAAATGAAATACGACCACAAAGGTACGGATTTGTCCGTGGACGAGGAATCACCAATTACGAAACAAATTGTATTTTTTTGCTATTTTAAAAAGTAACCACTCCGCTTCAAAGCGGTGTACTTTCGGGAAAAGATTTCTAAAAAAGGGCTGTTTTAAAACCATCCTCCGGGTTTGGTGGTAGTACTTTGACAGTCAATTATTTTAAAATCCAAACTCAATAGAACTATGAAAGCCGTATGGAATAATCAAGTGCTAGCCGAGAGTAACGAAACCGTGGTGGTCGAAAACAACCATTACTTTCCCATCGAGTCCATTCAAGAGGAGTATTTCAAAGAGTCCGCTACCCATACGGTCTGTCCCTGGAAGGGCACGGCCTCGTATTACTCCCTGGAAGTGGAAGGAAAAGTGAATAAGGACGCCGCCTGGTACTACCCCAATCCTAAGGATGCCGCCAAAAATATCACGGGCTACGTGGCCTTTTGGAAGGGAGTTGAGGTAAAGTAAGTACCTTGTCGGCTGGTTTGGTACTTTCAATACCCTCCTCAGCTTTCCTGCTCGTATGAACCCCCTGCGTCCGTTTGTGTTCTGGCCCCCCTTTGTCGTGCTCATCGGCGTGTGCCTGTTTAGCCTGTACGATCCCGTCGAGATGATCACCTTTATTTCCGGGCTCAACTCGTCCATGATGGGTACCTTCGGCTGGTTGTTCTCGGTGGGCGCGCTTGGGTTTTTTCTGCTTTGTCTGGTGGTGTACGTATCGCCACTGGGATACCCTGCGCATCGGCGGGAAAGCAGCGCGGCCCCTGCTGAACAAGTGGCAGTGGTTTTCCATTACGCTCTGTACTACCATTGCCACCGGCATCCTTTTTTGGGGTACCGCCGAGCCGCTATTCCATTTGCACGCGCCACCTCCCAGCCTGGGTCTCGTCCCCAACAGCCGCGAGGCGGCCACCTTTGCGGTGTCCACCATGTACATGCACTGGTCGCTGATCCCTTACGGCATCTACACCCTGGCCGGGCTGATGTTTGCGCTCTGTTATCACAACCTCAACCAGCCGTTCAGCCTGGGGTCGATGCTGTACCCGATTTTTGGTAATCGGGCCAACACTTCTCTCGCCTCTATTATCGATGCCCTTTGCCTGTTTTGCCTGGTGGCGGGCATGTCCGCTTCCCTCGGGGCGGGTATACTCATCATATCAGGGGGGCTGGAACAAATGGTCGGACTTGCCTACACTCCCTTCACGATGGGATTGGTGGCGCTGTGCATCGTGATCACCTTTGTGGCCTCTGCTTCTACGGGTTTGCTGAAAGGTATCCGCATTCTGTCCGAGCTTAACGTAGCGGTATTTATTCTGTTAGGGGTGTTCATGTTTGCGGTCGGGCCCACGCTGTATCTGGTGTTCTTTGGCCTGGAATCGCTGGGAGAGTACTTCGCTCATTTTTTTGAGCGGAGTTTACTGGGTACCATCACACCGGATATTGCCTGGGCCAAAAGCTGGACCATCTTTAACTGGACCAACTGGCTGGCCTGGACGCCCATCACGGCCTTGTTTCTGGGCCGGATTTCGATCGGGTACACCGTCCGGCAATTCATCCATTTTAATCTGTTTCTGCCGGCCCTGTTCGCCTGTCTCTGGATCATGGTATTCAGCGTCACTTCCATCCACATGGACTTTGAATCTCCCGGTTCACCCTTGTATGGGGTACTCAATCAGGAAGGCGGCGCCAGCCGGGTATTATTTTCGATCCTGGATCGGCTTCCCTTTTCCCGAATCACCAGTTTTGTGTTTCTGGGTACCGCCTTTCTCTCCTACGTGACGGCCGCCGACTCCAATACCACGGCCATGTCGGGTATCAGTGTGCGGCTCGACCGACCACCAACACGACGAGCCCCCTCTGTATATCAAAGTGGTATGGGGCGTCCTGATCGGTACCATTGCCTGGATCATGGTATCCTTTGCGGGGGAAGGCAAAGACAAAGGGTTGGAAGGAGTCAAGATTTTGTCCAATTTGGGCGGCTTCCCGGCCCTCATCCTCCTGCTTTTGGTGGCGGTGGGGATGGTCAAGTTTATTCTTAATCCCAAAGTACTGGACAAGGATTGAGAAAAGTGGGAAGGTACGTCTCGGTCCTACTGCCAACGGACCTACCCCATGAGTGGGGCGAAAATCTTGCGTACCGCGGCGAGATCCTGACGATGTGCCTCCACCGTGGTGAGCACGTGGGGCGACTTGGCTTCCAGGCACTGCTCCACCACCAGGTGGGGCGACACCCCCATCGCTTTGAGTTCCCGAACCAGCCGGGGGTAATCAATGTCACCCGGCCCGAACGTTTCGGCCCATACGCCATCCACCGACTGCCGGAGGTGAAGCTCGGTGATGCGCTTGCCGTACAGCTTCACTACGTCAAACAGGGCGATTTCCGAATTGCCTGCTCCCCGGTACACCCAATGGACATCCAGACAAAATGTAACGTTTTTCGGATCAGTGGCCAACAGCATGTGGTGAAACTCCCTTCCCGCCGCCCGCAGCTCAATGTCGTGGGTATGGTAGGAGAGGGTCATCCCCATTTTGCGCAGTTCAGCACCTAGTTTGTCCAGGTTGCGGGCCTGTTCGCTGAGTTGGGCGTCATTCTTATTTTCGGCCCCTCCCCAGCGAATGGGACTCGGGTTAGTTACCACGATCTTGGCACCCAGGGGTTGGGCTTTTTCGGCAATTGCCAATACCAACTCAATGGATTTTTGGGCTTCACCTGCCTCATGGAGCGTGCTGTTTACGTAAAAAGAGGGAAGTTGAAGGCCGTATTTTCGCAAGAGGGGAGCCAGGGTTGTCACTTCCTTGGGATCATTAAAACTGGGTTCAAAGGCCTCGAAACCTGTTTTGACATACTCGCCCAGCGAAGCATCCAGATCCGCGTGCCAATCACGCCCTTCTCGATTGAAAAAGGTTAACCAGGTGTAGGAATTACAGGAAATTGGAAAAGGTACCTTCTGGTGATCAGGCCATTCGATACTCGGAAGGCCATGAAGGGAAACGGAAGTGAGCCCAGCCAGTTGGCTAAGGAAAGTACGACGATCGGAATGCATAAGGCTAGGAAATGATCCGTACCTATAACCTGAAAGTAGCCAATTTCTACTAGTAAAGGGAAGGTAAAAGTTGGGAAATGGGGATGCACCACAGGTGTAGAGAAGTTTACGCAGACCTTCTCCTTAATTTCCCCAACTTTTTTGAGCAGGTAGAAATAGAATTGCCGTCAATATGCCTATATTCAATAGAGTCTATAATTGTAAATCCAGTTACTTATCACTATTGAAATAAGGTCGAAAAGTGCTCTGAAATAATCAGGAAATAGGTACGTATATCATAGGCGTTAGTGCTACTTTGATGATACGAGTTTCACCAAAGTGTACGTATTACATTAAAAAAAGCATGCCAAATGTAATTCTTAAATTTTGGTAAAAAGTGAGCATAAAAACTATACCAACCTACATCTGGACGTGGAATACTTATTTATATAAAAGTGGGTACGGATGATTGTTCCCCACTATACCACTATGGAGCCCATGGAAGCAAAGGAAGTCGTGAAGAAGCTGGCCGTGCTCTGGAAGGAGCATCGAAAGAGGGAATTGCTTTATATGCTGGTAATGAAGAAAGAAAATTTGGGAAATTTGCGGCGGTTATGTCACCAAGGACACATCAGTGCATTATTATTCCAAAAAGAGTTACAATGGGTGTATGATTATTTCAAATGCAACCTGAATGATGGTGATTTGAAAGAGCTCGTATTGACCGAGTATCCGGGTGAATTTTCCCTGTCCAAGGTAGAGGACCGGGGTGTGTTGATTCGGGTACTTAAAGAAACAGAATGGTCAGCTCTGTTGCAATATCAATCCGTCTTGAAAGTAGTGGATAGGGAGAGTGAAGTCTTTACCATTCTCCGGGAACACCTTGATCGTTTGAGTGAATTTTGCGATAGGTTATCGAACGAAATAATTTACATGTCTCCACACCGAAACAATCGATTTGATCAAAATGAGCCGATGCCTTCTCCGGTGTAGGTAGCCCTGCTTAGGGCTTTTTTGTGTATCGATTGGAAAGCCATCTTTCGGACGTCGCTTCTGGTTTTTTAAAAGAAGTGGCGTACCGAATAGGCTTTGTAACCATAAGTTGAGGAAGTTGATTTGAGTAGTATTATTTCATTGTTTCTTTTTTACTTTGTAAAGTCATTTAAAAAGAAACCAATTAGCTAATGTACCTCATTCCGTTCCTAACTTATTCGGTAATTATGATCCTGTCTACTTTCTCTCCGGCTGACTCGCCTTTGATCAAACCGGGGGCTACCCTACAAAAACTAGCCGGGGATTTTGCATTTACCGAAGGGCCCACTTCCGACGCTGCCGGAAATGTGTACTTTACGGACCAACCCAATGACCGCATCATGAAATGGAGCGTGGCTGGTGAACTCACCACTTACATGCAGCCGTCGGGGCGGGCGAATGGGATGTTTACGGACCAAAAAGGAAATTTGTGGGTTTGTGCGGACCTCAAAAATGAGCTTTGGATGCTCGATAAGAACAAGAAAGTGAAGGTACTGGTAACGGAGTACGAGGGTAAGGTGTTGAACGGCCCCAACGATGTGTGGGTAGCGCCCAATGGAAGTGCCTACCTCACCGACCCGTTTTATGCCCGTCCGTGGTGGGATCATAAAGAGATGAAGCAGGATATTCAGGCGGTGTATCTACTGAGTAAAGATCACAAAAAACTGACGCGGGTGGTTACGGACATGAAGCAACCCAACGGCATAGTAGGTACCCCCGATGGCAATAAGCTATACATTGCGGATATAGGTGGGGGAAAAACCTACCACTATAAAATTAACAAGGACGGATCCTTAAGCGATAAAACCCTGCTTTGTGACATGGGCTCGGATGGCATGACGCTGGACAACCAGGGAAATGTGTACCTGACCCACAAAGACGGAGTATCGGTATTTAGTCCTGCGGGTGAAAAACTTCTTACTATTCCCACCGGCGAAGGCTGGACCGCCAATGTATGCTTCGGCGGGAAAGATCATTCTACGCTGTTTATTACGGCAAGCAAGGGCTTCTATGCCCTTGATATGACCGTTAAGGGGGTGAAGCCCTAATCACCGTCCTTTTCTTCAAAAGCTAACGGTCATCTTAAAAGCTGTATCAATCAATTTTACAATTCAATGTCTGGTATTTTTACTCAATTTAGAATCTTGCCGGTTATCTGCCGGCATATTGTCCTGGTATTTTGTGCGTGTATAGGTGTAGCGTCTTTGGGAAATTCAGCTTTTGCTCAGAAAGGCGAAATTCAGGGTCGGATAGTAGCGGGCGAGACCACCGAACCCCTCAGTTTTGCCAGCGTCAGAATCTTCAAAGCCGGAAGCGATGCCAAAGCGGCCGGTGCGCTTGTGGGGGGAGAGGTATCCGACGAAAAAGGCATTTTTAAGGTTGGGGTACCCTTCGGTACGTATTACGCTCTGGTGGAATTTATGGGCTACAAAGAGCTCAAGACCCCGCTCTTTTCTCTCAGCAAAGAAAAACCTACCTATGATTTTGGAACCATCAACCTAGCTTCGGCCACCAACACCCTCGACGAAGTGGTGGTGCAGGCCGAGAAAAGTACCATGGAGCTGTCGCTGGACAAACGGATATTCAATGTCGGGAAAGACCTTTCGAATGCGGGCGGGAATGCTACCGAAATCCTGAGCAACATTCCGTCGGTGTCGGTGGATCCGGAGGGCAATGTAAAGCTCCGGGGGAGTGGGAATGTCCGGATTTTGATTGACGGGAAACCCTCCGGTCTGGTCAGTTTTAAGGGGGGTAGTGGCCTGCAACAGTTGCAGGGGAGCCTGATCGAACGCGTCGAGATCATCACCAATCCATCCGCCCGGTACGAGGCCGAAGGCATGGCGGGCATTATCAACATTATCCTAAAAAAAGAACGCAAGGAAGGCTTTAACGGGTCTTTTGAAATTATTACGGGACAACCCATCAACTACGGCGGGGCCGCCAACCTGAACTACCGGCACCGGAAGGTCAACTTTTTTATCAATTATAGCATTGCCTACCGGATTCAGCCCAACCGTAGCTCCCTTTACCAAGAGGTGTACAGCAACGATACCACCTTTTATTTACAGCAAAATAACGAGGGTAGAATCCGGGGATTTAACCAAAATATCAGAGGGGGGCTCGATTATTTTTTTACCGAAAAAAGCATCCTGACGGCTTCCTACCTGTTTAGGAGGAGTGACGCCAACCGGATCACGGATATTACGTATCGGGATTACGCCAGCTCGCTTCAGAACCTGTTGGGTACTACCTACCGTCGGCAGAATGAGGACGAGGTGGAACCCAACTCCGAATACGTACTCAGCTACAAAAAACTGTTTGAAAGAAAGGAACATGAACTTACGGCCGAGGTGCGTTTTCTGGACAACTGGGAAAGTTCGGATCAGCTATTTACGCAGCGGACGGTTTCGGCGGATGGAACGTAGCCTCCCGATAAAAACCAGATACAGCGGTCATTGAACGACGAGTTTGAGAAGCAGCTTTTATTTCAACTAGATTATACCCAACCCCTGGGCAAGGAAGGGAAGTTTGAGTCGGGGCTCCGAACCAGCTTCCGGGATATGGTAAACGACTACGTGGTAAATGAACCAGACCGGGCGGGTAATTGGGTGGTCCTGCCCGATTTGCAGAACTACTTCATTTACAACGAGAACATCCACGCGGCGTATGCCATTCTTGGCAATAAGAGCAACAAGTTCTCGTATCAGGTGGGGGTACGGGCCGAATACACGGACGTAAAAACTACCCTTCGGCAAACCAATGAAGTGAACCCCCGGCGCTACGGAAACCTCTTTCCCAGCGCGCACCTCACCTACAACTTACCCAAGGAGAACGCCATGCAGCTCAGCTACAGCCGACGCGTTCGCAGGCCGGTATACAATGACCTGAGCCCCTTTATGACGTTTTCCGATAGTCGAAATTTTTTTAGCGGGAATCCCAACCTGAACCCCGAGTTTAGCCACGTGATGGACGTGGGACACATCAAGTATTTCGAGAAAGGGTCGTTTACCTCCTCCATTTACTACCGGATGACCAAGGGGAAAATTGAACGAATCAGACAGGTAGACGACACCGGGTTTTCGGTCACGCGTCCCGAAAATTTACTTTCTGAAAATGCCTACGGGATAGAGTTTACCAGTTCCTATTCCCCGGTGAAATGGTGGAAAAACGATTTCAACTTCAATTTTTTCCACGCTACTATTGACGGGAGCAACATTCTGGATAGCTACAAAACCGAAACATACAGTTGGTTTGCCCGGCAAACCTCCCGTTTTAACCTACCTCAAGGTATTGATATGCAAATGAGGGCCAATTACGAAGCCCCCCAGAAAACGGCCCAGGGAACCCGCAAAGCTCTGTTCTATATGGATTTTGCGATGAATAAGGATGTATTCAAAGGGAAGGGTACCCTCAATCTGAGTGTACTGGATGTTTTCAATTCCCGGCGATTTAGGAGCATTACCGAAGGTCCCAACTTTTATTCCGTTGGAAACTCCCAAATGCGCCGGCGGCAGATCAACCTCACGCTGAACTACCGGATCAATCAAGCCAAATCCAGCAAGCCCAAAAAAGATTCCGAAGAAATGTAAAGAGGAGGAGGTAGGGTACTCCTAGTGTTCTATCTCCTCCGCACCACCTATCATAAAATCTCCAAGGCCTGATCGAAATCTTTGATCAGGTAGTCCGCATCTTCAAGTCCAATATACACCCGAGCCATGCGGTGGCGCTCGTTCGTGGGATCAAATCCCTCGGGTCCTAGTGCGGCCGCCTGCGGCAGGATAAGCGACTCGTGACCTCCCCAGGAAACAGCAACCAGAAAATGCTGGAGGGCAAAGGTGAATTTCTCAATCGCCGCGTGGCTGTTTCCTTTTAACACGATGGTGAAAAGGCCACAGGCTCCGGTCATTTGTTTTTGGGCCAAGTCAAGCTGGGGGAAGTCCGCGGCAAACGGAAATATCACCCGGTCTATTTTGGGATGCTGACTCAAAAATGCCATCACCTCCTGCGTAGTTCTGGTAATCCTGTCCAGCCGCATGGGGAGGGTACGGAGCCCCCGTAGCAGCAGCCAGGCATTGAAAGGGGAAATCAAAGAGCCCGTATTAAGGGCCTGTTCGTCAAATATTTGCTTGATCAATTTTTGGGAACCGGTAAGTACCCCCGCTACCGTGTCGCTGTGCCCGCCGATGTACTTAGTGGCGGATTGCAGGCTAAGGTCTATTCCCAGCGAATGGGGCTTTTGGTACAAAGGGGTGCAATAGCTATTGTCGATGATGGTGATGATCCCCCGACTTTTGGCCAGGTCCGCAATGGCTTCCAGGTCCTGCAACTCGTAGGTAAGGGTATTGGGCGATTCCAGGTAGATGATCCGGGTTTCGGGCCGCAAGGCTTCCACAAAGTTCTCCACCCGTGTACCATCTACGTACGTAGTTTCTACCCCAAAACGAGGTAGGATGTTGTCAAAAAGTTTCCAGGCCCAGGTATAGGGCTTGTGCACCGACACGATATGATCGCCTGATTTGACCAGGGCCATCACCGCACAGAATATCGCCGACGCGCCGCTGTTGAGTACGAGGGCATCTTCGGCACCGTCGAGGGCGGCGAGTTTCTTCCGCAGGATGTCCACCGTAGGGTTAATGCCCCTCGTGTACACGTAGGTGGACATTTCGTCCGCGAAAGCAGCTCGAAGATCGGCGAAAGATGTGAAGGCAAAGTTACTGGTTTGGATAATAGGCGGGGCTACCGCATTGAAGTACTTCTCCCGGTCTTCACCGAGTTCATTCAAAATGTAGGAAATATCCATTGGATTATGTAAAAATAACTACGGAAGTGATGCCTTTCGGTAGGCCTGGGCAAGATAAAGAATACCGACTTTAATAAGAAATAAGGAGTCACCTTGCCTCCCTATTCTTCCAGCTTTGGCAGCGCCATGGGGCTTGTTTCGAACTCTTCCAGGGCCTGCTCGGTGATAATGCCCTCGCGCACGGAGTGCAGAATTGCCTCATTGCTGTGGGCAAAGTAGCAAACACTCACCCCCATACTCTCTATGTTGTTGAGCCGTGCTGTTACTTCTGCCTTGGGCCGCTTGACGGTTTGTCGGATGTAAATCGCCCGGATGTTCCGAGGGAATATCTTGGAAATATTTTCGTAAATAATCGGATCGTGCTGCGAGTCATCGCCTAGTAAAATGAATTGGTGCTTGGGGTAGAACGTAATGATGTGTTCGATTTTGGTTTGCTTATGCTGGTGGGTACCGGAACCGGTTCGCAAAAAATCGGACAGGTTGATCTTTATTTTTTTTAATTTCAAAACCGCAACGGGCAACTGGTGTTTGGCAATAAACCGATTGATGTAGTCGTACAGGTTCCACTCACTACTGGATACGTAAAAAAAGGTGTTCTTGCCAGCATCCTCCTCCGTTTTACCGGCCAGGCTCAATAATTGATAATGCTTGACCACATCCTCGAAAGGAATCCGGGACTCCACATTTTTGGTTAGCATTACGTAGAGTTTTTTCAACATATTGCTACTATACGAGACCAGAAAGGTATCGTCAATATCCGAAATGATGGTGTATCCGCCGTGACTGGGTACCAGCAATACGTCCTCCCGTCTGAGATCGACGGGTTGTCCGTCCACGGTATCTACCAGATTGATGCTGAATTGATGCCATCCACTGGGTAGCTTCTCGGGTAGCGGCAAGGCAAACCGAAAATAACCGTCGGAAAGGGTACGGGTTTCAACCTCTATATCGCCAAATCGAAAGATGATTTTCGCGTTTTCGATGGTTTTGACCGTAAAAAGCCGAAGCACCGACCCAATATACCGAAATCCTTTCCGGTCGTAGAGGTCCTGCGAGGAAGGGTACCTACGGAACACATGACCGGACACCACCACTTCCTGAGAATTGGCGTAGCCTCGGTATAACTTTACTTCATGGGAATGCATTTTATACTAGATTCAGATGTACAGCTCTACAAACATATAAAAGCATATGCCAATTCCAAGAAAAGTATTACTGGTAGTTAACCCCATCGCCGGGGATGTGGACAAAGCTGATTTGATAGAGGAAGTTCGTCAGCGGGCGGAGCAAGCCCCCTTCCAGCTCCGCGAATACCTGACCGACGGAGAACACGACAGAGCTGAAATAACCCGGATCATGGAGGAGTTTGAACCGGATCGCATTCTTATTGCCGGTGGCGACGGAACCATCAACCAAATCGTCGAAATCGTGCGGGATTATCCGGTCACGGTGGGGTTTTTGCCGGTAGGCTCGGCTAATGGGCTGGCCACTGAATTGGGACTGCCAAATGACCTTCAGGAGGCCTTGGACATAGCCCTGGGGGAGAACATATCCTACATGGACGGCATGTTAATCAACGGCAGGCTAGGGCTGCATCTGAGTGACCTGGGACTTAATGCCCGGCTCGTGAAAAACTACGAAGAGGGTCAGGTCCGGGGCAAGTGGGGTTATGCCAAAGAGGTAATCCGTACGCTGACGGAGCATTCTATTTTCCGAGTCAGGATCGAAACCGATACCGAGACCTTCGAAACCGATGCCACCATTGTACTCCTGGCCAATGCCACCATGTACGGTACCGGAGTGGTGGTAAATCCCACCGGAAACATGTGCGACGGCAAATTTGAAGTAGTGGTTGCTACCCGATTTGACCTCATTGAGCTGGCGAAGATTATTGCCGGCAGCACGGAGCTCGATCCGGAGGTGGTTCGGGTGTGCAGCACCACCAAGGTGGTAATCGAATGTCTCGACGGCAAAGGATTGTTTCAGATCGATGGTGAGTACATTGGCAGTGTCAATAGAGTAAAGGCCCAGATCATTCCGAAAATGCTGGCTATAAGTGTACCGGAAGTGGGAAAGAATGTGGGGGTGAGCTGAAATCCACCGTTTTTCCGTTCCACTCCTTGCCGTAAGTCATTACCTTTGCGGCAGATACAATCCGGAACTCGATGGACATTCAACAGATTATAGACTACCTGGACCAGCACAAGAGCCAGAAAATAAAGTTTGCATTTGCGGATATTGACGGTGTTCTGCGGGGGAAGGTCATCCATCGAAAAAAGTTTCTGGATGGTATCCGGGATGGTTACGGGTTTTGTGATGTAGTGTTTGGGTGGGATAGCTCCGACGCCCCCTACGATAATGTAAAACTGACCGGCTGGCACTCGGGTTATCCGGATGCCCCCGCCTTCATTGACCTCGCCACGTTCAGGACCGTGCCCTGGGAAAATAATATCCCTTTCTTTCTGGCCGATTTTAGTGGTTCCCAGCCGGGCGGGGTACCTGCCTGCCCGCGCAGCCTGCTCAAAAGAATCGTGAAGGAATGCACGGACATGGGCTTCCACGCTGAGTACGCTCAGGAGTTCGAGTGGTTCAACTTTCGGGAGACCCCGGCGAGTCTCGAAGAAAAAGATTTCCGACAATTGCAGCCCCTCACGCCGGGTATGTTTGGCTATTCCATCCTGAGGCCATCCCTGGAAAGTGATTTTTTTCAAGCGCTTTTTGATCAATTAGATGCCTTTGATCTCACATTAGAAGGAATTCATACCGAAACCGGTCCGGGGGTGTACGAGGCAGCCATTATGCACGACGAAGTGCTGAGGGCCGCTGATAAGGCCGTCCTATTTAAAACGGCCGTGAAAGAAATAGCCTATCGCCATGGCCTGGTAGCTACCTTCATGGCCAAATGGAACGCCGAACTTCCCGGATGCAGTGGTCATATTCACCAAAGCCTGTGGTCGCCGGATCAAAGTCAGAATTTGTTCTATGATGCCACCGATCCGGATAAAATGAGCCCGCTCATGAAGCAGTTTATTGCCGGGCAACTGCACTGCCTTCCCCACATCCTACCGATGTTCGCCCCGACCATCAATAGCTATAAGCGGCTGGTGGAAGGAGCCTGGGCTCCGACTACGGTTACCTGGGCCATCGGCAACCGCACCACCGCGCTGCGGATTCTGAACGATACCATAGGGCATACCCGGGTGGAACACCGGGTGGCCGGCTCCGACTCCAATCCTTACCTGGCCCTGGCGGCCGCGCTGGCTTCCGGCCTGTACGGTATCAAAAACCAAATGACGCTGGATGTCGTACCTACCCAGGGGAATGGCTACCAAAACATCAGCAATGGCATCCTGCCCGCTAACCTGTGGGATGCTACTCAGGCGATGAAAAAAAGTCCTCTGTCGGTAGAGCTGTTCGGTCAAGCCTTTACCGAACATTTTGTCAATACCCGCGAATGGGAGTGGCGGCAGTACGTCCGGGAGGTAAGCGACTGGGAGTTGCGGAGGTATTTTGAGATAATATAAAAATCAGTATTCCATAAAAAGTAACGTATGAAACTAATTAATTACCCGGCCATCATAGAGGAGGCATGGGCGGGGTTTGATGCCTCAAAAAAAATCGTGAAAGTGGAGGATATCAGCGCGAAAGTATCCACCAACCACGTGTTCAGAATCCGGCTCGACACGGATGATGTACTCATTGCAAAGCTCTCCTATTTTGGAAAGTACGAACACTTCAAGGAAGATCACCGCATCATACAGGCACTATCTACCAACCTGTTGTATCCATTCGAAAACGTGGTAGCCAAATCTCTAATCAAAAACAACCAGGTGTACACCTACCGGTATACCACCGCTTTGATAGATACCTGGGTGGTTTTTTACAACCCGATTCGCGTAAAGCAAAAACTACCCCGGCGACTCAACGAAGACCAGATTGTTAAACTGGCGCAGCAGGTAGCCAAATTCCACAAAGCGTGCCATCGGGTTAGTAACGTACTTCCCAAATCCTCCAAAAAGTTAAAAACCGATATCCAGCATTTACTGGATATCCTGGACACCGAAACGGGGGAATTTGAACACCGGATGCACGTGGATTTTTTAAAAGAGCAATGCTGTACCTTCCTCAAAAATGCGAATAAGCTTGGGGTGAGCTCCTTCGATTTGTTGCCGGTTTTTGTGGATTGGAACATTGGAAATTTTTCGGTCAATGAAAATTTTGAATTGTATTCCCGTTGGGATTACGACTGGTTCAGGGTATCCACCCGGATCATGGATTTTTATTTCCTCAGTCGGGTGGTTTCCGACATTGGCGACCGAACCGTGTTTAGCTATGTTATCGGCCCGCTTATGGAGGACCGGTTTATGCTGTTCCTGAAAGAATACCACAAAATTTACCCACTGACCGAGAACGAGGTGAGGTTTATGAAAGAGGCCTACCGGTTCTTTATTTTGAACTATGTGATCAAGTACGGACGGTATTTTTTCCACCGGACGTATGCCATTAAATTACAGAAAGAGGCCTACGAACTATATTTCCCTTCCATCGAGGAAGGATTTGACGCCGACAAGATCTTACGTATCTTAGGCATTTAACCTACATCGTGGTACTCATACCACCCAAACCCCCAATCAACTATGCGCAAGGACGATTTCAAATCTGTGGTAGACAAGTACAGCGTAATTTTTTTTGATGCATTTGGCGTATTAAAAACGCACAACAGTCTGATTCCCGGGATTGAAAACACCTTTGCCTACCTGCGTGAAACCGGTAAGGACTTTTACGTCCTTACCAACGATGCCTCCCGTAGCCCCGACCAACTGGCCGCTTCCTACCATCGGTTGGGTTTGATGGATGTGGTACCTGATTGCATAATTTCGTCAGGGATGCTGGCTCGGGAGTACCTGGGGTTGAAAATTCGGACTGGTACGGTGGCCTACCTGGGTACTGAGGAGTCGGCGCACTACCTCGAAACCCTGGGCCTCCATACCCTACCGATTCGGGATTTGGATTTAGAAAATATTGGGGAGGTAAATGCCCTCGTGATGCTGGACGACGAAGGCTTTGACTGGAATGTTCACCTGAGCAAAACCATCAACCTATTGCGCCGGAGAAACATTCCGGTGGTGGTAGCCAATACGGATCGTACCTACCCCATGTCGTCGAACCACGTGGCGATTGCGATTGGGGGCGTGGCGGATATGATTGAGAATATTGTGGGCAAACATTTTATTCGGTTTGGAAAGCCGGATGCCCAGATGTTCATTTTTGCTTACGAACACATCAAGCATTTTCCGAACGTTAGCAAAAAAGAGATTTTAATGGTGGGGGATACCCTCCACACCGACATCATGGGCGGCAACAAATTCGGACTCGACACCGCCCTTGTCCTAACCGGAAACACCCAGGAACATGATGCCGAAATGAGGATCAGCAGCACCGGCATCATCCCAACCTACATCTGCGATTCGGCGGTAGTGAGGTAAGGGGGAATTAGTGAATGAATGAATGATAGAATGATAGAATGAGTGAATGAGTGAATGATAGAATGGAGGAATTAGTTATTGATTCAATGTTGAAATGTCTGAATCATTATTTGATAGCGGATGACATTTGGAAAGAAGTGCTTTTTTTTATTCGCTCAATCCCTCATTCTATCGTTGTCATCACCTCGTAGATGAAAAGGGTGGCTTTGTCGTCGTCGGGGAGGAAGTAGGCCCGGAGGCCGGTGGGGGTGGTTTCGAGCCAGTAGGGATTTTGGGTCATGGGGCGTCCGGTAGGGGAACGGAGGGTAATGGGTACCTGATGAACGGGTTGGTAGGTCGTGAGATCCACTAGGTCCAGGCCGCCAAGGGTGTAGGAAGTGGAGCCATTTTTGTAGGTTTTGAGCCCTCCGCAGAGCATTTTATGGTTGCCCGCATAGTGACAGTCCTGGTAGTCAATGTAAAAAGAAGGGTTAGCGGTACGGGACGCCTTCGTGTTTTTCACGGGGGAAGAATGGTCGCCCGAACCAGCGAGTTTCCACTGGTAAAAGGTACGCGAGCCCCAGGTTACCGCGTGCAGAGAATTAGCCTCCACATCGTGGACGATGCCTCCCAAGTGATCGTCAAAACGGAAAACCTCCACGATTTGTAAAGTTTCCGGCTTTACTTTGTATACCACCGATCGGCTATTTGGCCGATATTCGGCTACCGGAACCCAGATGTACTGCCCGTCAAAATCAATCCCACCGGGGTGATACAGGGTACCTTCTCCGATGATCAGGTCGGTGATCAGCTTCCCATTTAGATCAAATTTGAACAAATGCCCAATCCCTTTTTCTTCTGTGCGGTTGAGTACCTCCACCGAGGACACATAGAAATAATCGCCAATCTTGACCATTCCCTGCGGATGATGAGCCGGAAAAGCAAGCGGTATGGCCGCCACCTGCGTCCAGGAAGTCGTATCACTGAGCTGCTGAAATTTTGATCCAAGCGTCACAGTCCGACCAGACTGAGCCAGAATCTCCACCACAAAAAGCAACCAAAACCCACCTCCAAGAACCCCACCCAAACCTAGTTTCCTCATCTATTCACCTAATAAACTCATAAATCAACTCCCCAGACCACCGCAAACCACCCCATTTTCGTTCCCCGATCCCCACTTATCAATAATCTATCATTCCGCGCGGACGTCCGCTATCATTCACTCATTCTATCATTTACTCCTTAGCTCGCTCTACACCACCGGCAACTCCCAAGGAGCCCGGTACTTCGGCTTGATCAAAGCGTTCGCGGCGGTATTTGTCCCAAAATTGCGGTTGGTTTCATTCCAATTCAGTTGACTCTTTGTACGGAGGGCGATGTTCCCCATATGGGCATAGGTAGCTACCAAAGCCCCGTTTTCGATGGGGCAGGCAGGTTCTTTCCGGGATTTGATGCATTCCATAAAATTCTTCATGTGTTCGGCATGGTAATCGCGGCCTGGCTGTTGGGGTATTTTAGGTACCTTATAAGTGGCACCAGACTCGGCTAGTTCAGGAAAAACCTCCCACCCGGCCCGATCAATTACCAACGTTGCGTCATTTCCCACAAAAGCCAGTCCGTAGGAACGACCGAAAGGGCCGCTTTGAATACCGGCCGTATGCTCCCAATTTACGGTGAAGTCCCGGAGCTGATAGTTGACATTCATAGTGTCGAAAGTTTCATGGGCATGATCGGGGAACGCATAATTCCCTCCCGAGGCCGTTACGGACATCGGGAGTTCTTTTACATCCTTAGCCCAAAGTGCCATGTCCAGCAAATGTACCCCCCAATCGGTGAGGAGTCCGCCACCATAATCCCAGAACATGCGCCAGGAGCCATGGAAGCGGCTTTTATTGAAGCTCCTACCGGGAGCTGGTCCCAGCCACCGTTCGAAGTCAACCCCGGCGGGCACCGGCGAATCAGGTACCATGGGTTGTCCGATGCCATACCGAAAATTGCCCCAAACGTTTACCTTGCGCAACGTTCCGATGTTCCCGCCTTTGATATACTCCATGGCCTTTTTCCAATGGTCGCCGCTGCGTTGCTGCTGTCCTACCTGCACCACGCGTTTATACTTCCGGGTTGCTTTTACCATCAGGTCGCATTCGGCAATGCTGTTGGCCAGGGGTTTTTCTACGTAAATATCCTTGCCCGCCTCGCAGGCAGCAATAAAGGGCAGGCAATGCCAATGGTCGGGGGTGCCAATGATGACGGCATCAATGCTTTTATCGTCCATCACCTGCCGAAAATCCTTGATCAGTTTAGGGGCCTTGCCCTGAATCTTTTCCACATCCGCTGCGCGTCGCGCCAACACCGCGTCATCAATGTCACATAGGGCGGCGCATTCTACATTGGGTACTTTGAGGGCGTTGTTCAGGTCCCCAAAGCCCATGCTGTTGGCTCCGATCAGAGCAACGACGATTTTTTCATTGGCGCTTTTGCCCGGTTTGGCCAGGACGGAGGACGTTGCCAGGCCACTCAGTCCAGCGGCGGCGGCGATTTGGGTAGTCTGATTTAGGAATTCCCGGCGGGTGGTAGTCATGTATCTTTCAGTTTTGAGCTTTCCGAAAAAAAGGAGGTGGGCAGGTTGTTTCTACCCACATGCGTAGGAAAGTTGAAGGGGTCGGCCCAGTACCAGAAATTGAAAAGAAATATTGCCAGGACGGAAAACTGGTCAATCTGAACCAACTAGCGCCTTTTGGCTTTAAAGTACCTTATTTTTCCGGCAAAAATAATGGCGGCCAGTATGGGATCGATGCACGCTTTGGCGATACTAGCGTGCTCTTTTAGCCAGGGATGGAATTTGAATTCTAGGAACTCCTGGTGTGCTGGTCTGATTTTTTAGGAAGGATATGGTACTGACTGAAAAGAACTTCAGAATTACTACTTAATTCATCTAAAACGCAGAAATACTATGAACAATAACTCAAAAGTGGTATTAGGAGCGCTTGGAGCGGCGTTTGCCGGGGCAGCGGCGGGAGTTTTGTTAGCCCCCAAAAAAGGTACTGATACGCGCAAGCTGATTAATACCAAGGCTACCGATTTGGCAACGAATGCGAAATCAACCCTGGAAAAAGGCTACCAGAAGAGCAAAAGCTCTCTCACGGATTTAGCCGATAAAGTAAAAACCAGTTTTCAGACCGCAACAAATAAAAGTACTACGCCTGGAAATGAGAATATGTTGGGTACCCGTCCCGAACCATTTTCAGCCAACAAATCAACCAATCCTGCTGGTGGGAACTTTTCAAGCCCAGAGCAGGCAACTTTAGCAAGCAGCCCGTCCCCTTCCGGACCCGGAAAAAAGTTTAATGGTACAGAGTAAGTTTATTTTCTTGTCTGTTTTGAAAGCCCGGACCGATTGGTCCGGGCTTTGTTCTTTGCTTGGATTTCGGGCTACACTGGAATTTTGAGGAGGGGAATGGATTCATTCACCAACCAAACTCTTTATTTTTTCACTACATCCCCGGTTGAATCCGCCGAATCCTCTGGTCCCTTCAAATACGTAGGCAGGTTTAGCCCGGCCATATTGAAAAGATCGTTGAGAGGTGGGACGGTCTTCATCATGCCAGAAACGAAATTCGCCGTGGAGGAAGAGCCGTTTTCTCCCTGATTGCCAGAATCCCAGACGGTAATTTTATCAATTTTTATATTCTTAACAGCCTCAACCTGAGTTTTTACCAATTCGGGCAGTTTTTCGATCAACAAAAGCTGGAAAGCTTTATTAGGATCGCCTCCGGCGGCATCCACCACCTGCCGGTACCCTTCGGCCTGCTTGGTGAGTATTTCGTAAAGTCCTTTGGCCTCGGCTTCCATTTTGGCAAAAATGGCATCAGCCTCGCCTTTTGCATTTTCCCGGATAGTCTCTGCAGCGGCCTGAGCCTCAATAATAGCGCGTTGTTTGGCAATTTCTGCCGGGATCACAATGTTGGCGATTTGGGTGGAACGCTCTCGTTCCGATCGGGCCATCTCGGCTCTTTGCTCGGCAAGGTACGATTCCTCCAGGGCCTTGGCCTGCTGCACCTTTTCGGCCGAAATGGCAATCCGCAGGGCTTCGGCCTCCTTCTCGCGACGCAAGGCTTCCGAATTGGCAATGGATATTTTGGCCTCGTTTTCACCCTTGATCGCAATGGCATTGGCTTCCGATATTTTGACGCGCGTATCTCTCTGGGCTTCTGCCTTTCCGATCGTTTCATCCCTCACGGCCGTGGCTATACTTACCTCGCGGTCTTTTTGGGTATTCGCTATTTTGACGTCCCGGTCGCGGTGGGTTTCCGCTATTTGAGTGTCTTTTTCCCTATCCGCGAGGGCTTTCCCCGTTTCACCGATTTTCTCCTGTTCGGCCACGCTGATCTTTGCCTCATTGATTGCCTTAGCCGCAGCTTCTTTCCCGAGCGCCTCTATATACCCCGACTCGTCCTTGATGTCGGTCACGTTTACGTTTATCAGTTTCAGGCCGATCTTCCGTAATTCGCTATCCACGTTCTTGGATATATTTTCCAAGAACTTATCCCGATCGGAGTTGATTTCCTCGATGGTCATCGTAGCAATGACTAATCGTAGCTGACCAAAAAGGATGTCCTTAGCCAATTCCTGAATTTGCTCATTGGTTAGTCCCAATAGCCTCTCAGCCGCCGTATTCATACTGTCCGTTTCGGTGGAAATGGCGATGGTAAAACGGCAGGGCACATCCACGCGGATATTTTGCCGGCTGAGTGCATTGGTGAGGTTGGCCTCAATAGACAAAGGTTTCAGATCCAGAAAAGCATAGTCCTGAATCACAGGCCATATAAAGGCACCTCCGCCGTGAATACACTTGGCCGAGGTACCGCCGGTACGCCCATAAATGACCAGGATTTTATCCGATGGACATCGTTTGTACCTAGAAATAAGCGCCGTAATTGTTCCAAATAGTACGACGGCAATCACCACAACAAGAAGAATAGGAGCCATAGGAGTAGGGTTAGATTTTTTCTACAAGAAGGAGGGAGTTGTTCTCAATATTCACGATTCTGACCAAAGATCCGGTTTGAATTTTTTCTTCCTCGGTCATGGCCCCCAGTTCGTGGAATGTACCATTTACACTGATGGTGATTTTTCCAATGCCCGCTCTGTGTCCGGGAATAGTCAAATACACTTCCGCTACCTGGAAGAGGGTGTTTTCGAGTTTGAAGGTATTATCCTCGGCCAAATTTTGCAGTTGCTTGATGACCAGATAAAATATATAGACAAAGAAAAGCCCCACTGATAAGGCCAGCAGGATGAGGATTATGCTGCTGGAAATCAGCTCCGAAAATGCAATACCAGTCCAACTGAATCCCAAGAGAAAATTTATCAGATTCCTAAACGAAAATAAATGGAAAGGGGTGTCTGCTCCATCCAAATCGGTTTCGAGTCCATCAGTACCACTTCCTCCGAAAAAAGTCAGGAGGGTTTGGAAAAGAAATACCGTGCTGGTGGGGATGGCCACCGGCCAGAAAGCTTTGAGCAGCGGGTCGAAGTTATCCAGGAAGTCCATGGGTGAAGAAGGGGGTAGGATGTGCAGCAAAGGTAAGAAGGGGTGGATTTTTGGGGGATAATTTCTACATGAATGGTTCTTTTTAAGTAACTGGGATTTATAAATTCATTGGCAACGGTAAGGTACATTAAAACCCAATAAGCGTGGGTTGATTCCAAAAAAAAGGTTTACAACGTTTATAAACGTTGTAAACCTGTGTCATCTATTCAAGGTAAGCCTGTTTACACGAGCTTCGCTAGATTAAATGGATGAATTGTCGAAATCGAATTTTTTGGAGGCCAGCATTTCCGTTTTTGGATTAGCGGTGTTCATGGCTTCCATGCGTCCCATAATTTTTTCCTTAGTTCCCAGGAATGCCGTCAGATTATCCCGGTTAATGGCTTCCGCCTGAGGTAGCTTTTCTTTTAGAGCATCCACCTGCTGGCCATTTTTCCAAAACCTGAAGCAAAGGTGAGGACCAGTAGAAAGACCGGTACTTCCTACGTACCCGATGGTTTCTCCCATTTTTACCTGAGCTCCCCTGCGGATACCCCTGGCAAAGCGGGACATGTGCAGGTATTGGGTTGTGTAGGTTTTGTTATGTCTGATTTTTACATAGTTGCCGTTGCCTCCGCTACGGCCAGCTTCAAGTACCACGCCATCTCCAACCGTTCGAATAGGTGTGCCATTGGGGGCCGCAAAGTCGGTTCCGAGGTGAGCCTTGAAAAGCTTCTGCACCGGATGAAATCTACTTTTGGTAAACCGGGAACTAATCCGGCTGTACTCAACCGGCTCTTTCAAAAAAGCTTTTTTCAAACTTGAACCATCCTGGTCGTAATAGCTGAATCCATTCCCCTGGTCAAAGCCAATGGCATAGATAGATTCCCCCTTACTTTCAAAATAGGCAGCTTTCAACTTGCCGATCTCAATGGTTTTTCCATTCACCTGCTTTTCCTCATAAATCAACTTAAAGGCATCACCAGGTTCAATACGGTTTAAATCCAGGCGCCAGGCGTAGATATCGGCCATGGCATCAACCAACAACGCCGAACCACCCGCATCCATAATGGATTGGTAAAGCGAACCCTGAATTTCGCCGTACAAGGCGCGTTCTACGGTTTCTATTTCCCGTTGGTGAAGAGAAACCCGGAGACTGTCACGGAGATCGTAAATTATGTAATCTACGTCGTTGGGTTCATAAATAAAGTATCGGGCGGTTTGGGTAGGGTCGGTGGTATGTAGTACGGTGTAAGGATGATTTTGGCGCAAATTCCTTACATCCACACTAGCTTTTGCCTTTTGGGTAAGGTTTTGGATGGCCGTTATATCAATATTGTAGTCAGAAAGGATCGAGGTTAGCGTTTGGCCGGAATTGACAACTCCTTCTACAATTTTTAGGGAGTCCGTGGCTATACCAAATACAACGGGAGCAGGGGGAGGTTTAGGAACTGATTTAACCTTTGAAACTTGGGTAGGTCTTTTAAAAACTTCGCTAAAATCAATGATGAGCGATTGGGCGGCGGTAAAAATAACAATAGAAATTACGGCTGCGATTAGGGTCAGTCGTCTTGACATCGGCTACTTTTTGGTAAAAAAATGAGTGATAACTTTATGCTCTAACGCACAAAAGTAGGACTAAATTCCACCAAATAAAATAAAAATTTGTACAATAATCTGTTTGATAATTAGTTACGGAAACCTTTGACTGAGATATTAGTATTAAATTAGGATAAAACAAAGGTGAGATTTAGTAACATCCAAGTTTGGATTTGCCACAAAATCCCACCTCTTTCGCTTCAATAGCAGTTTATCAACCGTTCAGAGATATCCTGTCACAACCCAATCAACCACCCCACATACACCACCCGTCCTATGGCCGCTGAACCATAGGCCGAGATGGCATTGGCATTGGTGAGGTTAGTACCTCCCAAACGCAAGGTGCTTTTAAGTGAGGTGATCTGATACCCTACCTGAGCATCCAAAGTACCATACGCCGGAATAGTGCCTTCGTCAAAAGGCATAAAGAAAGTATAGCCCGTTTGGTAACGGTAGTTTAGGCTGTATACAAATTGCCGGCGAACCCCATCCAGTCCCAGGTTTACTTTGTGGGTAGGAGTATTGAATCCGAGTATCAGGCCGGGTACATCGTCCTCATTGATATGTGCCCAGGTGTAGTTGCTGTACAGATGGAGACGTTGAGGCGTATAGTAGTCGGCGGCGAGTACGACCCCCTGGGTACGTACCGCCTTTTCGGCATTGGCCCATACCTGGATTAAACGACCGCGGGTGCGGTCGGTGGCGGGTTTGGCAAAATCACCGGTTGGGGTAGGTGAGGGTACCCCGGCAACGGGCAGGCCGTCTTCACGGCCATAAAACCGCAGCGTGCCGATAAAATCCTGGTAGCTCGACCGGTAGTAGCTGGCATCAAGGTACAGGCCTTTGAGTACCTGAGCCTTGTAGCCAATTTCCCAGGTGTTGACCTGCTCGGGAGAAAGGTTTTTGATGGTTTGGGGTTTAAGAAAATTTGGATTTGGCTGGCCGTTGGGAAGCGTTGACACCGCATTTAGCCCTAAAAAACCCTTGTCAATATTTCCCTGTACCAGTAACGTTCCGAAATCCAGGTAGATATACTGATCCAGCTGAGCGGGTTGCCGGTAGGCCTGCGCGTAATTCAGGCGGAGGTTGTGCTGCCGGTTTTCACCCAGGGAAAGTACCCCTGAGAGTCTCGGAGAAAAGCGGGTACCGAAATTTCGGAAATTATCAACCCGTCCGGCAAAAGCGACCCGCAGACGGTCATTCAGCAGATCCTGGCGGATTTGGCCATAGGCTCCTCCTTCGTAGTTGAGGATCACGTCACGGGTTTGTACTTCGTTGGTGCCGGGCTTAATGGGGGATTTATCCCCATCGGCCAGGAGGGTACCCGCCGACCGCAGACTATGCCTACGAAACGACGCCCCGGCCACCACATGGGTACCTGGGGGCAATCTGCCATTCTTTCTGGGTACTCACATCCCAGAAACGCGCCGTATTGGCAAAAGCCGCTCCCCGCACGGTTCGGGCCCCGTTGATTTCGATGGTACCTACGCCACTCACAATCTGACGGCGCAAGTCTTCAAAGGCTTTGCTGGTGGTAGGTACCATCACCCCCGAAGCTACCTGGGTGGCAAGTCGCTGGGCTTCGGCAACGCCGAGATTGCCGGGGATCGCCTGGCTGAGCGTGTAAGCCGAGGGTATGGTACCTTCGGGGTTCACACCGTAAACACCCGGCAGCGTAGCGTTGGCACCCAGACCATTGGTACGGGCCGCGGCGAACACCTGATTCCAGAGGGCCACGTAGTTTTGGCCGTAGGTGGGGAAGCGAGTACCGTTGAGCTGGGTACCGGGGGCCATCACGCTCCCCATAATGCCGTTGCCGAGGGAGCTCAGGTCGTAGGCCTTTCCCCCGTAGTCGAACATAGTATAGGCCCGCACAAACCAGCTCTTGCCGGATAGCTCGGCGCGGTGGAGGTCGTACTGCATAGCACGTTGGGCGTAGCGGCTACTGCTCTGGAAAATGCCGTTGCTGAACGTGTATCGGTATTCGTACACTAGTTTGGTCCGGTCATTCAGCTTGAAATGCACCGAAGGGTTGATCCTGAAATTCCCTGCCTTATAGCTATTGCCAAGAATCGTAAACAAGTCCCCCGGTGCTTTGGCCCACAGCAGGGAGGCCTCCGAGTAGCCCGGCGCGTAAATACGGTACGGGTTGCCATTGTTGAGGGCGGTGAGGGAAGGCGTACTAACGGTGGTACCCACATCCCCGTACCGGTTGATGGCGTTCCAGCCCAGCGGCGACCCTTCCGCATTGTTGGCGGGGTCGGCGCCAGCCAGGCCGCCCGAGGTAACCCGCTTGATCGCGGCCTCGCTGGACCCAATGAATTCGTCGGCCGAGAAATAGTTAGCGTTGATTTTAAAGGCCAGTTTAGAACCGATCGTCTGGGCGTAGCGTACCTGTAAATCAATCAGATTGCGGCTGCCGCCCCGCAGCGAAGCGGTCAATCCCGGTGTTTTGAAAGGGTCTTTGGAGTGCATCAGGAGTACTCCGTTGAGAGCATTGGAGCCGTACAGCGCCGAATTGGCTCCGTGTACCAGATCCACGCTTTCCAAGTCCAGGTCCGAAATACCCACCCAGTTGCCGTAGTAGAGCGAAGCTGTTGGGGAGGTTACGTCCACGTAGTCGGCGAGTTGTACTACCCGCTCGGCTTTGTTGCTGTTGAACCCCCTGGTGCTAAAACTCGTGATAAGCCAGCTCGACTGGCTTACATCAATTCCTTTGTATTTGGCTAGTCCCGAAATCAGATCATTGGAAGCGGTTCGCTGTAATTGGAGGGCCCCGATGTGCTCCACGGTGACGGGGCTTTCCATCACCCGCTCGGCGGTTCGGGATGCCGCCACGGTGATTTGGTTTAGGGTACCCCCATCCCGACTGGCGGTTGTGTCGGCCTGGGCCAGGACGGGTTGGAAACTAAATGAGGCAATAGAAAAGGAGATAAAAAAGGAAATGTAGTAGTGAATTTTCATAGGTAAATCGATTGTTTCGAGCGCCAAAGATAGATACTCTTCCTATCAGTTAGTACATTTGAACTATCTACTGAACCCATTTGGCGTATGAAATACCTGACCATAAAGTCCTCCCTTTTCCTCCTACTATCGGCCATACTCTGGTCGGAACCTACCTTTTCCCAAACCACTTATTGCAACCCTATCAACCTAGACTACGGCTACACCCCCATCCCCAATTTTTCGGAATGGGGTCGCCACCGCGCCACGGCAGACCCGGTTATTGTGAATTACAAAGGAACTTTCTATCTGTTTAGTACCAATCAGTGGGGGTACTGGCACAGCAAGAATATGTCAGACTGGACGTTTCATTCCCGGCGTTTCCTGCGGCCCTGGAATGATGTGTACGACGAGCTATGCGCCCCTGCCGTTGGAATTGTGGGGGATACGATGCTGGTTTTTGGCTCAACCTATACCGGTGAATTCACCATCTGGATGAGTACCAATCCCGAAGCTAACGACTGGAAGCCCTTGGTGGAGCGCTTCGGCATCGGCGGCTGGGACCCGGACTTTTTTACGGATACCGACGGTCGATTCTACATGTACAACGGATCGAGTAACCGCTACCCGCTCTACGGTATTGAGCTGAACCGGAAAACCATGGAGCCTATCGGTACCCGCAAGGAGGTATACCTGTTGGAAGGGTGGCGGTACGGTTGGCAGCGCTTCGGCGAGCACATGGACGATACCTTTCTGGATGGCTTTATGGAAGGGGCCCACATGACCAAGCACAACGGCAAGTACTACCTGCAATACGGCGCGCCGGGCACGGAATCCAGCGGCTATGCAGATGGCGTGGCGGTGGGAGAGTCACCCCTGGGTTTTTTCAAGAATCAAAGTGATCCACTGAGTATGAAGCTGGGCGGATTTGCAAGAGGGGCAGGGCACGGGGCTACGTTTCAGGACAATGATCAGAACTACTGGCACGTTTCGACGGTGACCATTAATCGCAAAAATAATTTTGAACGACGTCTGGGTATCTGGCCGGCGGGTTTTGATCAGAATGATGTGATGTGGTGTGATACGGAGTATGGGGATTATCCGCATTATTTGCCTTACAGAATAGCTGAATTGTCTAATAAGGGGAGCATTCTACAAAGGACGGGCGGGCCGCCCGTACCACATTTACGGGGTGGATGCTGCTCAACTACCAGAAACCGGTGCGGGCTTCTTCGGCATTGGGTGGATACCAGCCTAATTTGGCCGTGGATGAGGATATCAAGACGTATTGGAGTGCCAAAACGGGTAACAAGGGCGAGTGGTTTGAAACGGACCTGGGCGAAATAGCTACTGTAAACGCCGTACAGATCAACTACGCCGATCAGGATGCTACCTCATTGGGAAAAGTTACGGATCAGTACCATCAGTACATCCTATACCAATCCAAAGACGGCAAAAAGTGGGAGGTACTGGTGGACAAATCAGACAATAAAAAGGATGTACCCCACGACTACGTCGAACTGCCCAAGCCCGTTTCTACTCGCTTTCTGAAACTGGAAAATGTCCACATGCCGCAGGGAACATTTGCGCTGAGTGGCTTTCGGGTGTTTGGCAAAGGAGCCGGGCCAAAGCCGGAGGCAGTGAAGCAGTTTATGGTACTACGCACCGAAAAAGACAAGCGCAGCGCCTGGATTCGCTGGTCGCCGGTAGATGAGGCACAGGGCTACACCATCCGCTACGGTACCCATCCCGACAAGCTCTACAACAACATTATGGTACTAACCCACAACGAGTACTGGTTCAAGGCCATGGACTCCAAGGCTACTTACTACTATACCATCGAGGCCTTCAATGAGAATGGTATTTCGGAACGGTTTCCGCTGGTGAAGGTGGAGTGAGGGGGATTAAATTAGGGTTATTTTTAGTTTTTTAAGTCGAAACATTGCGTCTCTGCAAACATTATAAAAACAAGCACATTTCATTCCAACGAGTTACTACTGTTTCAGGTAGGTTAGGGCAGGGCCAACTCGTTCAAAGCCATGGCTTTTCCTGAATTCATTTTGTTCATCAATGGACATTTTGGCCAAAACTCCGTCACTAGCGGCCTTGAAATAGTCTTCCATTTTACCCGCTGGCTGAAAGATCATCAAAAGCCTGGCTTCCCCCTCACTGGTTTTTGCCCAGGCGTGGGGTACTTTTCTGGGTCCGAAAACACTATCACCTGCTTTGAGTAAGAAGGTTTCATCTCCGATTTTAACCATAAACTCACCTGAAAGGACATACCACCACTCGTCCTGATCATAGTGAACATGTTCAGACGGACCTCCTTTTTTTCTTCTGATTGATTCAAACACATATAAATCAGAGTCGGTGTCTTTGCCTGAAATTTTACAATCAAACGTATCGCCTTCAAAAAGGCTAATACTTTTCCCGAAGCGATCTTTTCCCGCATTTACTTTAAACCCTTTGTTAACTCTAATCCTTTCTCTTGACTTAGCGTACATAGAAAACGGAACTGTTACTAAAGTGCCGACAGCTAGGCATATCTTAAAAAAGTTAATTCGTTTCAAAGTCTTGGTGTTTTTAAATAGAACGTAGAAGTTGTAAACAGATTAATGCTGTGAGATACTAAAGCAAGAGCTGGAAGTGTTCAATGACTCTTTTAATTGGCATATTCTTGTTTAGATAGAGACAAAAAGCACAAGTGAAGATAATTTCAATAAGCCCTTTCTGGGATCCTTTCTCCCGGCCAGGTCTGATCTGATATATAGTTGGCACACGCAGCTTTAATTCTGTTATGAATATACGTCAAATTTAAATCAATCATACATTCACAGGTAATTATATTGGGGAAAGTCCCCCTCCAACGCCCGAATAACTGGGCATAGTTAATTAAAGACAAATTTTAGTCGAAGTAGTTGATATTCAAGGTTAGGTAAATTTGCATTCCAATATTCAAAAGGTCCTAATGTTTGAGTTCATGGATTACAATTTTATCAGATAGTACATAGGGGCAACGATCGGTAGCATATAGGACAAGGTTGGAGTTATTTTCTTAGCATAATAGCTATGGAGAAAACTCCAACGACGTCACCAATTATTCTAATGTAAGAGGATTAATTTTTAGGGAAAGTTTATCATTTTTATTCCAGTCGCCGGGATATCTTAAATTAAGTTCCAATAGTCCTTGCGTACGGATTTTACCCGAAGTTGCAATGATGTAACTCCCGGGGTTATTGGCCGGAAAGGGAGCAACGGAGCCAAGCATTTCTTTCTTCTCTCCCTCAACATAATAAAGATCAAAGGAAATAGCTACCTGAGCAGGGTTCACGATCTCCTTTACCGTTATACGAACAAACTTTTTATCCTCTATTTTTTCTTTCGCCCCTATCGCCTGCCTGAACGAAGTATTCGACAAATCAATACTATATATTGAATCTGAAGTAGGCACCGTTACCACGTTTGAAGGTATTTGGCTTTGCGTTTTTTGCTGGCAGCAAACAGTGAGTAGGCCATACATCATTAGTATCAAACAATTTAAGAACCGGTATAGCATTTGTTTGCAGTTTAAATCTGGTTAAAGTTATCCATCTTTTTGGCTCTGTATCCGAACGGGTGTAATGAGTAACTCAATTTTATTTAGACGCAAAACAGCGTCCTGCATGGCAACCGTTTCATCATTTGGCACTGCCACCAGATTAAGCGTAATTTCTGTGCCATCCTGTAATTCCCCGCTGTTGCGAAGCCGTTCAATAGTGGGAGTCACATTCACAAGAAACCTTGGCTGGTGAGCAGCATGTGAGCCGTGACCCGGGGTTTCGGTTCCAAAAAAAGCAAAGCTACCGGCATAGTGCACATCCTCAGTAGAGGTATTACGATCCGCATTTGGTGCATTTACAAATACTCTCACGAAGAAATCACTTGTCGGTGGAAGGCTCGCATACTCAATGCTAGCAAAAACGGTCTCTCTTGCTCTATCGGTATTAATTAACTGAGAAATTTCGCTCACTGGCACGGCGGTGCGAACAACAAAGGGTTTCGTTAGACTCACTATGGCCGTGTCGATGAAATGATAACGTTTTTTGATCTCGAACTTTACGTCAGCACCTTTTCGAACGCGCTCTTCAAGATTTTTGAATTCTGCCGCGCTCTTTTCAGCAACAGCGTCATTGCTACCAATTGCACTGCTCTCGTACCGGTAACTGAGTATTGGCATCAGCACAGTGGCTAATGCAGATGTTTCGGTGGGGTTACCATCCTTATCCACGAAATGTGTCCAATTGGTATTTAACCATGCTGAATCGTTGGTATTGTCGTTGTTCATTTCTAGGTTCCATTTGGCCCAACAATAGTCGATCATGCAATGATGCATCCAAAAAAGCGGGTCCATGGCTGAACCAAACCCACCGAAGTCGCCGCCTGTCCATGTATGCACGCGGTTATGAGGTGTGCCTTCGATTTGCGAACTGAAAGAAAAGAAATTGGTATCGGAGAAAATAGTATTCAGGGTGCCACTGGATACCTGGGTTTGGCCGGCCATGGTGGGGCGGGTGCGGGGCATGAATAAAGCGCTGCTTGTATCGAGGAATGCACTATGGATAGCAGGATCCTGGTTCCAGTTCCAGTAAGGCAACCCGAATGATTTTTCGCCAGTCAACTCCTGGCAAATACGTTCGAGCCAAACAAGGTATGCGCGGTGCCAAGAAAAGAAATGATTAGTTCCATGGTGACAGAAATTGAAGCCAACGTCCTTTGTTCCATGAATGGTGGCCTGGGCCCTCCATCCGCGTGGATCAGAGGCATTGGCAGCAGACCTCGCCTTCATCAGTTCAACTGCCTCGCGGTAAATTGCAATTGCATTGTCTACTTCAGGGGAACCAGTTCTTAGTCTCCTGCGTACGGGTCGGTTCTCTATCTGCTTTTGGCAACCTTCACACCCGCCGAACATAATACTAGCTATTAGTCCAACGCTGGTCCATCCAATTCCCCTGATAAAGATGCGACGATCCATTCGGGATGGAGAGAGATTTAAATTTTCCATAAGTGATTTTTGGGGTAAGTAAATGAACTAGATCCTAACCTGTGTTCGAATTCTTGTCACGGAAATAAGTAAAAGGCCAGAGATAGACCAAATGAAAAATGCTGCTCCATGGAAATTCTCATTTTAAATTTACGCCATTGTTTATACGTGCATAATAAATTGTCAAATATCCTTTCTGCTAATCGAAGGGGTTAAAGTATTGTTCTTGTGGCTATTTTGAACTACACGTATACTATCACTTACTTTTTGAATAAATGGAAATTCATGAACAGCATTTCTCACCTCACACAAATCTATTAGCCGAAGCGGTTGTACAACGTAGGGTGGGTAGATATGATCGCTAAACTTCCAATTTGGCCAGAATAATAAAATACTCCACGAGGGTAGCCATTTATTGTGGTTTTGGACTACCTCGGAACCCCCCGATATAGGTACCAACCGGTTCCGAAATTAATCAAAAACTGTTCGTACGCAGTCCCCATCACTATTGCTTCGCAAATACGAAACATGCGAAAGTTTGATCGTACTTTTTGTATTCATTTGAACTAGGCTAACAATGCATGGTTTTTAGATCCCGCAATTATTCGCGAAGATGAAATTGAAAAGGTCAAACTTTACATAGCAAACACTTTATAGCGTTGTCCATTCCCTCCCTTAGAATGTATAGGCCATTTAGCATAAGAGTAGGCACCGTCCTAAATAGGTAATGGTGTACATACGCCAGGTAGCAACCACTTTTATAACACTGTGGACTGTAAAAATTCTGACTGAAATTTATTTATTTTTCTCCATTCCCCTTTTACCGTTAAATAAGATTTTAACGGTATTGTTGATATAATTGGAAATATCTTTCCATCCGGATGCCCGGGAAGCGTGTTCCAGGTATTACTGACTGGAAGGCAGGGGGCATCAACTCCGGTTTTTCAATCGGGAGGTATCAGTTAGTCAAGAAGGAATGAATAGGGCTGCTACTTTTGCGGGGTTGCCATCAACTCGGCCGATCCAAATAGTACCGAGAACTGCTTGCACCAAATGAGTACCTGCTTGCGGTCATTCACCATGGCATTGTCAGGCAGAACAAGGTAAAAATTACCGGTATTTTTCAGCTCGGTCAATTCAATGAAATTGCGGGCACCGGTGGTTTCTGACAGGTATATCCGCAGGTCGGGTCCGGCATCGGTTTTAAAAGCCTCGAACACTAGTGTGTAGGCGGTTCCTTTTTTGTAAAGCTTGGCGGTACCCGAAGTAGGATGGGACCCATTTTTGAAAGTACCCTGAGAAACGAGCGTATAGGTAGAAGGATCGAAGGCAGTTCCACTGCCCGAATTATTCCCGGTGGTACCTCCCGGAGTAATATTTACATTATCGGCCGGTATAAGTTCTTCTTTATCGCAGGAAGACAAGGCCACTAGGGCAAATACAAACAAGATGCTTTTAAGGACATTTTTCATGATCAGCCTGGTTTTGGTTTCTATCTACTATTACGTAGCTCAGCCTGAATAAGTTGCGTGGTAGTATAATGAATTCGTTCAACTGGTCACAAGGGGCGCAGTATGATAGGAATTATCATCAAACACACCCATGCTGGGCTTCTGTTGAAAAATCCACGTCCGCTTCAACCGTCTAGCGAATCAAACCTGGGGAGTAGGAAGCCCCAAAACGATTGGCCATGCAATAGTCGTACAATAGCAACCAGCCAGGATTTTGGGGGTCTTTCATTACGGATGGCCTTTCTTTCTCCGGTTTTGACCCAAAATTTCTCGATCTTATGAAACAGAAAATACGTACCCTGCCGTTCCAGATGGTACCGTCTAGTACAGGATAGGGCGGGGCGAACGAAACTTTTGCTGAGGTGAAAGTTTTCCATCCGCTGGTTTTCCTGTACCAAAGCCAGCTTTCCTTCCTACCCGCATCCTTGTACGAAGATGACTAAACTGGGGCATACTCACCTGTTTTTTCTTTAACAAACCATTCATGTACCCATATATTCCAGGCCAACGCCCCTGACTCACTCCTGACATCCTCCATAAGGGGAAAGGCTCCCTCCTCTTATTTAAGTTCCAGAATGATATTTTCCAAATTTGGACTTAAAGGGGTAAATCATCATTAAACCATTTTGCGGTTAGCCAATTTGGTGATGATTTTACTATTTTTATTTTGGATTCATTCAGAAATTGATATTCTCGATTCGAGGAATTATAAATGCCAATATAATAATCTCCTTTTGTGAGCCAGCTTTTGTAGATATTTAATTTAAAATTATCAGAATATACTCTCCCGGTTTGAATAAATTCAATAAAGGAATGTCTTTCATTATTTAAAGGTAGATAAAACTCGTAATCGTTCGAAATTGCATACATATAATTTTGAGAGCCTGAGGTATTATCCTTATATTTTATACTTATTTCGTCGTCGCTATTATTCAATTGTATGCTTTTGTTCAGTAGTAAAGGCTGATTTTTTGGGAATGGCTCGAATTCGCTTGCTAATGTCTCAATTGGTGGATGCCAGGCTCCTAGTTTTCTCAGATTATTCAACCTGGTAGCGTATGTTTCGGTCCGGATAGTATTGGGGTAGCTCATGATAACTTGAAGCTCAGCCAGCAGAGTTTGTCTGTGTTTTTGAATTTCAGGTATATACCACCATCCAGTAAGGAAACAATAAAAAATTGCGGAAGCAATCATCAACAGTTGCACTTTAAAATACCGTTTATCATGTATGTAAATTCGATGCAAACTGATATAGGTCAGTATTAATGAGATAGTTGAAATTATTTTATATCTATTTTCTGTATAGGCATCACGACCTAAATTGATAATGAGAGCAGAGGCAGCAATGTACAGGAAGCATCCCAGCAAAAATAAGGAAAGGGTATCCAAAGATATTTTTTGAAGTATTTTTTTTAGAATTGGAAGGATAATTGTTGCGCTTGTTATGATGCCAATGATAACAGCGAAAACGTTTGATCCGTTTTCCTTAAAGTCTATCCATCCGCCCAACAACCCGAATGTACCAAGAATGTCATTAATGTACTTTACTATGGAAAATGTGCTACTAAGTAAACTACCGCTTCTCTCGTAGTTGATTAAAAAAATTATATAGCTTACCAATCCGCCAGCAATATAAATCATTACCCATTTCCATTGTGATTTTATGATATATAGAATCCAAAAAACAATCCAAATGGAAAGACCTCCTCCGCTAGAAAATGTAACAAAAAAAGCTAGTATCAGGGAGATGAATTTTTGAATTGATGACTCTTTTGTCCCAAACCAAATGCTTGCAATCCCGACGCATGCAACTGACAGGTTTTGGAGGGAACTTTCAGCCCAGAAAATATTTCCATGATGCTGAAAATGAAAAGTTATGAAAATAAGAGGAATAAGAGAAAGAATACTTTTGCTGTAAGATAGTACAGCCTTGCTCATGATTGTAAATAGCAAAACCAGATTCAAAGAACTTATTAATATCAAATATTTAAGGTTGATTTCTTCGAATAAGTGATAGCTTATGATCATGATTAATCTTGAAAATGCTATCCTATGCTCATTATGTTGCCTAAATATGAAGTGAATAATTCTTCCAAAGTCAGTAGTATTGATGTAAAAATAGGTAAAATCTAAAACACCTGCATAGTCATCAATAAAAGGTATATTTTCTGAGTAAATAAAAATTATAAAATAGTAATAAATAATATAGAAAAAAGGTATGGAAATTAAAGAATAATAAACTATTTTTTTCATTACTAATACGAAAATTTAGACTTATTTTGAATGTAAAATTTTGGATATTGTTTGTTTAATTTGATTGAATGTATGGCTTTTATATGGAACCAACCGCTCGTGAATATTGACAAATATGGGTCGAATATTTTTTAAAGTCAGGATATTACATAGGTATTCCTACTAGGTAAGGCCGTTAAAATTACCAAATTTTTTCATTCGCGGAGTCAATATTCTGAATTTAGAGCCAGAGAAGGCTGTAGCGTAAACCTCAAAGAGGGCTGTTTGAAGTAAGTATCTCAATTGGCGCAGCGCTGTTTATCGGCACATTGGTGGGGGTAGGTGATGTCGTTGAAAAATGAGGTATTATAGTTTTATTTTATCCTATCCTGCAAGTATCTGATTCCCATAGTACTGGTAGGCAGACCTTGATGTGCCAGTATAGAGTTATTGTTTTCTGCTTTGCTTGAATCGCTGGTCGAAACTTACAGGTGAATTTGAAATGCCGGTAATCTTCCTGACGTCGGGGTGATGGGGATTGATCAGGTAGTTGAATTCGGGAGGAGCGATGCTAATTGGTACATTCAGTACGGCCGCTGATACAAACAATTTTCACTTCATTACCCATTCCAGGACCTCTGGATTTGCCTTGCTTGATCCCTACTTTTAGATATGTAACCTATTTTGCTGATTGCTCGGGGAAGCAGGTTCCCAATTACCTCTTGAAATGGGAACAAATCCTCACCAAGTATTTCTTTTTATAATAAATTCTGACAAAAAGAAATACTTATTGTAAATCTTATAGACGAACTGGCTGACCCCTACCAAAAAAAGGCGACCCACGGGGCCGCCTTTTCAACTACAAACTATTTATTATCTAAGCACCAAATTCGGCAAGAACCTCCTCTACGCGCTCAGCGGCTTCCTTGAACTCGATGGCCGAGTACACTTTCAGACCCGACTCGTTGATGATACGAGCGCCTTCTTCGGCGTTGGTACCCTGCAAACGCACGATGATCGGAACGGGGATTTCGCCGATAGCTTTGTAGGCTTCTACTACCCCGGCGGCTACGCGGTCGCAACGAACGATACCGCCGAAGATGTTGATCAGGATGGCTTTTACGTTGGGGTCTTTCAGGATAATCCGGAAACCGGCTTCAACCGTTTTGGCGTTCGCTCCACCCCCTACGTCGAGGAAGTTGGCGGGCTCACCACCCGACAGCTTGATGATGTCCATCGTAGCCATCGCCAGACCGGCACCGTTCACCATACAGCCGACGTTGCCGTCGAGCTTTACGTAGTTAAGGTTGTTGGCTCCTGCTTCTACTTCCAAAGGATCTTCTTCGCTGATGTCGCGCATTTCAGCCAGTTCGGGGTGGCGGAACAGCGCGTTGTCGTCGATGTCAACCTTAGCATCCACGGCCAGGATTTTATTGTCGGAGGTTTTGAGAACGGGGTTGATCTCGAACATGGACGCGTCGCTATCCACATACGCCAGGTACAGCTTACCAATAAACTTCACCATTTCCTTAAAGGCTTCGCCTTCCAGTCCCAAAGCAAAAGCTACCTTGCGGGCCTGAAAACCCTGCAAACCAACGGTGGGGTCGATCCACTCCTTGATGATTTTGTCGGGAGTATGCTCGGCTACTTCCTCAATGTCCATTCCTCCCTCGGTGCTAGCCATGATCACGTTGCAATTTTTGGCGCGATCAAGTAGGATGGAAAGGTAGTACTCCTTAGGCTCGCTGGGTCCGGGATAGTACACGTCCTGGGCAATGAGCACCTTGTTTACCTGCTTACCGTCGGGGCCGGTCTGATGCGTCACCAGCACTTTACCGAGTAGGTTTTTGGAGATGGTCCGCACGTCCTCCATGGACTTGGCCAGGGCTACACCCCGCTGCTCGCTGCCCACCACCTTACCTTTGCCGCGCCCACCGGCGTGGATCTGGGATTTTACCACGTACCACTTGGTACCGGTCTGTTCGCTGAGGTTACGCGCTACTTCTACCGCCTTGTCGGGGGTGTCGGCTACGACCCCTTCCTGAATACGTACCCCGTATTTTTTCAGAATGCTTTTGCCTTGGTATTCGTGAATATTCATGAGTAATTGTAGTAAATTGGTATTTTCACGGCAAATTAATCAATAATTCAAAACGACGGATAGTTTTGCTGTGTTTTATACGTTTACAGGTGTAAGTTCACCTGGCACTATCCCAGCCTGCCTATTTTTTATATCTTCAAAGAATGACATTACTTACCGCACAAGGCATAAAGCGTAATTACGGCACATTACAGGTACTCAAAGGCATTGATCTGGAAATCAAATCGGGAGAAATAGTAGCCATTGTGGGTGCTTCAGGTGCTGGTAAAAGTACCCTCTTGCACATCATAGGTACCCTCGACCGTCCGGACATCGGGAAAGTCAGGATTCAGGATACGGATATTTCCGGACTGAGTGACAAGGCACTGGCGCAGTTCCGAAACGAGCGGATTGGGTTTGTTTTTCAATTCCATAATCTGCTGGCCGAATTTACGGCCCTCGAAAATGTATGTATGCCGGGGTTTATTGGCTCTCAGAAAAGTGAATCCGAAATCCGGGCAAGAGGAAAAGAGTTGCTCGAAATGCTGGGCCTCAAAGACCGGATGGACCACCTGCCTTCCCAGCTTTCTGGCGGTGAACAGCAGCGCGTGGCCGTAGCTCGCGCCTTGCTCAACCGTCCGGCGGTAGTGCTGGCCGACGAACCCAGCGGCAACCTTGACTCCCGAAACGCGGAGGACTTGCACCGGTTGTTTTTCAAACTCCGCGATGATCTGGGTCAGACCTTCGTGATTGTGACCCACAACGAGCACCTGGCCGAAATGGCCGACCGCCGGTTGCTGATGCAGGATGGGTTAATGGTAGGGTAGGAGTAATCTCACCTCATCCTAAATCCTTCTGCTTCGGCAGTCCGATCCTGGTAGGAGAAGGACTTACACTTTATTGGAGTGGGAGGCGCTTCTCCTGAGCAATCGGTCTTTCCTGACAGAAGAATGACTTCTTTTATAGGAATAATGGGTGTTAAGGAATAGTACTTATAGACTATTCAGAAGTATTTAGTCAGGAAACTTTGACTACATATTCCCTGCCTTATGAAACCCATTGTCCAAATCTCCCTGGATTTAACCAATATTGACGAAGCCCTCGAAACGGCCGCTATGGCTCTCCGGGCCGGGGTTGACTGGCTAGAAGCCGGTACTCCGCTCATCCTGGCCGAAGGGCTTCATGGGGTACGCAAACTCCGCGAGGCGTTTCCAGGTATCCCCATCGTGGCCGACCTTAAAACGATGGATGGGGGCTACCTGGAAGCCGAAATGATGGCTAAAGCCGGTGCAACGCACGTGGTGGTGATGGCCCGCGCCCACGCCGAAACAATCAAGGTAGTGGTGCAGGCCGGGCGCGACTACGGGGTGCAGGTGATGGGTGATAACCTGGGCTGCCCGGATATGGTGGAGGGTGCCAAATGGCTCGAAGACCTGGGCTGTGATTTTGTAATCCACCACATCGGTTACGATGAGCGACGCGGCATTGCCGCTCAGGGACACCGAATGCCCAGTCCGCTGGATCAGCTACGGGAGGTGGTACAAGCCGTAAAAGTACCCGTGCAGGCCGTCGGGGGCCTTACCCTCGAACAGGCCATTCGCTGCCCCGAGTACGGTGCCCCGCTCGTGGTGCTGGGTGCTCCCCTCACTATTGATGCCGACTCCTTTAAAACCGCTGGGGGCGATCTGGAAAGCTCGCTCCGGATGATTTGCGAGAAAATCCACGCATATGGGGAGGTGGCGTTTTGATGGTTTGAGTACTTATTATCAGTTAGTAACCGCAAAGGCCGGTACGCCGGAGTGGCGATAGACGCTAAGATTCAAATGACTCAAAATTAGTTCTTCGTGTCTTAGCGGTTAAAATATAGTCGATTCTGCCTGACTACTTAAATGCCTCCCTACAATTAAGTTTATTAATCCTAAAACCAACCCATGAAATCTCCCGCTGTTGTCAACTTCGCACCCGAACCGGGTAGCGTGGAAATACGTGAAATTGAAAAACCCACTATCGCCGAAGATGAGGTACTCCTCGAAGTAGCCAATGTAGGCGTATGCGGTAGCGACCTGCACCAGTGGACCGCCGACCACAGCTGGGCGGTCAATTATCCGGTGGTGCTGGGGCATGAATTTGGGGGACATATTGCCGAGTTAGGTAGTAGGGTGATCGGCTGGCGAGAGGGAGACAGAGTGGTGAGTGAAACAGCGGCAGTCATTGACCCCAATAGCCCCCTATCGCGGCAGGGACTGTACAATCTGGACCCAACCCGCAAGGGCTTTGGCTACGGAGTGAACGGCGCCATGACCCGCTACGTGAAAGTACCGGCTCGTTGCCTGCACCGGGTACCGGATGCCCTGCCTTTTGAACAAGCCTGCCTCACGGAGCCCTGTTCGGTGGCTTATAATGCCGTGGTGGTTAACTCCAAAATAAGGCCGGGCGACAGAGTCGTAGTGTTGGGGCCGGGTACCATCGGGATTCTGTGTGCCGCCATGGCCCGACTTTGCGGCGCCGAGGTGGCCGTGGTAGGGCTGGAAGCCGACCGGGGACGCCTGAAAATAGCCCGGCAGTACGGTTGCGAAACTATCGTGGGCGATGCCACTGAGTGGGCACTCAAAGCCGATGGACTGGGCGTAGATGCGGTCATTGACGCTGCCGGAGCGAGTATTACGTTGCAGGTAGCGCTTCGATTGGTACGCCCCAATGGCCACATCACGAAAGTAGGATGGGGGCCGCAACCGCTCAATTTCTCATTGGACATGCTCGTTCAAAAAAACGTAACCTTGCAGGGAAGTTTTAGCCATAACTGGCCCATTTGGGAAAAGGTACTCTCGCTGCTTACCTCAGGCCAGTTGGATGTAAAGCCCATTATCGGTGGGGTGTGGCCCGTAACCGAATGGCGGCAGGCTTTTGAAGAAATGCACAGCGGGCGAGTAGTCAAGAGTATTCTAAAACCCGTCTGACCATGCGCCTAGCCGATAAGGTTATTCTGATAACCGGAAGTTGCACGGGGATTGGTAAGGCTATGGCCAAACAATGCGTGGCCGAGGGGGCCAGGGTAGTCATCAATGGTTTGGAAGAGGAGCTGGGCCGGGAGTTGATTGATGAACTTGGGACCTCCAGTGCCACTAGTCTGATACAGGACATAACGCTTCCCGATACCCCCCGTCGCCTGATAGAGGTAGCCATCGGTACCTTTGGCCGGTTGGATGCCGTCATTAACAACGCGGCGCTGATCCTTTCGTCCGATGTCCAAACTACGGACGTAGACTTACTCCACCGGATGCTGGCTGTCAATACTATCGCTCCGTTTTCGATCATCAAGGAGGCTTTGCCCTACCTGAGTAAATCCCGGGGTTCGGTATTGAACATCGGCTCGGTCAATGCCTGGTGCGGCGAGCCGAACCTACTGGCGTATAGCGTGTCCAAAGGGGCGCTTATGACCCTCACCCGCAACCTGGGCGATAGTCTGTTCAGAACCTATGGCGTACGGGTCAATCAGGTCAATCCGGGCTGGGTACTTACCGAAAAGGAGATAGTAAACAAAAGAGAGCAAGGCTTGAAGGAAAACTGGTACCAGGATCTGCCCTCGGTTTTTGCTCCGGCCGGGCGGTTGCTCGATCCCAGGGAAATTGCCTCAGCCGCAATCTATCTGCTCTCGGACGAGTGCGGCCCCGTGAGCGGACAGGTACTTGATCTGGATCAATATCCTTTTATGGGAAGAAATCTTCCAAAAGACATAATTCGGTGAATTGAAAGAAAATAGGGTCAAAAGTTTGCCTTAAACTTTTACATACCAGTTAGTCGTGGACGTACTTTCATTCACTCATTCACTCATTCACTCATTCACTCATTCACTCATTCACTCATTCAAAATTGAAAAACCTCGCCGTTTTTCCCAAAGCCTTCATGCAGGAACTCTGCAAAACGGGTACCATGTCGGTTTCCGAATGGATCGAACTAGCAGTAAAACTAGATGTCGACGGGCTCGAATGGTACGCCGGGTTTCTGGAAATGGCCGATAGAGGCCAACTGGGCTAAATTCAGAAGACAGGTGGAAAGCCACGGCAAGACGATTCCCATGCTGTGTTGTTCTCCGGATTTTACTCATCCTGATCCTGATTTTCGGAAAAGAGAAATTGATAAACAGATACGGCTGGATCGACATGATTCATGCATTGGGGGGTACCTATTGCCGGGTACTATCCGGGCAACGCCGCCCGGAGCTTTCCATGGAGGAGGGGGTAGCCCTGGCGGCTGAGTGCATCGAGGCCTGCCTGCCCTACGCGCAGGACCGGGGCATCACGCTGATTCTGGAAAATCACTACAAGGATGATTTTTGGGAATATCCCGGAGTTTGCCCAGAAAATGGATGTCTTCTGCCAGCTGGTAGACCGGATACGACGCACCCCAATTTTGGCGTAAACTACGATCCCAGCAATACCTTTCTGGCCGGAGAAGATCCGCTGGAACTACTCTATCGCGTGTCGCACCGGGTCGTGACCATGCACGCCAGCGACCGCTACCTGATTGAGGGTACTATCGAGGACTTGCGCAAGGAAGAAGGCGGGGCCGTCGGCTACGCCAAACGCCTACGCCACGGAGAAATCGGCAAAGGACTGAACGACTATGATGCCATCTTTTACCGAATTGAAGCGGGTCGGTTTCAACGGCTGGATCAGTATCGAGGACGGCGTGGATGGCATGGAGCAGCTGGAACGAAGCGTGGCTTTCCTGCGAAAAAAAATGGCCGAATACTGGCCGGAGGGTAGGTGTTGAGTTTTTCTAGACCTAAAAAAGGTACCCCAACAGAAGCTAGGGTACCTTTTTACTTTCAAATATGTGTAGTCTCAATTGCCACAGGCTTCAGCCTGGGGACATGAAGGCATCTTTTCTCAAATCACCAGGCTAAGTCTGAGGCAATCAATTTTTTAAACAATATTCACTCAATCACAATCCACTCACTCAAAATCAGCCAGGATACTCGTGCGGTAGCTCCACATTCACCTTCTCGTGCCAGGGCAGGCCGTGCTGGTTCAGTAGCTCCATGAACGGATCAGGATTCAACTGCTCGCAGTTCCACACGCCGGGTTTCATCCAATCCTCGTTGGTGAGCATTAGCATCGCGCCGATCATGGCGGGAACCCCGGTGGTGTAGCTGACGGCCTGTCCGCGTACCTCGCGGTAGGTTTCGGCGTGGTCGCAGTTGTTCCACACGTAGTAGGTTTTTTCTTCACCATCCTGGATACCCTTGATCTGGCAGCCAATGGAGGTTTGGCCGGAGTAGTTTTCGCCCAGGGTATCCGGGGCGGGCAGTACGGCTTTCAGGAATTCCAGCGGTACGATGTCCATTCCCTTGAAATTTAATGGGTTTGATGCTGGTCATGCCCACGTTTTCCAGCACGTTGAGGTGCGTGATGTACGCTTGTCCGAAGGTCATCCAGAAGCGGGCGCGTTTCAGGGTCGGGAAATGCTTCACCAGCGATTCCAGTTCTTCGTGGTACAGTACGTAGCTTTCCTTGGGGCCAATGCCGGGGTAGTCGATGGGTTTGTGAATGCTCATGGCCTCGATCTCGACCCACTCGCCATTTTCCCAGTAGCGGCCGGGCTGGGTGATTTCGCGGATATTGATTTCGGGGTTGAAGTTGGTCGCAAAGGCCTTGCCGTGGTCGCCGGCGTTGCAGTCGATGATGTCGAGGTAGTGCATCTCGTCGAAGTGGTGCTTGTTGGCGTAGGCCGTAAACACCTGCGTCACGCCTGGATCGAAACCACAGCCCAGCAGGGCCATCAGTCCGGCTTCTTTGAACGTCTCCTGGTAGGCCCACTGCCAGCTGTACTCAAATTTGGCCACGTCTTTGGGCTCGTAGTTGGCGGTATCGAGGTAGTGAATCCCGGTAGCCAGACAGGCCTCCATCAGCGTTAGGTCCTGGTAGGGTAGGGCTACGTTGATGAGCATTTTGGGCTGAAACTGCTTGATCAGCATGACCGTTTCGGCCACGATGTCGGCATCCACCTGGGCGGTTTTTATTTCTACGCCGTGCATTTCCTTTATTTCGGCGGCAATTTTATCGCATTTGGATTTGGTACGGCTGGCCAGCATGATTTCGCTGAATACCTGGCTGTTCATGGCGCACTTGTGGGCTACCACGCTGCCAACCCCGCCGGCACCAATGATGAGTACTTTGGACATGGTTTGTTGGTTTGGTTTTTGGGAGAAATGAATAAGAAATCATACCAATAGCACCCCCTTCGGTGAAATTTGTATGGTTTCTGTTGGTAAATTACCCGGCAAAGATAGAACGGGGAAACTTTTTTTTGATCATTTAACCTAAAAACCCCTTTACATGGACTTTCTCTTACTAATACTTGGTGGATTGTGTCTGCTGGTAGGTCTGGCTGGGGCAGTACTGCCCCTCCCCGGCCCGGCCCTAAGTTTTGCCGGTCTTATTATGATCCATTTCAGCGACTATGCCGATTTCAGTCACCTACATGCTATTTATGTTCGGGGTGCTGACGGTTGTTATTGCCGTGCTGGATTACTACATTCCGATCTGGGGCATGAAACGATTTGGCGGAACCCGCAACGGTACCATCGGGGCCATTGTCGGCGGACTGGTGGGAATTTTCATCATTCCGGGCATTGGCCTGTTTCCGGGTACCTTTCTTGGGGCACTGGTGGGCGAACTCATTGGCGGCATGCGTCATGAAAAAAGCCCTGAAATCGGCCTTTGGCTCTTTTCTGGGCTTTATTACGGGTATTTTTGTGCAGGTAGCCCTGTGCATCGCCATGCTGGTTTACGCGGGCTACGGGGTTTATGACCAGATGTGATTCCAGATGACATCGTACACCTCCGGGGCCGTCAGCGTAGGGTGTCCGGGCGATTGGTCCGTAATGCAGACCGGGTAGTACTGGGCGGGTACCTCGTCGCTGCCGTGCGATCCTTTGATCAGGGTAGCATCCAGCGGAATGACATCCATCAGGTACCTGAATCCCAGCAGTTTACGTCCCAGCTTGTAGCCCGCCCGTAGTTTGATCAACGGATTTTTGGGATCCATGAACATCTCTACCGGATCATAGCCGGGCTTGCGGTGAATATCCACCAGCTTGGCGTAGTCGGGCGCTTTGGCGTCGTCGAGCCAGTAGTAGTAGGTAAACCAGCTGTCGGGTTCGGCTACGACCACCAGGTCGCCCGAGCGCTCGTGGTCGAGGTGGTGGTTCCTCTTGCCCGGCTTTGTCCAGTACCTTGGCAATACCGGGAGTATTTTCCAGCAGTTTTTTTACTTTCCCAGCTTCGATTTGTCGTTGATATACACGTGGGCAATCTGGTGGTCGGCGGTGGCAAAGGCCTTCGAGGCCCCCGCGTCCAGCAGCTCATACCAGCGCTCCTGCCGAACCGCGATATAGCCCGCTTCGCGCAGGATGCGGTTGATATGAATGGGTTTAGACACGGGATTAATTCCATATTCCGAAAGCAAAATAATGCTGCGCGTTTTTGGCCTCATAGAACGTGACCAGGCTCTTCCACCAAGGCGTCTATTTCCCCTAACTCATCGCTAATTTTAGAAAAATCCGGCCCGAATTTCTGCAAACAATAGTCCAGATGAGGTAGGTAAATCAGCGTGAGGGTAGGATCGTGCTTATCGTCCACGTACATGGAAGCATCGGCGATCCAGCGGGAGCATTTGATATTGGCATTGGGCCCCCAGAAATTGAAAGAGCGGGAACTGTCCCAATTTTTCCTGCAAGTCGTCGCGCAGGCTCGGCCGGATGCGTATAACAATCCGGGGCTTTCACGCCATCGGCGTGGTACTGCGGGCCGGGGCGTCACCGAATAATCGGCAGAGGAGTACATATTGTACCACCAGAACATCTTGGAACAGGTAAAGGACGGATCTTTTCTTCGGGCGGCTTCCCAGATTTTCTCGCCTTGACCAGATGATTCGACTGCTTCCAGAACTTCACTTCTGCGTCGTCGCGGTCGTACCAGCCATTGCCCACGATACCGTGTTCGGACGGGCCACTTGCCGGTCAGATAGGTGCTTGCGACGTAGTAGTTACGGCCGGTAGCACGGGTTTTATGGCCGTCAAGGTTCGCCCTTCCAGGTATTTTTTCAGAAAGGGGGTATGCTCCCCGATCAGGTTGGAGCTGAGTCCCACGATATCTATGACGACGGTTTTATTCATGGTATTGATTGTTTGTAAACGGTATTCCTATTTGTTCAATCGTTTTTTTAAATCAGCGATTATCGTGCGCGTATCGTCAATTCTGGTTTTTAATCCTTGTTTAAAATACCAGGCTCGGAATTCCGGGTTATCGCGATGAATATCCAATTCCTGTTCCAGTTCATGCAGGTAGGCTTCGCATTGGGTCAAATAATGACCGACGGTTTCGGGATTATGAAAACCACCACCCTCGACACTGACGTAAACCGGGCTGGTGTGGGCGGCCTGGGTAGCATCCCCAAAACAACGCGCGGCAAGCCACATTCCCTGTTGCAGGTTGTCAAGCGGAAGGGTCAGGGATAAGTGGTCGGCAGATTGGCCCGGTTCAAGCGGGGTAGTGCGCCGCAAAACCTTACCGTGCGCTACCAATTCAAGGGCCGAAAGGGGTACCTGCTCCGCCTGACCATAGGCATGGACTGTTACGGTGAGCTTTTCGCCCTTTTTTAGTTCAAGCCGATCGCCGGGTCGGGAGTCGTTCACCCGCAAGTCCAGAATCGGACCGCTCGATACGAAGGTATGCCCCGCTGCTACGCTTTTTTGCCAGGCTGCTTCGACTGAATGGTTCATCGAGGTAGGTATAAAACCGGGCGTTGCCGATACGGGCCGAGCGTTCGGGCGGGCCGTGTTCGTGGTCGTGCCCACACCAGGGAAAATCCGACCCGGCCACGGCGGTCAGCGGAAAGCCCAGATCGAGCATACGGTAGTACTGCTCGGTGCGTAGCGGCTGGGCCGACACGCAGTATTGGAGAATTTCCAGCACATCTACTTTGCCCCGGAGGCCATCGAGCGTGAGACCCCGGTAGCCATGAAACGATTCGGCCTGGTGGGCGTAGCCCGTTAGCCCGCCCCGCCGGTGGATTTCATCGAATACTTTATCGTAGAAATAGTAGTCCTGGGTATACCGCACGGCTGCCGTGGCCCCCAACCCCAGGGCGTGGCCCAGTTCGGGCGTGCGCGGGTCTTCCTGCCCCGAGGTGAGCAGAAAATTGCCTTGCTGGTAGGTACCCTGGTTTCCAAAAGCATACTGTGGGTAGTAGGTCGCCCAGAAATCGCCCATTTTCAAAAGTACCCCAACATTGAGATCTTCGGCCTGAATCCAGTTGAGCATAAGGGGATTCTCCCGCAACGAGCGCCGGATATGAATGTGATCGTCCGCCGAGTACCACTGTCGCGCCGCCATGTTGATCCAGCGCTTCAGGCGGTAGGTCCGCTGAGTCGCTTTCCCGGCTCTGAATGGTGAGGCTATGGGTCTGCCGGAGGTATTCGGGCCCTTTCGATAAACTCAGAAGGTAGGTGCCCGGTGGCAAATCCAGGCTGAATGTACCGGCGACATAGAATGAACTATCGGGCTGAAAGGCGTAGCCGTCGGCGTGATCCCAAAGCCCGTACGTAACGGCAATCGCTTCCCTTGGGACCAGGGATAGGGGTTTGTCGGCCTGGGTGAGCCGGACGCGGACGGGCGTTGTTTTATTCGTTGCGTCATCCAGTACCTCGATCCGAAGTTGTCCCGTCGGCTGTCCCCTGCCGGTCGCCAACAGCCCCAATGCCAGGAAGAAGGTCAGACAGGCTAGCCGCATGGTAACGAAGGGTTAGTCTAAATTGCCCAGCACCCACTGCAATTCCCGGACGATGGATTCACCGATGGGTTTCTGCATTTGTTCGGGCAGGACACCCCAGGTGTAGGTTTCCACTTCCAGGTGATGCGTAAAGGGTGTTTGCTTCTGAATCGCCAGCGTTTTTACTATTTCATTCTGGGTGGAATCCAGTTTTCCGTACGTATCGATAAATAGGGGAACGTGAAAATGCACCCGCCATTCTTCCTGGTTATTCTCACTCCATTGAGCAAGTGCTTCGGGCAGGTCGGGGTATTTTGTAAAGCTGCCCTCGCTGATCTTTGGCAACTACCTGATGCAGGTAGACCGGCTCATCGAAAGTGCGCAATGCTTCGAGCTTCTCGTGGACCATCTAGTTGAAAATCTACCTTTACCGCCGAACTGATCTGAATTTTACCAACCTTGATTCCGACCGTATCCAGCCGATCCAGTACCTCGTTAGGTTCTTCAAAGGCAACGGCTACGTGGCACACGTCAAAGCAAAGGCGGATGTGGTTCAGGATGGCCTCTTTGGCTTGAACTGCCGAGAAACCGTATTTCTGTTGCAGATAAGGTACCCCCAGGGGCAGCAAGGTGATCGCGGTACCAGTTTACAAACTCAACTGAATTTTCCAGAATACCGTCCGGCTCGGGTTCAATGTCCAGGTGCAGCAGCTTGCCCGTCTCCCGTTTGATTTCGATGAGTTGGTCGGCCACTTCCATGATATTCCGCGTAGCAATCTCTATTGCATTCTCCATTTCAGCTTCCGTATTCCACCAGAACCGGTAGGAGAGGGGCGATGTAGATACTCCGCCGTCCATGCCCTCGGGTACAAGCTGAGCCAGCATCGAAAAAAGGCGCTTGGTATACTCGGTCCGTTCAGTGGTGGTCCAGTCGGGCGCGTGTACCTGATCCTTTACCCTGGTATTGTGAAAACCACCGTAGGGAAAGCCGTTCATGGTAAACACGTACAGATTATGCTCAGCAAGCCAGGCTTGAAATTCATGCAAACGGGCTGGTTCACTCAGCTCAACCGAGGCATCATTGGCGAGTCGCAAACCCAGGGCAAAGGGTTGGTCGTGCGCCAGTTCCGTGCCGGATGTAGGGGAGGTTATCCTGTAAGCGTTTTGAAATGCGCCTCCCATTTTTCGCCGGGATGAATATTGCTGCAATAGGTCAAGTGACCGTGAGGGGTTTTCATAATGTCGGGTAAGGGTGCCGGTAAGTTCTGACGATTGGTATCTAATATATAATATCCTAGACTAATGCGTGATTGGAATAGTAGCTTTCCAGGAAATCCACCGATTGGGCAATCAGATCATCGTCCATTTCGTGTACTTCTATCCCTTTGCCGATTCCTTCCAGTAGCATAATAGTAAGCTGTCCACCCAGGTGCTCCCGAAATTCCTGCAAGCCATTCCGTAGATTGATTTTATCGTTTTCGGTTAGTTTAGGATGGTAAAGCTCAAATCCCAAAATGTGAAATACATCCAAAATCCGCCCGAGTTCTTTATCACTCAACAAGCCTTTCTTAGCAGAATAAACGCAGTCGAGGGCTATGCCAATCGCTACTGCTTCCCCGTGCCGGATCTGAAAATTGGTCAGGTATTCCAGCTTGTGAGCGGCCCAATGGCCAAAATCCAACGGTCGGGAAGAGCCAAACTCAAAAGGATCGCCACTGCGGATGTGCTCGGTGTGCATCTCGGCGCAGCGGTGAACCAACTGCTCCATAGCCGGCATGTCACGCTGGGCTAGTACAGAAGCAGATGCTTCAATCCATTCAAAAAACGAGGTATCCTTGATCAGAGAAACCTTGATCGCTTCCGAAATGCCACCCCGCCAGTCACGGTCATCAAGGGTTTTGAGGAAATCACTGTCGTTGAACACGGCAACGGGAGGGGCAAAAGTACCCAGGAAGTTTTTCTTTCCCTGGTAGTTGATGCCATTTTTGACCCCAACCCCCGAATCATTCTGCGAAAGTACCGTGGTCGGAATCCGGATGTGCCGAATACCCCGGTGCGACACGGCCGCCGCGTAGCCTACCAGGTCCAGTACGGCTCCCCCTCCCACGGCCACTACCAGGGAGTGACGGTCGATTCCATGGTCATCAATTGCCTGTACGATGTTGTCGAAAAGCAAAGGGTCATTTTTGGCTGGTTCTCCACCGGGCACCACCAGGATGGTGTTGGCCAAAAGGATGGAAGGCACGTTTTCAGAGAAATAGGTTCTGATCTCCTCGGTTAGCGTAGGGTAGTGAATTAAAAAGCCCTCATCTACCACAAAAAGTGCTTTTCTCTGAAATCCTGACTCACTAAAAGAACTCAAAAAGGTACTTAATTCCTTGTTTTCGGTAGAAAAAAGGTGATGCGTAAAATAAATAGAATAGGTGTACTCTACTTGAAAATGTTGTTTTATAGTTTGCATAAAAATAGGACCCTAGGTCACGGCGAAAAATCGGGCTAATTGAATTGACAAAGGTAACAGTAACATAACGACCAGGGCAATCGGCCAATATCCAAAGGCCATGCACCAGGCCGCGTTCATCACGATGAGGGAAAGTACCCCAGCCTTGACGGATTTTCCGATCAAGGGGCCAATAGGGTTTTGGATAGCGGCATAAAGCGGTTTTGCCACCAAAAAACTGTGCAGTCCCACCAAGGGAAGGGTAATCAGAAAGTTTCCCTGCTGGTAGGAAACAACGAGTTGTACTACATGAACTAGAATGTAAAAAAAACCTGCCAACAGGAGTGAATTTCGTTTTCCTCCGTGGACTTCATCCTGGCTAATGAACGTAATGGCCCCTATATACACGATGGGGACAAGCGCAAGCCAGAAATAGGATGAAAGCGATGCTGCCTGCACGCTAATTCCCAGCAGGAGATTTCCCCCCCGGCACATTCCCATAACCAAGGGGCCAAATACCCCGCTATGTTTGGCGTAGCTATCGTACAAAAGCACCAGGGCGGTGATGGCAAGTGCCAAAAGGCCACTGACCTGACTGTACGCAAAAGCACTGGCTATTCCGATGAGCAAGAGGGCCGTTCCGAATAAGGCGGCGTTGGCTTTCGGAATCCTACCAGAAGGAATGGGGCGCTCGGGGCGCTCTATGGCGTCGAGTTCGGCGTCGAAGACATCGTTGAGTACCACGCCTCCCCCGTACAATCCCACGGTGGAGATGAGGAGATACACGAAGCTACCATCCAGGATGAAGAAACCGGCAATGGCCATGCCGGCGGCAATATCGGCGAGGGCAGTCAATAAATTGGCCGGCCGGGTTAATTGCAGATAGGATTTTAGGGCGGCCATCCTAGTTGATGAGCAGGGATTCCCGGGCTACGCGAGGCTGCTGACCACCGCGTAGAATGGTATTGCCGTTCATTTTCTGATTTTGGTCAATTTCAAGGCCATTCGCGAAGTCAGTCTCCCGAATTTGCCCGCTTTTTCCAAAAGCATCGATGGCGTTTTGATACGTTACTTTCCGAATCGTATCGTCCGAAATTCCATGCATTTTCATTAAAGCAGCTGTTTTGGGTAGAGCCAAGGGATCGGAAATCCCCCAGTCAGCCGCCGAGTTGACCATGATGCGTTCCGGGCCATACTCTTCTACGACCTTCACCATCCGCTCGTTGCCCATTTTGGTGAAAGGGTATATTGTAAATCCTGCATAAAATCCTTGGTCGAGGACAGCACGAACGGTTTCTTCGTTATTGTGATCAATGATCACCCAAGAGGGATCCAGCCCGTGTTCCAGAGCGATGGCCATGCTCCGCTCCGTTCCGCGCTTTTTATCGCGGTGGGGGGTATGTACCTGCACGGGAAGCTTTGCATTTTTGGCCAGTTCTAGTTGGGCCCGGTAGTATTTTTCTTCGGCGGCGGTTTGGTCATCGAATCCGATTTCACCTACTCCTACGACACCCTCTTTATACAGAAAAAGGGGGAGGATTTCCATCACCTGTTCCGCGAGGGGTTCATTATTGGCCTCACGGGAATTGAGCCCAATGGTACAATAGTGCTTGATGCCGAACTGGGACGAGCGAAAGCGTTCCCAGTTGACAAGGCTGCTAAAATAATCTTTGAAAGAGGAAATGCCAGTGCGGGGTTGACCCAGCCAAAAGGCGGGTTCAATGAGGGCAACGATACCCGCATCATTCATGGCTTGATAGTCGTCGGTCGTGCGGGAGGTCATGTGGATATGGGGGTCAAAAAAACGCATATCCCGAATGGCATCACGGTATTCATCCCATTTTAGATCACGGTGGGTGGGTTGCTCAGGGTTTTCATCAAAATGGGAAGGGTTCTGGATAATACTACTATTCTGAGGCATAAGTATTTAAATTGTTAAATTCCAGGTCGGCCCAGGAAAGATCTTTATTAGCAATTCGTTTTTTTATTTCCGGATATTCATCCAGAAGATGATGAGCAGCCGACAGGTCGGAATGAAAGCAGGCCAAGCCAGCAGCCTGACGGTTGTATTCATTGGAAGACCTAAATAAATAACGCATATCCTCCAAAAGGGTTTCATTCATAAAACCGATTGTCAGTCGCCATACTTCCGGAGCTACGGTGCGCCCGGCGGCCCAGCGCTCATGGGCAAAATCTGAAAGCATCATGGCTAGTTTGGAATTTGCCCGATCTTCCAGCCCTACTATTTGATGAATTGGCTTATCGTTGAATATGGTTTTTAGTACCAGCTGATTCCACGCCAGTTCTGAAAAATGACGGGCGGGATAAGGATTATAGATGACCAGGGAGTCGAATACATCCCCTACGTTGGACCGTACGGCTTCGGTAGCCCTGAAAAGCCAATTATTGGAATAGGATAGGAGGGGTAGGGCCGAGTACAGCGCTACCTGTTCGTTCATTTCGGCGGTATCAAACAGCGTTTCAATGTGCCGTACGTATTCCTCTTCCTTATGAGGGTCCAGGCAAGTCAACAGCCACACTCTGCCAAGGCGAATGGTGTCCCAGTTATGAATGGAGAACCCAGGGTAGGCTTCCGTCAGTTCAAGAGTGTCTTCGGGGGTAAGATGCACCAGCTGCCTCGATAAAAAACGCGGTGCCGCCACAAAGGAGGTCATTAGCTCGAGGGCAGGCGAAATACACTTCTCGGTCAGCCACTCGTACTCTGGTACAGTTAGTTGTTGATTCAGTATACTGTCAAGGATTGTATGTACGCTACGGATTGACATGGAATAGGTTGGTTTTACAATGTTAAAAGTGTGAAACTGACCTTTTATAATCATAACGCGTGATTTTGCCTCTACATTTCAGCAAAGGAAGGGAATTTGAAATCCTTCTCAGCAGCTCGGCCCATGCTAGGTATCTCACAATCAGAAGTCCAGTTCCAGAATTTCCTGATCGTTCAGCAAGCGCCTGGTTAGCTTTTCGTGTTCTTTCTCCGAACCTTCCAGGATCCAATTCCCCGAAATCGTATTGCCGGTTCGATTTTGCTTTCCTCTTTTTACCGAAAGCCCATACTCCCGAAACAACTCTTCGTATTGTTTGAGTAATTTTTGCTGGTACTTGGTTACGATGCGATAGTTTCGGGTTTGGTTTCGGAGATTGATGAATTTTTTCTCGATACTACTCATGACGATCAGGGAAAACAGGAGCACTCCGAATGACACCAAAGTAATGGCAAAGTACCCCGAACCAATACAGACCCCGAGGGCCGCCGTCACCCACACGGTAGCGGCCGTAGTGGTACCCACTATCCGGTCGGCCTCGCGGAAGATGATGCCACCCCCAATGAAACCAATGCCAGTCACAATGTTGGCCGCGATCCGGGAAGGGTCACCACCGATTTTGATGGATACCATAGTAAATAAGGTGGACCCAACCGAAATCAGAATCATGGTGCGGAGCCCGGCAGGCTTGCTCCTGTATTCGCGTTCAAAACCAATTAAGGCTCCGGCCACAAAGGAAAGCAGGAGCTTGATAATTTCTTCCGGAATGAATTCCATGGTCTCCTTATAGGTACTAGAACTAATCAGATACTACTTTTGATTTGCAATAAAAATAGCCTAATGCCTTACTTATCAAGTAATAAAAGCCAACGGCTATCCGCTTATTTACTTATTCATCAATTCCTCTATTTCTTCGGCTTCAATCGGAATATTTCCCATCAAATCCCGATTGCCATTCTCGGTAATGAGAATATTATTTTCCAAACGAATCCCCAGTTTTTCTTCTGGAATGTATATACCAGGTTCACACGTAAATACCATGCCGGGTTCAAAACGACGGTACTTATTGCCAACATCGTGCACGTCCAAGCCCAGGAAGTGGGACGTGCCGTGGGGGAAAAATTTCTTGTATGCGGGCCATCCGCTGTCCTGCCGGGCAATGTCGTCCCTAGTCAGCAAGCCAAGGTCAATGAGCTCACTTTCCATAAATTTGCCGACCTCCACGTGGTATTCGTCCCATATGTTTCCTGTCACAAGTAGATCCTTAGCGAAATAAAATACCCGTAAAACGGCATCATAAACGGCCCGCTGGCGCTTGGTAAACCGCCCACTCACCGGAATAGAGCGGGTCATATCCGACGCATAGTTGGCATATTCGGCCGCCACATCCAACAGTAGTACGTCGCCCTCGCGGCATTCCTGGTTGTTTTGGATGTAATGCAGCACGCAGGCATTGGCTCCCGAAGCAACGATCGGGCGTATAGGCAAATCCCCGGCTGCGGTTTCTGACGAATTCGTGCAGAAGTTCGGCCTCAATCTCAAATTCCATCACACCCGGCTTTACAAAATGCAGGAGCCTTTCAAAACCGCCTTTGGTAATTTCGCAGGCAGTTTTGATTAATTCTATTTCCAGCGGCTGCTTGATAGCCCGCAAGCGATGCATGAGTAGGGCCAGTCGTTCCAGCTTATGCAGCGGGTATTTTTCTTTGAATTGCTGAATATAACGTGCATCTCTGGTTTGTACGGGTGATTCATTCCGGGTGTGCTCGTTAGTATTGAGGTACACGATTTCGGCCTCAAACACGATCAGGCGCATCATGGACTCAAATTGGTGCGTCCAATAAATAGTTTGGATGCCGGATACCTCACGTGCCTCCTCTTTGGACAATTTTTCCCCTTCCCACACGGCGATGTGCTCGTTGGTTTCGCGTAAAAAAAGGATCTCCCTAAATTTTTCATCGGGATGATCCGGAAAAACCAGGAGGATGGATTCTTCCTGGTCTACCCCAGTTAGGTAAAAAATATCGGAGCTTTGCCGGAACCCCATGGTCCCATCCGCATTCGTCGGCATGATGTCGTTGGACTTGAAGAATTGCGAGGGATCGAGGCTGCATTAAGTCAGAGAGACGGCGGCGGTTTTCTATAAATAGTTCTTTATCAAGGGGTAAATAGCGCATAGGTTGGGTAATTAGATAGTTTGGGTCAGAAAATCACTGGTTCAGGAAACGCTACCATACAGGCAGAAGTGATGTGGTGAAAAGCACTTTTGCTAAGATCAACTAGTGTCATGGATGAATCTTGATAAAAAAGTCCTGGTAGGTAGTCTTACAGATCAATTTTCGCAAAATTACGTTTATCTTGTAAGAATCAATAAAGTCGGCTAATGAGTATAAACCACAATTAGTCGTTTTTTACCGATTCAGTCATGACCTAACTAATCCTATGAAAAGCTTCCGACAACTGCCCCTGTTATTACTATTTGTATGCAGCACCCTTGCCGCTCAGCCCAAGTACTGGATCTACCTTACGGACAAGGACGCCTCCGCTAAGCCAGCTATTTCAGAGTTGACTAGTCAAAATCGGGTGCAGGCTGGATTAGAACGGTATGACGAAACGGATCTTCCCGTCAAGGGCGACTACTTACAGGCCATCAAAGCCGCGGGGGTAAAGCCCTTGTATGCTTCCCGATGGTTGAATGCGGTGGCGGTGGCTTTATTGCCGGATCAGGTGGGAGTAGTAGCACAAATGGATTTCGTAAAGGATGTTGTGCCCATGCGGGCCGATTTCGTAATTGCCCGGACGCAGCCCTTTGAACGGGAGGCTTTGGCACCCGTGATGTCGCAAGTTCAGTCCGAAGCTTTTTTAAAATCAAATATCACGGCCAAAGGAGTGACCATCGGAATTATTGATGCCGGTTTTTACGGCGCTGATTCCTCACATTCCTTGCAGCATGTATTTTCCAACCGTCGCATCCTCGGGATTCGGGATTATGTAAAGCCCAATCAGCCCGCCGAATGGCTATTTACCATTGCGGAGTCCTATTCCGATATGCACGGAACCGAGGTAATGGCCGCCATTTCCGGGATGGATACGGATGATCAGGTGCAGTATGGTACGGCACTAAATGCTAAATTTTACCTGGCGCGGACCGACTATTCTTTGCGTGAATGGAGGGGAGAGGAGGACAATTGGATTGCGGCCATGGAGTGGATGGATAGCCTGGGCGTACGCCTGATCAATACTTCCCTGGGTTATGCCAGGGGCTTTACCGATCCGCTGGAAAACTACGAGCCAAAACAAATGGACGGAAAAACCAGCGCCATCAGCCGGGCGGCGCAGATCGCCGTGGATAAAAAAGGCATCCTGCTGGTGGTTTCGGCGGGGAACGAGGGCGAGGACAAAAACTGGCGGATCATATCTACCCCGGCGGACGCCAAGGGGGTACTGGCCGTAGGAGCCACCAACATGCGGCTGTGGAACCGGATTGGGTACAGCAGCATTGGACCCGAATTTTTGCCCTATCTCAAACCGAACGTTTCCTGCTTTTCATTATACGGTACTTCCTTATCGGCCCCGGTTATCACGGGCTTTGCTGCCTGCCTGATGGAGGCCAATCCTAAACTTTCGAATAAGGAATTGATGGATTTGATTGAACGATCCGCCCATTTGTATCCCTACGGAAACAACTTCGTGGGCTATGGTGTACCGTCGGCCTCGCGGGCTTTGGCGCTTTCCAAGGCTCCCTACCTACCTTCCCTCAGTACCTCCGTAAAAGTGCAGGGTAAAAGCTGCGAAGTGGAAGTAAAAACCACCGAATCGCTGGTGGTAGTGTATCGGAAGAAAAATAAAAAGGATGTCCTCTCTCAGCAGGTCGTTAAAGTACAGGATGGTAAAATAGCTTTGAAAAAACAAAGCGGTGAAGAATTTACCACAATTGACCTTAAAGATCACTCCATTGAGGTAATTTGGGAGTAGTTTTTAAATTCATGCCCTACCTTTGCGGGATGAAAACACAATTTGCCGTCATATTTGATATGGATGGGGTGATCTGCCACACCAATCCTTACCACTCCCAGGCCTTTCGGGAATTCTTTGCTAAGCGGGATTTGAATCCTACGGATGAGGATTTTGCCCAGCACATGTTTGGGAAAAGCAACAGCTATATTTTACGTTATTTCTTACAAAGGGAAATCCTCGGTGAAGAGTTTGAAGAAATGGAATTCGAAAAAGAAAGCCTGTTCCGAACGATTTATGAACCCAATGTGGAGCCTATTGCGGGACTGATGAAGTTTTTGAAGGAGTTGAAAGAGCACGACGTGAAAACGGCCGTGGCTACTTCGGCTCCCCGGGCCAACCTGGACTTGATATCCGAAAAACTGGATTTGCCCATGATCATGGAATCATTCATGGCCAGTGAAAACGTAACCAAACACAAGCCTGATCCCGAGGTATACCTAACATCCGCAGAACGATTGGGCATGTCTCCTGATCAGTGCGTAGTATTCGAGGATTCATTTTCGGGTGTAACGGCCGCCATCAACGCCGGCATGAAGGTAGTGGGGGTACTCACCTCGCATTCCAAAGAAGAACTCCCTCCCTGTGACGACTATATAGAGGATTACCGTGATATGACTTTTGAACGAGTAGCCGGTTTGTTAGGTTAATTCATTGATAGCAAGGGATTTTTGTCTATAAAGATTTTGTTTGAAACTGAATGCAAGTTGATTCTTGAAGGTACTATTAAAAAAAGGAGCCGGACTCATTCACGCGAGTCCGGCTCCTCCTTTTAATAGTACCTTACTTCTTCTGCTGTGACAAAAACGTGATCAACGAGGCAAACTCCTCGTAGGAAAGGGCGTTGGCCAGGCCGGCGGGCATCATGGATGTTTCCAGTTCTTCGCGTTTTAGTACGTCCGATGCCTTGATGCGGTACACCTGACCAGTAATATCCCGCAAGACCAGCAAATTGGCGGTTTCTTCGGTCACAAAACCCATATAGCTCTTGTTACCCTTGGCCGTAATCATCACGGAGGCAAAGCCCTGGGAAATGGAGGCATTGGGTTTCAGAATAGACTCGGCGATTTGTTCCCGGTTCATGATGGAGCCGATTTGACCCATGTAAGGGCCTTTCATGGTTTCCCCTTTGCTGATGCTATGGCAAGCCACGCACCCTTGATTGGTGAAAAGTGTTTTTCCGAGGGATGGATCGCCTTTGATTTTGTCCATTGCCAGCATCACGTCTTCGATCGACGATTCACCCACTTGTCCCTTTTTATTTCTTATTTTTTCAAGGTCTACCTTCACCTCCTCCTTGACGGCTACCACCGGCTCGTCGGTCCCCAACTCGGGAATAGCCAGGCGAAGGCGGCTATTGAGATCCTCGAAAAACTGCTTGTCGGACGATTTTTCAACTTCGGCTACCAGCAGAGTTTTGATGGCGGGCGACGACTCCCAGGTTATGCCTTTGTAATAAGGACCGTGCGTATCAGGGCGGGTACTCCACCACCACGAGCCATCATAAGGAGCCTCCTGTTTGTACAAGCGGGCCACGGTAGTCAATATTTGCTTTTTCAGATTTTCATCGGAAGTGTTTTTGTAGGCAGCCATGAGGCCGTTCACCGCTTTCGAATCGTGCATGTAGCGCAGCGCCCACAAGGCTAACGTCGAATTTTTGGTACCAATAGCCTTCACACTTTCGTCTACCGCGTCCAGGCTTACCAATGCCTTCACCGCCAGATGGGGAAGTACTATGGATGCGTTAGGTGTGGCATGCGGCCCTTCGGTATTCATGGCCGGAGCCACAAAAGACGACGGAACCGGAATGTTTAGCAAGGCCTGAATCGCTTCCTTGCGGTTCAGGCGACCTAGACCTACGATGGCGGCCGCTTTTACCCGTTCAGAAGGATCGTTGAGTGCTTTCATAAATGGATCAACGGGGGCGGCGGCCGCGATGGCTTTGCGATCGCTGAGAGCCCGCAGGGCAAACTCCCGCATGGCGGATTCTTCGCTCAGCTTCACCAGATTGGCGATTCCGCTGGCACCCGTTATTTGGGTGTAGGTGTACATTCCCGCCACCCTGGCTTCGAGTGAATTACTTTTGTCGGCCGTTACCTTCCAGGCGGCATCAGCAGCCTGCTTGGCGGGACGAAGGAGAAGTTCCTGCTGAGCGGCCATCCGGGCTACACTGCTGGCCGAAGCCAACTGAGTTGTGAGTTGCTTGACCGATGCTTTTTTGAGATTCACAAAAGGCTTGTACGACCAGTTCTTGGGTACGGCCCGCACCACAAAACCCTTGGCGGGATTCCCCGAGTAGCCCGCCCCATCCCAGGCCGACAGGTACATGCGCCCCGAGGCATCGACGTCCACGTCGGTAATCTGGGCTAGTTTTATGAACTCTTCTTCTTTTTGAGTAAAGCTGGGGCCATCAGGCTGTACCCGATGAATGTACAGTTGGCTCCGGCCCCAATCGGCCATCATGCGGTACTTTGTTGTATTTTTCGGGCCAGGTAGGTTCATCCATGAATAAGGAACCCGTACCCGAGCCGCCACCTACATCGACCAGGGCGGGGATGATTTCTTCGGTAAAATGCTTGAAAAGAACAGGATAGCCGTATTCGCCCGACTGCATCTGATGGCTGAACCGAATGTTCCAGCCACCGCCGTCGTTGGTATTGTCCCGCGCAAAAATATTCATGTAAGGGTCAATCGCCACGTCGTAGATGTTACGCATACCGTGGGTGTACACTTCCATTTCGGTACCGTCCGGCCTTACCCGCACAATACCACCGCCTAGCAGGGTCATTTTTTTGCCGGAACGGTCTACCGCGTCGTGAAAACCAAAGTCACCCACGGCAATGTATATCCAGCCGTCGATCCCCATTCGGATACCGTTGGTGGCGTGGTCAGTGCCGCGGCTTTGCATAAACTTGGGCGAACTGATATTTTCGATCAGCGGTTTGGACGGACCGTCGGCCACACCATCCTGGTTGTTGTCCTCAAATACCACCAGGTCCATGCCGGTGGCCTTCCCGGTTTCGGCGGAGAACGTAGTATGAAGTACAAATACCTGGTCGCCCTGCGCGATGATACCCCGTGGATTATCTACCATTGCAAAGGTAGTATGCTTGTCTACCTTACCGTCGTTATTGTTATCCACCAGCTTCACAATGCTGCCTTTATTCGGCTTTTTACCCAGCGAGCCCATCATGTCCACGCCCACATACACTTCGCCGGTTGGGGCAACGGCCAGACAAGCCGGGCTGGGGGTCAGATCAGATCCGGAAAAATGCGTGATGGTAAGCTCGGAAGGCCATTTGGCGGCATTGGGCAGGGAGTCTGCCGTAACCACCGGTAAGTAGGTGTAGTTTTTATTCGGATTAATTTGCTGAAAATTCAACAGTAAAATCAGAAAGGAGAAAACCAAACCGAGGGTAATTTTGAACATAATCAATCTTTTTTAGAAGTAAATCTGGTTAAATAGGAAAAAGAAAATCCTGCTTACAAAGAAGACGAAAATTAGAGGAAACTACCGGAAAGGTGGAATAGTAGCCCTTCATTTGCTTTTGAAGTCAAGCGTCGCCTCGGGCCCAGTTCATGGCAGTAATCCTATTTTTACGATCGAAGTACTGTACGGTGGCGGAGGTGAAGGGTTTCATGAATCCAGTCATCCACTTTTGCCATTTTTCTTCACCCACCATGGCTACCCGGTTGAAATCATCGGCGTGGTTGAGGTCGAATTTCAAATCCTGCCAGGCGGCTGGGAGGTCCCATCCTTCAAAATCGTCCATTTCCCAGTATAGGTTTAGTTTTCCATACTGGGCAATTTTGGCTTCCAACACCGGCACGAGCTTCTCGTAGTCACTACCTGTGAGCTCCCCTGAGAAATGCAGCGCTATAAAATTATCACTGTCTTCGGTTACGTGGTACATAGGTTAAAAAGTTATGGGTGTAGGAAAATCACCTAAAAAACGGTTGTAAGTATTCATTGGTTTTAGAGTAGGCGATTTAACTCAAAAAAGTGCCTTATTTTTTGTAGTACTCATGCAAAACCGACGCAGCATGTTTGTTTTGGGGCGAGAAAGGATCTCTGGCTCTTCCTTCGGTGGGTAGGTTTGGGAACCACTTCCACACAAACCCTCCCGCCATCCAATCTTTCCGCCAAACCTCTTCGAACAAAGCCTGGTAGGCGTCAGCCTGCACCTTTTCGTTTTCGGGTTGAGTACGATCGGTTTCCCACGGCCGGCGTAAGGCATAGTCGGAGCTGACATAGCCAAACTCCGTGAATAGGATGGGTTTTTGGTGTTTGGATGAAAATTTTTCTAACGCCTTACTATGCAGTTGCCAGCCTTTTCTGATTTCTTCGGTGGAGGGGGCTCGTTCTTCGGAAAGCGGAAAGTAGGCATCCACGCCTACATAATCCAGTTCGTGCCAGAAGGGTACATCCTGGTAGGTGTCCCAGTTTTCGGCGTAAGTGAGCTTGCCCTTGTATATCTCTTTGATTTCTCCGATTATTTTAAACCAGAATTTTGGGCGTTTCTTCACGAACGTCTGCATTTCGGTAGCAATGCAATAAAGTTCTACATCGGTACTTTCTGCAATTCGGGCAAATTCCAACAGGTAGTCGCCGTACTGTTTTTCGAATACTTGCCATTCAGCCTCTGTTTTTAGATCAAAATGACCCGTAAACGTTCCGTGGCTGATCCACATGTGTGGTTTTAGCATGACTTTCAGGCCATTTTTGTGCGCCATATCCACGCAATGCGCCACCCCGGCCGGTGATTCTCCCCACCATTTCCATTTATTGTCCCTTCCATAAACAAAGTTAGGGGTACCTTCTTCACAAAATCCATACGGCATCAGGGATACCCATTCGGCATTTATCTGCTTGACCGGGAGATAACAGGAATCCATCACTGAGTCGCGGGGAGCTACGAAGGATACGCCTTTGAGCCTGGTACCTTCGTACTGAAAAGGCTTGTCTTGCATGGTAGAGCACGAGAAAATACTCCCGATCAAAGCGCCAATCCAACTAATGATAAATAGGTAGTTCATTGTAAATCAGATTTTTTAAAAAAGGGACTGGGAGTCATACCCATACGTTACCAAGACCAAAGGTCTAAATTTAACCTAAAAATTGATTAATGTAATTTCGGCTAGTCAGGATGGCGGATTTGACATCCGAACTACTTCCTTCGTAGGCTTTATCCTCCACCTCAATCACCACGGGGCCCCGGTACCGGACGTCGGTGAGGGCCGCAAAGAAGTCGCGCCAGTTCACATCCCCAAGACCAGGTAGCTTGGGAGAATGGTATTCCAGCGGGTTGGCCATGATCCCCACCTGATCGAGCTTATCCTTATATACCTTAACGTCTTTGAGGTGAATGTGGTGTAGTCGATCGCGGAATTGGTAAATGGGTTTTATTTCGTCCATCATCTGCCACATCATGTGCGAGGGGTCATAGTTCAGGCCGAAAGCCCGGCTGGGGATGATATCAAACATCCGGTTCCAAACCGACGGGCTGATGGCCAGGTTTTTGCCGCCAGGCCATTCGTCGTTGGTGAAAAACATCGGACAGTTTTCGATGGCCAGGTTGATGTTGTTCTCCTCGGCTACCTTTACAATGCCCGGCCACACATCGGCAAATTGGGCCAGATTATCACTGATGTTTTTCGTAGGATCGCGACCGATAAAGGTGGTAACCACCGGTACGCCTAGCTTGGCCGCCCCCTTGATCACCTCCTTGATATGCTCCACGTAATAGAGCGCTTTTTCTTGATCGGGATCCAGCGGATTTGGATAATAGCCAAGGGCCGAAATGCTCACATTTTTGGCCGCGAGGGTAGCACCTAGCTCCTTTATTTTTTGGTCAGTGAGGTTGGATACGTCAATGTGAGACACACCGGCGTAGCGGCGGGTATCGGCATTGCTGGTTGGCCAGCACATCATTTCTACACAGGCAAAACCATGCTCCGAAGCGAAACTTACGACATCATCGAAGCCAAATTCACCAAGAATGGCACTTACAAATCCTAATTTGAACATATTGTTTGGTAGTTTGGAATACAAGGTTTGGCAAAGGTACCACTCAAACGAGATGGGAACTAGGATTAGATTTTTACACAAAAGACCGCCCAATTGGAAATTTCACGAAAATATCGTCCATTTTTTACAAGGATCCATCAATTCGGGCAACCGTTCATCCAAATCCGATAATGCAAAATTGTCCTGGGTTTAGTAATATTGACTTACAATCGCAGCAAGAACGAGTAAAACAGTGCCCTGGTACCAACCACCAGGCCGACGGCTGCTTGGGATCATTAGTCGAAACATGTACCTAAACCTTACAAAGAATGGCAGAACCTGAAAAAAGTTTGGGAAAGAGATTGCTTGGCTTCTTTATTAATGAAGCTGAAACTCGGGTCACCCCTGTCCCCCCGGCGATAACACCCGCTACCCCTCCGGTTAAGGTACCTAATTCGGCTGGTACGGCTGACATAAATCGAAAATTCGTTGAGCATTTTGTGGACTTACTTGAGAAAGCAAACCTGCCCGGCCCTGATTATTTCGAATTCAAACAGGCCCTAAAAAGTATGGATGGGCTGGGACTAGACGAGGCCAAGCAGTACCTGGCGTCTTGGGCGAGTTTTAAAGCTATGGGCGGAGTGAGTGACCCATCGGTGCTAACTACCTCGGCGGGGCAGTACATTGCCGTCCTGAACAAGGATCGAACGGCTTTTTTGAAAGATGTGGAAAAGGCAATTAATGAACGGGTAGGTTCGCTGAATAAGGAATTAGTAAAATTGCAGGAAGATAATAAGACCTACGCCCAGCAGATTGTGGAGTTGCAGCGAAAAATAAGTGACAATAACGGCCGCCTCGAAAAGATTAACGAAGATATCCAACAGCAGAGTGCCAAAATAAACGAGAACCGCGATAGCTACGATATCACCTACCATAGCTTCGTGGAGCAGATCAATTTGGATGTGACGAAGATTAAGAACTACCTGAGGTAAAGAAAAGTAAGGTAGAATGTATGAATGGCTATTGGAATACAAAAAATTCATTCATTCACTCCTTCCGGACGGCATCCGCTCATTCTATTATTTTTGATTCATCCTATCAATCACTCATTTAAAATTATATCCATGGCAACACCAGACTTTTCTCAAATCGGCGGTCCTCGGATGATGCCCGCAAATCGTACTGGTCCAAACCGGAAGGGATTACTTCTCTGCTTTTTCTGGGAGCGGCAGGCGCTGTGGCCTTATATTACTGGAATAAAATGGCCATTTTCTAATCGAAGTAACCCAGAATACGCTATATCTCGGTTTTTTGCTGGCTGCCTTGCCGGGTTTGTTTTTCTATTTACGAGTAAGGATGTCCGTACCGCTGTCTTCTTTCTCTTCAAGACATTGATGCGCAAAATTACGGGTACGATCATCAAGCTGGATCCGATTGCAATCATGAAGATTTACATTGACGATCTGAAAGAAAAACGCGAGAAAATGCAGGGACAGATCAATATTCTGGCTGGTCAACTGGTGAAATTGAACAAGAAAATCAACGAGAATAACGAGAAGATCAAACAGAAATTTGCCGAAGCCAACAAAGCCACCGAACTCTCGACAATCCGGGAATGCAGGAAACGGCTCAGCTGGCAACTATTGAAGGCGCAGGTTTGCAGGAAATGAACGAAAAGTTGTTTCCCTTGCAGCGTAATATGAAAACCATTCTGGAATTTATGGAAAAGGTGAACAAGAGCGCCGACTACATTATCAAGGAAACGGAAATCAAAGTCAAACTTAAAGAAGCGGAGTACCAGATTGTCAAAGAAAGCTCTAATGCGCTCCGTACTGCGGTCAGTATTTTCAAAGGCAATCCCGACAAAAAGTTCTATTTCGACGAATCGATGGAATACATTCAGGATGACATGAGCCTGAAACTGGGCGAAATGAAACGAGCAATGGATCTGTCGATGGACTTTATCAATGGCGTTGACGTTCAGAACGGCATACTGTCTGACAAAGGTCAGAAGATGCTGGAAGCTTACAATCAGGGAGAGTTTACGCTGGTCAACCTGGATGCGCCCGATCCGATACCTACCACCATTCCGCTCAATCCACCGAAGGACACCAGTTACCGGGGACTTTTGGATTAATGTTAGAATGATAGAATGAGTGAATGATAGAATAGAAAAGTTCCTGGTAAAGTAAATCTATCATCATTCACTCATTTCTGCAATCATCATTCCAGCATTCCAGCATTCCAACATTCTATCATTCACTCATTCTATCATTACAAATCATGAAACGACTTACAGTTGCCGGACGCTTGTTGATTACCGCCCTAATTCTGGCGGCGCTCTACTTTGGTTTCACCTATTTTGGTGGACAAAAAATGCTCGAATCCGTAGCCGACAAAGCAAAAACCGAAGAAACCACCGACTCGGAATACAAAGTACCCGAACCAGAAGCTACTAACACGAGTGGACCGGCTGCGGAAGATACGCTACGCGAGTGATGGGTCATCGTCGCCATTTACCTACAAAGCCCCGGACCCGGTCAATGGTACCTTGAAAGGCGTGGTGGAACTCGGTGCCAGTGGATTCAATTCCTTCATTATTACCGTAGACCCCCAAAAACGCTGGAAACTCGAAAAAGCGGAGTTTGGAAATAGTCTTGTGACCGAAAATATGGCCACGGAAGAGGATATCCGGATGGGCCTGAAAAAGTACATTGGAAGGATGCTCGATTACGGGGTTGGCGGCAAGAATATCCACTTTGTAGTGAGTTCCGGAGCCGCGAAAGCCGACGTTACCCAGAAAATTACCAAAGCCCTTAAATCTCTGGGCTACCAGGTGAATCAGGTGACACCGGCTCAGGAAGGCCAATTGGCTTTGAAATCGGTACTTCCCGCGGAGTACGGCAGCAAATGCCTTCGTGACCGACATTGGCTCGGGAAACACCAAAATTTCCTGGATGGAGGGAGGACAGGTGAAAGCCCTCGAAACCTATGGTTCCAAGTATTATCAGGAGGGCCAGAGCGACGAGAAAGTATACAGCGAGGTAGCCGGAACGGCAAAGCAAATCCCAGCAGGACTTCGCAAAACCTGCTTCATCATTGGGGGGGTACCTTTCGAACTGGCCAAAGAAGTACGTAAGGGGAAAGAACGTTATACGGTTCTGAAAGCACCAGATGCGTACAAACTGGAAAACGCCAAGTCCAAGGCTGGGGTCAATATCTATAAAGCCATTGCCGATGCCACGGGTACCGATCAGTTCGTATTCGACTGGGATGCTAATTTTACCATTGGCTTTTTGTTAGGATTGCCCTGAATAGAATTCTCAGCCAATTTGGAGTAGCTTACCTTCGGGTGGCTACTCCTTTTTTTTATGGGATTTGCGGATAATTATAGATATTTACGATCTTCCGAGCGACACAGTAGAACCCTGATTATGACGATCCTGAAATTATGACGCTGAGCGATGTATACGCCTACCTGTCGCAGAATCCCCTGCCGATTCTCCTGTATTTTATAGCCTTACCCCTCCTGGCGTGGGTGATGGGCGGCGTAGCCGAGGGGAGCCGGGAGGTCGTTTCCTGGTCGTATGCCTACGCGGTATTGGTGTATGCGGTTTGCATTCCGGGTATTTTTGCGGTTACGCTCAATATTTACCTGTTCCTGTTCGAACGGCAGAGTATCTGGGAGGCCGACTTACTTTTGCAATTCCTGCCGATTGTGTCCATGGTACTAACGCTCATGATCATAAAAGCAAAAATACCTTTTGCCCTCATACCCGGTTTTGGAAAACTTTCGGGCTTCCTTACCCTGCTGGCTGCCCTCATGGGTACCATGTGGATGCTGGATCGGATGCGGCTCATTGCCTTTACGTACGTCCCGTTTTCAGCCCTGGTGGTAGGTTTTTTGCTGGTACTGGTGATGATTCGTTTTGGGTGGAGCAAATTATTCTAAAAATGAAAATCCTGTTGGTGGTTTGGGTAGGGGTGTGTTTGGTAAGCTGCCAACCCAAAGATCCGTTGCTGGCCACCTGGAAAATTAGCCGGGTGACCTATACGCCAAGTGGGATGGCTACGCCCGAATCCTTCAAAAAAGGCCTGCAATGGCAGGAACTGGGCAACAACCTGCAAAACTCCACGTTTGCCCTTTACGAAGGCGAACAAAGTTCCTTTTTTTCTACCAGAACACCCTTTCGCCAGGGGCGATGGTTTAGGGAAGGAAACTACCTCGAATTGAGTATGGATGAAAATGCACGGTCGTACCAATTTGAAATACGCAACCTGGACGAAATGAGTTTGAGTCTGTTGATGATAGATAAAAATTTGACGGATGGAGAGTTAACCCTGGTGTGTACCAAAAGTGACCAATACATTCACGACGGAGTAGATCTGCTCTCGCCCGAACAAAATGAGTGGCGGGAAAAACCGGCCAAGAAAGAGACCGCCGAACAAATAAAAGCCCGGACGAAAGCCCATCTCGAGTACCTGATTCATTACTTTGAAGGCGTGGTGGAGAAAAAGCAGACTTATTTCGAAACCGAAATTATAAGTACCCCCTTTGTATTTTATTCCCACGCCTTGGGTCTCAGTCGTGATTCCAGGTTTTCGAAGCGCTGGCAGGAATCTTTTTTTGATCAGGAGGATGCCGCCATTGCTTATGATCTTTTGAAAGCTGGGTTAAAAAGTGTGAGCAGATACCCCAAAGCGGAAACGTTTACCAAAGAGTACCTACTGGCTTTTCAACAAATGCGCCGCTACTTTGATCAATAATTTCTACGTACAGATTTCGGTCTCGGATGAGCAAAAGGCCTATACCCGTCAGTTGGTGGAGTATTCGCTGGAGCATCATCGGGTACCGAATATTTGGGATAAGAGGAGCGAAAAGCAGAGGCACACCCGCCTGTTGCGCTTTACGGGTAGCCTGGGCGAAGTAGTTTTTGCAGATTTGTACCAGCTTTCCCGTCCCCAGCGTTCTTTTGGCGCTACCTATGGTCAGGATTGGGGAGAGGATTTTGTTCTGAATACCGAGGATGGATTTTTCTCGCTGGATATAAAATCCATGAAGCGACAGACCGGAATCCTCGGGGCGGACTACGTCCTGAATATCCCCTCTTCCCAGCTGCATAAGCCAAATTCCCGCACAACCCATTACTTTTGCCTTTCGTTTCATCAGGATCCTGAAGGAGGCACGGTAGCCTCCTTGCTTGGTTTTGTGGATAAGCAGGCGGTGGAGGAGGGTAAGCTGGGCTTTTTGTACAAAGCTGGAACCACCCGTATCCGGGCTGACAAGTCTGATTTTTTGTTTCAGGAAGATACCTACGAAATTCCCTTCCAGGACATCCGGTCTTTGTTAGTATCGGATCGAATCAGAGAAATGAAAGGATTTAAACTTTGCCAGTTGAGGCCACCAAAATCGCCAAACCCCTAAGAGGGCTTTTACATCTGCACCACCGTATCCAAAAAAACCACGACTCGTTGACTTCATGGCTTCCTTAACCCGTACCTACACCCAAAAAAAGCTACTTGGAAAAGTATACACTCCCGCCCATATAGTTGAAAAAATACTCGACGAAGTAGGGATTCAAGGACCGGGCTTACTGGGGAAAAGTATCCTGGATCCGGCCTGTGGGGATGGGCGTTTTTTAATTGAGGTAGTCCAACGAATCATCCATTTTTCCCCGATTGAACACCTGACCGATAACCTGAATCAGGTACACGGCTGGGATGTGGATAAGGCTGCTCTGGCCGATTGCAAAGCCGCACTCGACGAATTGGTTGCTCCTTTTGGTGTCCGGATTTCCTGGAATTTGAGTAAAAAAGATGCCCTTTTGCTCCATAGGGATACCAGGCAGTTTGATTTTATTATTGGCAATCCTCCGTATATCCGCATTCAACATCTTCCAGAAACTCAGCGGGTATATTTACAGTCCAACTATCATTTTTGCCGCTCGGGTTCAACGGATACTTTTGTTGCCTTTTTCGAATTGTCCCATCGTCTGCTGTCGCCTATCGGTCGTTGTGGGTTCATTACCCCCAACTCGTATTTCTTCTCCGAAACCGCCCGGCCCCTCCGGAGGTACTTTGAGGAAAAGCAAAATCTTTATTTGATAACTAACTATGGATCGGTACGGGTTTTTGATAATACGGGTACCTACGCAGCCATCACGATTTTTGGTACACTTTCCACTAGCTCCTTTTGTTACGAGGTTAGCAACGAAAAGTTTGAATACCAGCGCCGACAAATTGGCTATGATGAACTGAAACAAAATGACCTCTGGCAATTGTCGGTACAGAAAGCTAGCCAGGAAGAGGGAGCGCGCTTAGGCGATCTGTGCCGCATTTCGGTTGGGGTGACGACGTTGAGCGATAAAATCTATCTGTTTCGTGTACAAAAATACCTACCGGGCGGTTTGGTATCGGTAGTCTCAAAAAACGGAGTGGAGGCAATTCTAGAAAAAGAGATACTAAAACCGATCATCAAGGCATCCCGATTGAAGAAGGAGGATACCGGCATTTCTGAATACATCCTGTTTCCTTACCAAAAAAATGAAGCTGGTAAAAATACCATCCTGTCTGAAACCAAGTTGAAAACCAATTTCCCACAAGCCTACGCCTATCTGGTCAGTCAAAAAGGCAATCTGGATCGAAGGGATAATGGCAAGAAAAACGCGGTAGCGTGGTACGCCTTTGGCCGCGCTCAAAGCCTGGATACGTGTTTTGGTAAGAAAATTATTTTTTCTCCCATGAATCGGGAACCCAACTTCATTTTTTCCGAAAACCCGGACGCGCTGATTTACTCAGGCTATTTTATCAAATACGATGGGGAATATTCCAAACTTTTGGCGGTATTGAATTCTGCAAAAATGGCTGATTACATGGCCATCGCGGGCCGTGATTTTCGGGGTGGCTGGAAAGGATATAGCAAGAAAATCCTGGAAAACTTTCGAATAAACCCCGCCGAGCTGGAATAGAGCCCGGTGAGTCTTCCCCGGAAGGCGCACAATACCTATTTTATATTATCGGGAGTTCGGCCTACATTTGAAAAAAATATGATTGAGTGGAAAACCCAAGGTATCTATACCCCATCGGGATTCCTTCTAACCCCAATTAGAAATGAAAAAAGTACTGTTCATTGATCGTGACGGCACCATCATCGTGGAGCCACCTACCGATTTCCAGGTGGATTCACTTGAAAAGCTCGAATTCTTACCAAAAGCCATTTCCAACCTCCGCCGTATCGCCGAAGAAACCGACTACGAACTCGTGATGGTGACCAATCAGGACGGTCTGGGAACAGACTCCTTTCCCGAGGATACTTTTTGGCCGGCCCAGAACAAAATGCTGAAAATTCTGGAAGGAGAAGGGGTGAAGTTTGCCGCGATTCACGTGGATAAAAGCTTTCCTCACGAAAACCGCCCCACCCGCAAGCCTGGGATAGCCTTGCTGACTGATTACCTCAGTGGGGATTACGATTTGGCGGCGAGTTACGTAATCGGTGACCGGCTAACGGATGTTCAGTTGGCCTTAAATTTGGGTACCAAGGCCATTTATCTGGCCGACTCCCTACCAGTCGAAGGGATATCTGAGGCCTTTCATACGGTGGTGGCCCTTACCACTCAGGATTGGGATGCGATATATGAACGCGTAAAATTGCCTTCGCGGACGGCCAAAGTGGAAAGGAACACCAACGAAACCAGAATCACCATTGAATTGAACCTGGATGGAACCGGACGGGCCGAAAACCACACTGGGTTAGGCTTTTTTGACCACATGCTGGATCAATTGGCCAAGCATTCGGGGGCGGATTTGAACATAACGGTAAAAGGCGACCTTCATATTGACGAGCATCATACCATCGAGGATACGGCGCTTGCCCTGGGAGAGGCCTACCGGCAGGCGATCGGGGATAAGCGAGGGATCAGTCGGTATGGGTTTTTGTTGCCGATGGATGAGGCCCTGGCGCAGGTAGCCATTGATTTCTCAGGTCGGCCGTGGCTGGTTTGGGATGCAGAGTTCAAGCGGGAAAAAATTGGGGAAATGCCCACGGAGATGTTCTACCATTTCTTCAAATCGTTTTCGGATACCTCCCTGAGTAATTTGAATATAAAGGTAGAGGGGCAAAACGAACACCATAAAATCGAAGCGATCTTTAAGGCCTTCGCTAAGGCTATAAAAATGGCCGTAAAAAGGGATTTGAAAGCCCTAAACGAGCTGCCTTCTACCAAAGGTGTTTTGTAATTTTTTTGATAATCATTCGGGCAAGAGCAATTCTATTTGTATTTTTGTAGGGTTAATTTCCCTTTAAAGCCCTTTTATTATGTTCATGACTATTGTTGCCCTTGTATTTTATGTAGTACTTCTGAGCGCTTCATTCATGGTAGGTCGCTGGCTGGAAAGTCATGAGAAGAGCTACAAACGCTAATAAAATTCACCAGGGAAAGTAACAAACAGGTGCTTTCCCTGGTTAAGAATAGATTGTACTTATTAATTTGGAATGAAACACGGACTTCTTATCATCCTTTTGAGCCTCTGTGTCATGAGCGTCATTGCGAATGGTAGAAAATTCGTGTGCGAGAATGACACCGTTCAGATCGAGAATAGTGAGGCCGCCGATTCTGATGAGTCCTCCGTGACTTCGTTTCATTCCCTGTTTTACCACGCCGTACGCTATAATCCCGCGTCATTGTTCTATACCCTGGATCTATTGGAGTACCGGTACTTAGCCAGTCCTACGGACGCCATTCACCTCGATTTCTTTACACCTCCACCAGAGCTATAACCCGCCTCTCGCCATTGCGCCGCTTGGTCGCAACGGCCCTTCAGGGATTTATTTCCTGCCTAAATTGACCTGGGTCTATTCGGGATAGCAACAACTTGCTAGGTAGATTTTCATGCTGATAATCAATGGCTTATTGCCGATTATACGAAGAGTATCTGCAATTGATTCTTCCAAAAAACCTACGTCTTTTTAAACCGCAAAGCAAAATTATCTTACCTGATAGGATAGACGATCGGGGAAAGCCTTGCCTCTTCCGCTCGTTGGCCAAGCAGGCTAGTCCGCTTTTCCTGGAATTGGCTGTTTGGTATAACGGGCAAAGTCACCTAATCAGGATTAACCAAATGGAACGTATGTACAAGCTAGATGCTGTCATAGCCTAGCAAAACTTGGGAAAAACTCATTTCCATGCTTCCACTTTAATGAAAAAGTATCTAATATTTTAAAAATATGACCTTAACAAACAAAAGTATATTTGCCAATTTGAAAGCTGATTTCCCGGCTGGACTCGTGGTTTCCCTGGTGGCTTTACCCCTGTGTCTGGGGGTGGCGCTGGCTTCCACCGGCCGCACCGACCTGTTATTTTCCGGAATTATTGCCGGTGTCGTTGGCGGGATCGTGGTTGGTTTTTTGAGTGGTTCTTCGCTTGGCGTAGCAGGACCGGCGGCGGGCTTGGTGGTTATTGTATTGAATGCCCTTGAAACCCTGGGTAGTTTCGAAGGTTTTTTGTTGGCGGTGGTCATAGCAGGGATCATTCAATTAATTGCCGGCTTTCTGAATGCCGGAATCATCGGCTACTATTTCCCTTCATCCGTAATTAAAGGAATGCTCGCGGCCATTGGTATCACCCTGATTTTGAAAGAAATTCCCCATGCTTTTGGCTATGACAAGGATTTTATCGGGGACGAAGCGTTTGCGCAAACCGACGGACACAACACATTCAGTGAGATTTACTATTCTATTCGGTATAGCAGCACGGGTGCCATTATCATTTCCTTGGTTTCCTTGGGGATTCTGCTCCTATTTGAACGACCCTTCATGCAGCGTTTCCAGCTCTTCAAGTTTCTGCCAGGAGCACTCTTTGTGGTTATTATAGGGATTATTCTGAATAATTTCTTTGGGGTAATTAACCCGGCATGGGTACTTGATGGAGAGCATTTGGTCCAACTGCCCGTGGCCAGTAACGCCCAGGAGTTTTTTGGATTCTTTACCCTTCCCGACTTTTCCTTCGTAACCAACCCCGACGTGTACATAGCGGGGATAACGTTGGCCATAGTGGCTAGCCTGGAAACGCTCCTTTCGGTGGAGGCTACGGATAAGCTTGATCCTTACAAGCGGACCACGCCCACAAACCGGGAATTGAAGGCGCAGGGAATTGGCAACATCGTATCCGGTATGATCGGCGGGTTACCCGTTACTCAGGTGATTATCCGCAGCTCAGCTAACATTAATTCGGGGGGTAAAACCCAAATGTCAACCATCATTCATGGTACTATTCTTCTCCTGACGGCCATGTTGATTCCGTTTTATCTCAATATGATTCCGCTGGCTTCCCTGGCCGTTATCTTGTTGCTAGTGGGATATAAGCTTTCCAAGATTCAGCTTTACAAGAAAATGTACACCTTGGGTTGGGATCAATTTATTCCCTTCATCGTTACAATCATCGCTATTCTCTCCTCGGATTTGCTAAAAGGCATTGCCATCGGGATGGTGTTTGCCATCTATTTCATTCTGCGCAAAAACTACAAACATTCCTATTATTACAAAAAGGAGGAGCACCAAGAAGGCGAAGTTATCACGCTTCAACTATCCCAAGAGGTTACTTTCCTAAATAAGGGAAGCATCGGGAACACCCTGCAAAATATACCGAATGATTCTACGGTCATCATTGACGGAACGAAGTCGGTGAACATTGATTATGACGTACTCGAAATTATTCAGGATTTTAAAAACCATACGGCTCCCATGCGGAACATTACGGTAAAAACGCTGGGTATTGAAGGAGTAGAAGTGGTAGGCGGGCATTAGACCCACTGATCGTTGAACAATGAAAAAAGCGCCGGACATCAATTTCCGGCGCTTTTTTGTTGGGTAGCTTACTTCAAAAAATACGTTAAAGTAGCGCGGGCAAAGAATGGGCTTCCAGCGGTGAAATGAATTTCTTCGACGGGCTCCACTTCGTTTTTCAAGCGGCTGGTAGTGGCAAACTGGGTTTCTTTCCAAATGGTATTGAATATATTCAGGATAGATACCCCCACATTGTAGCGTTTTTTAGAATAGTTGACCTGGGCATCCGCAATAAAATAACCCTTGGCGGTGAGGCTGTAATCTTCGTTGGCCGGGCGATTTGCCATGTACCGGTACCGAATAGAGCCATTCAAGCCTTCGGTTTTGCGGTAGGTAAGGCCCCCGGAAGAGGTGGCAATCGGCGCCAGTGGAATGTAGTTATTCCCGATTTCTTCCTCCACGGAGCGGGGCTTTGTGACGTTAAAATCGGAATCCAGGAATAGGTACTTTGTGAGTTGGTACCGTACGGAGAGATCCAGTCCCTGCCGAACCGTCCGGCCACTGGGTTCTACTACGCCTTCATCCCCTACGTATACAAACTCCTGTTTCAACCACAGGTACCAGGCGGCGGCATTGAGATACAGCCTGGGAAATGGTTTCCAATTCACGCCCAAATCACTGCCGTAGGCGGGTGGGAGGGTGCTTCTGTTTCCATTTTGGGCCACTACCACCCGAGTGTCATTGGAATGAAACCCCTTGCCTGTATTCAGGTAAATCTGGAAGTTTTTGGCGGGAGAATAATACAGGTTTACTTTTGGCGATAGGATCCCGGAGGTTGCTTTTCCGGTCGATGAATTCAGGAAGTCCTGGTACTTGTTTTGGAAGAAGTCGTAGCGGATTCCGGCGGTAAGGATGAGTTGAGAGCTAAGGGAAAATGTTTCGCTGATATAAGCACCGATGGTTGCCTCATTGATATCGCCCAGTTGCAGCGGCTCAGATACAAAGGTGCGGTTGATGGTACGGGACAGTTCCGTGTTTTGGGTTAGATCGTGGCGGTAGGTGAGTCCGACGGAGAGTTCGGTTGGGATATTCCCTAAATAGCCTGATTGGGTGTAGCTCCCTTTGTACCCAAACAGGTCGCGTTTTTCCGTTTGCCGTATTTGGTCACCATTGACGGAATCAACCAAAAAGAAGGTGAAGTTGGAAAACAGGTCGAACTGGTACCTCGAATAATACACCTGATTTTTGAGAATAGCGCCGGAAGGCAATTGGGTAGTTACTTCCAGGTTAGCATTGGAGCGGGAGGTACTTCCGCCTTCTGTATCGTCAATGGCCCCGAAATGGGTTATGAGCCCAGCCTCTACCGCGCGATCTGGGATTTGCCCCGAATGCTTCCAATTCGACGTAAAGTGCGACACGGAAGAAGTAAGAAACGAATGAGTACCTAGCCTTACATTGTATTTGGCGAGAAGATTCAGTCGCTTAAATCCTTGGGGGGAGTCGAAATAGCTGTTGCTGTAATTGTATTCCCCGGCAACATAGGCAGATTCGCCCTTTTCTTTCTTTTCAGTACTTAATAAATTCAACGCAGCTACGGTTCGGTAGGTGTCGAACTGTCCAACTTCGGCTTTCACAAAACCACGATCCAGGACATCCCTGGTGTGGAAATCTACCCAGCCGGCAGTAGCAAAGTTGCCCTTTTCAATAGCGTAAGGGCCTTTTTTGAAATCAACGTGATCGACTAATTCAGGAATAACGAAGTGCAAATCGGCGTAGCCCTGTCCATGGGCGTGGGAAACCATATTTACCGGTATACCATCCGCCGAGATCGCTATATCCGTTCCGTGATCAATGTCGAACCCCCTCAAAAATATTTGCTCGGCCTTGCCTCCACCGGCGTGTTGACCAATGAATAATCCCGGTACGATCCGCAGAACTTCCTGGGAGTTTTGGATGGGGCGCAGGTTGATATCTATCTGGCTAATGATTTGTTGCGAATGGGCCATGGGAGATTGTACTTGCACCTCCGTCAGGTTTACGGTCCCGGGCTTCATGAAGATTTCCAGCTCGGTACTTTCATCCGAACGGATTTGGAAGCTCTGACGGATTGGCAAAAAGCCCAGATAGGTAATTGTCAACGAATAGGCGCCCGGATCAAGGTTTTTTATTTTAAATTCGCCGACGCTGTTGGTCAATCCATTCATCTCCAAATTTTCGATCAAAACCACTGCACCCACCAAGGGTAAACGAGTGTCCTGATCGTATAGATGACCGTGAAGGGTACCCTGGTGCCCGAAGGCGATGCCACAAGATACCCCCATCATGCCCAGGAGGCAAGCAGTAAGGCGCGAAAAGGTAAGGAATTTGTACAGTAGATTCATACACTCACACAGGGTTAATAATGGATAGAATGGAGGGCAAGGTGATAGGAAGAAGATGATGATACTACCTAATAAAAACCTTGCCCGGTACTACCCCTATATACGCTTATGTGAGTCAGAAAGATTGGGTGCAGCCTACATATTTCGTCGGTATTGCCCGCCCGCCTGGTATAAAACCGACGAAAGTTGGCCCAGGGTACATACTTTGGTAGCCTCCATCAGGTGCTCGAAAATATTTTTGTTGCGTCAAGGCGGCCTGGGACAATTCCGACAAGGCTATACCCGCTTTTTCCGAATGGATTTTCTGATAGTTGATTTTTGATTCAACTGCCTGCTTTTTCTCTTCGTCGTTGGCCCGAATTACCTCGCGAGGTTGCACCGTTGGTGACCCGTCCGGGTCGAGGAAGGTATTGACACCCACAAGGGGAAGGTCGCCGTATGTTTTTTCATCTCGTACTCCATGGATTCTTCCTGAATTTTGCCACGCTGGTACATTCGTTCCATAGCACCCAATACGCCCCCCCGTTCGTTGATATTCAGAAATTCCTGGTATACAGCTTCTTCCACCAAGGTCGGTAAATTCTTCCACAATGAAAGATCCCTGCAGCGGATTTTCGTTTTTGGTCAGTCCAAATTCCTGGTTGATAATCAGCTGAATGGCCATCGCCCGCCGTACACTTTCCTCGGTAGGGGTCGTGATGGCTTCATCGTAGGCATTGGTGTGCAGGGAATTACAGTTGTCATAAATCGCCAGCAGAGCTTGTAAGGTTGTGCGAATATCGTTGAAAGCAATTTCCTGGGCGTGCAGACTCCGCCCGGAGGTTTGGATGTGGTATTTCAGTTTTTGACTGCGTTCGTTGCCCTTGTATTTGTACCTCATGGCTTTGGCCCAAATCCGGCGGGCAACCCGGCCCAGCACGGTGTATTCCGGGTCCATGCCATTGGAGAAAAAGAAAGAAAGGTTGGGCGCAAAATCATCAATCGCCATGCCCCGTGACAAATAATACTCCACGAAGGTAAATCCGTTGGAAAGCGTAAAGGCCAGCTGAGAGATGGGATTAGCCCCGGCTTCGGCAATGTGATAGCCGGAAATAGAAACGGAATAAAAGTTCTGGACCCGTTGCTGCACAAAGTACTGCTGAATGTCACCCATCATCCGGAGGGCAAACTCGGTGGAAAAAATACAGGTATTTTGGGCCTGATCTTCTTTGAGAATATCGGCCTGCACCGTGCCGCGCACGTTCATGAGGGTATCCGCTTTTATTTGTTCATACACCTCCCGTGGCAACACCTGATCGCCCGGTGGTACCCAGTAGCAGCAGTCCCAGTCCATCGTTGCCCTCAGGCAGGCTCCTACTGGTAGGATATAGCGGGGCCTGATCGCAGGGCGACAACCAGCCTTCGGCAAGGCCCTTTTCTGCGCCACCATTCTGGTGAATGTACAGTTCACATTGCTGGTCGATGGCCGCATTCAGAAAAAAACCCAGCAGCATGGGGGCAGGGCCGTTGATGGTCATGGAAACCGAGGTAGCTGGGTGCGCACAGGTTAAAGCCTGAATACAGAATTTTGGCATCGTCGAGCTTGCATACGTTGACTCCCGAGTTACCGACCTTACCGTATATGTCGGGTCGGTAGTCCGGATCTTCGCCGTACAGGGTGACCGAGTCGAAGGCGGTGGAAAGCCGCTTGGCCGGCAGCCCTTTGGACAGGTAATGAAACCGACGGTTGGTGCGATCGGGGCCGCCTTCGCCCGCAAACATCCGGGTCGGGTCTTCACCCTCCCGTTTCAGGGGAAATACGCCCGCCGTGTAAGGAAATTCGCCGGGTACGTTTTCGGTACAGTTGCCAACGCAGAATATCGCCCCAGTCCTGGTAGGTAGGCAAGGATACCTTAGGTACCCGCAAATGGGAAAGCGTTTCAACGAATAAGTCTTGCTCGATGGTTTTGCCCCTGACGCTGAATTGGTAGGTTGGTTGCTGGTACCGGAGCTTCAGCGCCGACCAGTTTTTGATTTTTTCCCTGCTATCAGGCTCCAGCTTCGATTCGACTTCCTGGGCCAATGCTTCCATTTTCGCGGTCAGCTCCTCATCGCCTAGTTTTTTTCCAAGATCCCGAGCACCAACAAGCCGGTACCATTGACTCGCCAGTTGGCTTTGTTCTTCCGTTGCCAGGGCGTATGTGCGCGCGTTTTCAACTATTTCGGCCAGGTAGCGAATCCGGTCGGCTGGGATGATGGAGACCAGATCAGGGATTTCTTTGGTTTCAGGTAGCGTTGCACTGATCAAGTTTTATCTAGGATGAGGGATTCAGAAAATAGGCGGGATTTAAGGAGTTGATACAACTGGTTCACGCCCGCATCATTGAATTGGGACGCCATCGTGCCTAGGATGGGCAGCGAAGTATCGGACTGCTCCCAAAGCGAGTGGTTGCGGCGGTATTGCTTGCGCACTTCGCGAAGGGCATCCAGTGATCCCCGCTTGTCGAATTTGTTGATCGCTATTACATCGGCAAAGTCGAGCATGTCAATTTTTTCCAACTGGGTGGCGGCCCCGTATTCGGCCGTCATCACGTACAGGCTTATATCGGCATGTTCCGTTATTTCGGTGTCAGATTGTCCAATACCCGATGATTCCAGGAGGATCAAATCGTAGGCAGCCATTTTGCACAAATTGAGCACATCTTTTACGTGACGGCTCAAACTGCGGTTGCCACTCCGGGTAGCCAAAGAGCGCATATAGACCCTTCCTTGATGAAATTCCGGATTAAGGAGTTCATTCGAATCCGATCTCCAAGGAGCGCCCCGCCGGTTTTGCGTTTGCTCGGATCTACCGAAATGACGGCCAACCTGAGGGCTTTGTATTCCAACAGAAACCGCCGAATCAGTTCGTCCACTACCGATGATTTACCGGCACCTCCCGTGCCCGTAATACCCAGGACCGGTACCGTTTTGCTGGTGCTACCTGTGGACTCCGCGCTACTAAGGCTTCCAGTTCGGGGGGGGCATTTTCTGCCACCGTTATCAATCGGGCCAGGGTGCTTTCTTTGGAGGAAGGCCCTGATTCAAAATTTATTTCATCTCGATCATACAGTAGCGGAAAATCACATTGGTGAGCAGATCATTGATCATGCCCTGCAAACCCATACTTCTCCCATCGTCGGGCGAATAAATGCGGGTGATCCCATACTGGTGAAGCTCACTGATTTCGTGCGGAAGAATGGTGCCGCCGCCTCCTCCGAAAATCTGGATATGGCCCGCATTTCTTTCCAGGAGTAAATCCCGGACGTACTTGAAAAACTCAATATGTCCACCCTGGTAGCTGGTAATGGCTATGGCCTGCACATCTTCCTGAATGGCGGTTTCGACGATTTCCTGGGCCGAGCGGTTGTGGCCCAGGTGAATTACCTCGGCCCCGGAAGCCTGCATTAGCCGACGCATGATGTTAATGGCCGCGTCGTGCCCATCAAACAAGCTACCAGCCGTTACGAGGCGGATGGGGTAGGTGGGCTTAAAAGGAGGTACCGTGGAATTGCTCATAGGTGTAATCAGAATACAGAGGCCGGCGACAACCGACAGCCTCCTCTAAGGTAGAACTAGATAGCTGGTAGGACTCAAAGGTACCCAAATTGGGTTATTCCTGGAAATCTATCCTTCCCGATTCAGAATCAAGTATAAAAGTGTATTTTGAGGAATAAAATTGAAAAGTATGGTACAATTTGTGTATATATTTAGGTAGCTAATTTTAATCCAACCTTATGTCACACATCAATCAGAATCCGAACGAATCACACGAAATCGCGAATAACCCTAAAATTAAGCTCCTCAAAAAAAATGCCAAGAAACGTAGTCTCTTAGAGAACCTTGAACAAGACTCCTTGTTCAACGATTTGGACGAATTAATGACTTCAGGGAGGGTAGAAGAGGATATTTTGATTGAAAATAAGAATATCCTTCACTTGAAAGGAAAATATGAGCGGTATTGGCTGGATAAGTCGAAGCACACGATCCACAAGGAAATCCTGGTCATTTTTCCAACCGGGAAAGTAATCATCAAGGCCATAAAGAATATCTACTTTGGCGAGGCCAGGTACATCCTGAATAGCCTCCTGCAGATCAACATTGACTCCCTAAACGAAGAGGAGGATATGGCCTTGACCATCCTGACCTTCGTAGGACGCCACGACTTCAATGATATCAATTGCCTACATGCATTTAGTCTGTCGGCTAGCTTTGACAACACCCCAATAAGTAGTTACGAGATTTTGGTTCCTATTACCTCTAAGGATGGAAAAGCCATCCCGCAAATATTTGAAGTAGAAAGTACCGAATTTGTCAAATTGAAATTCAGGTACCCCGAGTTGTACAACTGCCTCAATAAAGTAAATTTTTCTCCCCCACCCAAAGTAGACTGGCATTGAAGGCCTTGCTCCTTGGAATTTTTTCCAGGATCTTTTACCTCGCTATTTAAAAAAACTCCCCCGCATCTTCTGATGCGAGGGAGTGCCGTTTTCGAATAAGGTAAGGCTGAAAATGTTGCCCTATTTCAATCGCTGGATCAGCATTTCGTTAAAGGTACGCTCGGCCTTGTAAAGTTCTACCAGCTGCTTAGCCGTGATTACCGAAAGAAATTTCGCCTGATATTCTTTTTCCAGCTCCAATTCTTTCTGTTTCAGCTCCTGTACTTCTTTCAGATTGCTCATCACCTGGTCATCAGTACGTGTTTCACCTTTGGCCGAAATCAACTGTCGAATGGACCGATGGAGATCGCGTTTTTGACGGGAGAATTCATTATAGATGGGCCAGAAACCGGTCGATTGTTCCGGGGTGAGGTTGAGCCGATTGGTGATAATGGCAATTTTGGCATCCTGAATTTTTCGAATTTCTTCCTCATTTTTCCGTTGAGCAAACCCATCTGAGTAGGACGCCGTCAGGAGTGTGAGGAGTAATCCGGATATAATCCAGAATTTTGATGTTATTGGTTTCATATCAAAGGGTGTTTTGTGCATTCTATTCTATTTTTCAAATGGTTTCTTCCGGGATAATGGAATCGTCAATCTGACTCCGTAAAAATTCTTCGTCCACGCCTTCCAGGTAATTCAATACGGTGGAATCGGTGGTAAAGGCAGTTTGCACCACATTATTTTCACTCAAATCGTAATAGCTGATATTCTCCTCATCCAGGTATTCGAGGATCGCCTCGTTGCTCACCTCACTCAGTGGCTCATTGCCCAAGGGTCCTTGCCGTTCGGGAATGGTGAACCAAACCAGCATCAGTATCAGGCTCAGCGCTCCCGTAAGGGCCATGGACCGCTGCCACGACCAACTCACCAATGGCCTGCGCTGAGGAGCAACTGGTATCCGCGATTGAATAATTGTGGGCAACTCGTCAAAATAGCGCTCCGGTACCTGAAAGGGTGCCTCCCGTTTTAGTGCTTCCAGGTTTATCGGCTTGTTTTTCATGGTTTTGTTTGAATTGTAAACTTGTATATAGGACAATTAACCACCCTGCAAAGTTTAATCAGTGTTGTTCAAAAAGTCCTCAATTTTCTTACTAGCCCAATGGTAGGAGGCTTTTAACGCTCCGACGGATGTACCTGTAATTTCGGAAATATCCTCGTAAGATAATTCTTCGAAGTACTTCATGTTGAAAACTAACCGTTGCTTTTCGGGCAATTTTAGAATTGCTTTTTGTAGCTTCAATTGAATCTCGTCACCACTTACTAGGGGATCACTTTCCAGTTTTTCGGCCAGTTCACCTTCCACGTCATTGATTGGTACAAAAAATCGCCTTCTTTTTTTCTTCAAAAAGTTGATGGATTCATTATGGGCAATTCTGAATAGCCAGGTATAAAGCTTGGAATCACCCCGAAAGGTTTCCATGGCCGTCCATGCCTTTATGAATACATCCTGCGTAATATCATTTGCATCATCATGATCAATTACAATTTTACGCACCATCCAATACACCTTCTGCTGGTACTTTCGCACCACTTGATTGAAAGCATTCCTTCGGGTTTCAGGATTTTGGTATAGGGCTAACAGTTCTTCGTCAGACATGCATCTAGGAGTGTCAAGGGTAAGAGCTAACTCAGGAGCAAAAGTTTAATCTCTTCCCTGAATTTCTCAAAGTTAATGGATATTGGTTTTGTACAAAAACATCTTGCTGCTAATCCTTTTCCAAAGAAATAGACCGTCGTAAAAATAAAAAGGGTCGTTCTGTGGAGAAGAGCGACCCTTTTAGAATGTACCAAGTCAAAAAATTACTTTCTACCAATGGCTCGCTTGGCAGCTGCCACTATATCTTTGGCGGTCAGGCCGTATTTTTCCATCAAATCGGACGGTTTGCCGCTCTCGCCAAAGCTATCGTTTACGGCTACGTATTCCTGAGGCACCAGCTGGTTTTTTACAAGTACCTGCGCAATGCTATCTCCCAAACCACCGAGTCGGTTGTGCTCCTCCGCCGAAACAGCGCAACCAGTTTTGCTCACGGATTTGAGAATCGCCTCCTCATCGAGTGGCTTGATCGTGTGAATGTTGATTATTTCGGCGTCGATTCCCTCTGCTTCCAACATTTCACCCGCTTGGATGGCCTCCCATACCAAATGGCCCGTGGCAAAGATGCTTACGTCCTTACCCTCGTTGACCATCCAGGCTTTCCCAATTTCGAATTTCTGATCTGCATCAGTAAAAATAGGAACAACGGGTCGGCCAAAACGCAGGTACACCGGTCCCTCAAAATCGGCAATGGCAATGGTAGCGGCCTTGGTTTGGTTGTAGTCACAAGGATTGATAACGGTCATGCCGGGAAGCATCCGCATCATACCCAGATCTTCGAGAATTTGGTGCGTAGCTCCGTCTTCACCCAAGGTAAGTCCGGCGTGAGAAGCACATATTTTTACATTTTTGCCCGAATAGGCCACACTCTGCCGGATTTGGTCATATACCCGACCCGTAGCAAAATTGGCGAAGGTAGTTGCGAACGGAATTTTTCCCCCAATTGTCAGACCCGCCGAAACGCCGATCATGTTGGCTTCAGAAATTCCGCACTGAATAAATCGATCAGGATTTTCTTTGATGAAGGGTTCGAGTTTCAGGGACCCAACCAGATCGGCACAAAGGGCTACCACGTTAGGGTTGGTTTTTCCTAACTCATGCATGCCGGCACCAAATCCCGACCGGGTATCTTTCTTTTCGGTAAAGGTGTATTTTTTCATTATTGGGTACTAATTTGAAATGAGTTTGACATTAGCTTTTTCGGGCAATTGCCCCACCTACAAGAGCATTTACTTAGTAATCGCCCAAGGTCTCCTCCAACTGCCCAAGGGCATTGGCTAGCTGCTCGTCGTTGGGGGAAACGCCGTGCCATTTGTGACTACCCATCATGAAATCCACTCCGTACCCCATTCCGGTTTCGAGCAGAACCATCACCGGCTTGCCGTGACCAGCCTTGCTTTTAGCTTCGGTTAGTCCTTTTACTACCGATGCCATATCGTTGCCCTGCTCTATGTGCATCACTTCCCAGCCAAAGGCCTGGTACTTGGCTCCCAGGTCACGGTTGTTCATTACCTTCACGGTTGGGCCGTCAATCTGCTGCCCATTCAGGTCAATGAAGGCAATCAGCTTATCTACCTGATGGTGGGGAGCAAAACCGGCCGCTTCCCATACCTGCCCTTCCTGTTGTTCGCCATCACCCATGAGACAATAGATCATGTGATCATCCGAGTTGAGGCGTTTGGCCATGGCAGCACCTAGGGCAACCGAAAGCCCCTGCCCGAGTGAACCGGAGGCAATACGGATACCCGGAAGGTGTTCATGCGTGGTCGGGTGCCCCTGCAAGCGCGAATCAAGTTTGCGGAAGGTAGCCATTTCCGAGGGTTCAAAATAGCCACGGCGCGCCAACACACTGTACCAAACGGGCGAAATGTGGCCGTTGGAAAGGAAAAATAAGTCTTCACCTGCCCCGTCCATATCAAAAACAGGAGATCCGTTTTCTTCTTTCAGGCTCATGTGATCGTTGTACAGCGCCACAAAGAGTTCGGTGCAGCCCAATGAACCTCCCGGATGGCCGGATTGGCAGCCATGCACCATGCGAAGGATGTCGCGACGAACCTGCGAAGCTATCTGCTCTAATTGTTCAATTTCCATTCTTGTCTGAGAATTGTATGATAAAGAAATTGGTAAAAAATAGGAAGGGCCCTTGATCAGAAACCCTACGCGTTAGGAACTATTTGTTCGGTGTGATTCCGGGTATCCACCTTGTTGATTATTTCGGATATAATCCCGTTCTGGTCTATCAGGAAAGTGGTACGGGCAATGCCCATGTAGGTACGTCCGTACATGTTTTTTTCGACCCAAACGCCGTAATCCTCCACAACTTTATGGTCGGTATCCGACAGGAGGGGGAAGGGGAGGCTGAACTTTTCGATGAATTTTTGGTGGGATTTTTCATCGTCCACACTTACCCCCAGGACCGCGTACCCCTGGGAAAGCAGCCGTTCGTAATTGTCGCGCAAATCACAGGCTTGCGCCGTGCAGCCTGGGGTGTCGTCTTTGGGGTAAAAATACAAAACTAGTGTTTTGCCACTAAAATCAGAAAGTGAAATAGGGTGGCCATTTTGATCCTTTGCTGTGAACTCGGGGGCAGGATCGCCAACGTGTAGTGCCATTATCTTCTCCTTTTAGAACGAACGGGTTTGGGAACAGGATCTTCGATTTCGATTCGCAAGTTAGTACTATTTCCGGCCCTGTCGGTAATTTCCAGGCTCAATTCTCCGGCAAAATCTTTATTTTTATCCAGCTTCTCCGACCAAAGGTACCTGCTTTTGTATTCATAATTCAACAGAACCCACTCCCCATTTACCGAAGCTCGGAAGCCTTCTATCCCTGACAGGTCGTCATATACGTAGGCGCGGATTTGGTTTTTGCTGTGCTCAACCAGATTAATGGTGGGGGGGATGGTGTCGGTCATGACCACAAAATTTCCAAATTCTCTTGTACGAAACGCTAGTACATCTCCCAGCCAATTGCCACCCACGTAGTTGTACCCATTCCCATTGTAGAGGTACATACCTGTTCGTTCCCTTTTGGTGATGGTTCCTTCCGGCTTAAACCGAACGTCGAGGTAGTGCCTCAGGGGCATGGTTGGTTCGTTGATGGTCAGAGAATTAAAACGTTTCCTCGGGGCCAGGTAGAGGGTGTCAAACAGGCTGGTAGAATCAAAACGAATCACCAAGCCTTCTTCCGAATATTCCTCAGTACGCCTGGGCGCGATGGCTTTTTTGTAATGTAATGGCAAGACAGTGTTCCCTACCTGAACGGAATCGGGGAGGAATTCCCGGAGATCAGCCAAAAAAACGGCATCCGAGTTGGAATAGTAGGCAGGTGCTTTGGTAATCCGACGGTCTTTGGCGTAAAACAAAGCCGAAGGAGCCGAGCCAGTGTACTTAGGGGCCGTAACAGAAAGCACGTTTTCGGAAAGCACCGCTCGCAGAAATCCGGAATAAGGTTCATCACTTTCAGAGCTGACTTCCGGTGCGGGCATTTCACCCTGAATGGTAAATCGAAGTAGGGAGGAGTTTTCGAAGGAATCAAAAATCCGGACCACCACCTCGTGCTGCAAGGTATCCGTTATCCTGATTTTTCCTTGGTACGCATTGGTTTTGTACAGATCAAAATCATTTCCATCCGGCATATAGCACCGGTAAAACCGATTTCCGGATTGTTTTTCGGTACGGTAGTCGATCAGGTTGTTGTATTCCCGAAAGGCAGTGTTCGGGAATTTCTCCATGTTATAGGAAAAGATCTCCTTGCCGTCCAGTTTGATTTCAATGCAATGCAACCCATATCGGAATCCCGTTCCGGACATATAATCATAGGCTTGAAGCTCAATTCCAACCTCTCCGGTGGCCCGAATGGGTCGGGTGATGAGATAGCTGCCGTTTTTTTGCTTGACGGGTTTAAAAACCTGCCGCTCAAACTGCGCATTCACGCGGGAGTCAATGGTGGTGGGGCGTAGCGCAAGATTCCAGAAAGCGGGAGGGGTATTGTCGGTAATTTCCTTAAAATTAAAATACAGCGGGTTCAGGTGGTTGTTTTTTGAATCCCGAATTTCGAAATGGAGATGGGGCCCACCGGACCCACCCGTGTTGCCCGATAAGGCAATTACCTGCCCTTTTTTGACTAGAAACTGATTTGGCTTTGGTTCCAGGTCCATGTAAAAACTCTTCTGCCTGTATTGCTCGCGACGAACATAGGCCGCTAGTGAATCCTGAAATACCTGCAAGTGACCGTACACGGTCGTCATGCCGTTGGGATGGCGAAGGTAAATCACATTGCCGTAACCAGTACCCTGAACGGCTATCCGGGAAACATACCCATCCGCGGCGGCGTGAACAAGGAGTCCTTCCCGCTGTTGCGTCCGGATATCCAACCCGCCGTGAAAATGGTTAGACCGCAAGTCGCCCAGAACTCCGGAGAGGGTATTGGGTTGGCCGGGAGTTATGGGAAAAATAAAATAATTTTTGGGGTAAGACTCTTTTTGAGCGTGGGAAAAAAATGTAGTACTGAAAAACAAGAGCAACAACACCAGTCTAGTCACAAATCGCGTGTTTTACGTTAGAATATAATACTATGTCCACGAAGGAATGGTAAAAATCAGGCCCGCTTGCCCGACCAAAGGAAAGGATAGCGGTGATTTTTTGCCAAGACCAACATCCTCCAACCGTGGAACCCTATTTTACTTCCAGAGAAAGCATGTCCGTGCCTTCAATGGAAGCCACCAGCTTATCCCCAATTTTCACCGCCGCTACGCCCTTAGGGGTACCCGTAAAGATCAGGTCGCCGGTTTTGAGGGTAAAGTACCGCGAAACAAAAGAGATGAGGTAGTCAATCTGGTATAGCATCATGGATGTATTCCCTTCCTGCCGCGTTTCTCCGTTGACGGTAAGGCTGAAATTCAAATTTTGTAAATCAGCGAATTGGCCTTTTGGAACAAAATTAGAAATTGGCGCGGAGCTATTGAAAGCCTTGGCCAGTTCCCAGGGTAACCCCTTACTTTTTAGTTTGGATTGGAGGTCACGGGCGGTGAAGTCAATGCCTATTCCAATTTCATCGTAATATTTATGAGCAAATTCTTCCCCGATATTTTTGCCTACCTTGCCTATTTTAACAACAATTTCCACCTCGTGGTGGATGTCATCCGAAAAATCCGGATGATAGAAATCATCGCCCGGCCGCAAAATGGCCGTATCCGGTTTCATAAATATAACGGGGGCATCGGGGCGTTCATTATTAAGTTCTTCGATATGATCGGCGTAATTTCGGCCAACGCAGATTATTTTCATTGGTTCCTCGGAGTTTATGATTTGTAGGTTTTTCCCAAAAGGATAGTATCCGGACAAAACTAACTACATTCCCCTAGGTGGCATAATATTTTGTTTTTTTTTGACCGAGTACCCCAGGTTTCAGCCTTCCATTCAAGTATTTGAAGAAATCATTCAAGCCAGTTATAAAAATGAATAAATTCAGTTTTGCCTTTATACTCTCCTTTCTGTTCGTAGTAGCCTGTCAGCGGGTACCGTTGTCGAACAGGAAACAACTCATGCTGGTAAGCAGTAGGGAGTTGCTTCCCATGAGCTTCAAAAGTTACCGCGAGTTTTTGGATACGAGCCGGGTAGACAGGTCGGGCAGGGACGTGGAGATGGTGAAGCGGGTAGGGGGGAAGATCCAACGGGCCGTTGAAGATTACCTCCGCGAAGTGAATAAAAGTGAAATTCTTGACGGATTTCAATGGGAGTTTAATTTGGTGGAGAATAAAGATGTAAATGCATTCTGTATGCCGGGCGGCAAGGTAGTTTTCTACAGCGGAATACTGCCCATCTGCCAGGATGAGGCCGGCGTGGCCGTTGTCATGGGCCACGAAGTTTCTCATGCCATTGCCAGCCATGGGGCCGAGCGGATGAGTCAGGGACTGCTATCACAAGGAATTCTTACGGCCGGACAAATTGGTTTGGGAGTAGCCACTTCCAACAAACCCCAGCAAACTCAGCAACTCTACAATACGGTGTATGGCGTAGTAGCTCCGGCTGCTACCCAAATCGGCTACTTACTCCCTAACAGCCGCCTGCAGGAATCAGAATCCGACGAATTAGGGCTGATCTTTATGGCCAAGGCCGGGTATGATCCCCAGAATGCCGTGGAGTTCTGGACCCGAATGGCGGCTAAATCCGGAGGGGCTAAGCCCCCCCAATTCTTATCCACGCACCCGGCCGACGCTACCCGTATTCGTGATCTGAAATCACATTTGCCCAAAGCAATGAAAATTTACCAGGAGAATCGGTAGGTACCCTAACCCTACTAATTTTCAGGCCAGTCCGCCCGGATTGGCCTTTTTTATGATTTTGACAGACAAATACCCGACGATTTTTCGTTACTTTTGGGAAAGAACACTATTCCAAACCGTATGTTCAGATCGTTTCCTGCCCCCTTTCTTTACCTCAGTCTTTTCGCCCTGTTTCTATTCTTATCCTCTTGCGAAACGCTGAAACGTTCCCCTTCCTATTCTACCTCCAAGTCCAAATCACGGACTTCACCCACGACCCGATCTGCCGGAAATCGGCCGGTGGCCAAAAAAACTGTGTCGGCCCCGTCGGGACCGTATGATCGCCACGTGCGGAATGTAGTCAGTGAAGCTCGGAAATTTACGGGTACACCTTACCGGGCCGGCGGGAATGATTCCCGGGGCATTGATTGCTCAGGGTTGATCTGTTCGGTATACAGCGAGCTTGGGTACAAGGTGCCGCGTATTTCGTGGCAGCAGTCGGAATTTGGCCGGGATGTGGCTAGGGTGGAGGATATCCGGCCGGGGGACTGGATTTTCTTCGTGCCCGATGCCGGAAAAGAAGGGTACGTTTCCCACGCTGGCATAGTAACCGAAGTGAGAAGTAAGAATGATATCCTCTTTATTCATGCCTCCTCTTCCAAAGGGGTACGGGAGGATAACCTCTTCTCCACCTATTTTAAAAATCGTTTTGTAAAAGCATTGAGACCCTTTTAATTAGCTGAGAGCAGCCCATAAATAGGTCTATCCGCCATGGTGGACTTTTTTTTCAGTAGATAGGGGTAGATAGAAACCAAATTGTCTGTACTTTTAGTACCTCCTACCATACCTTCTACTTTCATGCCCAACCAAACCGTTAGTCCTTTCGGTGTCGCCACCGGTAGAGTAGTGCTAAGATTCACGATCAGTCCACCGTTGGTCCCTCACTACATCAGCGCGGTCGTGTTTTCGTCCTTTTGCATTATTACCGGGCTTATCTGGGATATCTGCTGGCACCTCAGTATCGGCCGCGATGGTCTTTTTTCACCCCCTCATTTGGTAATCTACGTTGGTGCTGTGGTAGCCGGCTTGTTCTCAGGCTTGGAAGTACTGCGCATCACTTTCGCTGGATCTGCCACAGAAAAATCCAAGCGGGTCAAAATCTGGGGCTTTTTTTATAGCTCGTTGGGTGCCCTATTTTGTATTTGGGGGGCTTTAATGATGCTTACTTCGGCTCCTTTTGACGATTGGTGGCACAACACCTATGGACTGGATGTGCGGATTCTTTCACCCCCCCATACCGTATTGGCTCTGGGAATCATTGGGGTTCAGTTTGGCGCCATGGTGAGTGTACTAGCTCTCAAAAACCAAACCAACCTACTCTCAGAAAAAAAGCAGGAATCCTTACGCCAGATCCATTTTCTGTTATTTTCCCTTTCGGCGGGGTTTCTGCTCACCATGTGGTACATTTTGCTGTCGGAAGAGATAGATCGGTATGCCTCCCATACGTCCCTCTATTACCAAATTTCCTCGGTGGCTTTCCCCTTCCTGCTGCTAGCCTTTGGGAGGGCATACCCCGGAAAATGGACCATTACTGCGGTGAGTCTGGTTTACACCCTTATTCTTTTGCTGACCCTCTGGATCATCCCCCTTTTTCCGGCGGAACCCAAACTCGGACCTATCCTGCACCACATTGATCACTACAATGGATTCCAGTTTCCACTTCTTCTGATAGTACCCTCCTTGGTACTTGATTATTTGCGCCACCGCTACGCCTACGTGTCCGATTGGAAACTGGCCCTGCTGTTGGGGTTTGCGTTCATCCTCGTGTTTTTTGTGGTTCAATGGTTTTTCGGGGCTTTTTTACTGGAATCACCCTACGCTCGGAATTGGTTTTTTGGGAGCCATTACTGGTATTTTGCGAACAGCCCCGACTGGGAGTACCGGTATAAGTTTGCTCCCTGGGGGAAAGAATCCCTAGGGCAACTCGCCCAGGGACTGGGGATCGCTCTGGTGTTTAGCATAGTTTCTTCCCGCATTGGTTTGTACTGGGGTTCCTGGATGAAAAAAATTCAACGATGATTCGATACCTTATTTTCGTCCTGCTCCTAACAGTCCAGACGATCACCTATGCGCACATTGGTAGTGCAGGGGTGGTGCTTCAGCAGAATGCGGGGGCGTACCGTGTCCTTGTGACGGTTCAGCCGCCCGATGTGATTCCTGGCACGGCTCAGGTGACGGTTTTTGTGGAAAATGGGGTAGTTGATGGGATCCAGGCACGCCCTATTTTCTTCCGTTCTGGTGACGAAGGGGCACCTACATCCGATGCCTTGTCGCCCGTGGCCGGACAATTCGGCCAGTTTCAGGGCATTGTGTGGTTAATGGAGGGAGGATCATCCAGCATCCAGCTCGAAATTGACGGGGATCAGGGAAAAGCAGAGCTAATTGTGCCCATCGTAGCCATGTCAACGGCCCAGCGGGACATGCCCGCCGGACTGGGTTGGACTCTCAGTGCCTTGGGATTGCTGCTCCTTATCCTTCTGGTAACCGTTATCGGAGCCAGCGTGAGTGATGGCCTGCTTCGTCCCGGACACGCGCTGACTTCCACCCAAAAAAGAAGGCGATTGGTCCACATGGGCATTTCGTTGGGGGCCTGTCTGCTCATTTTGTACGGAGGCAGTAGTTGGTGGGATAGCTGGGCCAAGGACTACAAGCAGCAAATGTATCAACCGTTGAAAGCTAGCAGCTCAGTGGTAATGCAGGAAGGGCAGCGACTATTCAAATTTACCGTAGATACCACCAACTACAAGGCCCAGAGACGGGGCAGCGACCTGAGTTACCTGATCCCCGACCACGGTAAACTCATGCATTTGTTCCTGGTGCGTACGCCCGGTCTGGATGCGTTTGCTCATGTTCATCCCGAGCGGGCCGATTCCATCACGTTTCAGGCGTTCTTACCCAACCTACCCGCTGGTAAGTACCTGGTGTACGGAGACATTGTGTACTATTCGGGATTTACCGAAACGCTAACCGACACCATTGACATACCCGAACTGACCACCGAACCAGGTACCCTCCAAAAAACCGACCCTGAGGATACCTACGTGGTGACCGATCCGCTGAATAATCCTAAACGGATTCCGCTGGACGAAAATGTGGTTATTTGTGGAAAACCGGGGGTACGAACGCTCCTCAAAGACAGTTCGTATGTAGTGTGGGAAGGTACCCAAAACCAGGTATTTGAAGCCCAAACTCCCTACCAGCTTACTTTCCAGGTGGTTGATCCCGACGGAAAACCCGCCCGATTGCAGCCCTACCTTGGGATGGGGGGGCATCTGGCGGTTGTGAGGTCGGATGGCTCGGTATATATTCACCTGCACCCGGTGGGGACGGTTTCCATGGCGTCCGAACTGACGTTGAAAAAGCGGATTGCGGATACGACTCTTGTGTACAAACGACCGAATCCGGTGGTTTTTCGGGATAGCATCAATCGGCACATATCCATGCTCAAACAATTGCCCGATACCGAACGGGAGGCCTTCCTGATGAAAGAAATGGGCATGAATATGGATCCTGATTCCACCGGGCACTCTGGAATGAACCATGGAAGTGTATTGTCGTTCCCCTATTCCTTTCCCAAGGCAGGGCAGTACCGGATATTTCTGCAAGTGAAGCGAAATGGGCAGGTACTGACGGGAATTTTTGATGCGAATGTGAAAGATCCTATCCTGTAATTACTTGCCGACTTCGCAAGTGTCTGCTTTTCAAAGGCAGAATCATTCAGCTAGTATAGGTAGTATGGTCAATCATTCTAAAAAATTCTTTCAAACAGCGCGCCGTTAACTGGGCATCTTCCAGGGCGTTGTGGGTGTCTTCTTCCCGTTCAAATCCAAAATAACCCGACACCGCTCCCAGGCTTAACGACTTGGGTACTGACTTTCCACTTTTTTCCAGGATCATAAAAAATAAGTAGGAAACCGTGTGAAGGTCAATCATTTTGTTGGAATAGGGCCATTTCATTTTTTCATTCCGATAGGCAAATCGGAGGAAATTTACGTCGTAAATGACACTCTGACCGCAAATAACTACTCTGGATAGCGGAGCCCCGCTGGTTTTTGATTTAATCCAGGTCTCAAACTCCGGAATCACATCGTAGATCATGGGCGCATCTTCCAGATCGTCGAGGGATAGTCCGTGTACTTCCTCGGATTTGGCGGTGAAAGCCTCTTCGTTTTCGGGGTATACATTCTGAAGGTAGGTACCAAGGGAATTCCATTTGTCGTCAAACAGCTCAGCTCCCAGCTGAATGATTTCGTTCCAACCAGGCTCAGGGCCCGACATTTCAATATCAAGAACAAGAAAAGGCATAGGTGAATTTAAAAAAGGTGTACGGTGTTTTTTGACTAGCTTATTCTATTTTTGCGCCAAAAGTAAGAATTCCTACTTTCAACAATCTCAATTTTCCGTTAAATCTGGTCATAAATGGCTATTGACTATTCCAAAGTACCATCTCCTTGTTTTGTTCTGGAAGAAACCCTCCTCCGCTCCAATCTGAAACTAATTCAGGAAGTGCAGGAAGCGGCGGGCTGTTCCATTATTCTGGCCTTAAAAGCCTTCTCCATGTACAGTGTCTTTCCGATCGTGGGGGAGTACCTCGGCGGCGCTACGGCAAGCTCATTGAACGAAATAAAACTGATCAATGATTTCCTGAGGGTAAAGGCCCATACCTATATACCAGCCTACCTGGACGAAGAATTCGAGGAGGTGCTGGAAAGAAGCAGCCACGTAACCTTCAATACGCTCAGCCAACATGCCAGGTTTAAGGAGCGGGTCGCTGACTACAACACCCAACACCCGAATGCAGAAAGTGTCCGTGGGGATCAGGGTGAATCCCCAGTATTCAGAGGTAGAGGCCGACATGTACAACCCCTGCGTACCAGGTTCCCGCCTGGGCGAAACCCGCGATAAATTCGGCACCACTCTTCCCGAGGGAGTTGAAGGAATTCATTTTCATACCCTTTGTGAAAATGGCTCCGAAACCCTGGAACGTACGCTGGAAGCATTGGAAGAAAAGTTTGGGGACTTGCTGCACCAAGCCAAATGGCTTAACATGGGCGGGGGACACCTCATGACGCGCGAAGGCTACAATATTGAAAAGTTGATCGGTTTGATCCAAAAAATCAGAGCGAAATATGATCTTGAAGTCATCCTGGAACCGGGATCTGCCATTGCCTGGCGCACCGGTACCCTCGTGGCGAAGGTACTTGACATCATGGATAGCCAGGGAATTCAAGTGGCAATACTGAATGTATCGTTTGCCGCACACATGCCCGATACCCTGGAAATGCCCTACAAACCTCGTATCGAAGGAGCCTATCAGGAGCCGGTGGAGGGAAAGCCTACCTACCGAATGGGCGGCATGACCTGCCTGGCCGGTGATTTTATGGGGGATTATTCGTTCGATGCTCCGTTGGCGATCGGCGACCGGTTGGTTTTTGAAGATATGATTCACTACACCATGGTAAAAACCACCACCTTCAACGGCGTGAACTTACCTTCCATTGGAATCTGGCAAGCCAATAATACTTTTCGCCTTATTAAAAGCTTTGGGTACGAGAGTTATAAAGATCATTTGTCCTGATCTTAATTTGGCTTTTTAAGGATAATGACCCAACCCGAACCGCTTTTGACGCTGTGGGTTGCGGCAAAGTCCTCCTGATTGGTGGCAATTGAAAAATTTGCCAGGCTATTGAAGTAACCCAGGTCCTCACCAACTCCGACCTCACCAAACGTGTGGACGAGGGGCATAGTACCTTTAAATAATACGGTTTGGCCGTATCGTATCACTACTTCTATTTTTTCGCCAGGTTGAATACCTAACTTCCCAAAAAGTCCCTTGTCAATATCTGTCCACACGTTTCCGTATTGGGTATCCAAAACCGGAATGGAACCCACCAGGCTATCTTGATTAAAGTAGGGCTTTGTGTAAGGTAATTTTTCGACCGTAGCGGGTAGGAGTTGGCCAATTTGGGCCATGGTCACTTTTCGGGAGGCCAGCAGGGCGCCGGTGTAGGCGTAAACATCCCTTCCATGAAATGTATACGAGTCGGCGGAGTTTCGTCGGCGGTTCACTGCCTCGTCAATTTCCCTTACTTCTTCAATTCCCAGAAGTTCGGCTACGTGGGTAAGGGTTCCGTTGTCTGGGGTTACGAAGTAGTGTCCGGAGCGGCTTAGCATAACCACCGATTTGCGCTGAGTTCCAACCCCAGGATCACAAACGGAAACAAACACCGTCCCGGCCGGCCAATAGGGGGCTGCCTGTACCAACCGGTAGGAGGCTTCCCAAACATCGTAGGCCGGAATTTCGTGGGTAATGTCGAAGATATTCAGGCGGGGAGAAACTCCAATTGCAACCCCTTTCATCGCCGAAACGGCTCCATCCTTCACGCCAAAATCCGATTGGAACACCAAAATCCCGTTTTGCGCGTGGCAATACTGGGAAAAAAGGAAGAGGATAAAAAGTTTTTTTTGAAAAATTGACATGGTACAGCGTTGGGTAAAACCGAGGGTTAATCGATATTCCTCATATGGAGCCGGTTTTGGAGGTAAGTACCAAAAATCCAGCCTGAGAGAGGGGAACGGATCAGCTTAATTTCACTTCAAATCTACCCCAAAAAGACCTACTTTACCAGAGCCGCAGACAGCCGGGCAAACTATAATTTTGATATTTTAGGGTGAACTACCCCAAACTCTACAAGGTTTTTTGTACATTTGTATCCCGTAATCATAGTAAAAAAAGCAATGTCTTATGGCTTCTAAAGGGCAAAAGACCGCTAAGTACATATTCGTTACGGGCGGCGTCACTTCATCACTAGGCAAAGGAATTATTGCCTCCTCTCTGGCAAAACTGCTACAATCACGGGGCCTTACGGTCACTATTCAGAAATTCGATCCTTATATTAACGTTGATCCGGGAACGCTTAATCCGTACGAGCATGGCGAATGCTATGTCACGGAGGACGGGGCCGAAACCGATCTTGACCTGGGGCATTACGAGCGTTTTTTGAACGTCCGTACCTCTCAGGAAAATAACGTCACCACCGGGCGAATCTACTACAATGTGATCATGCGGGAACGCAGGGGCGATTTTTTGGGCCGGACGGTTCAGGTAGTTCCCCACATCACGGATGAAATCAAGCGGAATATGATGCTGCTGGGTGAAACCGGCGACTACGATGTGGTCATCACCGAAATCGGGGGGTGCGTGGGCGATATCGAATCGCTTCCCTTTATCGAGGCCGTGCGTCAAATCAAATTTGAGCTGGGCCAAAACGATACCCTCATGATTCACCTGACCCTGATTCCCTATCTTTCTTCGGCGGGCGAACTCAAAACCAAACCCACCCAGCACTCGGTCAGAATGTTGCAGGAGGCGGGAATCCAGCCCGATATCCTGGTCTGTCGCACCGAGCACCCCTTGCCCGTTGACCTACGGAAAAAGATAGCCCTCTTCTGTAACGTGCAGGTAAGTTCGGTGATCGAGGCAATGGACGCCGAAACGATCTACGATGTTCCCATCCTGATGCGGAAGGAAAGACTCGATCAGCGGGCCTTGTACATGCTGGACATCTACAACGATCAGGATGCCGAGCTGGAAACCTGGAAAAATTTCCTGTCGAAGCTAAAAAATCCTAAGGATTCCATTCGCATTGGTCTGGTGGGTAAGTACGTCGAACTCCACGATGCCTACAAGTCCATCGCCGAATCCTTTATTCATGCCGGTGCCGTGAATGAGTGCAAGGTGTATATCGAATGGATTCATTCCGAATCCCTTACTCCCGAAAATGCCATCGAAAAGCTGTCCGATCTGGATGGCGTGCTGGTAGCACCTGGCTTTGGGGAGCGGGGCATTGAGGGGAAAATAGAGGCGATTAGGTACGTGAGAGAAAACGGAATTCCGTTTTTTGGAATATGCCTGGGTATGCAGATGGCCGTAATCGAGTATGCGCGCAACGTGCTGGGACTGGAAGGAGCCCATTCCTTTGAAATGGACCACGAAACTCCCCATCCGGTCATTCACCTGATGGACGACCAAAAGGATGTGACAAACAAGGGCGGTACCATGCGCTTGGGAGCCTATGCGTGTAAGATCAAGAAGGATTCCCTTATTCACGAGATTTATGGGAAGACCATGATCAGTGAAAGGCATCGTCACCGCTACGAGTTTAATAATAAGTACCTGAAAATCTTTGAGGAAGGAGGAATGATAGCAACCGGGATAAATCCTGAAAACAACCTGGTCGAAATCATGGAACTCCCGAATCACCCGTACTTTATTGGCGTGCAGTTCCACCCGGAATTGAAAAGCACCGTGATGAGCCCCCATCCACTTTTCGTAAATTTTGTAAAATCAGCCCTGAGCTATTCTTTACAGAAACGAACTGTTATGCAGTAAGTTAATGGTTTGATGAAGAAGAATAATCCCATTCCACCGAAATCTTCCTTACCTTTGCATTCCTAATTTTAGAAGCACTAGCCTGGAATTGGGCTCCAAACTCCTCATTTTTAAAATGGGGAAATAATTTTATATTACTTAGTTAACAAATGGAAAGAAATCAAGTCATTGGCTTAGTACTTATCTTACTAATGCTGATTGGGTACCAGGTGTTGGTGCCAAAACCAGAAGTACCCGTCCCAACCGCCCAGCAACAGGTTAATCCAGCAACTCCCTCCCCTGTCACTACCCCAACTTCTGATAGCATTGCTGTTCTCGACAGCGCTCAGGCTTCGGCTGCTTATGGCGACTTTGCCTCTGCCGCTCGGGGCCAAAACCAGGACCTTGACCATAGAAACCAACGATGTACAGGTTGTTTTCTCCAATAAAGGTGGCGTATTGAAAGAGGTGATGTTGAAAAAGTACAAAACCTACGACCAAAAACCGCTGTATCTTTTATCGGCTGAGCATAGCAGCTTTCAGCTGAATCTGCCTACTGCCAAGGGTATGGTTGATTTGGCAAACCTTTATTTTACTACCTCTGCTACCAATAAAACCCTGACTGAAAAAGATTCGGCCGTTGTGACGTATCGGTTGGCTTTGTCGGCGAACCAGTACGTAGAACAAACGTATGTGGTGCGGGGTACTGGGTACGTAATAGACTACGGGATTCAGGCCAAAGGGGTAGGTGTGGCAAATCAACCTTTGTCGTACCGGTGGCAAAATGAGATGCTGAAATTCGAAAATGACTTGTTGGAAAACCGCAAGGCCGTTACGCTTAATTACTATACAGACGGCCTCGAAAGCCTAAGCCCAACGCCCGACAGCGACACCGATGCAGAGGCCGAAAGTCCGGTTAAGTGGTTCACCATGAAGCATAAGTATTTTCTGGCTGGGCTTATTTCGGAAAGTGCGCCCTTGCAGGATGTAAAGTTGGAAGCCAACGTCAATCCGTCCGATTCGACTATTGTAAAAACGCTCATCGTGCAGGGGTCCATCCCCGCCGCTGCCCTCGGCAATGGACAGGCCCTGTATAAGTACTACATGGGTCCCAACGACTACCATATTCTTGGGGAGGTACAGGCTGAAAACTTTGATGAGAACGTGTATTTGGGGTATGCTTTCCTGAAGCCGATTAACGAATACATTCTGGTACCGCTCTTCAACTTGCTGGAAAACTTTATTTCCAATTACGGCTTGCTGATCATCTGTTTGGTTTTGATTGTTAAAGCCCTTCTGACTCCCTTGACTTATAAGTCGTACGTGAGTATGGCCAAAATGAGGGTACTGGCTCCGGAACTAGAAGAATTGAAAAAGAAGAACCCGGACGACATGGCCAAGCAGCAGCAGGATCAAATGAAGCTCTATCAGCAGGTGGGGGTGAGTCCACTGAGTGGCTGTGTGCCGGTGCTTGCCACCATGCCCATTTTGTTTTCGCTGTTCTTTTTATTCCCCAATTTGATCGAGTTGCGCCAGGAATCTTTCCTGTGGGCCGAGGACCTTTCTACCTACGACTCCTTCCTGAAACTGCCCTTTTCTATTCCGTTTTACGGTAGTCACGTGAGTTTGTTCACCTTACTCATGACCGTTTCCAGCATCGTGTACGCGTATTACAACAATCAGATGACCCCAACCCAGCCTGGGCCCGTCAATATGAAGTTTCTGAGCTATGTGATGCCGTTGATGTTCATGTTTGTGTTGAACAACTTTCCCGCTGGTCTGACTTTTTATTATTTTGTGTCAAACGTCGTGACCATTGGCCAGCAGCTCTTAATTCGTCGGTTTGTAGATGAGGACAAAATCAAACGGATTCTGGATGAGAATCGCATCAAGAATGCTTCGGGACCGAAGAAACAATCCAAGTTTCAGCAGTACCTTGAAAAAACCCTTCAGGCCGGGGAGGAAGCCAAGCGTAAACAGGCCGAACTGGAAAAAAAGCAGGGAAAACGTAAATAATGGTGTAACACAAGGTATACCATGGATATGTAGGGTAACGTTTTTCTTCCTAAACGTTACCCTATGTTTTTAACCGAGGAGCCCATCTACACACTATTGCCCATAACTTAACTTGAACTATATATTGTATGCACTTGCTTGGTAAAATTCTGATTGTCGTTGCGATCTGTCTGACTACTTCAGTACAGGCTCAGATGTTTGATCAGGCCGAACGGAAATTCAAAGAGGGTGTAAGTGTATACAACCTTGGCCAGTACGATTTGGCCATGCAGACGTTCGCAGAAATTACCTCCCGCTATGCTACAACAGAATTTGCCCCCTTGGCCCATTATTATTATGGATTGTCCGCCAACAAGCTAAAAAAATACAAAGAGAGCAATCTCATGATCAATCAGCTATTGACGCGCTTTCCCCGCTGGGAACAACGCGACGAAGCCTACTACCTACTGGGTGTGAACTACCTGGCGCTGGAAGAATACAACCGGGGGCTTGACTATTTAAATCGAATTGGGGATTCGGATTTTGGCAAGGATATTCAGGGTGTTAAACAATTTTACATCCAAAACATTAACTCCATCCCGATCCTGAAATCATTGAACACTACCCATCCCAATGATCGGATTATTGCCCAGGCCCTGGTGATGCAGATTCAGGCAAAATCCTCCAATAAAGCCGAACTGGAATTGTCTGATCAACTCACCAATCAGTTTGGTATAGAAGGAGTTAAAGAAGAAAAAGCGGTACAGCCGGAACCTGCTTCCCCTGCCCCCTACGAGAAGAAATGGACCAAGGGCTATTACAATGTGGCCGTGTTGTTTCCGTATAGGCTAGCCGATTTCCGGTCATCGAAACGGAACTTGAGCAACCAATACGCGTATGACTATTTTGCCGGGTTGCAGATAGCCCGCCAAACCTTGCAGGCCGAGGGTGTCCTCGTGAATATCCAGGCCTACGACGTGGGAAATGAAGAGTCCGTGGTGCTCAACATGATGAACAACACGTTTTTCCGGCAAACAGACTTAATTTTCGGTCCGCTCTACTCCAAGCCGTTCGAATTGGTTTCTTCTTTTGCAACCCTCAACAATATCGTTATGGTTAATCCTTTGGCCACGGATGGATCCTTGCTGAGCAATGGTGAGTGGGTATATCTGGCTCATCCATCCATTCAAAGCCAGACCCAGGAGATTATCAAACTGGCCAAGAACATTAGCCGGGTACCCGTTGCTGCCATCTATTATGGATCTACGACCAAAGATTCCACCATGGCCTTTACCTATCGCGACGAATTAATAAAAGTAGGAGGTAAGGTTCTGGAAATGAAAGAGTTGAAGGGAGAGGCTGATGTTATGAACAGCCGGGTTTCGCAATTCGTAGCCGAAAAGCCGACCCATTTTGTTTTATTTTCAACGGATACCAAAGCAGGGCGTGCCTTCATGAATGTGTTGGCGGGCCGCAACCTGAACACCCTTCCGGTAATTGCTTCCGCGAATAGTTTTGATTTTTATCGGTCAAGGCCAGGGGGCTATGGTCGAAATCTCTACCTTATCGAGACGGATTATGTAGACCTTATGAAAGATTCTATCAAAGAGTTTCAGGTAAAGTATTACAACAAAACAAATACCCTGCCTTCGGTGTACTCCTACCAGGGATACGACCAAATGTTGTTCTTTGGCCGGATGCTCGGAAAATACAACGCCCAATTGAAGGATGGGATCGTGCTCCGGAAGTACGAGGAAGATTACCTCCTGGCTGGGTTTGATTTTACCAAGTCCCGGGATAACAAAGTTTCATCTCTGTTGAAATACGAAGATTCCCGCTGGGTTCCCCTGGAATGATTTGAATTCCCATCACCCGAGTTTATTTAGTAGCTTACCCTTGAATACCCCATCATGAATATCGCCACCAGTAAGGCCCTTTTTGAAAAAGCAAACAACTTTATTCCCGGCGGAGTCAATTCTCCCGTTCGGGCGTTTAAAGCCGTAGGAGGTACCCCTATTTTTATAAAATCAGCCAAAGGCCCTTACATCTTTGACGAGGATGGAAATCAGTACATTGAGCTCATCAATTCATGGGGCCCGATGATCCTGGGACACGCTCATGAGCTGATTGAAAAAGCAGTTTCTGATGCGATTCAGCATTCCTTTTCCTTCGGCGCACCTACGCGCAGGGAGGTAGAAATGGCCGAGCTCATCGTGTCCATGGTACCTTCGGTAGAGAAGGTCAGGATGGTGAATTCGGGGACCGAGGCTACCATGTCGGCGATCAGAGTTGCGAGGGGATTCACCGGCCGGGACAAAATTGTAAAGTTTGAAGGGTGCTACCACGGCCACGGCGATAGTTTCCTGATTGCTGCCGGCAGTGGAGCCGTTACCTTCGGTACGCCTGATAGTCCGGGTGTACCAATAGGGGTAGCCAACGACACCCTTACCGCCCCCTTCAACGATCTGGGGGCAGTCAAAACTTTGATTGAGGCGAATCCAGCCCAAATCGCCGCCATTATCATTGAACCGGTGGTAGGTAATATGGGGTGTGTATTACCTGAATCTGGCTTTTTGGAAGGCCTCCGGAGCCTGTGTGACCAGGAAGGTATCCTCTTGATTTTTGATGAGGTCATGACTGGCTTCCGCCTTTCCAGGGGTGGGGCCCAGGAACGACTGGGGGTTGTGCCTGATATGACCACCCTGGGTAAGATTATCGGTGGTGGGATGCCGGTTGGTGCCTACGGCGGACGCGAGGAAATCATGAACTACGTTTCACCGGCAGGGCCGGTGTATCAGGCCGGTACCTTGTCGGGGAATCCCATTGCCATGGCCGCGGGCCTTGCCATGCTCACCTACCTCAACGAGCACCAGGAAGTATACCTGACCCTCGACCAATCGGGGATGAAACTCGCCCAGGGCTTCCGGAAAAGCCTGGAAAAACTCGGGAAGGGGTATACCATAAATCAGATCGGGTCCATGTACACGCTGTTCTTTACCGATCAGCCCGTCACTGATTTTCCCTCCGCAAAAACATCTGATCTGAGCTTGTACGGTAGGTACTTCCATGCCATGCTCAATCGTGGGGTGTATCTGGGGCCGTCCCAGTTTGAGAGTATGTTTCTCTCTACTGCCTTAGAGGATACCCACCTTGATCAGATTATTGAAGCCAACGAAGAAGCCGTAAAAGAGGTAATCGAAAGGCCATAATACCCACCTTGCCGGTAGGCTAACCCTCCCTTCCATGCGATTTTATTCTATTATCATTCCGGTTTATAATCGTCCCGAAGAACTCAACGAACTCTTGGAAAGCCTCACCCGGCAAACCTACCGGAATTTTGAAGTGATCATCATCGAAGATGGTTCCACCCTGAGTTCCCGCGAGGTAGTTGACCAGTACCTACCAGTACTTGCTATTCAGTACGTTGAAATTGAGAATATTGGCCAGGGTTTTGCCAGAAACCTGGGCTTTCAAAAGGCCAAAGGCGATTACTTTATCGTTTTCGATTCGGATACCCTTTTACCGCCTCATTACCTCCACGCGGTCACTACCTACCTGAGCGAAAACTTTCTGGATGCATTTGGTGGACCCGATCGCGCGGACGAGAATTTCTCGCCCATTCAGAAAGCCATAAGTTACGCCATGACCTCCTTTTTTACCACGGGAGGCATTCGGGGAAAATCCAAGAATGCGGGAGGGGCTTTTCAGCCCCGAAGTTTTAATATGGGCCTATCCCGTCGGGTTTTTCAGGAGACAGGGGGATTTGCCAAGAGGGATATGGGGGAAGATATCGAGTTGGGGATCAGGCTGGGGCAGCAAAACTATCGAATGGGTATCATCCCCGAGGCCTTTGTGTATCATAAGCGACGCGGCAATTTTCGCGATTTTTGGAAACAAGTTCATTCCTTTGGCCGCACCCGGTTTTTGCTGGATGCTCTTCATCCCAAAGCCGGGCTGATAAAACCTGTTCATGCCTTTCCGTCCTTATTCCTGCTGTATTGCCTTTTCATACCAGTTTGGTATATCATCTTCCCCTTACTGGGCTGGATTTCCCTGGCGGGGCTACTCCTAATTACAGCAACTATTTTTTTTGATTCCTGGGTAAAAAACAGGAGTTCAAAAGTCGCGCTTTATAGCGTGGCGGCCAGCTTTGTGCAGTTATTCGGCTATGGAAGTGGTTTTTTGAGGGAGGGTATCAAGCGTTTAATTTCCTGACCTGATTCACTTGGTGCAATAATAAATCAGTTCGTTGGCAGGTAGGGCAAATCGCTTAACCTCCGCGGGGCCAAGCTCGTCCATCACAAACCGATCTTCCTTAACGTCAAACCCTCCCTTGCTCAATTCCCGGGCGTAGTCACGGCCAAATAGCCGCAAGTGATCGTTTTGCCAAAAATGCTTTTCTCTTTCGCGAGGTTCAGTAATGGTGGAATCTTCGTAGGTAGTCGCCCGGCTCATGTCCTGTGGGGATTGTATGATTGCCCAGCCGCCGGGTTTGAGCACGCGATGGAGTTCACTGGTAGCTTTTACATAATCATCCACGTGTTCCATTACATGATTACAGATGGCCACGTCGAAGGTATTCTCGGCGAATGGAATCGCATGAATATCCATTTTTACCTTGGCTAGCGGGGATTCTATATCGGCTGTTATGTAATCCAAATTTTTCATTTGCTCAAACCGGTCAATAAAGCAGTATTCCGGGGCAACATGCAGTACTTTCAAGTCCGCGGTAAAAAAATTGGTCTTCCTTTTCATGTACAGGTACATCAACCGATGACGTTCCAAGGCGAGGCAATTGGGGCAGAGGGCATTATCCCGGCCCTTACGACCGTAGGGCAGAAACTTGGAATAATGGTGGTCGCAAACCGGGCATGTTACTAGATCACCAGCGTGGAAAAGGCCTAAAAACCGGGCTGCCCAGTGTCCGATTCTCTGTAAAAATGGGCGCGGAACATACCTTAACACAAGACTGATAATTGATTTCATGCGAATTATCTTGGAATAATGTATTTTTGAGACGTAAAGTTACGGGCAACTTATCAAAATTGTACTATTTGCCCGATTGAATTCAAGCAATGTGATGTTGTCCTTGTTGGCCATCCTAGTTATTTAAATCAAAGTAATTGACCATGATACCTGAAAAATCTGACGCTAAACCACCTGGAAAAAAGTTACTGTCCAAAATGACCACTCATACCAAGTGGTTGATCCTGGCTCCCGTCAGCCTGGTGCTAATCGGCTACGGGCTGTGTGTATTCAGCGAAGCCGGAAATCTCAAGCATACCGGAAGTCGGGATATTGAGTGGATCCTCCTGGGTACGTACAGTTTGATTTTGATCAATGGCGGACTTTCCCTCTTCGGTCAGGCGGTTCGCTACCGCGTCCTATTGGACGTTCGTAAAGAAACCCGTCGGAGCATTCGGAAGCTGGAAACCAAGTTTGAGCGAGGCGAGCGGGAAAAGCGCAACCGACTTAAAAAAGGAAAAAGCTCTACCAAAACAAATTGACAGAGCTTCTAAACAGGCTTGGAAAAATCGTTACCTATCGGGTTATTTTTTCTTAGCTTCGAACTCAGCTTTGATGGCCTCAACGTCCACATTTCTGATTTCGGCCTTACGAAGAAGGTTCTTGATGCTTGCCACCCGATTGTTAGCAGTAGATTTATTTTTCCGGCCCTTACGTTTCAATTCCGTTACTCCCATTGTCTTTGTATTGTTTTTGTGAAAGAACCGCAAAAGTAGCGTTTTCTGATTAAAAAAGTAAGATAAAACAGGAAAAGTTGCTTAGGCTCCCTAACTTTGCGGGAAACAATGGAGGCAGAAAAAGTCCGGTTGGATCAGCTGCCAGCTACCTAGTCATCATGTCAAAACCAAGTCTTGCCCGAGGTACCCGTGACTTTGGTCCGGAACAAATGGCCAAACGAACTTTTATCCTTTCTACGATTCGTCGATCTTTTCAGCGTTACGGTTTCCAGCCTCTGGAAACTCCGGCTTTTGAAAACCTTTCGGTTTTGATGGGCAAATATGGCGAAGAAGGCGATCAGCTTCTTTTCAAAATATTGAATTCGGGGGATTACGCGCCAAAGTTTCCAATGAGGATCTGCACAACGACACCCGGCAGCTTACCCTGAAAATTTCTGAAAAAGGCTTACGTTACGATCTCACGGTACCTTTTGCCCGTTACGTGGTGATGAACCGGGGAACTTTGGCAATGCCGTTTAAACGGTATCAGATTCAGCCCGTTTGGCGGGCCGACCGTCCGCAGAAAGGCCGTTACCGCGAGTTTTATCAGTGTGATGCCGATGTGGTCGGAACCGATTCTCTGCTTTGCGAAGCGGAAATTGTTATGCTGCTACATGAAATTTGACCGAATTAGGTATCACAGATTTTACCGTCAAGATCAATAACCGCAAAATCCTGACCGGAATTGCTGATATGATTGGTGCCACAGGCATGGAAGGACCACTTTGCGTGGCGATTGATAAGCTTGATAAAATCGGAAAGGAAAAAGTTGTTGAGGAATTGTGGGAACGAGGGTTTTCCGAAGACAACACCACCAAACTTGACCCAATTTTTAACCTGTCGGGAGAAAAAGATCCATTTGCTCGTCTTAGGAAACTGGCTTGCTCTTCTGAAATGGCATTAAAAGGAATTGATGAACTGGAAGAGGTTGGTAACTGGTGGAAGGCTTTGACTTAAAATCCAAAAATTCAGTTTGATGTAACTTTGGCGCAGGGGTCTTTCCTATTATACCGGCGCTATTTTCGAAGTAAAAGCAAATAATGTTCAGATTGGCAGTATTAGTGGCGGTGGACGATACGATAATCTGACGGGTACTTTTGGTGTTCCGGGAATTCAGGCGTAGGAATTTCACTTGGTGTTGACCGGATTTATGATGTCATGGAAGAACTTAAATCTTTTTCCTGAAAATCAGACGATCAGTACACAAGTGATGATTTCCAATTTTGATACGATGCGTTCAAGTTTGGTTTGTCGGTTTTGCCAAAATTACGAAAGGCGGGTATCAATGCAGAAATGTATCCGGATTCGGTAAAACTGAAAAAACAGCTGGATTATGCTGACCGTAAAAATATTCCTTTCGTAATCCTGATCGGATCTGACGAAATGGAATCCGGCTTCTTACCTTGAAAAATATGAAAACAGGTGAGCAGAAGGATGGCAGATCAAAGACTTGTTGCATCAATATAGATCGGAACATTCAAAATTAACCTGATTTTAAAGTTAGCCGAAACAACCGGTCTTGCCGATTACCGAAAGTGATGAACGACAATATTTTACGAATTGCAATACAGAAATCGGGAAGACTAAGTGAAGATTCCTAAAACTTGATCAAAGAATGTGGCATCCGGTTTGATAATGGTGCCGGAAAACTGAAAACTTCGGCTACTAATTTTCCTGCTGAAATTCTTTTTTTACGCGATGACGATATTCCGGGTTATGTGGAAGATGGCGTAGCACATCTGGGAATCGTAGGTGAAAATGTTTCTGTCGAAATCAGATCGGGATGTGGATACAGTTCATAAACTTGGTTTTTCCAAATGCCGCTTTCCATTGGAGTTCCCGAGGGAGCATGTTATAGCCGCTGTTCAGGATCTGGATGGAAAAAGTATTGCAACTACTTACCCGCGTTTCTGGGTAAAGTACTTACAAGAAAATAATGTTACGGCTCAAATTCATGAAATCAGCGGTTCGGTGGAAATTGCACCGAGTATCGGATTAGCCGATGCCGTTTGTGATATCGTGAGTTCAGGAAGTACCTTGTTGAGTAACGGTTTGAAAGAAGTGGAAACGATTTTCAAATCGGAGGCTGTAATGATTGCCAGCAAACATCTTTCAGGATAGCCAGCAAGAATCTGCTTGATCAACTTCTTTTCCGTATCAAATCGGTTCAGGTTGCCAAAAACAATAAATATATTCTTTTGAATTGTCCCCTGATTGCCGTGGATAAGTTTCAAAATTCTTGCCTGGAATGAAAGCCCCAACGGTTATGCCGTTGGCGACAGAAGGCTGGTGTTCGATTCATTCTGTGATCAATGAAAATGATTTTTGGGAAAATATTGAAAAAATCAGACAGGCAGGAGCTGAAGGAATTCTGGTAATTCCAATTGAGAAAATGATCCTCTGAATTAACAGCACTATAGCTGTTGCAGACTGGCTTTTAGCCATTATTATATGAATATTATTTCATTTCCTGAAAGAACACTATGGCCCTACCTGTTACTTGCCAGACCGGTTCAGGATTCTTACGGATATTGAAGAAAAAGTTTTGCCAATTCTGGAACAGGTTAAAAACACAGGGAGATGAAGGTCTGCGGGAATTAGCCCGAAAATTTGATGATATTGAACTGGCTGACTTTGCTTTTTCTGAAGGACGAATAATGATGCGGAAGAATCAGTCTGGATGACGAACTTGAAAGCATGCCATTCGTCAGGCTTATCAAAATATATATACTTTTCACAAGGCGCAATTGCAGCCGTTGAAAAAATTGAAACCATGCCTGGCGTTACCTGCTGGCGGAAAAGTGTGGGAATTGAAAAAGTTGGAATTTACATTCCCGGCGGAACGGCTCCTTGTTCAGTACGGTTTTAATGCTGGGTATTCCTGCACAATTGCTGGTTGTAAGGAAGTAGTCTTTGTACGCCTTCAATCATCCGGCTATTTTGTATGCTGCAAAATTGGTTGGCGTTACGAAAGCTTTCCGGATTGGCGGTGCTCAGGCTATTGCTGCTATGGCTTACGGAACGGAAAGTGTTCCGAAGGTTTATAAGATTTTTGGTCCCGGAAATCAATATGTTACGACGGCTAAAATGCTGGTCAGTAAGGAAGGTATAGCCATTGATATGCCGGCCGGTCCTTCGGAAGTTGCTATTTATGCGGATGATACTGCGATTCCTTCTTTTGTTGCAGCGGATTTACTGTCACAGGCTGAACATGGTGCTGATAGCCAGGTTTTGCTGGTTTCGACGAGTAAGAAACTATTGGGTAGCTGTCAATCATGACCTTGTCTTCCCAGCTGGAAGAATTGCCGCGCCAGGAACTTGCGGCACAATCTATTGAAAACAGCAAAGCAATTTTGGTTGGAATCCGAGGAGGAGGCGATTGATCTTTTGAATGAATATGCAGCGGAACATTTAATTTTGAGTGTTGAAAATGCGGAAGCAGGTTTCGGAGAAAATTATCAATGCAGGTTCTATTTTTTTAGGAAATTATACTCCTGAATCCTGCGGTGATTATGCTTCCGGAACCAATCATACACTTACCCACCAATGGCTACGCAAGAGCATACAGCGGTGTTTCTGTGGATAGTTTTGTTAAAAAAATTACGGTTCAGCATATTTCGGAAGAAGGAATCAAAACATTGGTCCGACAGTTGAGACAATGGCCGCGGCAGAATCGCTTGACGCGCATAAAAAAGCAGTAAGCATCCGCCTGCAAAGCTTACTTGGAGAGTGAGCCATACTCCCACAAGGAGTTGTAAACCTACGATATAGATAAGTACTTTTACAAATCACAAAGAACATGCCCTTTGATTTAAACCAACTTATTCGTCCTCACCTCCTGAGCCTGACCCCGTATTCTTCCGCCCGGGATGAGTACACTGGCAAGTTAGGGGTGTTTCTGGATGCGAATGAAAATCCGTATGGTTCCGTCCTTTCGGAGAAGTATAACCGGTATCCTGATCCCCACCACCACCTGATCAAGGAAAAATTGGCACCTTTAAAAGGAGTCAATACTAACCAGATATTTTTGGGTAATGGCAGTGACGAAGCCATTGATCTGCTGATTCGGGCTACTTGTACGCCAGGAAAAGATTCGGTTCTGATTTTGCCTCCAACCTATGGCATGTACGAAGTAAGTGCCTCCATCAATGATGTGCAGGTAATAAAGGTACCCCTAACCTCCGAATTCCAACTGGATACCGAGGCGGTTTTGAACGCAGTTCAGCCTAATACCAAGATACTTTGGGTATGCTCCCCCAATAACCCGTCCGGTAATTTGGTAGCTAGCGAAGCCATCGAAACGCTCCTTACTTCATTTGAAGGCTTGGTCGTAGTTGATGAAGCTTACATTGATTTTGCTCCGGTTCTTTCCTGGAATCAGCGGTTGGCCGAATTTCCCAATTTGGTGGTATTGCAAACCTTCTCAAAGGCCTGGGGACTGGCTTCCCTGCGGTTGGGAATGTGCTTTGCCTCAGCCGAATTGATCACCCTTTTAACCAAAATAAAGCCCCCATATAATTTGAGCGGGCCTACCCAGCAGTACCTGGTGGAAGCGCTTGATCGGGAGGAGGAGAAAAACGCTATGGTAGTCGCAATTCTTGACCAACGGCAACAACTCGCGGCTTTGCTAGCTGAAACAACGGGTGTGCTCAGGATTTTTCCTTCGGACGCGAATTTTTTACTGGTTCAATTTGAGGATGCACCCGGCACCATGAAGTACCTCTTGGAGGATAAGGTAATTGTGCGTGACCGTAGCAAGGTAACTTTGTGCGATGGATGCCTGCGGATAACGGTTGGTACGGAGGAGGAAAATGAGGTTTTGGTAAAAGCATTAAAAAAATATAGACAAAATTCCGTTATTGCATAGTGGACATCCCGTGTTGGCTTGTCTTGCTTTATGTGGACTTTCCCTGACCAATGTATTATGAAAAAAATAATTTTTACCCTCCTTTGCTGCTTCACGTTTTGTTTTGCCCAGGCTCAATACGATAACTGGGCCGTTGGCTTTAAGATCGGTGAACCTACCGGAGTTAACATCCGTAAGTATTTTAATAATGTAAATGCCATCGATGCGAGCTTTGGTACCTATGGATTTATCCTCGGGAATTCGAGAGATTATCGTCAGGGTAAGTACCGTAGTGCGGGGGTGACGTTTCAGGCGCACTACCTGTGGCATAATGCCTTGTTCAATTCTGAAAAGTCCCAAATTTACTACGGCTTCGGGCCTCAGGTCAACAGCCGTCGGTACTACCCTGATAATCTGGTGGGGCAACGGGTGAACTTCACAAAAAATATTTCCCTGGGTGGTTCAGGGCTTGGAGGATTTGAGTTCTTTCTGCCCGATGGCCGGATGTCCATTTTTCTGGAAGGTGGAATTTATATCGAATTATTACCGGGACCCTTCTTCACAAGTCCCAATGTGTCAGGCGGAATCCGCCTCAATTTGTAACACCAAGGTAATGACGTTTGAGAAAAGGCAGGTTCAAGACCTGCTTTTTTTGTACCTTAGTGTCCAAAAATTCCGGTACTGTTCCCGCTCTGCCTACCTCAGATTCGCCAAGTATCTGAATCTAATATCCCTATTCACCCAGCATGTTTAAAGTATATAGTTCTTCGGCAGGTTCGGGCAAAACCTACACCCTAACCAAAGAATACCTCAAACTGGCGCTTCATTCGGAGTCTGACACCTACTTTCGTTCCATTCTGGCGGTAACGTTTACCAATGCGGCGGCCAATGAAATGAAGGACCGGATCATGTCCATGTTACGCGAGTTCTCCAAGTGGGAGGGTACGGCGCCGCCCATGCTGCAAGCTATCGTTTTGGAACTCTATCCGGGCCTCGACCAGGACCCGACCTTATTTCAGGAAACCTGCCAGCTCTTCTCCGTCCGCTCCAAACGAGTGTTCAGGAAAATCCTGCACCGATATTCCGACTTTTCGGTCATGACCATCGACAAATTCACCCAGCGGTTGGTTAGTAGCTTCACGGATGAGCTGGGAATACCTTTTTCCTTCGAAACCATGGTGGATGGGGATCAGCTCTCCAACGCCGTGGATCGGTTGTTGGCCAGAATTGGCCAGGATGGCGAGAGTATCCTGACCGACGTGGCCGAAACCTACTACCGCGAAAGTGCCGAGGACGGCAAAAGTTGGGGTAGCTTACCGCATAGGATTCGGGAGGCTGCCTATGATTTGCTCAATGAAAAGAGCTACCTCGCCATGCAGACGGTGGCTGATCTGGAAGTGACGGATTGGGTAGGTATCAGCCGTCAGATCAAGGCGTTTGTGCGGGAAACCGAAAATTCCATGGTGGAGCAGGCCCGGCAGGCGATGGAATTGATTCAGGAGCGAAATCTGGTAGACAAGGACTTTACCCAGGGTGGTCGGGGGATTTATGGGTATTTTGAAAAGAGGGCCCAGGGTTCGGACTTGTGGAAGGAAGAAAATTCGTACGTAAAAGCCGCCATCAACGAAGACAACTGGTACGGGTCCAAAACGTCGGGCTTTATCAAAAGTGAGATAGATTCCATCACCCGGCTACTCATTCTGTGTTACCGCGAGATCGAAGCTATTTTTCAAAAATCAGCCCCCAAAGCCAGTTTATTGAAACAAATCGATAAACACCTGTACAATTTGTCGCTCCTTGGGGAAATACGGAAGGAATTTGATTCCTTATTACGGGAAGGCAATCAGGTGCATATTTCGGATTTCAACCGGAAGGTGTTGGAAATAGTGGCCAAAGAACCCGTTCCGTTTCTTTTCGAGCGGCTAGGGGAAAAGTACAATCACATCCTGGTGGATGAATTTCAGGATACCTCCAAGCTGCAATTTGCCAATCTGCTTCCCTTACTGGATAATTCCCTCGGGTTTGGGTACTTCAATCTCATCGTGGGTGACGCCAAGCAGTCCATCTACCGCTTTCGGGGCGGGGACATGGATCTGATTCTGCACCTATCCCAAAATCAGGTGCAAAAACTCGCCGGCATCATTGGGGAGAATCCCTACACCGAAGAAAGACTACTGGGCCTGGATAGCTACCTCACGGTGGACCACCTGAGGACTAACCGCCGGAGCTGCAAGGAGATTACGGATTTTAACAACAGTTTTTTTAGCTGTATTGCTAACCACGTAGAGAGCGAGCCCGGTATGGTAGGGGCAGTTTTTGACGAGAATTTCCAGCAAGAGGTACCCCCGGACGTGAAGCGCGACGGCCATATTCAGATCGAATTCCTGACCGAACCCGATGAACAGGAAGCGGGCGATGATACGCCCGGAATTATGGTAGCCCGTTGCTTGTCCCTGGTGGATGAGCTGCGAGAAAAAGGATATCATTGGCGGGATATCGCCATTCTCTGCCGAAAAAAGACGGAAGCCGCCGCCATCGCCGGAGCATTGAAAGAACGGGGAAACCCCTTGATTTCCGACGACTCCTTGCTGCTTACTTACTCCCATACCGTCAATCTGCTCGTGAGCTTTATGCGGGTATTGCATACGCCAGATAACGCCCTGGCGCGGTATGAAGCCGCCTACCTGTATCATCGGGTAATCAGAAAACAAATTCCCGATGCTACCCGGCACGGAGAAATTCGGCGGATGTGTACCGAACGGGATCTGGGTACCTTTCTGCACTACTTTGATTCCTTTGGTCTGGAATTTAATACTTTCCAATTGCGCCAGTTGGGAGTTTATGAGCTGTGTGAAAAATTGGTTTCTACTTTTCAGCTGTTTGAGGGCCTGACCGAAGGCCCTTACCTGTTCCGGTTTATGGACGCCATTCTCGAATTTGGTACCCGACGAAGCAACCACCTTTCCGATTTTCTGAATTATTGGGAATCCGCCAAAAGTAAGATTTCGATTACGGTACCTGCCAATGCGGATGCTCTCCGGATCACGACCATTCACAAATCCAAAGGGTTGGAATACCCAGTGGTGATCATTCCGAATGTCCATTGGAAATTCCTGCCCAATGGGGCACGCGATCGGATATGGGTGGACTTGGATCAGATGGAGGAGCCCGAATTGTTTTTTGAAAGTCTGGACCGGGAGGAGACCGTTATTCGGCGGAAGTTGAAGAGTTCGGTGGTATCCATGGTGAAGGAGCTGGATTTGACAAGCCTGCAAGCCGACTACCAGGAGGAAAGGACTCGTACCCTCATGGAAAATTTGAACCTGTTATACGTAGCGTTTACCCGACCTATCCAGCGCCTGTATGTCCTGGCCAATTGCCCCGAAGATTGGTCCAAGTGCACTGACTCAGTAAACAAATGGCTGTACGAATACCTGAATAGCGAAGCCTCACCGGTAAAGTGGGAAGATACCAAGAGCACCTATTTGGTAGCGGAGGGCAAAGGCGAATCCCTCCACAACCACCGGAAAGGCAATGCCCTGCCGTATGAGGTACCTTCCATCATCAGCACGGATCGCACCGGACGGTTGCGCCTGCGCCGATTGGCTGAACGAATCTTTGACGTAGAGACTTTTGAAAAGAAAAACGATCATCGTCAAAAACTGCGTTATGCCATGTCCTTTCTTCGCACCGCGGAGGATGTTCCGGCCGTATGTCGCCGCCTGGCCACTGAGGGTATGCTGGATTGGATACAAGCTGACCGATTGCAGAATAATTTGAATCAACTCCTGCATCAGGAGGAAATCAAGGATTTATTTGACCCTCAGGCCGCCATCCGGTTAAACCAGGAGTTTTTGCTGCCGATGGGCAAAACCTTACGGGCCGACCGAATCGTAAAATTCCCGGACGGTAGGGAAGTGGTCGTCAATTTTGTGGGTAGTGCCGGGAATGACGCCGCTCGCCGTCAGATTCAAAAGGCTTTAAGAGCCTATCAATCCATGCAAAAGCCCTTATGTAAAGGTGCGCTGGTCATTCTGGAAGATGGTAGCGTAGAATGGTTTGAGTAGGGGGAGGGCTATAAAATAAACTGGTATCCCTATTTGATTAGAAGCACATGATTAGGGGTACCGCAATCCAAATTGATCCATAACGAACAGTCGAATGAATTTTTCTTATATAGCCCGTCAAACGGGTATCAGTGAACGGCAAGTCCGCAGCACCATCCAACTTTTCGACGAAGGAGCTACCCTGCCCTTTATTTCGCGCTACCGTAAGGAAGCCACTGGCGGGCTGGATGAAGTGGAGATAGGCGCCATAAAAGAGGCTTGGCAAAAGCAGCAGGAGGTAGAAAAACGGCGGGAGGCCATTCTCAAATCCATTGAAAGCCAGGGGAAGCTTACCGCCGAGCTGCGCAAACAGATTGAGGCCGTATTCACCCTTACGGAATTGGAAGACCTGTATTTGCCGTACAAGCAGAAACGCAAAACCCGCGCCATGGCGGCCATAGAAAAAGGGCTTGAACCCCTGGCTCTTTCCATTTTTAAAGGGCAGGAAGCTAATCCCGAACGCAAGGCTACGGCTTATCTGACAGCGGAGGTACCTGACATTGAGGCCGCTTTGCAGGGCGCCAGGGATATTATGGCTGAGTGGATAAGCGAAAACCTCGATTCCCGCAGCCGCATCCGGTCTCTTTTTGAACGGGGGGCAACCATAAATTCAAAAGTAAAAAAGAAAAAAGAAGAGGAAGGAGCCAAATACCGGGATTATTTTGAGTTCTCGGAGGAACTTGCCCGGATTCCCTCCCATCGCCTGCTGGCCATCCGGCGGGGCGAGGAGGAGGGTATCCTGAGCGTGAGTATTTCCCCGGACGAAGAATCCGCCCTCCGCTCGCTGACCCGTCAATTTGTGCAGGGGGCAGCAGGTAGCAAAGAACATATTGAACTGGCCGTAAAGGATAGTTACAAACGACTTCTCAAACCCGCCATCGAGACTGAGTTTTCTCAGCTTTCCAAGGATAAGGCCGATACGGATGCGATCAGGATTTTTGCGGCCAATCTCCGTCAGCTCCTGTTGGCCTCGCCCTTGGGTCAGAAGAATGTGCTGGCCATTGATCCTGGTTTCCGGACAGGGTGCAAGGTAGTGGTTTTGGATTCTCACGGAAACCTTACATCCGATACCGTTACCTATCCATTTGATAAACCAGCAGAATCCCAGTCCAAATTGCTTAGACTGATTGAGCAGGGCACTATTGAAGCTATTGCCATTGGGAACGGGACGGCCGGTAGGGAAACCGAGGATTTTGTTAAAAAAGTACTAGCATCCAATGGCCTGGAAAAAGACATCCGGGTGTTTATGGTGAGTGAACAGGGGGCCTCTATTTATTCGGCCTCCGATGTAGCCCGAGAAGAATTTCCCAGCCAGGATGTGACGGTAAGGGGAGCCATATCCATCGGGCGACGGTTAATGGATCCGTTGGCTGAGCTCGTGAAGATTGACCCTAAATCAATTGGGGTAGGTCAATATCAGCACGATGTGGATCAGACCGCATTGAAAAATTCCCTCGACACGGTAGTGGAGAGCTGTGTGAATTCGGTTGGCGTTAATATCAACACCGCGAGCAAACACCTGCTCAGGTATGTGTCCGGACTCGGCCCGGCCCTGGCCCAAAATATCGTGGACTACCGATCCAGCATTGGCGGGTTCAAATCTCGGGCTCAGCTCATGAAAGTACCCCGTCTGGGAGCGAAAGCCTTCGAGCAGGCTGCCGGCTTTCTAAGAATTGAACAGGCTAAAAACCCGCTTGATAACAGTGCCGTGCATCCTGAAAGTTACGATTTGGTAGAGCGTATGGCTCGGGATGTAGGGGCTACCGTGCCACACCTGATGGAAAGCGCCGAGCTGCGCGGAAAGATTCAACTTTCGCGGTACGTGAGCGATAGCTTTGGATTGCCCACGCTGCAGGATATCCTCAAAGAGCTGGAAAAACCATCGCGCGATCCTCGGTCGCAACGCGAGGAGTTTGCGTTCGATAGCCAGGTACGGAAGGTGGAAGATCTGCGCGAGGGCATGATTTTGCCCGGAATAGTAACCAACATTACGGCATTTGGTGCCTTTGTGGACATTGGGGTGAAACAGGATGGCTTGGTGCATGTGTCGCAATTGGCCAACCGCTACGTAAAAGATCCCAATGAGGTCGTCAGGTTACAGCAAACGGTGCAGGTAAAGGTAACCGAAGTGGACCTCGCCAGGAAGCGCATTGCCCTAACCATGAAACTTTGAAAGAGTATCATTCCCTACTCTTCCAGCCGGATGTTGCGGTATTGCACCTGTGCCTTGCCCCCGCCGTGAATTTGCAGGCCAATCAGGCCAGTCTGGGGAATGGACGCATCGGGCTCGGTGTAGTCCACTGTTTTTAAGTCGTTGATCCATAGTTGGATCCGAGGTCCCTTGCATTGGATCATGTAGGTGTTCCAGGTGTCAGGCTTTAATACTTTTTGCAAAGCAACGGAATCTGCGTAGACCAGTACCTTGTTTCTACGGGATTCATCGTACAAGCATCCCCAGTATCCTTTGCCCAAATCGGCCTGGTATCCGGTCATTTCGTAAGCGGGAGTCTTCGTGCGCTGACTTCGAAATTGCACCCCGGCGTTTACAAAACCGGTACCCGTTAATTTGAATTCGAGTCGAAGGGTAAAATCGGAATAGGGGCGGGTGGTGGTCAGAAATTCATTATGCGGGACAGTTTCGGACAAGGAGCCACCCGTTAGGGCCCCGTCTTCGATACGCCAGGTTTTGGCAGTATCCCCCTCCCAGCCCTTGAATGTTTTCCCATCAAAAATAGAGACAAACTCGGTTGGAAAAAGGTAGGCCAGGTATACCCAAAGGGAAAGCAGAATGGTTGTCATGAGTTGAATTAGCTAGCTTGGAAATGATCACTTCGTACTAAAAGTGGAACCATTCGATTTATACTAGGCCAATTCCCAATGAGAACGAAATTTACTTTTTCTTTTTTTTCTTTTTTCTATTTTCGTACTCTTCCACCTCGGTCAGTAAGCCTTTTAAGTCAAAATTCGCCGTATCCTGAGAAAGGTCGATCGTTTGCTGATAGTCACCCGCCTGAATCTGAATTACATCCACGGGGCTATCCAGGAATTTTTCGATTTCATCCAGAAATGGTTTTTCTTCCGGGCTGCAAAAAGAAATAGCTCGTCCCTTGTGAACACCCCGCCCGGTGCGTCCCACGCGGTGGACGTACTTTTCGGGTTCTTCGGGCAAATCGTAGTTGACTACAAACTCTACGTTTGGAATGTCAATTCCGCGGGCACTCACGTCGGTGGTAATGAGTACTTTGTTTTTCCCCCTCTTAAAATCCTGCAACACCTGCAACCGGTCCGTTTGTTCCTTGTCTCCGTGAATGGTTTGGTTGGCAATTCCCATTCGGGTAAGGGCATTGGCCACCCGCTCGGCCCTTACCTTGGTGCGGACAAACACCAGTACTTTGTCTTCGGTATTTTGGGCGATGATCCTTTCCAGGAAAAACCGTTTATCGTCCATTGCAATGTGGGCCACCGAGTGGGTGATGTTCTTGGAAACCCGGTCCTTAGGCGCAATCTCGATCCGAATGGGCTTACTCACAATGGAATAAGCAAGTTTTTTTATTTTATCATCAATAGTGGCCGAAAAGAAAAGGGTCTGTCGGGATTTAGGCAATTTTCGGATGAGATCTTCGATGTCCTTATAAAACCCCAACGCCAGCATCTGATCGGCCTCATCCAATATTAGCGTGTTTACCCTGGTGAGGTTGATGTGTCCCTGACTAGCCAAATCAAACATCCGACCTGGGGTTGCCACCAGGATATCGACGCCGTTATCCAATTTGTCAATCTGCGGATCCTGATCCACTCCGCCAAACACGCACACAGTTTTTACCCGAGTATGCCGGGCGATCTGATCAAAAACCTCCGTGATTTGTAGGGCAAGTTCCCGGGTTGGTACCATCACCACGCATTTTATGCCCTCCGATCGGGTTTTCTGTTTACGCTCATGGATCAGGCTCACCACCGGTATGGCAAAGGCGGCGGTTTTGCCGGTTCCCGTCTGGGCAATTGCCAGTACATCTTCGCCCTTGAGTATGGAAGGAATGGCTTTAAACTGGATATCGGTGGGACGGTTAAATCCCATTTTGGCAAGATTGCGCTTTATTTCAAAGGCAATAGAATAGTCTTCGAACTTCATAAATCAGGCATAAATGTAATTTTTCTTCCGAGTGTACTCCGGAAAAAACATAAAGATACGGCTTTGATTCGGAAAGTGTCCCAAAGGCCGATCGTCTGGCAAGAGCCGGAGGTCATTTCCGCCCCCAAGCGTAACGGGTATAGCCCTGGATTTTATGGCTTTACAAAGAAACCTTTTCCTGATTCTTTATGAAGTACCTGATCCTATTTTTCCTGGGAAGTATGCTTTCCCTACACGCCCAAAATATCGTTGAGGACTACCCCATAGACTCCGCCTCCCTGGAAAACCCTAGGGTTCCAAGGGGGGAGGTATTGAAGTTTACCTTCGAAAACTCCAAAATTTTTCCGGGTACCTGGCGGGAGTATTGGGTGTATGTGCCCGCCCAGTACGATCCTCAGAAACCGGCCTGCGTGTATATAAACCAGGACGGGGTTCAATGGAAAGCCCCGACGGTTTTCGATAATCTAATCCATTCCAAAGAAATGCCCGTAACAATTGGGGTGTTTGTGATGCACGGCAAAGTAAATGCCCCGAATCCCGAAACCGCCCAGGACCGGTACAACCGGAGCTTCGAATACGATGGCCTAGGCGACGCTTACGCCCGGTTTCTGTTGGAGGAACTATTGCCCGAAGTGGAAAGAAAGCAAACATCCGACGGTCGGGCGATCCGCCTGTCCACCTCCGGCAATGATCGGGCCATTGGTGGATCGAGCAGCGGGGCGGTTTGTGCCTTCACCGCCGCCTGGGAGCGTCCTGACGCTTTTTCGCGGGTATTTAGTGCCATTGGAACCTACGTCGGCCTGCGGGGGGCCGACCGGTATCCGACCCTGGTACGGAAATATGAACCCAAGCCCCTCAGAATTTATTTGCAGGATGGGGAAAACGACCTAAATATCTACGCCGGTGACTGGTGGATGGCCAATCAGCTGATGCAACGAGCGTTAACCTTCTCGGGTTATGAGGTTACCCATTCCTGGGGACAAGGTGGACACAATGGAAAGCACGGCACGGCGATTTTTCCGGACGCTATGAGGTACCTGTGGAGGGATTGGCCCACTCCCGTCAAGGTCGGGATCTCTAAAAACCAGATGCTTACCGAAATTGTATCCTCCGAATCGGGTTGGGAAACTGTGGGCGCTGTCCAGTCAGGCCTAGCTGACATGAAGGTGAATGCTGCGGGAGAAGTGTTTGTGCAGGCCAAAACCGGAATCGTAAAGATTAACAACGAAGGCAGGCAATCCTCCCTGTCAAAGCTACCGCCGCTTCCGGCAGGGCCCAAATTGGCAGGAATTTCCGGATTGAAAGCAGGAGGGACAAGCGTATCCCCCGATCATACCCAGCTTTACGCTACGGATGCCACGTCGCATTGGGTGGTGGCGTTTCAGGTGCTACCGGATGGCAGCCTAACACACAAACAGCAATATGGATGGCTGCACGTGGCGGATGATGCCGATCAGGCCGAGGCGGGTGGAATTGCCTGCGATCAGGAAGGAAGGGTGTACGTGGCTACCCGCCTAGGGGTGCAGGTCCTGGATCAGCCGGGTAGGGTGAATGCCATTTTGCCGGTACCGCAGGGTAAGGCTCTTGACGTGGCTTTTGGTGGGACAGATTTTTCGTATTTATACGTTCTTACCGATCAGGGAATATTCAGGCGAAAGGTGAAGGTGCGGGGGGCAACTGAGTTTGACCCTCCGATTAAGACGGCCAAACCGCGGTTATAATATAAAAGCCCCCTGGGTGCCTGATGTCATACTCAGCGGAATTTTTGCCAAAATCTCTCGCTTGAAGGCCTCAATCAGGCGGGTTTTTCCTTGCTCCCTATCGTGGATCAGGGAAATTTCCCGGGCCGGTTCGGGCGCCTTGAATTCCCGAACATGCGCCAGGCGATCAGGAGATAGGTCCTGAACAGCTAATTCAGGAATTATGGTCAGGCCTCCGCTATGTTCCACCATTCTGATGAGGGTTTCGATATTCCCAGCCCGGTAGTTCAAACTCAATCCCACCGGCCCGGACCGGCTAAGTTCACAAAGCTTCTGGATTTGGGTTCGGAAACAGTGTCCTTCTTCCAAAATCCACAACTCGTTGGGATTAATATCATCCGGAAGAATGTATTTTTTTTCGTACAAATTTATTTTTTCAGAAACATACACGTACAGCTTTTCCCGGTAGAGGGGGGTACTTTGGAGGAAGGTTTCCTCGGAGATCGTGGCAATAATGCCGGCGTCCAGTTCGCCTCTTTTAAGTTCTGGAATGACTCTCTCCGTAATCATTTCCGAGATTTGTAAATGGATGTCCGGGTATTTGGTAATGAAGGGCCGGATGATTTGGGGGAGTAGATAAGGGGCAATGGTGGGAATCACGCCCACCCGTAGTTCACCGGCCAATACGCCATTGTAGTGTTGGGTAAGGTCCGTTAGGCGCCTGGTTTCCCGCAGGATTACCTTAGCCTGATCTATCACTTTGGAGCCAATTTCCGTGGGAACGATGGGTTGCTTGGTTCGATCAAAAATCTTTACGCCCAATTCGTCCTCCATTTTGCGTACCATCATGGACAGGGTGGGCTGCGTCACGTGGCAATGATCCGCCGCCTGCACAAAATGGCGGTACCTTTCGAGGGCCACGATGTATTCCAACTGTTGAATATTCAAGGAGTATAGAATTTATTTATACAAACCTAAAAATAATCATTTTGATTAATATAGTAGAACCTCGCAAAACCAAAAAGAGGAGCTTTTCAACAAAGCTCCTCTTTTTGGTTCGTAAAGTAGATCAAATCTTAGATTTATCGGGTGTTCAAAGTCCCGGTGCGAGAATTAAAGTTTCCGAATGGAAAACTAACACCCAGGTTTACGCCGATATTCTGATTATATTGGCTATTGGCATCTGAGCGGGTTATATCCACCAATCCAGCCCCGTACCGTACATCGGCGTTAAGCCAAACCTTGTTCTGAAGGCGATAATTAAAACCAAGTCCAGCGGTTATTCCTACATCCACCGGGCGGTAAGTGCTATTGTTGGACTCTCCATTGATAGAACTACCGTTTCTGTCTTTGGCCGCTGCCAAAAAGTTAACATTAGGCCCTACAAACAGTTTTGGCCGAAATGCTTCTCCCCGGCGACCCAGAAAATAGGTCAGCAACAAAGGTACCTGCACGTAATTGAGTCGGATGTCGTTGGTTTTGTTGTTGATTTGGGCTCCCAATTGAGTGTATAATAATTGACCACTAAATCCAAATCCGCTTTCTGAGCTGTAATTGTAAAAGCCACCAATGGTAGCACCCGTCTTCCAGTCATTGTTGGCAATATCACCTCTCAAATTGGCAACCGACACCCCAACGATGGGACCGATGGAAACGTTTTCCTGAGCCATACTGTGAATTACAATTCCAAGCACCATGGCTATTGAAAGAATTGACTTTTTCATGTTCTAATGTAGTTAGTGATTATTCTTTTCATCCAAATTGTTTGAATGTAGTTCTAGTAGAGAGTAATCTTATACCAGTTAGGTTTCATCTGGTTTATTATTTAACAATCTATTGATTATGAGATTACTAATTTTTAATCCCAAAGTTGAGAAATGATGAAAGTTATAAATTATGTGGTTATTATTCCCCAGTATCCATATTTTTAAGAGAGTTCTACTTATTCAGCAGTACCCAAAAATTACTATTTTTTGATGCAAGGTCCAGGGAATTATTTTATGCTGGAAGTGGGGATAGGAAAGCAATAGTAGTTTGTTAACAGATTTCCTTCAAATAATTCAAGGAAGTCGCCGCTTACTAAAAAGCAGTTACCGCTTAGTAAGTAGGGGGGGAGTGTTATTGGTTATGCCTGCGGTAAATGCTAATTTTAGGTAAACAAATCTAAAATAGTCATGAAAAAAGTCATCAAATCCGGCGTTATGCTTTCGTCCTACGGAGCACTTTTCTTCTTGTTGAACTGTGGCAAAAAAGACACAGCTCCAACTCCTGCAAATTGTTCACTCAATGCCGGCAAGGTTACCGAAGCGGCAACGACCTACGGAGGCAATCCCACCAAGGCCAATTGCGAGGCGTACAAAAATGCGGTCCGGGATTTCTACAAAAGCTGTTCAACTTTCTATCCGGCCGCTCAGAAAAAAGCCCTTGATGAATTCCTGGCCGAACCGTGTCCATAATTTGGTATTAGTCTATGGACGCCTTATCTAGTAAAACGGTCAATCCGCGTTCAACTCAGTACATCTAGAGGAAGTCAACTCTGGTGCTTTCCCAAAATCCCCATTGTTTGCCTCCTAAAAGCCATCGTCTCGGAGTTGAAACTAGGCGGTTGGTTTACGAATGAGCGAATCTTTCGTAAACTAACCGCCCCTTTTTTTATTCCTATCCTACTCCATCCCTACCGGATCGAGGGTCATTCTAGGGACGGAATGGTGTATGCTGGGTAAAACCACTTTTGATATTTCGTCTATCTGTACTTATTCACCTGTGTGGTAATTGGTAGAAGTATTTCAAAAAAGACATCCAAACCTGTAAATTTGGATGTGTTGGTTCATAAGGGTATTTTTAGATACCGCCTTGAACCAAATTTATTCGTACAGACTCTACCATGATCGACTATAACCCAAAGGAGTGGCTTCGCTTTATTTTCTTTTTTCCCAAGGCTGATACCGTACGCAAACTTGGTCCCCTTCTGATTGCGATCGGCCTGTATACCACTTTACTAGCCTACCTGGTTATTGATTACTGGCAGATTGGCCAGGATTCTGACCTGAGAAACATCACCCTGATTCACTCACTCCTGGGGTTTGTAATATCCTTGTTGTTGGTATTCCGAACCAATACGGCCTATGATCGCTGGTGGGAAGGACGGAAGCAGTGGGGTACCTTGGTAAATATAAGCCGGAATATGGCCCTGAAAATGAACGCTTTGCTGGCCGGTGAGGCCTATCAAAATGATCGGGAGTTTTTTAAGGTGATGATTCCCAACTTCGCCTTTGCGCTTAAAAAATCACCTTCGAAAATCCTACCGCCCATCCGAAATTGAAGAAAACGCAGCCTTTCACCGCGATCAACTGGATTTGAAGGGGCACATACCTCTGCAGATATCCTCCCTACTTTTCAACCGGGTGCTCGCGCTTCAAAAGCAGGGTGTGCTGTTGCCCGAACATCTGTTGGCTCTTAACCCGGAATTGGATGCCCTGATGAATATCTGTGGAGCCTGCGAACGCATCAAGAATACCCCCATTCCGTTTTCGTATAGCTCATTTCTCAAAAAGTTTATTTTTACTTATTGCGTAAGTATGCCCTTAGGCTATATATTTAGCCTGCACTACCTGGTCATTCCCTTCGTGGTCTTTGTCTTCTACATACTGGGTAGCCTGGAAGTGATCGCTGAGGAGATTGAAGATCCATTCGGCACCGATGCAAATGATTTGCCCACGGATACCATTTCAAAAAATATCAAAATTTCGGTCAATCAGGTATTTCAGGAAAAAGAGATCAAAAATTCTGAATTGTGAGGTTTTGAATCCGGTATGGTGTTGCCGAACCCTAGTTTGTAGTGTATTGGGAATATCAAGTACCAGCAAATTCAAGGTAGGGACTAAGTGGGGAGGGGGGGTGCACAGTTATTTCCAGCAACGCTACTTCGCGGCTTTCGCTCGTATACAGCACGTAGGTACCTTTTTTATTCCAGCGGCCTCCGTTCCTAGCAGCCCCTATACGAGATAGATCGTGGGCATACCTAAGGTTTGCCATTCGAAATACCCACATTTTCGCCTACCTATATACACCGTTTTCAAGGCGACCCAGAATATACCTTATTTTGGATATGATGAGTGCATTGACGCCTTTACGGGCAATGAGTAAGAAATCGTAAGAACTTTCTACCGAGTATAAAAGCCTTATCCTACCCTATGTCAAGAATATAAGACTAGCAGAAAATAGGCTGTCGATGAAGTTTTGGTTCCATTACCACCTGCGGAGGTTCACGTACTGCTAACTTTTAAGCTTTGTAAGCCAGTTGAAGGGAAGCTGATAGGAAAGAAACTTGGGAAGGATTGTAACAGAAAAATTCTTTAAACCTAGAAAAGGCTGTACATTTCAGGCAGACGATTTCGAGACCTAACATGCATTTTTTATGAAAATCATCACTACTCCTACTATGCCTGCGGCCAACGGCCATTATTCCCATTGCATCGAGCACAACGGCCTGTTGTACCTCTCGGGCCAGTTACCGCGTGATCCTATTACAAAAGAAGTACCGGCTAGTATCGAAGCCCAAACGTTGATGGCACTCAACAATGCAAAAATGATTTTGACCGAGGCAGGTAGTTCCATCCAAAACATCATTCAGGTCCGGCTCTATATTTCCGATATAGCCCTTTGGGATCAGGTAAATGCCGTGTATAGTGACTTTATGGGGACGCACAAGCCCGTTCGCAGTGTGATACCAACGCGGGAGCTGCACTTTGGGGCAATGATTGAGGTGGAGGTGCTGGCGGTAGTGGGGTAATCTGTAAACAAACAATTTATGAATTTTTTGACTATCGATTTAATAGTTACCTGGCTTCCTTAATGGACTATACTTCACCTTTTCAGGGTATTTAGAATAGCATAAACTGTTGGGCATAAAATTACCTATTCATCAATTTTCGTTTGCTTTTTTCAAAATACTGGCTTCCAGCTTTTCACCAATCCAGATTCCCTGATCTTGTAATTCTTGCAACAAGGTTGACACGTTGCTTATGAAACCGTATTCCTTGGCTTTTACCAGTATACCCAGCGTTCCTGTTACCTTCAAGGCGTTTCTTTTTGCGAATTGGCGGCCAAGAAGTTCATCAATAATGACCAGCTCTGCATCTGTCTCCAAAGCCAGTTGAATCACTTCGGCTTCGCCTGCGTCTAGTTTTTCGAGTGTAAAGAGGGCTTTTCTATTTTTAATTTTTCGAATAACCACCCAGTTTAGTTTGGATAAATCCACATAAAATGGTTTAGTTTTTCCGGCTTCAACTTCTCGAAAAACAGCTTCCGGAATTAGAATTGTTCCGTATATTCGTTGTAGAAGGTTCAGTTGCCCGATTTTTAAAAGCGAAATAATCGGGGTAGTATTGGAAATGACCTTAGGCATTGGCTATGTCGTCATCCAAATCTGTTGAATCTCGAAGTCCAAAGTACGAAACCTGGTACAGTGCGATTTTCTCCAAAAAATCAATTCTGCTGATATTTAAAATTTGGGCAGCTTTTGCTGAGGAAATTTTACCCAGTTCATACAGCTTGGCTAAAGAAAGAAGTTTCATTTCCTCAGCAAACTCAAAATCTTTCATCTCCAACGTATTTGCCAAAGATTCAGGATAAGTAACACTTAACTGCTTTTCCATATTCAGGGTTTTTAAGAAAAACGCAAATTGCTCTTTTAACGTTCTTGAAACCAAAACCGGGGCCTTGCTTCTAAAGCCCCGGTTTCCTCCCTCAAAACATACCTTTTGCCTTTTCAAGGGCTCTATCAAGCCCTTCCACATCGGAGCCACCGGCAGTGGCGAAATGGGGTTGCCCGCCGCCGCCGCCGCGAATTTCTTTGGCTAGCTCCTTCACGATCTGCCCGGCGTGGAGATTTTTCTCCTTAATCAGATTTTCAGCGATGTACACGGCCAACTGCGGCTTGCCGTTCAAATCGGCGGCCAAAACGGCCACCAGATTCGGTAGCTGATCGCGGAGCTCGTAGGCTAGCTGTTTCAACGAGTCGGCCGTAGGTACTTCCACTTCTCTCTATCAGGATGTTGCTCCCACCCGTAGCGAGTATCTTGCCGAGCAGGGTATTTTTTAGCTGTTGTACTTTTTCGTTTTCCAAGGCCTCTACTTTCTTCTGCAAGGCGGTACGTTCTTCGAGGAGGGCTTCTACGGCTTTTGCCACATCCTTTGGGCCTTTTAGTAAGTCCTTCAGTTTGGAGATTGTCTCCTCTTGCTCGCGCATGCGTTGCAGGGCAGTTTCTCCCGTGATGGCTTCCACCCGACGTACCCCGGCGGATACCGAGCCTTCGGAAATAAATTTGAAAAGCCCGATTTCGCCCGTAGCCGGTATGTGGGTACCTCCGCAAAGTTCCAGCGAATAGGTTGGATCAAAGGTGACTACCCGCACAAAGTCGCCGTATTTTTCGCCGAAGGTGGCCGTGGCTCCCATCGCAATCGCTTCCTGAATGGGTACGTTGGTTTTGGTATCCTGTTTGATGTTCTCCCGAATTTTCTCGTTCACCATATCCTCAATATGCTGCAACTCTTCGTCGGTTACTTTGGAGAAGTGTGAGAAATCGAAGCGAAGTACTTCATCGTCCAGATACGATCCTTTTTGGCTGATGTGCGTGCCCAGCACGCGCCGCATGGCCGACAGCATCAGGTGCGTGGCCGTGTGGTTGGCCATGATCTTATGCCGCCGATCCGTATCTATCTGGGCGTAACGGTATCGGCCTTTTGGAGAAGAGCGTCAAGATTTTTATCGTGCGAAATATGAACAAACAGATCGTTTTCTTTCTTGGTATCGGCAATCGCAAGGCGATGAGCTTGTCCGTCCACTAACAGTTCCAGGGAACCCGTGTCGCCAGTCTGTCCACCCATCTCCGCGTAAAAGGGCGTACGGTCCAGCACAATGTGGTACTCTTCGCCGCCTTTTGTTTTCACCTTGCGGTATTTGAGAATATGCGAATGGCTTTCGGCAAATTCGTAACCCACAAACTCCACGGGTACGCCTTCGTTGTCCAGTAATTCTACCCAGTCGGTTGCTTCCTTGGCGGCATCGGAACGCGAGCGGGCTTTCTGCTCAGCCAGTGCCATTTGAAAACCTGCTTCATCTACCTTCAATCCTTTTTCGCGGGCAATCAGGGCCGTTAGATCCATCGGGAAACCGAACGTATCGTTTAGTTCAAAAACCTCGTCGCCGGGAATGATATCTTTTCCCGCCTGAGCGAGTTGGCCGGTAATGAGATCAAGACGCTTCAAGCCAGTTTCCAGCGTCCGGAGAAAACTTTTCTCTTCTTCCCGAATCACCGTGGTCACAAAATCCCGCTGGGCGTTCAGTTCGGGGAATACATCGGCAAACTGATCGGCCAGCGTGGGTACGAGCTTGGTCATGAACGGCTCGGTCAGGTTCAGGTACGAATAGCCGTAGCGAATGGCCCGGCGCAGAATCCGCCGAATAACATAACCCGCCTTGGCGTTCGAAGGCACCAGTCCGTCAGAAATGGCAAACGAAACGGCCCGAATGTGATCGGCAATAACGCGCATCGCTACGTCGGCTTTCCGTCGTCGCCGTATGTTTTGCCCGAAAGTTCTTCAATAACATGAATGGTACCCGTAAATACGTCGGTGTCGTAGTTCGACATTTTTCCCTGAATGGCCATGCACAGGCGCTCGAAACCCATGCCCGTATCGACGTGCGTGGCGGGCAGGGGCTAGCAGCGAACCATCGGCTTTGCGGTTAAACTGCATGAACACGAGGTTCCAGATTTCGACAACCTGCGGATGGTCGGCATTGACCAGAGCTTTTCCCGGATACTAAGGCCACTTCCGACTGGGGCCGCATATCGACGTGAATTTCGGAGCAGGGACCGCAGGGACCCGTATCGCCCATTTCCCAGAAATTATCTTTTTTGTTGCCGAAAATGATCCGGTCTTCGCCCACAATGGGTTTCCAGAGATCGAACGCTTCCTGGTCGAAGGGAACATTGTCTGCTTTATCGCCTTCAAACACCGATACATAGAGCCGGTCTTTGGGCAGTTTGTATACCTCCGTCAGCAACTCCCACGCCCAGTGAATGGCTTCTTTCTTGAAGTAATCGCCAAACGACCAGTTGCCCAGCATCTCGAACATGGTGTGGTGATAGGTGTCGAAGCCCACATCTTCCAGGTCATTGTGTTTGCCGGACACGCGCAGGCACTTTTGCGTATCGGCAACCCGCTTGGACGGGGGCGTACCGTTGCCCAGAAAAAAATCTTTGAACTGCGCCATCCCTGAGTTGTTGAACATCAGCGTCGGGTCGTTTTTAGCGACGAGCGGAGCCGAAGGCACAATCAGGTGTTGTTTACTTTTGAAGAAGTCGAGAAAATGCCGACGTATTTCGTGGGAAGTCATTGGTAGATGATTAGCTGTTAGGTGGTTAGCTGTTAGGATGTTAGCGAGTAGCTTGCCAATTACGCAATTGATAGCATTTCGCCTTTACCTATATTTTCGGGTAGATTGTCGATTATCCATCTACCTAAATACGAAAAATATCGGCTATAAAATTTCCGCAAAGGTAGGGAAAATACAGAATGTTTAGTACGTTGTGGGCCTGGTAAACAATTGCCGGGTATTTTTGAAAATAGCAGAAAAAAGAATTCGATGGAACAGAATCATAAACGCTATTATGATACCAATGAAGTAGCCGCCCTGGTGGGCTGCCAGCCCTCAGCGCTGCGTTTTTGGGAGAAGAAGTTCCCTCATCTCAGCCCCAAACGGGACTCCCGAAACCGCCGATTGTACACGGTGGAGGATATAGAGGTGGTAAAGAAAATTATGCATCAACGGCAGGATCAGGGTCGGACCATTGAAGGGGCCCGCCATCAGCTCAATCACCGTGAAACCGCCCAAAATCTCATTCACCGGCTCAATCGGGTTAAAACTTTTCTTCAGGAAATTAAAGAAGCAATTGACAATCAATCATGAGGCATACCCTTTTAACTTTTACGGCCATCACCCTGCTATTGGCTGGGTATTCCCTTACTACGGTTGCCCAGACTTTATCCCCTGAGGCCATACAGTCACACGTAGACTACCTGTCCTCCGACCAGCTGGAAGGAAGAGGAACGGCATCCGTCGGTGAGATCAGGGCTGCTAACTACATAGCCAACTGTTTTCTGCGGGCTGGTCTGAAACCCTTAGGGGGAGAAGGTGTTTATTTTCAGCCTTTTACGGTCACCATGGCGTTCGAAGGGGTGCCCCACCAGGTAATTGCCCGCAATGTGGTGGGAATGGTGGACAACCAGGCCGAGAAAACCATTGTCATCGGAGCCCATTACGACCATTTAGGGAAGGGGTATCAGGCGGGTTCGCTTTCACCCGATAGCAAGGACCTAATCCACAATGGCGCGGACGATAATGCCTCTGGTACCGCCGGGCTCATTGAGCTGGCCCGTTACTTTGCGGGAAATGAGGTACGGGAGAAATTTAATTTCCTGTTCATCGCCTTTTCTGGGGAAGAACTTGGCCTCTTCGGGTCCAAATTCTTTGCCGGCCATCCCACCGTACCGATGGAGTCGATAGCTTGCATGATCAATATGGATATGATTGGTCGCTACGACGCGGACAAAGGCATAACCATCGGCGGCTGGGGTACCAGCCCAAGCTGGGGTAGGCTACTACCCGAACTTGCGGAGCAGAACAAAATCAACTATGCGGTGGATTCCTCGGGTATCGGTCCGTCGGACCACACCTCCTTTTATTTGAAGGAAAAGCCGGTTCTGTTTTTCTTCACCGGCATTCATTCCGATTACCACAAGCCCTCCGATGACGCTGAGAAAATCAATGCCGCTGGCGAGCAAAAAATCTTAAAACTCATCACGGACTTGGTCGGGAAACTTGATAAAACGGGCGAAGTTCCCGCCTTTCGGGAAGCGGGCAATCCGCACGCTCAGGCGACTCAGCAATCTTTCAAGGTAACCCTGGGCATAATCCCCGATTATAGTTTCAGCGGGAAAGGCCTACGGATTGACGGGGTGAGCAAGGGCCGACCCGCGGAGGCAGCGGGCATGGAAGCGGGCGATATTATCATAAGAATGGGGAAGTACCCGGTTCGAACGATTCAGGATTACATGAAAAACTTGGGTGAATTTGAAAAGGGGCAAAAAGCCGAAGTAGAGGTAAATCGAAAAGACCAATCGAAGGTATTACAGGTAACTTTTTAAAAGCATTTCATGAATAAGTACCCCCTTCCCTTCCACTTTATTCTCCTCCTCGCGATGGCATGTTCTTCCGAAAAAGAAAGTACCTCCACTATCTATTCGCAAGGTACCTTCGGCTATGATCTGAAATTCCTGCGAGAGCAGGATAAAAACCTGGTTGTGCTCAGCGGGGAGGATAGTGCCGTACAGGTGTTGGTTTCGGCAAAATACCAGGGCAAAGTATTTACCTCCACCACGGATGGCTTGCCTGGACGAAGTTTTGGCTGGGTCAATTACAAGGCCTTTACAGGAGCACTCGACACCCATATGAATGCCTACGGTGGCGAAAACCGGCTCTGGCTGGGACCGGAGGGAGCCCAATACTCCTTGTTTTTTGAGCCTAAAAGTTCGATGGAGTTTGCTAACTGGCATACCCCTGCTCCGTTTGATTCGGAGCCATGGGACATTACAGCCGCTGATGCAAATGAAGTGGAGATGAAAAAGCCAATGAGCCTCACCAATTACGTCGGAACGAACCTTACTATGGTGATTGACCGTTCGGTTAGAATCCTGAAAAGGAGCGAGATCACAGAAAAAGTAGGTACCTCTCTGGATGGGGTGAAGGTGGTAGGGTACCACACAAAAAACACGCTAACTAATACTGGTACAAGTGCCTGGGACAAAAAAACCGGTGCACCTTGTATTTGGATGCTGGATATGTTTACTCCATCTCCCGGCGTCACGATCCTGATTCCGTACGAGGAAAAGGCCTCCGGTAAGGTGGCGACTACTGATTATTTTGGTCAAATTCCGCCGGATCGCGTTCGATACGCCGAGGGCACGTTGTATTTCAAAGCGGATGGCCAAAGCCGGGGGAAATTGGGTATTTCGCCCCAGCGAGCCAAACCGTTAGCCGGTAGTTATGATGCGGTGAATAAAGTACTAACGTTAACTTTTTTTGACGTGGATCCCACCGCTACCTACCTGAATCAGGAGTGGAAGCAGGTACCCGATCCGTATCATGGCGATGCGGTGAATGCCTATAACGACGGGCCGTTGGAGGATGGAAGTCAGATGGGGCCGTTTTATGAAATTGAGAGCGTATCGCCCGCCGCATTTTTAAAACCCGGCCAATCACTCACGCACAACCATTCGGTCCTTCACCTGATGGGCAATGAAGCTACCCTCAACAAAATAGCCATGGCAACAGTAGGGGTGTCGATACTGGGATTATAGACTTCCTTGGTTTGTTTTGGAATACTTGTGAGCAAGCGTTCCAAAACATAATCCCCTTAAATAACCAACCTGCAAACCAGAAGTATTTTAGTTGGCATCCAGCATTTTTTGGGCATTGGCCAAATCTTTGTTCAGACCGGAAATTTTTCCGGAAGCCCATTCTCTCAGCGCATTGTCTTTGCCTTTTCTGATTTCCTGTTCGTAGATCGAAATCAATTTGGTTCGTGAATCAACCATGTTTTGCAGATATTTTTTATCGAAATCTTCGGGAGTCGCCGCTATCAGCGCATTTACTTCCTGGGTCAGAACGGGCGAAAGCTCTACCGCCACTTGAATATCCCTTTCTTTGGCCAGGGTTATCAGATCATCCGAAGTCAAACTACCTTGTTGAATCAAAACCTGGGCAAAATTTTTGATTTGATTGTTGGATCCACGCGTCCGTACGATCTGACTTTTTTGAATATCCATCAAATTCATCTGGAAAGCCTCCTGAATAAATGTTTTGTCCGCCGCCGAAACCATCTCATCGTCTTCCATCGAACAGCTTGCGGCACTGAGAATCAACCCCACCATGAGGGTAAATAGCATTAATTTTTTCATTTCCTTTTTCGTATTAATATCAGTCTATACCGGGTATTCCGGCACCTTTTACCTGCTCTAATTCCAAAACCGTACTCACCGAGCATTGTTTTGAAAATTTACCGATTTTGAAGAATAAATACTAAGCATTTATCACTTATTAAAATATTTTTTGGCAGAAAAATGTTAATATTCAAAATTTTCTACATAAAGAGTAATTTCTTTTCCTAAGGTTTCTTCAACAAGTTGAGGAGAGTATTCAACGCTGTGTCTAAAATTTTGCTGGTAAGGCTTGGGAACTAGGATCTTAGCGCGGCGCATTTACCAAAGGTTGGGTCCAGGCCGTTTCCACATCTCCTTCCGCAAACGGATTGTTCTGAGGCGTATCGGAAATGATTTTTGCCCGAACGTACAAATCGCCGGATTGAAGAGTGTACGCAGCTGAGAGCCCTTTAACCGTTTTGATCAGCGTACGTTCAAGCTCTTTGCCTTTTCCGCGGGTAGCTCCCCAAAATTCAACGGAGTACTTCGTTCCCTTTTTGGGTTCAATTTGAACCGAGAGTGTTTTCTTCACAGCCTTTACTTCCTTCAAGAGTACGCCGGTTGTTGCGTAAAAGTCGCCCTTTTCCATCGCTACGAGCAAGGAATCTGCACTCAACTCGCCGGCCCGAACCATGATCCACCCTCGTCCGGGATTGCTAAGGCCTACCTTATATTCCAGGTAGTTGTGAGAATCATCGGTCGCCAGGCCGTACAAGGGAGGTTTGCCATCCTGAAGGTACTTCATGAGCAAATAGTCCCATAGTTCCTCCATGCCATAGGTGGTGCTGTCGCCGTAGTTGTGCACGTGCGGATGACCATTGTACACTTCGAAAAACCGCTCTCCGCGTAGGTTCATCATATCGTTTGCCTTGATCGCCCAACCAAAATTAGGGTGATTAATGTGGGGAAACATGATTTTACCCGTACGTTCCCGTTGTTCATATACCGCGTCCAGGTTATTTTGCATCACCTCGGCCACACTGGTACCCCCACGCGGAAGTATCAACTCCTGGATGTTGATCGCATTCATGTGAATGGGCTTGTCGCCAAATTTATCGGTAACTTCCTCCGCTTTGATCAGTAAGAATTTGCCTTTTTCCTCAAACAGGGGTCTGAACTCATCGAGGGTCTTCAACTTCACCGATATTTTGCCGGCTGAGTCCGTTTTATACTTTACCCAGCCCTCCCCATACTTTGCAAGATATTCCTTAAAGCGCTGCTGACGGAAGGGATGCGTGGGTATCTCCTTCCAATACTCCTTGTCGGCGAGGATATTATGGTCGGATAAGGCGATAAAATCGTACCCTCTGGTTTTGTACCAGTCCAAAATAAGTTCTGGAAAATCGTCCCCATCACTCCAATAGGAATGGGTGTGGGTATTGCCTTTGTACCATTGGGTGGTTGACTGCGCCTGAACGAGGTCTGAAGCCAATAAAAGCAGAATAAAATACAAGAGCCGCATGGAAGAAGGTAGGTTTTGGTTTTAGGGTAAAAATAAGGTAAACCTATCCCATTCTTCGCATAAAACTGCCGCCATTTCGTACCAATTGGTAAAAAATGACGGCAGTCCTGTCAAGGCTTGACCAGAGGATCAAATTCTGATTCCTTTGCCGTCAAATTTGGTAAGGGTGAAATAGTGATCCTCATTGAAACACAGGCTTTGTTCGCGCAGGATCCCGATCGCTATTTTCTCTCCCAGTTCCAATGATTTGGTGTAGTCCGTACGCCAGTGGACGCCAGCCATATTTCGACCAATGGCAATATTGGCTGCCAGTTTATTTAGCTCGCCTCCCACCGTAAGGTTATCTTTGTCAGCGCCTGTATATAATTCCAAGGTATCACCGGTACTATTGGGTACTACGGGCGAAGGAATTTTGAAACTTTCATCAAAAAACGCTTTCAGAATGGTGACGCAGGCTCCGGCTACCGTGGCGTGCCCGGCACCGTAGGCAGGGTGCATGGGCGATCCCTCGGGAAAAGCTTGGGGAAGCAAGTAAGATCCATCAGTAGAGGTACTGATACTGCTAGTCAGGTTGTTTTGAGCTTGATTATGCGCAAAAACCAAGTCAAGAATAGACTGGGTGTCGCCAGGGATATTGGCTTCCAGGTTGTCCGTGCTGATGGAATAGTCCTTAGATCGCCTTAATTTGGCTTCAATCAGTCCACCAAAGGCCTCGGGCCGCAGGCGACGGTGTACAAACCACTTCTGGTGCCAAACCGCTTTCAAGGCACGCGTAGCCACCTCCGTGACGAGAGTCAGAATGTGGGTACCCCCAAACGTACCAAAACCCATTTGGTTTTTGGAGAACTTGTACGGATTTCCCCGGTCGAATGGCGCATCCATACCCAACAGAAGGAGGCAAGCATTGAAATAGGCCTGATATAATTGATCAAAATGCACATAGTGCGCCAGATCGCGGGCCGTTGTGATATACCGGTGCTGGGCCGCTGGCGTATCTTCGAACATATCTGCATTCGACGGCATTTCGCCATTCTGAATTTTTAACCAGGAAGCGAAATCCGTAAGGTAATCAATGCCTGGTTCTACGGTATACTGTTTTTGGCTGATAAGCTGGGTGCCGAACCGGATATAGCCGTCCAGGCTAGTGCCTCTAGTATTGTCACCGTTTATGCTAAACGGAAGGTTGTTTCCAATTAACATAAATTGAGAAACATAGGGGCCAATTCCATCGCCTTTGGTGAATCCGCGAAACAAGCGATTGGGTGAAACGAGCATCGTTTGTTTGTCCTTTAAGCTCGTGAAATCATTGGCAAAAGTCGCCAATGAATCAGCTGCTTTTGCAGCGAGGGGATTGGTAGCATAGTCCCGAAATTTAACATCCCTGAGCAGGGCCATCCAGTACATTTCGGCCATTTCGGCTTCTATTTCCTCGCCATCAACGCAGGGTGCTGGTGGAATAGTCAGAGAATGGGAATCCGGCCCTTCCAAATCAAATGCTAAGCCCGCTTGCGGGTTGACAAATTTACGGGTATCTGCTCCCGCACCCATTGGGATTTTTTCAATTTCCTCCTGCTTGCCACTATTCAGGGCAAAAACAAATTGATTGTAATCGGAGGCTACTACCTCACCGTCGGCATTGTGATGCAGTCCTTTGGTAAAATTACCTATGAATCCAGGATTTCCGTCCGACAAACAGATAGACTCGTCGTCGTTATTCACTTGATCCACAGCTGGATTGGAATAGCTAAAATCGGTGGCTTTTGTCCGCAGCTCCCGGGCGGTTTCTCTACGATTGATTGTGTTGTTCATGGTACTAATATTTGATTTAAGAAGTGGTAATTATGATAAATTGGAAGATAAAATTCTTGGGTATTGAAAATATAAATACTGGTAAATATAGTGATGTGGATATATGTTAATATTTGATATAAATTGTAATAGAAATAGCCAAATTATACTTTCAAATTATGAATGATATATTTTTTTAAAACAAGCTATGAAATCACTCAAAATCAGTTTTAAATAAATATTTTTTCGTTGCCGGAATAAATGTAGGGTAATACTTTAACTCGGTATAAATCTTCTGATTAAACGGTTTCAAACTTTATTAAGCGGTACTTTTTGGGAAAGGATTAAAAAAAATCAGGTACCCCATACGGGTACCTGATTTTTAAAAGTTCAGATTGTATTTCTTGCGGTTTGTCCCTACAATCAAATAAAATTCAAAAAAGTTGATCCTTATTTTAGGTCAGAATCAACTTCATTCTAGCCACACGATTTGAGTAAAAGCCCCGTTGGCCGCAGCGTCCCATACTTCCATGCGAACCCATTTGCGACCTTTCAGATTGGGGGAAAATTTGAACGATTCTTTCCCAAAAGCCTGCCGGTCTTTCAGGTCAACTACCTCCCGGAAGACTTCCTTGCCATCCCCCGAAATGATTTCCGCCCGGTTCAGGGGGAAAGTCCAGGTGGCATCGAGCGTGATGTCGGCGGTACCTTTTGCATCTACTTTTGTAGTTTCACCGGCTCCAACATTATTCACTTTGAACGATGGAAAAAGAACCTCTCCAGTCGAAACAAAGAACTTTCCGTTGCGCATTACATCCACTACCGGCTGCCACCCATTTTCAAACTGCGGTAGCTCGTCGAGTTGCACATAGTTGATATTCATATGGCCATAAAGCTCATAATTGGGCTCAATCTTAAACAAATCGGCCTCACCGATCACGTTCTTTTTCTGGCCCCAATTGGCCATATCGTCCATCAGATCCAGTACGCGTCCGTTACCCAACTTGGGCTGGGACAAGTCAGCGGGCATGGCTTTCCAGGCAGCACCTAAGAATCGATCTGATTTGTAAAATGCCTCGTCTTTGTATTTATCCGGATAGCCCGTAGAGCCTTTGGTGCGGGCGTGGGCCGTCCAAGCCAGGCCTCCTTCCAGTTCCAGCAGTTTGAGCATTTCCTCCTTGTTGCCAATCCGGTAGAGTTTGCCGTACTCGGGGTGATTTTCAACAAAAGGCTGATTCTTATCCCGCGACATGAGCCAGTACACGGGTTTTGGGAAAATATTCATCCAGTGTCCGCCCAGGAAATTATTAGGTTCTTCGCCGGGAAGCATCAGGAAATTTCCGCCGGAAAGTCGGGCGCATTCCTCAAATAGGGTTTTCAATTCAGGCCATCGTTTGGCCTCGGGACCGCGGGGGCTACCCGGCCCGTGGAATTCGCCCAGGTGTACGATGTTGACGCCTGTGTTCCGAAAAGCTTTTACAAAGCCCGGCATATCGGGCAGGGGCTTGCGAGTCAGGACATCGTCGACGTGCTCCTGGTGGAAATGGCTCGCCATGGTGTAGTACCCAGGCAGGGGTACGTAGGTATCGTTGTGGGTAAAAGCCTTTACTTTTTCCAGGACTTTGCCATCCCGATCAGCGCTCAGAAGGCAGAAAAAATTGAATCGCTGCTGGGTGTTGGGTGGCGCATTGAACCAGGGTACCCACCGGCGGTCACCGAGCAGGTCGTGCCGGATCCCGATGCCGTAGCCAGCAATCAGCGAGCGGTAATTCGTGCCATTCCAGATATGTTCGAGGTTATAGGCGTTATCCAGCGGATAAAAATATTGATGCGGAGCGGGAAAAACCGCCAAACTACCCTCCTTGCCCTGACCAATGATGGTCCGGTACTTCACAGCTCTGATTTGTGCGCTGTCGGTGCTTTGTACTCCCTGGCTGCGGATATAATTATCGGTGTCTGACCAGTACAGTTTCTCCCATGGCGATACCTTGCTTACCAATCCCGCATCATAAATGACGGCTGTGGAGTCCACGGTGGTACTCAGTACCGCAGCAATGTTCATCAGGGGGCTACCCTCATATAAAGTCAGATTGTAAGATCCGCTAAACCGACCGGCCGTCGCGCCGTCGATGATCACTTCCGTCTGGGCTCCCGAGGAAACGACCTTGACACTGCTTTTGTCCAGTACTACGGCATGCGTCTCGTAGGGTAGGTAAGCCGTCTTGTCGAAGAAAATGTTCCAGCCGTTTTGCGAAATCAAATCCCGCTTGCCAATGGTAAGAATTACTGCGGGATCAAGGTTTTGGGCAATGGTTTTATAAGCGTGTGAGCTACCAATTTCTAGGCTGCTGATTAACGGTTGGGCTTTGCGCAGGTCAATGGATACCCTGCCTGATTCCGAGGGGCCCGTGGGCCATTCAATAGCTAAGATATTGCCTGACACGGTGGCGGTAACGCCACTTTTCTTATCAAAACTTTTCAGGTCGACAGGTACCTGAGCCATCAATGAGGGGCAAAGGAGCAAAGTGGCAAAGACACCAGAGAGAACCGATCTAAGGGATAGGAGGGATTGTTTAAAATAGCACATATTTACGAAAACAGTTGTTTGTAAAAAGCCAACCCTTCACTGGCCAGTTCGTCGGCGCTATTAGCCAAGGGACGCCATATGCAGGCGGCTTTCGCTAGTTCTTTGGAAGGTTGGCCGAAGGTTTCGATCACCACAGCACCGTCATAGCCAATCTCTTGCAAGGCATCTCGAATTCCTTCCCATTCCAAATGACCGGTACCGGGCGTACCCCGGTCACTTTCGTTTCCCTGGACATGGCATAGCAAATCCTTGCCGATTTTCCGGATGGAGGCCGGTATATCTTTTTCTTCAATATTGGAGTGAAATGTATCGAGGACAATTTTAAGATTCGGATTACCTACTTCCTGTACCAGCGAAAGGGCCTGATCTACGGTATTGATCATGTCCGTCTCGAAACGGTTGAGGGGCTCAAGACCTAACTCCACTCCCTGATCCTGGGCCACCGCGCTGACCTCCCGCAGAATCTCCACGCACCAGGCGCGTTCCTGTTTTTTCTGTTCATCTGAAACCAATCGGGTTTTGCCAACGGCCGAGTACACGGGCCCGCCAAACAACGGGCTGTTCACATCCGCCGCGATTTTTATACAATCCAGAATATACTCTTTGCCTAGTTGGCGAAAGTGTGATTCTGTACTGGAAATATCGCGCTCAGTGCCAAATGCCCCACTGATGGTGATTTTCAAATCCAGGTCCCGGGCAACGTCCTTAATGGTCACCCAGTCAATTAGCTTGGTGTCTTCTACGGCGATTTCAATAATATCGTAGCCCATGTTTTTGACTTTGGTCAAAAGGTCAATATTTCGGGTAGAAAAGGGCGAGGCCCAAATAAACGTACTGGCACCAAATAGCATAGCTGGACGGAAATTAAGGGGTAAGAAAATAGACGGCAACGCCGGGGTAGGAATGCGACTTTCGAAAACAGCCACGAACAAGGTCCATGGCTGTTTGACATTATATTAATCCTAATCTATGAATTGCTACTCCTGGAAAGAGGGTACGGAGATTCGCTCGCCGCCTTTCATAGCCGACTCATGGGCGCAAATACCCGCACAGGTATAGTTTGCCGCGAGGGCGGCATCTACCGCCGAATCGCGACCTTCCACAATGGCTGCTACAAACTCCTGCACCAAATGCGGATGCGATCCCCCGTGCCCCGCTCCTTGGAGGAATGACACGTGGTTGGGATCGTCGATTACTTTTCTTTTGGTAAAATGCTTGATGGGTTCGATCAGCAGTTCGTCGGTATCGGGTACATCAATGCGCTCAGCGTTTTCGCCACCAGTCAAAGATTACGTGGCTCTCGTCTTGCAATTGCTCCCATTCAAACGACATCTTGGTGCCGTACACATCATAGCTTTCGCGGTATTGACGAACCACGTCGAAAAGGGAGCGTGTAGCCTCTGCCACTACGTCCGAATCTTTCAATGTAAAGGTAGCCGTTTCAACCGCAAAGGGCGAATTGTACCGACTGGCCAAATCGTCGGACAGGCGACCTGAGCCGTGGCAAACCACCGATTCGGCGATGGTATTGTTGATCCGGAGTAGGGGCGAGATGGCGTGCGTACCATTCAGCATGGGCGGGTAGCCCTTCCAGTATTCATCCCAGCCTTCCATGCTCATATCCTGAATGTGCGAACCGCGTACAAACTGAATGCGTCCCAGTTCACCGGTTTCGGCCATTTTCAGACCATATAGAAACTCGCGGGTGTACAGGGCGGTTTCCATCATCATGTACACCTTTCCCGATTTGCGTTTGGCTTCCACAATGGCCTTGCAATCTTCCACGGTCATGGCCATGGGGATGGTACAGGCCGTATGCTTATTGGCATTCAGGGAGGCCAGCGTCATGCGGGCGTGGTCGGGTACGGGCGTTACGATGTGGATGGCGTCTACATCTTCGCGACCGGGGATATCTTCAAAATGTTCAAAGACCAGATTGGGGTCCAGGTTGTATTTCTCCGTCAGTTCGTCCCTTACATTTTTGCGTCGGGTACATATTCCCACGGCCTTGATGTTGGGATGACTCTGGTAAATGGGGATAAATTCTTTCCCAAAACCCATACCTACGATGACGACAGTGATTTGTTGGTTGCTCATATATTAATTTTGAATGAGTGATTGAGAGAATGAGTGAATGGTTGAATGATAGAATGAATGAATGAGTGAATGGTTGAATGATAGAATGAATGTCGGAATGAGTAATTTTTGGGTGGGGGAATTTGAGGGATAGAAATTTGACAGTTCCCGGAAGGGACTTGGAATTTTGTTCTATTCCTGACAGAACGGATGATACTAAATAATTTTATTTAAACTATTCTATCATTCTCTCAATCACTCATTCCCGATTATCTTCCCGCGGCCCACTTGATGGAGTTGCGGAGGATGGTTTGGTAGGCTTCCAGGGTGTGCGAGGCAGCGTCGTGCCCGAGGGCAATGCCCACTACGCGACCTTTGGGGTACTTCACGGTAAACAGGCTGGGAAAAACATCAGGTGCCGTCGTGGCCTTGGCCGTGGCTAATACCTCAACGGGCGTACCGGCGGGGTCCGGCTTGAAGTAATACAATTCATCATTGAGGTTGAAGGTAGCGGTACCCCTTTCATGATGGGGTGAGCTTGGTTGGTTACCGTCACGTCAAAAGGACCATACTTGTTGTGGCCCCGCGAACCTCCCCCGACGAGCTTTTGGTTGTATTCGGGCCAATCTTTCCAGTTGTACCAAATGGCCGGATGGGCTAGTACCAGCCCCTTGCCAGCATCCACAAAATCGAAAATGGCCTTGCGGGTGGCGGGGTCGCTGATGGGTTGGTTGTTGGCCAGGTACAGAACATCGATACCAGCCATTTTCGAGAGGACATGTGGTCGGCTCATCGGTATATTCAACGGTAGCCAGGCCATCTCGTTGGAGAGTTTGGCTATCTTCCTGCTTATACCAGCGGTCGAAATCGTGGGAAGAACCACCGCCCACCATGAGGACCTTGATCGGTTTCTTCCCAGAAGAGGTACTGTTCTTGGAGCAGCCCATTCCGAAAAGCACAATGCAAGCCAGGGCCAGGCTGATTTTAAAAATTGGATTTTTCATTCAGATTTGGGATAAGAGAAATGAATTTTCTATTTGTCAAGAGGCCAATGTCAGGTATCATTTCGAAACTCTTAGGATACCATTCATCCCCCGCCAGTGGCCGGGGAAAGTACACACAAAGGGGTAATCACCGGGAGTGCTGGGTACGGTAAATTCAAGTGAGATGGTTTCCCCCGGATTCACCAGCTTGGTGGAGTGAAGGACCTCAGGTACCTTGGGTACATATTGCATTTCGGCGGCCTTGGGGTTAGACAGCATTTCATCGGCGGCTTTACCCACTTTTTGCAGAGAACCGATTTTGATGATCAATAGGTTGTGTTGCATGCCGTCGGGATTTTCCAGATTTATGATCACTTTTTCACCCGCCTTAGCGTTCAGCAAAACCTTGTCGAATTGCAACATTTCGGGGACTACCTTCAACTCGATGACCCGGGCATTGGAAGAGTTCGTAGGCGTCGAAGTTTTGGTACTTACCGTATTGGCTACCTCCATGTCAGAGGCATTCGGCTTTTGCAGTTCCAGACTGGCCTTTTGGAAATTGCCCTGGAAGCCAAAACGTCCTTCGTAGGAGCCGATCTTCTCGTTCCCTTCCCCATCTTCACCCGTGCGCAGCGTGTAGGGCAGAGTTTCCATAAACAGCATGTGGGCATTGCCTTCGGCTGCTACCTTACCATCTATTTCAAGGGTGACCTTACCGCCTTTAGTCAGACTGGCCATCAGGTCAAATTTATCGGGTAACGGTTGGCTGGTGGCCACGCGGTTTGTGGCCCCGTGCTGGTTCACATCCATGATTACCTTACCATCCTGTATGTACAGCGCGTAACCGGATTTGCTACTGCCTTGTCCCACGATGAAACCTTGCAGAGGCTTGTCCTCGGCTTTGGTGACGCTGGTCCGGAAGATGAGCTCCTTCCCTTTCACCTCGGGGGCAAAAAGCATGGCATTCCGACGGCCCAGGGTGTACACTTCTTTGGCCAACATGCCCAGAATTTGACCACTGAAATCGGACTTGCCGGAGCTTTTTTCAGCGGCGGCCTTGAAACCCTTCTCATGGGTGATAGCCGCGGCCAGGAGTGCTTTCGATAACCAGCGGTCTTTGGCATTTTCATCTTCGAGAGAAGCCAGATAAAGGGCCTCGCCGATTTTATCGGAGGCAGGTACCTCCACCAAAGATACCAGGGTAGCCAACCGGGTGTTTAGGTTGGGATCTTTAAGCAAGGGTTGCAAAGAACCAAAACTCTGTTCGGTTTTGGGCATAACTTCAGCCGCGGCCTTCCGAACCCCTGCGGCGGGGTGGGAGAGTGCTTTTTTGGCGGCATTCAGTGCATCAGCGTTAGCGCCATCGAGCAATCCTAGTCCGTGTAGGGTCCAAAGGGCATGAACCGCCGGGCTATTCAGACCGATTTCGTCTACCTTAGGATTGGCAATAATTTTGTACAGGGCCGGTGCTACCGACTTATCCTGCAATTCAACCAGAAGTCGTTGCGCGGTCATGCGCCAGAACATATTGTCGTTTTCAAGGGCAGCCACCAAGCCTGGTACATCCGTTTTCGACAACTTCATGGAAGGCTTGTTGGCGGCATTTTTGTAGATAACCCGATAGATGCGACCGTGGTTGGTATCCCGCAGGGGGCTAATGAAGGCATTGCCCTGTCCGTGGGGTTGCTCGGTAAAAGGTAATACGAACTCGGAGGGAGCCTGCCGGGGTACGAATACATTGTGCTGAATAATGAAATTGTACCAGTCAGCAATCCAGACCGCCCCGTCGGGACCTACCTGGGACTGCACCGGGCCATACCATTCGTCTGAACTGGCCGTCAAATTCCACCCATCATTTTCCTTGAAGCCGGCTCCATCGGGTTCGATGATGGCATTGTGGACCAGGCGCATCGTGGGTTCGTTCACAAAGGCAACGCGGTTCCAATATTTTTTGGGGAAATCGCGAGCGGTGTAAAAATGATGCCCGGCGGCGGCAGTATACCCACCTACCACGTCCACCTGACGGATGTTGGGGGTCATGGTGTGCGCGTCGTAATGTCCGTCTATTTTCTGCACCGAATTCACCTGCTCTTTGTCGCCAGGGACGGCGCGCATCAGGTAGTTTTCGGGCATGGAGTAGAAAGCACTGTGGGTATTGTTAGCCGTAGAAAGAAAAATATTGTTGTCTTCGGTTACGCCCAGCCCCCAGGTATTGTTGCTGCTTTTGCCGAGGTAGCCAAAGTCCGAACCATCGGGTCCGAAACGAAATACCCCCATCGGGAAGCGGGTTTCCTTACCATTGACGGTACCATTGAAGCCAGAGTACCCTACGGAACCCCAGATTTTGTTATCAAAACCGTAGATCAAATTGGAAGGTCCCGAGTGGGTATCTCCCTTGCCCCAGCCGTGGCTAAGCACTTGGGTGACATCAACTTTGTCGTCGCCATTCGTGTCTTTCATGAAAAGAATATCGGGAGCCATAGTGACAATGATTCCATCGTTGGCAAAAATCATGCTGGTGGGAATATTGAGTCCATCGGCAAAAACTGTGAATTTGTCAGCCTTACCATCTCCGTTGGTATCCTCACAAATCTTGATGCGGTCGTTAGCCTGCACCATCCGTTTCCTTGAAGGTGTTGGGATAATCCACCGACTCTACCACCCAAAGACGGCCCCGCTCATCCCAGGCCATGGCAATGGGGTTAATCACATCGGGCTCCATCGCAAAAAGCTCCACCTTGAATTCGGGCAAAACCTGCGTAATTTTTTGGGACTCGGCCGGAGAAAGTGCCTCAGACATTTTTGGGACAATGTGCCGCTTGGTGTATTGCGCAATGGTATCGGCATTGTAAATGTCCACATCGGGTATGTTCAGAGCGGCGATTTGTTTCTGCACCGGCTCGCCCAGCGCCCACATGACTCCGTTGCGCACCAAATCCAGAAATCCAATATTCGACCAGGTCCGGTCTTCATGGCCGTAGGCAGTGTAGAACACCCGACCTTTTCCCTCGTTGCGCACCCAGGTATAGGGATAATGCTGCCCATCTTCGACTCGCTCGGTGAGGACGGTCATGTCAGGATTTAGGTTTTTGAGGACATAGGTTTCATCCCAGGTTGAAAAATCGGTAATCCCCTGCATCACGGGGTGATTGGCTTTTACAATCACATTCTTAAACTCCCCGGTCTTATGAGAGGCAAACTGCCCACCGATGGTTTTGATGTACCACTCAGAATTCAAGAAGCAGCCCGACGCCGAGTGCAGGGGAATTAGGCCTTTACCACTTTCCACAAAATTTTTCAGGGCACTTTCCTGAGCGGGAGAAATGACATCGTGATTGGCATAAATAATCAGGGCGTCATATTTGGCCAGGTTTTCGGGATTAAGATCATTAAGATCAACGGTGTAAGAGGTATTGATCCCACTCTCGAAAAGTTTGATTGCCAGCCAGGGAGCGTACTTCCCGGAATCATGGTGCTTGCTGGTATTACCCAGAAAAAGTACCTCCGCCCGGCGGGGTGTAGGATTGGATACCGACGTAGAAGTACCCGAAGAATTCATGTTCGTTTTTGCACAACCCAAGGCAAAGAGTACTGAAACAAGGGCTACTAGGTATTTTTTCATTCGTTTATTGATTTGGGTCAAGGGTAAGAGAGTGACGGAAAGGCAGGCAAGGATTTCCGGATAGATAACCCTACCTGTTCCACCACTTATAAGGATTAACAAAGCAAAGATTACTTGTGAGCATGGCGCTCTTTGCGTACCAACTCAGAGGAATCAGGCCCGCCAGCCTATGCCAAGGGGCAAGAACTGGCGGGCCTGAAAGCAAATTAATAGGTGATTTTCTGAACTTCTGAGAATAACATATCCTCCACGCCAACCACCTTGACGCCTACTCTGGCGAATACATAATCCTGGGTCGGATTGATGGTAGGTACGTTTACTGATAGCTTGATATTGCTCAAATCGGTGATACTGGCCGCGGCCAAATTAGTGACTCCCACGTTGTTGGACCGGGATACGAATTGCGTTCGGCTGATGTACAGGGAGACGCGCTCGAGATTTTTGGCGTTGGCATCCGTGATAATCTTATCGAGGGCTACCGTGGCATTCACCTTTTTCTCTCCCCCGCTCAGCTGAGCGGTACGGATCATGAAGTAGGGTAGGACCTCGATATCCAATTTTTGATTCCCGTTGAGGTTTACAAAAATGGTATCTTTTTTGGCCGCGTCGTTCACGATGGTTCTCCACGGGCCTTCGTTTCCTGGGATCACTACTTTGTAATTTCCACTGAACAACAAAGCCGAGTAAGAGCCGTCCTGGGCGATGGGAGCATCAATGGCCGCCAGTTTGCCAAAACCGGGTTGCCAAAGCTGTAACCTGACCTGGTCAAATTCCACGCCGATGGGTGCACCTTTGTACACGATATTTCCGGTCAAGTTGATGTTGGGAGCCGGGTAGTTATCCTTTTCACAGGCTGAAAAAACGGCAGCCATGGCAAGAATGGGTAGTATATTAGACCTGAATTTCATGGGATGTTGCAGTTTAAAGATTAGTGGTTGGGATTCCGAACCAGTTTTGGATTGTTGTTGATCACCGCGTCATCTATGTAGGAGTAATAATTTCCCAGCTGAAAGCGATCCGAACCAGTTACCCGGCTGAGCTTAATTTCTTTATAGACCCATTTGCCGTCGTTGGGAGTACCCGGAGCGTAGATCTTATAAGGCCACAATCCCCACACTTGAGTACGGCGCTTGGTGGCGTCACCGATATTGGAGGTAAGTTCGCTCACGGAGGGAATGGGGTTGCCGTCGAATATCTCGTGGGCAATCCGCCATCTTTTCATATCAAAAAATTCAAGGCCTTCGAATGCAAACTCCACTCGACGCTCGTGCACGATACGACCAAAGGTGATTTCGGACGCTTTGAGCGGGATCGTCAGTCCGGCGCGGGCCCGTACCTGATTCATGTACCCGGCAGCTTCGGCGGCGTTGCCTAATTCAAATGTTGCCTCGGCCGCTGACAAGAGGATATCCGCGTAGCGGTAGCGAACGAACCACACCTCGCTGTTCACACCCCGCTGTCCTGACCCCACCACGGGATCGAGGTATTTGCGGAGGTAGAAGCCCGTTTGGGCCGTGAATTCGAACCCATCAATGGGGCCATCAAATCCGACGACCTGCTGGGGTACGGATTTGCCGGGAAGTATTTTTTGTGAACCCCGGTCGTCCCCGCTGACAACGGTGCCATCGGCTAAGCGGTACCCCGCCCAGATGTCAATGGTACGGCCCTTGAAAGCAGTACCCGGTAGCATCACGGTTCCGGCCAGACGGGCATCCCGGCCCGCAAAAATATCGGTCTGGTTGGCATAGTAATTCGGAGTACCCGAGCCGGACGAGGTACCCGTGGGAATCGGAGCAAAGGTGTTGTCCAGTTTTTCGAACGACTGCACCAGATTCAGGGAAGGATTAATACGACCTCCTTCTTCTTCTTCGGCCCCAAAGCGGGGCTGATTCCAACCCGTGAAGTAATGTACCTTGCCACTTTTCAATTTAAAATCGTCCGCAAAAATCACCTCCGAATTGTTGGCCTTATCGTAAAAGATACTGGAAAAATTCTCCGCCAGATCAGGCTTCTTCGTATACAAGCCGTACGCACCCGCGCTGCCGCTGATGATTTCCTTGGCGGCGGCCAGGGCGGTAGTATAGTACCCATTGGCTTTCTCCGCCGGGATACCCACTTCCCCTCCTGGCAAGGATACCTGGGGTGTTTTGGTACCGTACTTGGCAATAGACCCTGCGTACAGGGCGGCTCTGGTTTTCATGGCCAGGGCCGCTCCTTTGGTAGCGCGTGACTTTTCACCCACGGATGCTGGTAGTTTGTTTTTGATTTCCTCGGCTTCTTTGATCACAAAGTCATAAATCTCCGATTCCTTAGCGCGCGGATATTGAAGATAGCTGGGATCGCCGCTAAAATCATAGGTAAGCGGTTCCAGGATGAGCGGTACCCCACCTTCGCGCTTTACCATTTCGAAGTAGTAGGAGGCACGCAGAAACCGCGCTTCGGCCAAAAACCGATCTCGCGACTCGGCTTTAATCTGATCGGCTGCCTCCGCTTTTTGGATGAATAGGTTGATCTCGCGAAGGTAGCCGTAGTCCCAGGTAAACCAGTTGGCATACCCCCAGCCGCTGTTCTGAAAGGCATTATAGCGCCCGGCTTCAGACCAGAAAGCCTCATTGAAGTCGGCCAGGGAAGCCCAGTCTTTTACGGTACCAAAGTCATAGTAGCGGTTGTAGAGGTTGCCGAGAACGGAAAGGATTACATCCTCATTTTTCCATACCTGATCTTCTGAAAGCAGGTTGGTTGGTGGCCGATCCAGAAAATCTTCGTCATTACACGCCCAGCTTATGCTTAGCAAGGCAGTCATTAGTATATAGGTTATCTTTTTCATCTTGGAATTTTGAGCGTTAGATTGACAGGTTCACCCCTAGGTTAACAAACTTGTTTTGCGGATACTGCAAGCCATTGTCATCGGTAATTTCGGGGTCAGTACCGTACTTCTTCAAATTATCAATCGAGAAGAGATTGTACCCATTGATGTAAACCCGGGCGCGTTGCATTTTAAGCCTGGTCAGAAGTGCTTTTGGCAGCGAATAACTCAACTCGATCGTTCTGGCGCGCAGGTACTGTACGTTGTGGGTCCAGAAAGTCGAGTTCTTATTGTAATTGCTGTGTCCACGGTCGTTGTAGCGCAAGGCCGGATAGGTGCCGGGATTCCAGGCGCTGTTGATATCAAACGGATCGGTTCGTCTCCAGCTATCCAGAAAGAGGGCGTTCAGTGCACCGTCATTTTGGTAGGCCCAGCGTTGCTCCCAGTTTTGGTTAAACGAATACATGGAGCCTCCGGAGAAGTCGGCGTTGAAGGCGAATCCTTTCCACGAAAGCGTAAAATTGATACCGTAGTTTACGTTGGGCTGTCCCCCCGTGGTGTACCCGATTGGGCGCTCATCAAGGCCATTGATAACTCCGTCGTTGTTAACATCCTTGTAAATCAAATCACCGGGAAGCAGGGTACGGTTTCCTTGTCCATCAATATTGACCGGATACTCGCTGATCTCTTGCTGGGTTTGAAATTGACCAATGGCTTCGAAGCCCCAGAAGATGTTTTTGTAGCGATTTTCAATAGAGTTCCGGTATTGATCCAGCGAGTTATTAAAGATCGGCTTGTAGGTAGATTCAAATCTACTGCGCGAGAACGATACGTTTCCACCAATTTGATAGTTGAAATCTCCGATCTTGTTGTTGTAGGCCAGGGCGGCTTCCCAACCCCGCTGCGAATCGCTGTTTACGTTTTCATCCGGCAGGTTATAGCCTAGCTCACTTGGTACCTGAATATCGTATTTGCGTCCGCGTAAGCCAGTTCTTAACCGATCGAAATAGTCCACCGCACCGGTAATTTTGGTACCATACAGTGAGAAATCAGCTCCTATGTCAAATATTTTACTCTTAAACCAGGTGATGTTATTAATAACCTGACCCTTATCGCGGGAGGTCACCACGGCATTGCCGCCCAGGATAGCATTGCCCTGGTTGTAGTTGTAGCCGGGCAGGTAGTCATAGGCTCCGATCCCGATGTCATCATCCCCCAATACTCCGTAGGAAGCCCGTAATTTCAGGTCGTCCAACGCGCTTCGCTCGCCGAGGATGTTTTTTACAAATTGCTCATCCGAAATTCTCCAACCGGCCGATGCCGAAGGGAAGAAACCCACCCGACGATCCGGGGCAAATTTCCAGGAAGCATCCCGGCGGGCTGACAGCTCCACGTAGTAGCGGTTGTTGTAGTTGTAATTGACCCGACCGATGTAGCCGATCCTGGCCAGCTGATCGTCGCGGTCGTCGTAGCGGTCCGCCGTGGCGAAATACAGAAGCGGGAGGACATTGGTAGAAGGAACGGAGTGAATAAACTGCTCCTGATCACGCTCTTCCTGCCGCTCTGCCACAAAGGTGCCGCCTACCGTATGTTTGCCAAAGGTGTTGTTGTAATTCAACTGACCCTGGTACACATTCCGGATAATCTTACGGGTACGTCGCTCACGCCAGGGGTTGGTACTACCACCAGTTCTGGTGTAGGTTTCGTCGGTAGGGTTGTAGGTAAAGGCGTCGTAGGTGTATTCGTGACCATTCAGCACCTGATCGGCTATGTAGTACGAATACATGCCTCTGGCCGTCAAGCCCGTGACTCCCGGTACCTGGTACTCAGCGTACATGTTGGTTTGAAGTACCCGCCAAATGTTAGAAGCATAGCCCCCAAGTTTTTTGTTATTGTAGGCCCAGTTGGTCTCGTTATGCTTAATATCATTCAGATAGAGTGGGTTGTCGTTTGCGTACGGGCGCTCGAACGGACGATTTCGTAGGATCGCGAAGCGGGGTAGCCAGTAGTCGTCCCCACCCGGAATCCCGGGGTTGTCCCTAATCTCAATTCTACCGTTGATCTGAATCCCTACTTTCAGGTTGTTGGTGATCTTGGCATCCACGTTGCTTTGGAGGTTGTTCCGATTGAAGGTGAATTCCCGACCCAGGACAGAGTATTGAAACAATCGCGTGGCCGATACATAGTAGGTGATCTTGTCGGTTCCGCCCGTCATGTTGATGTTGGCGGAGGATAAAGGAGCGTTTCTCTGAACGATAAAATCCTTCCAGTTAAAAGACTGATATCCCAGTTGGGTACCTTCCCGGTACTTTTCAAGTTCAGCCGGGGTTAGAGAAGTACTCCCGCTTTGGTTAACCTGGGCTTCGGCCCGGCCCAACTGCCACTGGTAGGAATCATTCACCACATTCGGAAAACGTGACCAGTTTTGCCAGCCGGTATAGGCGTCAATATTGACCGTATTCTTTCCGGTTTTGCCGCGCTTGGTGGTTACGACCACTACGCCGTTGGCGGCCCGTACTCCGTAGATAGCCGCCGAGGCATCCTTCAAAACGGTAATGCTCTCGATGTCATTGGGCGCAATGTTATTAAACTGACCCGCGTCCTGCTGAATTCCATCGATTACGTACAGCGGGTTGCCCATGTTCCGGATCTGAATGTTGGCACTCGCCCCGGGGCGTCCATCCGGCATCCGAAAGGTAACGCCGGGGATTTTACCCGCCAATCCCGAACTGACCGTAGCGCCACCATGGACCCGATCCAGATCTTTGCTGGTTACCGTAGCAATAGCGCCGGTGAGGGATTCCTTGCGTTGCGTACCGTACCCTACCACTACTACTTCTTCCAGGGCTTTGGTATCCACTTTCATGGATGCGTTAACCGTAGTTTGGCTGGTAGAAACTTCTATCTCTTGCGAAAGAAATCCAACGAACGAAAAAACCAAGGTTGCCGGGCCGTCGGGTACACTGAGTGCAAATCGGCCGAATGCGTCTGTGGAGGCACCGGTTTGGGTACCTTTCAACACTACGCTCACCCCAGGCAGAGGATCACCGGATTCTTCGGTCACCAATCCGGCGATCGTGCGATTAATGACCTCAATTTTTGCTTGTGGGTTCCCCTCCGGGCTAGGTTCTGCTCCGGCTTCCGACATGTTCCTAGGCTTGATGACAATCAGATCGTCCGTTGCCTTGTAGTTAAGTTCCAGGGGGGTAAGCAGCAGATCCAGGACGGAGGACAGGGAGCCGTTTTGTACCTTCAGGGATGCTTTTCTATCCGATTGGATCAATTTAGAACTGAATACAAACTTTACATTGGTTTGTTTTTCCAGTACTCGCAGAATTTTCTTTATCTCCTGATTCTCTATATTCAGGCTCACCTTCTGGTCAAGAGCCGATTGGCCCTTCAGGTCGTGGGCCAGGGACATGCCCGCTACCACTACCGCCAGAAAACATTGAATTACTGTAATACGCATAAGGGTAAACAATAAATCATTTAATCGTCGAAATTTTCTCATATTTTTGAAGGAATTTGTTGGTTAAGATTTTTGATTCAACAAAATCTTCCCATTCAGCCACTTTATGTGGATGGTAGGCATGTCTGCAACATACTTTGGGGAAACTTTTCTGGGTCAGTCATGCGGGAACATGACTGACTTTTTTTGTGCAATTTTCTATATCATAGGCAGGAGTATAAAAAAGGTTAAGGGTTCAGGATGTAAATTTATTTTAAGGAATATTTCAATAGCAATAGAATACACGAGGCCTACTTGCACCCGTTTCCGGTAATCACTACTTCATTGCCTTTAATTTCATAGGTAGCACCTAGTGCTGAGCAGATTACGGCTAGTTTATTATTGAAAGACTGGCCTATTAGCGTCGCGTTCAACGGACAATCACTGAGGGAGGATTCATCGTACAAGATGTTGATATTGTAAGCAACTTCCAAGGCCTCAAACACCTCCGAGACCGGCGTTTCATCGAATACAAATTCCTGCCGGGCAATGTCCTTTCCATCGGGTAAGGTTGGGCTTGTCACCAGTGGCCGCACTGGCTTGCCGCTAAGCCGTGAAATCACGATTCGCTGGTCTTTGGTCAAAATTATTCCCTCACCCTCTCTATCTTTTTCCTGTCCTACCTTCGTGCTTGACTCGGGAATAGTTTGCCCAGGAAAAACGGATACTCTGCCGGTCCTGACTTCTACATTTATTTCTTCGAGATCCTCCCGGGCATCAATCAGGAAACTTGTGCCCAATACCTTGGTTGTCAATCCGTTGGTATAGACGAAAAAAGGCTTTTCCGTGTCTTTCACAACTTCAAAAAACGCCGTTCCCACCAGGCTCACTTCCCTTTTGGATCCATTTGCGACCGAAGAGTACGTCAACTGCGCACCGGGGTAAAGTACCACCGAGCTACCATCTGCCAGCAAAATCGTTTTTGGCTTTTTCGTGTTGTTTCGGTCTTGAATGCTCTTCGTAACAGTGGCATAGTCCGAATCCGATGTTACGGCCGCGCTACCCAATTTCTCATCACCTTTCAGGTAGGGGTAGGCCACCAATCCGGCTCCAATCAACACCACCACCGAAGCGGCCATGTACCATCTTCGCCAAAGGGGTACAAAAAGGGGTTGGATCATTTCCTCCTCTTTCGGTTCCTGGATCCCAGCCGCCACATTTTTCCACATCCTGGCCGACTGCTCGGGTTTGGGGACTTGCCGGCCGGTGTCCTCCGCCAGCAGAATCACATACCCACGGGCATCCTCCACCACTTGCTTTTTGTGCGGAAATTGGGCTAGGTAATTCTGCCATTTCCGATCACTGAGTTCATCGGGATGAAGTACCCAGGCGATGAAACTATCATTTTGGATTAGCTCCGTTAGCGTGTAGGGGGAATTCTGCATTTCTGCTGGATAAAAGAGTCATGTAGTAAGAAAGAGTGGGACCCGGGAGCAATGACCTCTTTGAACTAGATTTTTTTTGCAAAAAATTTTAAATAAGGGAAGAAAGGAGAAAGAGGGCGATGGTGGGCAGAATGAAATTACGGTTCTGGCGAAGCGTAGTGAGGGCTTTGTAGATAAAATTACGTACTGATTTTTCGTTTACTCCCATAATTTCGGCGATTTCGGGAATCCCAAAATCATCAAAGTACCGTAAGGTAAGTGCTTCCAGCTGCCGGTCGGGCAGGTGGGATAGTAGTTCCTGAATCCGATTTTTGACGAGGGAGTTAAATTCCCTTTCTATCCGATTGGATACATAATTGGACTCGATGATGGGTAAATCCTGGTCGTGGAGCGAGGTAATTTCCTGGGCAGTCCGTTGCTTGGACGAGCTTACGTGGATGCGTCTGCGGAGGGCTCGGTACAAATAAAATTTGACGGAGGTGATGGTGTCGGTGAGGTTCTCCCGCATTCGCCAAATATCAATAAACACGTCCTGCACCGCATCTTCTACCAGCGCGGTATTTTGAGAAAGCTTACACCCATAATTGTACAGAGTAGCATGATAACGCTCAAAGATGTCGGTAAAGGCGGCCTGATCCCCTTCACGTAATCTACTCCACAACTCCTGATCGGTATTTTCCTTCCTCAATGTACCACTGGGTGTCATGACTATCTCATTTTCACAAAACTACATAAATCTAACAAAACATTTTGATAGTACTATTTCGGGAAGAATGTAAATAGTAAGTAGTACTCCAAAGTGAAAGATGGGTTATATAAAGTGTATGATAGAGAAAAAGCCCAAAGAAAGGGCTATTTAACCTTACTTTGGGCTTTTAAAATAATGAAGTCTAAAAGTAGAGCCTCACCTGGTACTTGTAGTTACGTCAATAGTCGTCGCGATCTCTTTTGTTGAATCCACCACCACCACCTTTGCGATCCTGGTCACGGCCTGAACCCCATTTCTTATCCCCACCACGGTCGTTGGGTTTGTTAAACGGCTTGCTTGATGAATCCCGACGGGGAAAATCTCCCCCCGACCGATAACCACCACCACCGCCGCTGCCGCCGGAGCCGCCACCGCCTCCCGAACGAAATCCTCCTGTTTTTTCAGTTTTCTGAGACTCATTTACCACCAGGGTCCGGCCACCGAATTCCTGGCCGTTCAAATTGGAAATAGCCTCTTTCGCCTGGGCGTCATCGGGCATTTCCACAAAACCAAAACCTTTACTCTGGCGCGTCATTTTGTCAATGATGATCTTTGCGGAAGAAACCTCCCCGTACTTTTCAAATATTTCGCGCAATTCTACCTCCTTCATTTTGAAGGGAAGGCTTCCTACATAGATGTCCATTATAAAATAGTTTATTTTTTTTCTAAATGTACAATATTTAAGTATATCACAATAGATACCCCACTAATTTTATAGATAAATCTATTTTGCGGCAGGTTGCCGTCCAATGTGGGTACTCGCCGGAATAATCTTAGTTTTGTTTTTCGAACATTCATTCTTCAGCCTACCTACATTCCAAATGAAAAGATCTGCGCTACTTCTTGCTTTATTGCTGGTTGGATTTATGGGATTTTCCCAAAAGAAAAAAAAGGTCACTCCACCGCAGTCGGTTGAAAAGACCCCCGATCGGGAAGATTATAATCAAGTATTTAAAGCCACCAAATGGCGGAATATTGGCCCAAGCCGGGGCGGGAGATCCGTGGCTTCCAGTGGGGTAGTGGGCGACCCGCTCACCTATTATATGGGCACCACGGGCGGAGGACTCTGGAAAACCTCCGATGCCGGGGTGTCCTGGGCTCCGATTTCGGATGGTTTTTTCAAAACCGGTTCGGTTGGGGCCGTGGCTGTGGCCGAATCCGACCCCAATGTGATTTACGTAGGCATGGGTGAACACGCTCCCCGCGGGGTAATGACCTCCTACGGCGATGGCGTATACAAATCCACCGATGCGGGCAAATCCTGGACAAAGATAGGGCTCGATAAGACCCGCCACATCTCAATGATTCGTATCCATCCCCAGAATCCGGATGTAGTATACGTGGCGGCACAGGGGGCTTTGCACGGTCCAACCGCGGATAGGGGCGTGTACAAATCAACGGATGGCGGACAAACCTGGAAAAAAGTGCTGTACGTAGATGACAATTCGGGATGCTCGGATCTGAGCATGGACATGACCAACCCCCGGATCCTATACGCAGCCTTGTGGGATCACCGCCGGTTGCCCTGGCAAATGGTCAGTGGCGGCAAGGGCAGCGGCCTCTATAAGTCAATGGACGCCGGCGAAACCTGGATAAAATTAGAAAAAGGGCTGCCGACGGAGTTGGGCAAGATGGGTATCTCGGTTTCACGCGCCAATCCGGAAAGGGTTTTTGCGGTAATAGAATCGGATACCGGAAAAGAAAAAGGGGGAGTTTTTCGCTCGGATGATGCCGGTAAAAGCTGGACACGGGTGAGCAAAGACCACCGCACCGTGCAGCGAGCCTGGTACTACACCGAAATATTTGCAGATCCTACGGATGAGAACACGGTGTATGTGCTGAACTCCCCGGCCCTGAAATCCATTGATGGAGGAAAAACTTTCAGTAAGGTATTTTCTGATACCCACGGTGACCACCACGATCTGTGGATCAATCCCAGGAACAACAAAAACATGGTGCTTTCCAACGACGGTGGGGCAGCCGTGAGTTTCAATACCGGAAAGAGCTTCTCGCTTCAGAATGGTCTGCCCACAGCCCAGTTCTACCGATTAAGTGTGGATAACCTTTTTCCGTACCGAATATACGCGGGTCAGCAAGATAACTCATCCGTCATGATCGCCAGCCGCACAACCTCGGGCGGTGAAATTACCGAACGGGAGTGGGCTCCGTCCGCCGGGGGTGAAAGTGCCTTTATAGCGTTTGATCCTGACGCGCCCCGGTACGTGATGGGCGGTAGTTACCAGGGCACCATCGAACTGCTGGACCTTGAAAACAAGGAAGGAAAAGGAGTGATGGTTTCGCCGATTCAGTACCAATCCCTCAAAGCCAAGGATATGAAATACCGGTTCAACTGGAACGCCCCGATTATTTTCTCCAAAAGGGAAAATGCGTTCTACCACGCTGGGAACCGGTTGTTCAAAACCACCGACCTGGGTACTACCTGGACGGCCATATCACCGGATTTAACCCGGGCAGATACCTCCAAACTGGGGCTGGGTGGTGCCCCCTATACCAACGAAGGCGCGGGGGGCGAAAATTACGCGACTATTTCCTACGTAGTGGAGTCACCGGCTGAGGCTGGCGTTTTTTGGGTTGGAAGCGACGACGGCCTGGTACATCTGACCCGAGACGACGGGAAAACCTGGGCCAACGTTACCCCCAAAGGATTAGAAGAGACCTTGATAAATAGTATAGAGGTATCCCCCCACGACAAGGCAACCGCTTACATCGCCACCACCCGCTATAAATGGAATGATTTTGCGCCTTCCCTGTACAAAACCTCCGACTACGGACAATCCTGGAAAAAAATTGTATCGGGTATTCCGGACGGGGCTTACACGCGGGTTGTTCGGGAGGATGATCAGCGAAAAGATTTACTTTTTGCCGGCACCGAAACCGGCCTGTATGTCTCCTATAATGGAGGAGACAATTGGTCCGTCTTTCAGCTGAACCTGCCCGTAACGCCCATAACTGACCTTAAAGTTCATCAGAATGACCTCATTGCCTCCACGATGGGTCGTTCCATCTGGATTCTGGATGATTTGGGCCCGGTTCGGCAATTCCGGACGGCTATTTCCAAGGATAGCCTGTGGCTGTATACCCCCGAAAACAGTTACCGGGTATCGGGACGCAGTAGTCTGGATAAAGTGGTGGACGAGGAAAGTGCGGGTTCAGCCCGCAGTGGCCCCGCTGGTCAAAATCCCGCCACCGGCGTGGTACTTTACTATCAGCTGCCTGCCAAACCAGATACGACTCTGACCATGACGTTGGAGGTACTAGATCGTGCGGGGAAGCTTGTCAGATCCTATTCCAATAAAAAGGACGATGAGTTCGAGGAGTACCCTGGTGGTCCGTCGCCGGATGATGTACTCCCGGTCAAGGCCGGGCTAAACCGGTTCATTTGGGATATGCGGGCCGAAACCCTGCCGGGAGTTCCAAAAGTGTTTATTGAGGGTAGCTACGACGGGCACAAGGTAGCACCGGGGGAATTTTCGGTTCGGCTTACCTACGGCAAGGAACAAAAAACTGCTAATTTTTCCATTTTGCCTGACCCCAGGATCACTGCCAGCCCGTCCGATTACCTGGAACAGCAGCGGGTGTTGGCATCGGTGGAGGATCAAATCCGGGAAATCCACGAGTCGGTGGTGGCGATGCAAAAGGCCCGTAAGCAGGTGAGTGCTCTGATGGAAGTTTTGAAAAACAAACCCGAAATGAAAGCGGTGCTGGATTCTGGTAAAGTGCTGGTTACGAAAATGAAAACCTGGGAAGAAAAACTGGTTCAAAACAAGTCAGAGTCCAACGACGATGTCATTAACTTTCTGAACATGCTCAGCGCCGACTATATTTTTGTGCGCGGTGAGTTAGATTCCAACGTACCCCAAGTAACCAACGGCCAGAAAGAACGCATCAAAGAATTGGATACCCAATGGGCCATGCTGGAAAAAGAAAAGACGAACCTAATCCAACAGGATATTGCGAATTTCAATGCCCTATGCCGGGCAAATAAAATTGAAAAAATAACGATGCCATAGCGGTAAGCCAACGGCAAGCCCGGCTCATTTGCCGGGCTTGCCGTTTTATCTAACGAAAAATATGGATTAATTTTCCTAAGAAAGAAGTCCCTCTCCTTCAAGGATCGGACTGCCGGTGCAGAGGGATTTAGGGATAGGTAAAATTCAGCAAAAAATTTCTAACAAAAATGATTTCAAATTACTCATAATCAGTATTTTATTTCATGCTAACGAATGGCCCCCCGCAACCCTAGCTCCACTACCTCCATACCCGAGATGGTTCCCTGATGCAGGCTAAACCGGAGAACGGTCCGCATTTTGTGAAACCCTTCCCTTCCCGCTGCTCCCGGATTGAGATACAGCATATTTTTTAGTTTAGCGTCTCGCATTACCCGCAGGATATGTGAATGCCCGCACACGAAAATATCCGGGGTATCGGTTTGCAGCCGGGGTTTTACGATTGGATTATACCGGGGTGGGGCACCACCGATATGGGTGATCCAAATTCGGAATCCTTCCAGCTCAAAAGTAAGATTCTCCACGGACCTCACCCTTATTTCGTGGCTATCGATGTTGCCAAACACGACCCTGAGCGGTTTGAATTTTTCCAATTTATCTAGGATAGCTCCGGTGCCTACGTCCCCAGCGTGCCATACCTCATCGCAGTCTTTGAAGTAGTCAAACAGGGATTCATCCAGGTAGCTATGGGTGTCTGAGAGTAATCCGATTTTTTTCAATTTGATTTATGTTGAAATAAAAATTGCAATTATCTTATATAGTATTGAATAATTGACGCATTAATAGGACATTTGATTCCCGAATTTATAAACCTACCGGAATTCGGCCTAACAATCAACCCCAAATTACCTCTCATGCAACTACGCACAAAGATCGCCGGTATCGGCAAATACGTACCCGAAACCGTTGTGACCAATAACGACCTGACCAAATTCATGGATACCTCGGACGAATGGATTCAGGAACGAACCGGAATTACCGAACGCCACTACGCCAAAAAGCACGAAGAAACCACTACGACCATGGGTACCCGTGCCGCCTTATTGGCCATAGAACGGGCCGGTATCCAGAAAGAAGACGTGGACTTTATCATCTTCGCCACGCTGAGCCCCGACTATTATTTCCCTGGCTGCGGGGTTCTGCTCCAACGAGAGCTCGGGATAACCTCCACCGAAATTGGTGCTCTCGATATCCGGAACCAATGCTCTGGCTTTATTTACGGGCTGTCTATTGCCGACCAGTTTATCAAAACCGGCATGTACAAAAACATCCTGCTGGTAGGCTCCGAAATGCATTCCATGGGACTTGATTTCAATACAAAGGGCCGCAATGTGACCGTAATTTTTGGGGATGGTGCCGGAGCGGTAGTGCTTCAACCCACCGAAACCGAAGGCCAGGGAATCCTGACTACTCACCTCCACTCGGATGGTACCCATGCCGAACAGTTGGCTCAGCTAAGTCCGGGGAGCCACGGTGGGCATTACGTAGGTAAGGAGCAGTTTGGGTATCCGGATCAGGAATTCGGAGGGATATTTATTTACGATGAATTGCTAAAACGCGAAAATATTTACCCCAATATGGAAGGCCAGCTGGTATTCAAAACCGCGATTCAAAAATTTCCGCAAGTCATCGGCGAAGCTTTGGAGAAAACCGGTTTGACCACTTCGGACATTGATATGCTGGTACCGCACCAGGCAAACCTACGGATCAGCCAGTTTGTGCAAGCCAAGCTAAAACTGCGGGATGATCAGGTGTGGAATAATATTCAAAAATATGGAAACACCACCGCCGCCTCCATTCCCATTGCTCTGTGCGAAGCCTGGGAGGCCGGAAAAATTAACTCAGGTGATTTAGTGTGTTTAGCTGCTTTTGGGAGCGGCTTCACCTGGGGGTCAGCATTGATTCGCTGGTAAAGGTTTATCTATTAAGTTTGAGTGAAAGGGTAGACGAAAGTCTACCTTTTTTATTTTTGTAAACCCTCGATTATTTATATATAAAATAATTATATATATTTTTTTCAAACTATTCAAAAAATGAGTAAGTTTACCTTAAACTAAATAAATAGTTAAATTTCCTTAAATATTCCGTTGGCCTTGCAACCTTTTGTATCTTTTTGAGACCTTTATTCCAAGTTATTACTTAACCGTCCTATTTTTTCCACAAAAACCGCCTACCCTTGAAAAAAAACCTACTTCTGCTACTAATGCTCCTGGTTGGAATAGCCGCCCAGGCCCAGACTTCCGGCCGATTTACCATTAAAGGTACCCTGGTAGATTCCGCTGGTGCGCCACTGCCTGCGGCCACCGTCATGCTACTCATGCCGAAGGATTCGGCGTTGGTGAGCTTTGGCCGTACCGACGATCAGGGGCTCCTCGAATTCAAAAATGTGAAACGCAGCCCCTACCTGCTGAAAATTTCGTACGTGGGCTACCTACCCTACGAACAAAAGGTGGAACCAACCGACGACCCCATCACCGATGTAGGAAAGATCCAACTGAAAATGCTCAACCAGGATTTGTTTGAGGTGGTGATCAAAACGGCCCGCGCTCCGTTGAGTATCAAAGGGGATACCGTTGAGTACAATGCCAGCTCCTTCAAGGTACCTCCCGGCTCCACCGTGGAAGACCTCCTGCGGCGGCTTCCGGGCATGCAGGTGGAGCAGGATGGGTCCATTCGGGCGCAGGGCCAGGAAGTAAAACGCGTCACGGTAGACGGCAAGCGTTTTTTTGGGGATGACCCCAAGATGGCTACCAAAAATCTACCCGCCGAAGCGATTTCAAAAGTGCAGGTGTTTAACGGGAAATCGGAACAGGCGAGGCTGACCGGTATTGAAGATGGAAAACAGGAAAAAACCCTAAACCTGGAATTGAAAGACAGCCACAAAAAGGGTGGTTTCGGAAAGGCCACCGTAGGAGCTGGTACCGATAACCGGGTTGAGGGCAAGGTAAACTACAACCGATTCAATGACAAACAGCAGTTTGCGATAATTGGCCTGGGAAACAACACCAATCAGACGGGCCTATCCTGGGACGATTACCAGGATTTCAGGGGTAGTCAGTCCTTTAACTGGGGAGAGGATGGGGATTTTGGGTTCAGTAGTGGGGGAGGGATTCGCTTTATTTCCTTTGATGAAGATGAGCAGAGTCTCACCATTCAGCCGGGGGGAAATCAGAGCCGGGGATTTAGTAAAAACTGGGCCGGTGGCGCGAACTACAACTATGACAATAAAAAGACAAAGTTCAGCTCCAACTATTATTTCAACCAAACCGATCAGGTACAAGATGCTTTTACCTTGAAGGAGAGCATCCTGAGTGCAAGCTCCTTTACCACCAATGACAACAATAGCCGGAACAACCTGAATACCAACCACCGGGGAGGCATCCGGCTGGAACAGAAGCTAGACTCCCTCAACTCACTGGTGATCATCAGCAATGCCCGCTTTGGTCGGGGAGATACCCGTTATTCTAGTTTTCAGCAATTTTTCAGAGGAGCCAATACCCTCGCTACCCAGGCTGATATCAATAACGATAGTCGTTTCAATTCCTTCGCCATGGGAAACACGGCCCTGTACCGCCATAAGTTTGCCAAAAAGGGGCGCAATTTTGCCGCGAGTGTAGGCCACAACGTAAACAATACCGACGGTGAGGCCAATCAGCGGTCAACAAATCAGTTTTACGAAGGTAGTGAGGACCCGCGCGTGGTGGCCATCAACCAAAACAATATGACCAACAGCCTGAGGACCCAGTTTAAGGGTAGTCTGCTGTATATTGAACCTTTTGCCAAAAAGTTTTTTATCGAAACATTCTACAATTTTAGCTTGCGGGAGGACGAAGTCGATCGGGATGTATTCGATATCAACGATTCGAATAGAAGCCGCAATACCCAGCTAAGCCGGTACTACACCAATCAAATCGCCTACAACCGGTTGGGTACCAGTGTGCGTTTTTCGAACAAAGGGTTGAACCTATCCCTAGGGGTAGCCGCCATGCAATTTGACCTGAAAGGAGAATTTGCCCAGGATCAAACGGCCTCGGGATTCAGTTCCGTATCCCGGAGGTTTCAGCGCTTGACCCCCAACGCGAGCCTCAATTATGACCTGAAAAATAATCGGTACGTGTATTTCGGGTACGACATGAACGTAAACGAACCACCCATTCGGGACTTGCAACCGATTGTGGATAACAGCAATCCATTGTTTATCCGGGAGGGCAATCCAAACCTCGTACCGCAGTCGAGTCACCAGGTGAGGGGCGGCTTCAATTATTTCAATCCCGGTAATTTTACCCAGTTCTTTACCTCCCTCTATTACAATTACAATGTGAACCAAATTGTGTACAACCAGCAGATTGATGAAAACCTGATTACGCGCAGCCGTCCGATCAACATCACCGGCGGGGACAACCTGGGAGGGTACATGAACTATGGCTTTCCTTTGAAAAAGACCAAGAGTACCCTGGGCATCAACTCCTCGGTTAATTTGAGTAAAAATCTGATCTACGTAAATGACATATTGAATCAGACCAAATCGAATAGCTATCGGGTCGGTACCAACCTGAGTTTAACGCCAAGTGACAAATTCACTCTGTACGCAAATGCTAGTTGGAATATTACTAATACCAGTTATTCCTTGAATACGAGCCAAAATCAGAAAATAATAAATAACTCGTACGGAGCCGAAATGAACTTTAAATTACCGGCTGAGGTGTATTTTTCCAGCCGATTTAATCTGAATACCTACGTTAATGACCGGTTTGGTTTCGATCGCAAACAGCCCATTTTGAACCTGTCGCTTTACAAAATAATGCTGAAAAATAAGAAAGGAGAAGTGCGGGTATCGGCCTACGACGTATTCAATCAAAACAAAGGAATCCGGCAATTTGCTTCCCAAAATTTTGTGACAACCGAACAGGTAAACACCCTGGCTCGGTACTTTATGCTGAGCTTTACGTACAATATGCGGGGCATCACCGGGAATATACGTCGGAATGGTTACTAATGGATACTAAAAATATATATAGACACGTAATTTTTATGAAAAAAATCATAATTCTATTTTTTATCTTTCTTGCAACCAGCTCCTTCGCCCAACAAATGGAAGGGGTTGTTACCTACGAACGGGTGTATCATTGGTCCCAGATTTATTCCCGACTGGATTACCTGAGTCAGGAAGAAAAAGACCGGATAAAACTTACCTGGGGAAATGACGACGAAGATAAAACAAAAATGAAGCTCGTGTTTAGTCCTACCAAGAGCCGGTACACCTACGAGAGCGAACAAGCGAGCACCGACGATGGGCGGTACAGTTGGCGGCAGCGGGAATTTCAGATTTTTAGGGACTTTGAACAGGAGAAGAAAACTGAGTTAATCGAAATGCTGGGAAAGACCTATATCATAGAGGATAGCCTGCAAGCCCCCCGCTGGAAGATTTTGAATCAGATCAAGGATGTAAACGGCCACGTTTGTATGCTAGCGGTAACCGAAGATACCATCAAAAAGCAAAAAGTGGCTGCCTGGTTCGCCCATGATCTTCCGGTTCCGGCGGGCCCGGAACAATATTTCGGCCTACCCGGCATGATCATGGAACTTGATCTGAATGAGGGGGATGTCGTGATTACGGCCATAAAAGTAGACTTAAAACCCGTGGGGGAGGAGTTAGCCTTGCCCAAAAAATTAAAAGGAAAAAAGCTGAATGAAAAAGCATACAAAGAGTTACTTTGGACTCACATTTCGGATAGTATGAAGTCACGAAGGAATCCGTATTGGTCTATTCCGTATTAGTAAAGTATCCTACTAGCTAGGAGCACAAACGCAGAATTAGCGGAAGTTACAACTTCCGCTAATTCTGCGTTTGTGCTTTTTTTTGCGGTTATTAAGTAGCTGAATATTCTATTTGGCACAATATTTTATGAGTATTATTAAAAAAAATATGTCTTTTAATTTTGTTCATACTAATTTTGCGGTTCAGAATAAAAGAGTTCGTTACCCATTCTTTTTGCGAATTCCGGAAATGAATTTTTCAATAACCCTAATAATTTAAATTTTCCATAAACTAACTTACCTCATGCAAAAAACAATTCTTGCAATCTCTTTATTGTTCGTGCTGGGCTCTTGTGCCAGTAAGAAAAAAATGTTGGCAGTCCAAAATGAAAGAGACCAAATTCAGTTGATGTTAGATAAGGCCAAGACCGATCTGACCGACTGCGATGGCAAAGTAGCTAAACTGAATACCGATTTAAGATCCGCTCAGAACGACCTGACTACCCGGAATGCCCGCGTAAAAGAACTGGAAGATCAGGTGGATTTTATGAAAAAGAACAACAACGCACTTTTGGATCGGATGTCTGATCTTTCGGTAATTAGCCGTGAAGGTGCTGAGAGTATCAAAAAATCCATGGATATGATGTATAGCCAAGGTAACTATATTAAAGACTTGAATACCAGCATCCAGCGGAAGGATTCACTCAACATGGCGTTGGTAATGAACCTGAAGCGTTCGCTACAGGATGTTAGTGACGAAGACGTTCAAATTGAAGTTAAGAAAGGGGTGGTCTACGTATCACTTTCGGATAAAATGCTCTTTAACCTAGGCAAATTCGACCTGACTCCCCAAGCCGAAACGGTACTGGGCAAGGTTGCTAAAATCTTGAACGATTACAAAGAAATCGAAATCCTGGTGGAAGGCCACACGGATAACGTTCCCTTTGCCAGCGGGAACTTGGCCGACAACTGGGACCTGAGCGTAAAGCGCGCTACCTCGGTGGTTCGTACCCTGCAAAGCAAGTACGGAGTAGCTGCTAGCCGCATGATTGCCGGTGGCCGTGGCGAGTACATGCCTAAGGTGGACAACACCTCCAAGGAAAGCCGTAGCATGAACCGTCGTACGGAGATCATCATCACGCCTAAGCTGGATCAATTCTTTGATTTGTATACTCCACAGGCAGAGAAGTAATCTGAACATTCTTTCACAAATAAGCCCGTCCATTGGTTTGGATGGGCTTTTTTTGTTGTTAGCTTCTTCGAATGGATATACCAAAAGCCTCGGCGGGATTTTTGACCAGAAGCTGATTGTAATCAGCGGTAGTGAAGCCTGCCTTCACTAAAAGGGGCCACACCTCATCAAAAAAGTGAGTATACCCTTGAAATTCCTTCATGGGGTTGGCTTCCCCCGGTCGGTACCATCCGGCATCGTGCGAGACCAGTACCTGCTGCAGCAACCCACTGTCTTTGAGCTGGACAAGCCAGGTGGCATAGTTCTCGAAATCTCCCCAACCCATCCCGTCCAAACTTACCCAGGTACCTTGCCGGGCGGCCGTCTGGTACGTTGCCTTGTTTGCCTCGGCTTGTGCGTGCACCCACACAAAGGCCGACGGATGTACCCCCATTTCTTTAAGGAGGGCTAGTTCTTCAAAGGCTGGTTGGGCAGGTCCGGTATGGGAACATATCGTGAGGCCGGTTTCTAGGTGAGTCAATGCCGCAGCTCGTACGAGCTTCTGATGCAAGGGAGACAGCGCCCCGTTCATAACGCCAATTTTAATAAAGCCAGGCCGGACATCCGTCTCGTCGATTCCTTTTTCAAACTCCCGGATCCAGCGTCGGGCCAGTTGGCGATCAGTTTCGGTAAAGGCCCAGAAGGGGAGGTACTTGTTTTGGGCTGCCCCATAATAGCCCGTGTTGGTCAGGATATGGAGCCCACTCTCCTGTGAAATTTCGCGTAGCAAGTGAGCGTCTCTGCCCAAAAAGGCCGGGGTACAGTCGAGGATGGATTGCACCCCGGCCTTTTTTGCTTCCTGTAGGTAGGGGAGTACCGACTCCCGTACTTTTTTTCGATCCCAGCGGGCGGAGGAAATTTTATCCGCTCCGATAAAGTCTACCAAAATATGCTCATGAATGAGGGTAGTGCCCAAATCGGCCAGCGATATCTCACCAAGTACCGTCATGATTTTATTCTCCAACTGGAATAGATTCCACGGTATTGGGGCTACCAGGCATGCTTTCAGAAAATTTCTACGTCTCATGATAGGGTTGTTTGTGAATGGATTTATTTCAATCGGATGTCAGGCGGTTCCTTAGATTTGGTTTTTGGATTTCGTGTAAATTACCAGACAGGCTGTGCTATATTCATTTGTTTACTTTAATTTGCTGACACATGCCCACTGCGTGAAAAGCAGGAAAGGTAAGATTCCAGCCAATGCCAAATTTCTAAAATTATTTTTGTTTGTTCTTGTAAATAGCCTAAAATGCCCCATTCCCAGATCCCAACCTTAGCTGTAATCGAGGCAGCCCAATGCCGTATTCATCCCTATATTCATCGTACTCCCGTCCTTACCTGCCAGACGCTGAATCAAATCTCCGGGGCTGAAATTTATTTTAAATGCGAAAATTTTCAAAAAATTGGGGCTTTCAAAGCCAGGGGAGGAGTCAACGCGGTGCTGAGCATGTCATCAGAGGAACAAGCCAGGGGCATAGCCACTCACTCATCCGGAAATCACGCCCAGGCGATCGCCTACGCGGCCAGCGTGGTGGGTACCAAGGCCTACATTGTCATGCCCGATAACTCCCCGGACGTAAAGGTGAAAGCTGTGCGCGGCTATGGGGCGGAGGTGACGTTCTGTGTGAATACCCCCGAAGAACGCGAAAGTACCCTGAAGGCCGTTGTGGCCCGCACCGGGGCAGAGTTTGTGCATCCTTTCAACGATTATCGGGTCATTGCGGGCCAGGCTACTGCGGCCAAGGAATTAATTGAGGACGTACCCGGAGAGTTTGATGTCATCATGGCACCGGTTGGCGGCGGCGGACTACTGAGTGGCACTGCCTTGTCTACCCGGTATTTGTCCCCTAACACGAGCGTCATAGCTGGTGAGCCCGAAGGGGCGGCAGATGCCGTATTGTCTTTCCAGACGGGAAATATAGAGCGGGCGCCCTACGTAAAAACCATCGCAGATGGTCTCCTAACGCCCTTGGGTGATAAAACCCTGCCTATAATCCGGGAGTATGTTTCTGAGATCCTGGTTGTTTCGGATGCGGAAATAATTGAGGCAATGCGGCTTATTTGGGAACGAATGAAGATAATAATAGAACCTTCCTGCGCCGTACCTTTCGCGGCTTTGCTTAAAAATAAAGCTCAATTTTCCGGCAAAAAAGTGGGCATTATCCTGACCGGAGGTAATGTGGACTTGGGACGATTGCCGTTTTAAGACCATAAAAAATCGGGAGAATCACCCCAACGGCGATTTTCCCGATTTATAGACTTTTCCGTTTTGTTAATTTTCTACCTTGTTCAGATCAATGGAGGCCGAATTACTTACGAAGGCTACTTTTTTGCTGTCTGGCGACCAGGATGGTGTGTTGATCGTTCCCTGACCTCCGTACACATAAGCAATCACCTTAGGCTCGCCACCACTCACGGGCATCATGCGCAGGTACACATGCTTATAGAAGGGATGGTCGCCCGAATTAACCTCCTCCTTCAGAAAGGAAAGGAAAACGATCGTTTTCCCATCCGGCGAAATGTGCGGGAACCAGTCGTGGAATTCCCCTGACGTGATAGCCTCCTGATTGCTTCCGTCCGCATTCATGCGCCATAGTTGCATGGTTCCCGTCCGGTTGGAATTGAAATAGATGTGCTTCCCATCCGGAGAATACTCCGGGCCGTCGTCCAGGCCCTTGGCGGTGGTCAGTTGTACCTCGGGTCCACCGGCGGAGGGTACACTATAAATATCGTAGTCGTTGTTTCTGGAACCCGTAAACACCAGATTTTTTCCATCCGGCGACCACCCGTGCAGGTACGATGGGCCGATGGGGGTAATCTGCTTAGGCGAACCGCCCGATAGGGGCACCGTGTACACAATGGAGCCTCCCAATTCTTTCACGCCACTGCTCAGGCCGAGCATTTTACCATCAAAGGAAATTACGTGGTCGTTATTATTGTTTTTGACCTCGCCCGTATTAAGCACGGTAGGGGTGCGCCTCGCCAGGTTGAGATTATAAATCAATCCGTCACTGTTATAAATGAGGCTCTTCCCGTCCACGGTCCAGTTCGGGGCTTGCAGCGACTTAGGGGAATTGTAAATGATCTGACGGTCGCCGGTAGCTACATCCAATAATTCGATGCTACTACCCAGGTAGCTACGGTAGGGTACCAGATCACCCGGAGCGGGTACGCTGATCCGTACGTCGCTATACACGCCTTTTTCCACCACATCCTTGTTGTGGGACCCTAGCATTAACCCTACGTATACCTCCTCACCCAAATCCAGATTCTGGACTTCCTCCGTCACGAATGGTTCGCCAAACTTAGCTACCCGCATGGTGAAGGTATTTCCTTTGCGTTCGAGCTGAATGACATCGGCGTGGGTAATTTTTGATTTAACCTCGTCGGTATTGGCGTTAGTAGCCTTACGATACTGCAGGGAAGTAAGGCCATCCCCATGCACCACGGCATTAATTTGGGCCGAATTCCCATCCAGGCTGTTCCGAACCATCCAGCCTACCTTGCGGTGGGGATCAACCCCTTTGCCGACGAACTTGGCGCGGGTATGAAGGATGAAATCTCCCTTCATCTTTTTCCACAAATAATGGAACTCATCATGGTCGAACCAAATGTTGTAGCCTGCTCCACTCATCTCATATTCGTGGGATTTGGCATTGTATACGGCGGAGCCTGGTTTCACATTTTGCCCAATATCCCCGTGTCCGTCAAAAATACCAACTGCCTTATTTTGAGAAAATGATGGCGAAATGCCCCAACATAATAGACCGATACTTAGTACCACTCTTGCTGCTTTCATGCGATTATCCTGGTAATTGAAGGTGAAAAAACTAAAAGAACTACCTGGTAAAAGCGATGAAAGGTCAGGATGTACCCATCTCTATCTAAATAAATCCCGGAGGGTCATTCGGCCAGGGCCTGAGAAAGGCTTTTCCAGGATTCGAGCAACCTATTTTGGACTTGTTTCCACTCGGTATCCGAAATACTCTCACCTTTTTGATCCCGATACAGCATGGCTTCCGTCCGGAGGCGAGCGTATTTTTCGAACTTTTTGGCGGGTAATCCGTACAATTGAGCCGCCACCCTGGCTTGAAGATCAGCCCATTCAGCCGGGGGATGCCTCACTCTTTCCCGCCTCACGATCCACCATTCCAGTTCCAGCTGAGCGGTCTTTTGTGTATCAAATGGATGTATGCTTAATGCATTCAATTGGTCGTAATACTTTTCGAGCGGCGTCAGGGCTCGTCGGTACTCCTCTCGTTTGGTGCCATCCTTAAATACAAATGCAGCCTTCGAGGCATAGGAAGCGATCAAAAAGGAACGCCAGAATGGAGCGTGAGCCTGTTGGCGGGTAAGCTTTGCCAACTGCCAAAATAAAAGCAGCGGCTTCTTTTCGTAATAGGATTTCCACATCCGGCAGTCTAAGGTAGCTAACGATTTTGGGTCGAACTTTCTAAAATCTACTTTTTTAGGCCGTACCAGGTCCGTACCGATCCAGATTAGGAGAACAAGCATAACTAAAATGACAACGGGTACTTTCATGAGGTTTTGCTTGTATGTTTTCAATTATTTTATTCCACTTATTTTCATGGGTAAATCAATTCATTGTTCGGCCAGACCGACTTTATTATAGTCAATTCTTTTTTGGGAAGCCAGAATAGTTTGATAAAAGAGTTGGGTATCAAAATGCCAGGCTATCGGTCGAAATAACCCAAAGAACGCTGATACCAAGCCTGCCTGTTGTTGCTATACGTCAAGTAAAGGGGTACCCTATTTTTTGGCTAGGGTACCCTCTTGTTTGCGATCTCGAATATCCTCGAAAGGAATTACTCACTGTCTATGGTTGAAAAATGGCGAACTAATACCACAGCATTGGTTCTGCTATCGTGCAATGTCCGATACGTAGCATTGAAACGAGTTGTCACTTAATCCCATTTGGCAAAAAGGCTATACTGGTCAAAATTATTGATATCAAGAATATTAAAAATTCCTGGGAAAAACCTTTATTTCGTATTTGTCAATGTATATCATCATTACAGTCAGCCAGATAGCTCGCGAAACCTTGTGCATCCTCCGAGATAATTTTATTGGAGGCATTGAAAACCTAAAACCATGAGCTTCGGATAATTAAACACTGTTGATAAAGTGTTTGTCAATTATCTGTACACTTTCTCGGTTTTGGCGGTATCGTAGTAGGACCTTCCATTTACTGGTACACCGTTCTCGAAATGCCAGACCATAATCCAATCAAAGGTACTAGCCTTTCCGGTTTTTTTTGACACAATGCCGTGTTTGCCAGTGACCATTACTACATTATTACCTTCGCTATACTCATCAACCGTAAACAGCGTAGTGTCGGTATAGTCGCCAAGGTTCCGAAAAAATAAGGGAAATTCATCCTTTCCCTCGTAGGTTCCGCCATGCGGAACCACAGAAGGGTCACTGGGATCGGACCATTTAAAATTGGGGGAAACATGGTCCAGAATAAATTGGATATCACCCCGGCCAAAAGCCTCGATAAAGGATAGCACAGTAGAGGTCTGTGCGGAAGCGGTTGTGAGCAAGTTTTCCATTGTTTTATTGTTTGAATTGATTGAAAAAAACTAAGTATAAAAATTTTGACGAAAGGATTCTCTTTCCGGATTTTGAAGCCGGTAGCGTCCTTACAAGTTTTTTAGTTTTTAAAAGTACACATCCTCCCTACTGATGCAGGCTCATTAAACGAACCAATCAGGATATATTCAGCATTATCAAGTACATTTTGGTCAACAGTAAAGGATTCTTCTTAAATTTGCTTCCAATGCAAATGGAATCCTCGTTTGTATAGTAAATCGAATGGTGGAACAACTTCTATTTGTTCGATCTCCCATTTGACAATACTTACCCTATAGTCCAATTTTCGGATTTGTTCTGGGGATTGGCATTGAGCGAACGGTTTCGAATTTTTGGACAAAATGGAAAAATAGGGTAGAAAATCATAGATAACTTATTGATCTTGAATTAGGTAACAAATTACTCCCCTCGCAAAATATTGAGAACTAAATTGCCAATATCAGAAGCACATCTGATTGCCAGATTGAAGGCAAAAGATGAAAAAGCCTATGAGCTTTTGTATGATAATTATGCACCGGCGCTGTTGGGGATTATAGCTAAAATAGTGAAAGATGAGGAGGAGGCTGAAAATCTATTACAAGATTCATTTGTTAAGATTTGGCTCAAAATTGGCCAATACGACCCTACTCGGGGACGTTTGTTTACCTGGATGCTCAACATTTCGCGCAATACAGCCTTAAATTATATACGTTCGAACCATCTGCCTGAACCCGAATCAATCCAAACCATTGAAAGTTGGGTATATATTGAAAAGACCTCCTTTGAAATGACCGAGCTCAACAGCCTTGGTATTCGGGAACTGATTCAGAAGTTGGATAAAAAGCTACTCGTAATTATTGACCTGATCTATTATTTGGGGTACACCCAACAGGAGGTTGCTGAGAAACTCAAATTGCCCTTGGGTACAGTAAAAACTAGAACCCGCACGGCCCTGCAGCAAATAAGGGGATATATTAAAGAAGATTGAAGTAAACAGTATAAAGCATAACATGGACGTAAACCCCTACATCGAATCAGGGATTATTGAAGAATATTGCCTGGGTATCCTATCACAATCTAAAAGTGATGAGGTTGTCCGGCTTGCGAGTGAGTATCCCGAAATACAATTGGAAATCCACCGCCTCGAAGCTACTCTGGTGCAGTACGCCAGGAAGCCGATTCGAACCGCTGTGAAAAGTAGAGTTATGGATACTCTTTCCAAATTATCCAGGGAAGAGGCCATAGACCTTTCCAATCCGCCCATGCTGCACCGCCATAGTGACTATACCCTCTGGAATGCCTCCCTTGAGAACATGGAACCGGATAGTATGGCCGGGACCACCAAAACCAAGGTTTTCTTCAGAATCAACAATTTCAGCTCTGCGTGATATGGCTGCCCGATGAACTGGTAGAAGCGGGGCATGATGATGATAAATACCACGAAAGTGTTTTGATTCTGGAAGGTAGATGTGCCTGTAATTTGAACGGCAGAATCGTCCGATTGGAGGCTGGGGATTTTCTTGATATTCCGGCTAATACCCCCCATTCGATCAAAAACGTATCTGAAGGCAGTAAATCCGTGAAGGCATTGATACAGCGCGTCAGGAAAACAGCCTGATCGTATAGTGGTATCAGTGGAAGGAATTCTATTAGTTCACATAAAAAAAACCTCCCGAAAGTTTTCTACTTTCGGGAGGTTAGTCCGTGGAGAAGGAGGGATTCGACCGGCAGCGGCCGACCGCCTCGTCCAGAACAGGGGAACCCAGCACATTCTACACAAAAAATCCTCCAACTAATTGATAGTCAGAGGATCTCGTGGAGACGGAGGGATTCGACCGGCAGCGGCCGACCGCCTCGTCCAGAACAGGGGAACCCAGCGCATTCTACACAAAAAATCCTCCAACTAATTGATAGTCAGAGGATCTTGTGGAGACGGAGGGATTCGACCGGCAGCGGCCGACCGCCTCGTCCAGAACAGGGGAACTCTGCGCCTTCTACACAAAAAATCCTCCAACTAATTGATAGTCAGAGGATCTAGTGGAGACGGAGGGATTCGACCGGCAGCGGCCGACCGCCTCGTCCAGAACAGGGGAACTCTGCGCCTTCTACACAAAAAATCCTCCAACTAATTGCTAGTCAGAGGATCTCGTGGAGACGGAGGGATTCGACCGGCAGCGGCCGACCGCCTCGTCCAGAACAAGGGAACCCAGCACATTCTACACAAAAAATCCTCCAACTAATTGCTAGTCAGAGGATCTCGTGGAGACGGAGGGATTCGACCGGCAGCGGCCGACCGCCTCGTCCAGAACAGGGGAACTCTGCGCCTTCTACACAAAAAATCCTCCAACTAATTGCTAGTCAGAGGATCTCGTGGAGACGGAGGGATTCGACCGGCAGCGGCCGACCGCCTCGTCCAGAACAGGGGAACTCTGCGCCTTCTACACAAAAAATCCTCCAACTAATTGATAGTCAGAGGATCTCGTGGAGACGGAGGGATTCGAACCCTCGTCCAGAACAGGGGAACCCTGCGCCTTCTACATGCTTATCTTTGATTCGATTTTCGAGCCGGACAAGGTTCAAAGCAGACCTTCATCGTGACCTTAGATACTGGTGTCTCGTTGGTTTTTCGTACCACTATACCAACCAGCGCTGCGGTTCGACACCCCTGGATCCACCCAGCAGCACGTAGGGTGGAGGGATGATGGCACTTGCTAATCTCTCTGGATTAAGCAGCCATGGCGTAGTTATACTCGCCGGATATTGTTTGAAAAGCATTGATTTACGAGAGGTACCCTCAACTCTCGACATGCTTACACAGACCTCCAGCCCGCTGTCAATACCAGTCGCCCCCAAGGTGTTGTAAGTCCCAAACAATGTCTTGCCCGGATTGGAATGACACTTTTTATCTAAATAAAGTTCACCTTGGTTCCGTTTTTTGATTAAAATCCGCTAAAATTCCCAGCGATAGCTCAAAATTGGGATCAAGCCCAACTGAAATTTCTGGACCAACTGGCGCTGCAGGATGTCATAGTAGCTGTAGGCCTCGTTTTGGGTGTTGCTCACATTTTGTAAATCCAGGGCCAGGGTACGGTTGTATCTGGGGTGGTTTTTCTTCCAGTATATCCGGAGATCCGGACGAAAATAATCCTTCATTTTGATGGTAAAGGCCTCTTTTACAGAGTAAATGGTAGTTTGCTCCGCTCTGGATGCCGCCAAATCAATCGGGGTATCGCGAAAGCCACCCAGCCAAAGGACGCGAGTGTTGATTCCCCACAGGCCATTTTTTTGCGTTTTGAATTCTTTGCCGCCAGTGAAACTAAATGTATGGTTGCCATTGTAGCGCGTGCTTCGACGAATCCCATCGCCTCCCACGTAGGTTGAATTGTACAGCGAACCCGATACCAGGAGATAGTACGAATCGGTTAGGTATTTCTGGTAGCTAACCTCCACCCCGTAGTTTCGTCCGGTCCCAGCATTTTCCAATTCCTGATCCACGATGCTTTCGACCAGATTAAGGGCCGAAAAAGAAGGTAGTACCCGAAAACTTACGAGGGGGGATTCGGTAACTACCGGCACATCAAAAATACTTTGATAGTAGGCTTCCACTTTCAAGGTACCCGAGGTACCAAAAGATATGCTGGTAGCCTGCCACCAAATGGTGGGCGCGTGTAGGCATGAGCGTTCGATTCGGGCGAGAATTCTGGGCACTGTTGCTATTTTTTACCGCCAGATAAATCTGAGGCTGTTGCAATTGGCTGTGCAACCCATACGAAAAGCTAAGGGAACCCTTTTCGCTGGCCTGGTAGCGGATGGCAGCCCGCGGTTCAAGGGATTGGGATTTATTGTAGGTATAATTCAGGTAGTGCAGCCCTACCTCGGAAGTGAGCCGGGGGGTAATGGACCATTGCCAGGTGGCATATGGCTGAATCACCATACCCTCCATTCTTCCCTGGGAAAGGGTGCGCCCCAGGGACAGAAATTTCGTCCGTTTGGTAGGTCAGGAAAATGCCGGTTTTGAGGAGGTTTTTTGGATTAAACCGGTGAGTTAGGGTAGAAGTATACGAAATCCGCATCCTGGAAACAGAATCACGTTCCACCAGAAATCGCCGGTCCGTATCGGCTCGGGAGAGAATGTAGCCATCGCGGGAGTTGCTTAATCCGGAGGCCACTACCACCGATTTAAGGCCGGTCCGCGCACCGAGTTGCAGCGTGTGGCTAAAACCGGCCGCGCCCATTTTACTGGTATAGTTGATGTCGAAGCCGTCCTTTTGGTACACCCAATCCTGGGTATCCCGGCTAGCCTCGAACTCATTGTTACTTACCCCGCCAATCCCAAAGACCGAAAATTCCCCAGCTTTGCCCGCCGGGATATTAATATGCAACGAAAGATCCTGGAATCGGATGGCTTCACCGCCGAATTTTACACCAATGGCATCGAGCAATCCCGTGAAGGAATACCGATAGTTGACCAGGTAGCTTGCTTTTGAATTTTTTGAAAGGGGGCCTTCCGCCGCCACATCGAAACCAATAAGCCCGGCCTGGGCGGTAAACTCGTGTTTTTCGTTGTTTCCATTCCTTAACTTCATATCCAGTACCCCCGACAACGCATTACCGTACTCGGCAGGAAAAGCTCCGGTCAGAAAATACGAATCACCCAGTAGCTGGGTACTCAGTATATTGACACCTCCCCCCGTTTGGGTAGCCCGGTCACTGAATGTCCCGGCGTTGGATAAGTGGTTTGGGTTTACGATCTCCACCCCTTCCAGGCGCCACTGCATACCATTGGGTGTATTGCCGCGTATCACCAATCCGTTGGCCTGGTCGTTGGCCGGGGCTACGCCGGGGAAAGAAGTGGTAACGCGGGCGGGGTCGAGGTAGGTGGCGGCGTAGCGCAAGGTTTGCTCAATAGTAATGGTCTGTACACTAGTAAATGCCACGGGTGCTGATGCCCGCACGGTAGCCTCATCCAGTTGGGTACTGTTGGGCGACAGATCAATTTCAAGAACTTTTTCCTTCCCCGATTCTACCAAAATCTCTGCAATCGTACGAGTTTCGTACCCTAGGTAGGATATTTTCAGGTTGTATCTGCCCACGGGTAGTTTGTCAAACCTGAAACTGCCTTCGGCCGCGGAAAGGGTACCTTGATCAGTACCCATGAGTTGAAGAGTGGCACCGGTCAGGGGGGTATGCGTATCGCCATCCTTTATGTAGCCCCGTAAAGTTGATGTCAGTGACTGGGCGCATAGACTCCCAGTCACGAGGAAAAGCACTAATAAAATTCGAATCATAGCTAAACGGGGCTGGATTGTAAATCAATGTGCAAGTATACTACCGGCTAAACTTATTCGGACCAATAGTGTTCTTAAAAAAAGCACTAACATGGGAATACATGGATTAGAGGCAAAATTGAACAAAAAACTTTACGATTTCTACCAAGACCATCAATTCTTTCTGATGGCCGAAATGAGGCAATTTCGACGAATCACTCCGACCGGATTTGACAACATACTATTCTCGGTGAGCGCCTATCAGGATGAGTTTTGGCTGGATGTACATTTTGGGAATCGTCATGATGCCATTGAGCATACGGCTCAGCAGTTCCTAACCAATCGGCTCGACTACCGCCCGGAGGCTAACACCTTACTGACAACCATCGGCCGGTTCCGCCAAAAAAACTATTTCAGATACAAGTTCAAATCGGAAGATGATCTCGATCCAATTTGTGCAGATATCACCGAATTTTTCCTGGACAAAGGGTTCGCCTTCTTTGAACTGGTCCGGAACATAAAGGAGATTGACTCCATTTTTAATGATTTCCCCCAGCAGCGCTGTCCTTATATCAACAATGCCATCCACCGGTGTTTCAAAGGGTTGGTGTCAGCCCGACTTGCGGAACGCCCCCACCTGGAAAAGTTATACGCCGTGTATAGCGACCAACTCAAAAAAAGGATGGCCGATCAGCCCACTCAGGAATCATTCGACCGGCTCTATACCTATTTGAAATACTATTCTTCCAATTGATCACAGGTTTTCCCAGGAGTCAAGTCCGGAGGCAAATAGGAGGGTAGCGAGGGCTTTTTCGTACTTCATCCGCAGGCTCTCCGATTTTAATTGTAATTCATTGAGTTTGGACTCCCGAGCGTTAATCAAAAAAAGCGAACTTTCTCCAAGATCAAACTTCCGGAGTTCGGCCCGGAGCAGAAGGGCCTGGTTTTGTACGCTGCTGATCTGGGTTCTGATCTGATCTTCCAGGGTTTTAACTTCGTTGTAGGCCGATTGGATTTCGGTAGAAATTTCCCGCTGCACCTGTTGTTGTTCCAATTCATTTTGCAACAGTTTTATCCGTATTTGTTGAAGCTTGCCGCGCTCTTTCCGAAGGAAAATTGGAAAATATAGGTCAACCATAAACTTATAGTTGTTCTCAAGATCGGACAGGCCCGTTCCCGACTGGCTGCCGTTGAGAGAAACACCCTTGTACAGCGCGGAGGCGCTGAGATTGACGGTTGGTTTCAACAGCTCGCGACCCAGGCGTTCGTCAAAACGTAGTTGTTGACCTTTGAAATCGTATTTCAGGAGCTCGGGGTGTTGTTGCCGGGCAAGTTGAAGCAGCCTGGTCAGTTGATCGGGAGAAACGATTTGACTGGTTGAAGGCTGCGGAACGGCTCCATCCGGCAGTTCTCGTGGTTCGCCGTTTTTTGCCCACAGGTGATTAGAGAGAACCAGTTTGGCGTTCAGCAGGTCCAGTCTTGCCTGGTCCAGTTGTACCTCCCTATCTTGGAGAGTCACCAGCGCCTCCACCGTATCAATCGCCGCCGCCTCACCCAGGGTAGCCCGTTTGGCAATTCCGTCGTACCGAATGAGGGCTAGCTCGTAAAACTCTTTGGCGAGCTGGTTTTGTTGAAAAGCAAAATACCAGTTCCAATAATCCTTGGCGGCCGTCAAAATTATTTTATTGATCATTTTGACTCGATCCGTATCCGCGATTTGCTGAAAAACTTTGGCCTGCCGGATGGTCGTTCGTCGGTTGTCAACCAAGAGGCCTTGTCCGATCGGGACGGTAAGCCCCAGGTAGGAGATTCCCTCCGGACCGGTCCGGACGTCATCGCTGAGGGTTTCGCCTACGTTACGGTCATACCCAATCTTCAAATCAGCCCCTGCCAGCCATACCGGTATTTTTAGGAATACATCCCCTCGGTTAAAATATTCCTTTTTTTTGTAGACCTTCCGATCGAAAGATCCTTCCAGTTTTGGATCGAATCCGCCCCGTGCAATCATTAATTCCCGTTGGGCCATTTCCGAAATCAGAGCACTTTGCCTCACAATTGGATGGTGTTCCCGCACCATTTCGTAAAACTCCCGGTAGGAAAAAATCAACGTGTCCTGACCTAGGACAGGCTGAATTAAATTGAGGAAAAGAAAGTAAAGTAAGAACGGTTTCATTGGATATATAGGCCCTTAGGCCTGGGTTGGAGGCTATTTCTTCGGTTGATTAGTCGGTGATTTTGGCGTGATTTTGTCAATTTCACTCTGGTTTAGGTTCGGGGGGAAGCCATTCAACTGCCGCCATATTTCATACCATACCCGCACGTCCGACAACATGACCCACCCGTATACCCCCGACCCCTGCCGAATGGCCTGGGGCCAGGGCTCATCTTCTTTCGGAACCACCAGAATCCTGAATTTTCCGTTGAGGCTATTAACCCGGTCTACCACCGTCACTGTGCCCCCAAAAGTACCAACCGATACACCCGGCCACCCCGCAAACTGTAAGGCAGGCCACCCATCGAACTCCATGCGCACCTCCCGCCCAACGGAAACAAGGGCTACATCCATGGGGTTGACGTACAGCTCCACCGCAATATCGAAGGCTTCTGGCTGGAGCGTAGCGATGGTTTCGCCTTCCTTGATGGTCTCGCCGATGCCAGCTTTGAGTACCTTCACCACGTACCCTTGCTGAGGGGCACGAACCACATAATTTTTTTGTCGAATCTCCACACTGGAATACTTGGTGCGAAGCTTGGAAAGTTCATTGGAGCCATCTGCCAACCCGGAGAAGGCACTGCTTTTGTCCGAAATGGCTTTCGCTATTTTATCCTCATATTCCGCCTGAATGGAATTCAATTCCAGCCGGGCATTGATCAGTTCCTGACGGGCGATGTCCAGCTTGTTTTCTTGGGATATTAATTTGGCGTATTCCTCCTGTACTTTTAAGCGCCTGGATTCCAGATCCGTCAAAGAAAAAAGTCCATCCTTGTAGCCGTCTTCGTAGCGGCTCACTCGGTTTTTTGTGATCTCATAATTTCTTTCCAGCGCGATCAGATCAATGCTGTCACTCACTACCTTCATGCGGCTCTGGATTACCTTATTGCGGCTTTTTTGCAGACTATACCGAAGGCCTTCCCTCAGGGCCTCCACCTGCTGGTTCAAGGCCGCTATCTTGGATTCATAACCATCTATACTTTGCTCCTTAGCTTGAAGCTGCTCCCCGATGCGGGGCAGTATTTCCGGATCAAAGTATTCGTCCTTTATTTCCGAAATCACAAGCAGGGTATCTCCCTGTTTTACCAGATCCCCCTCTTGTACATACCATTTTTCTATTCGGCCCGCGATGATATTTTGAAGGGTTTGGGGACGTCCGGCGGGCGACATGGCCGTTACCGATCCGGTACCCGAAATATTCTGTTGCCAGGGAAGAAAAAGAATAAGAACCAGCACCACCACCAGAATCTGAATCCAGCGGGCGAAAAGTCGGCCTGTTCTGGTAGTAGATAAAGTACTGAGTGCCTGCAAGTTGTACTTGTTAAGTACTTCATCATTTACTCGTCTTCTTGATATATTTAACATAGGGAGAGTGAATCGAATTGGTGAAAGTTTCGCAGCGTCTTAGGTTCTCACCGCCAGCGAAACCGAATCAAATCCAGCGTTTTGTCTGATTTCTTCATAAGGACCCAAAAGCAGGACTTCGCCTTCATCCATCACCATCACCTGATCACACGCATTCATAATGTAGGGATCATTGGACATGATGATCAAGGACCATTGGTTGTCTTTATCGATAAGGAGTTGGATCAATTTTTCGCGTTCTTCCTGGGGTAGATTTTGTAGGGTGTCGTCTAACATCAGGATGCGGGGCCTCGTCACGAGGCATCGGGCGAGGGCTATCTTGGTGATAAAACTTTCCGAAAAGCTGTATCCACCCGGAAGCATGGTGCTGCTCAGCCCCTCGGGCAATCTGGCAATGGCTTCATTGAGATTCAGCACCGACAGTACCCATTCCAAATCCGATAAGCTGACTTCTTCCCGACCCATTGTAATATTTTGGAGGATGGTACCTTCAAAAATATCATCCATGGAAGTGTTCAATTCTATGAATGAGCGCAAATTTACGACGTTGAGATCCTTTAAAGAAATCCCATTGAAGAGAATCCCCCCATGGTAGTCGGTGAGCATACCCGACAACACCCGCATTAACGTATTTTTTCCCGAGCCGTTGGAGCCAGTTACGCACAGCGACTCGGTGGGGTTTAGAGTAAAGGAAACATTACTCAATGCATGTTTATTTTTGCCCTGGTACTGGTAAAAGAGATTTTTGACCGCCAAATGCAATCCCTTGGAATAATCGGCGGGAACAAATCGTAGCCCGTGTTCTTTTTCCAGGGGCATGTCCGTAATATTTCCCAGCTTCTCTACGGCCGTAAGGGCATCAAAAATGTTGTCAATACTCTGAATGAGTTTTTCTACCGAACTCGTCAAGGAGTACGATGATTATTTCCGTGGCCACAAACTGCCCGAGCGATATCTGCCGGTCCACCACCAGAAAGGTACCTAAGATCAGCAACCCGCCGATCACCAGGGTTTTGAATCCGACGGCATTCCAAAAGAATACTTTTAAGATCTTGAAATGCTTTTTTCGGTACACCAGGTAGTTGTTCACCAGCCCATCCATCTTTTCCATAGGGAGGTTGGCCGCTCCGGAAAGTTTGAAGGTCGTGAGCGACCGGGCGATGTCTTCCAGCCATTGGGCCACTTTGTACTTGTATTTGGACTCCACCAGGCTGGTTTGCAAGCCCTTCGGGCCATTGGCATAGACGATAAGGGTAATGATAAACAGGGTGACGATCCCAAAGGCGATAAAAAATGGATGGTAGAAGGATAGCAACATGATCCCCAGAATGATCTGGAGCAAGGCACCCGTAATGTCGATTAGTATTTTGGGAAGAGCTTTCTGAACCGTTAGAACATCAAAAAACCGGTTCATGAGCTCGGGTGGGTAGTAGCCCAAAAGGGATTCGGTTTTCACCCGGGGAATTCGGTAGGTAAATTCAAAGGCGGCTTTGGCGAATATCCGCTGCTGTAAGGTTTCCACCAGCGTAATTTGGACTATCTGCATGATACCCGAAACCAGTACCCCGCCAATGACCACAAACAACAGAAGGTACACCGAACTGAATAGCATCCCACCGGAGATGAGGTTGATAATGGCCTGGATGCCCAGGGGTAGAGACAGGCTTATTAGCCCAATGACAATGGCGTAAAGGTAGATGTACCCGATGTCTTTTTTCTCATTGCCCAGCAACCGAAACAACCGTTGTACAGGAGTAAGCTCTTTCTCGGTGGTAGGATCATCGCTACTCACCAGCGATTTCATGGGGAATGCTGTAAGGTACACGGCCCGGCCATTTTTATCTTTGTCGGAGGTACCTTCCCACAGAAATGGCTGTTTGATGGATGATAGCTCGCTTTTCAGGTCACCATCGGAAGTAAAAACTTCCTTCAAGTCTTCCCCCTTGTTATTTTGTCCTCGCAATACCGGAACAAACTTATTGCCCAGCACTTCAAAATACAAGATCGGGAAATTTGCCTCCTCGAGGAGTAAGGGTAGATCTTTGGCCTCAATATGGCTGCTGATGAGGGTTAAATCGTATTCGCGGGCCTTGGTTATGAGGTCGTTTATGAAAAGGGCAATTTCATTTACCAAATAGGCGCGTTGGTTTAGGCTATCGTAAATTTCAAAATGACTTACTTCCTTCGATTGTAGGGCCGAGGCAAGCCTATAACAAATGGATTCTAAAAGTTTGGTGTTCATATTGAGGGGTTATTATGGACTCGGTAGTAAGTTTCACTTTTATCCATAGGCTATAACGTCGGAATACAAAATATTTGTAAAAATGCCTCCTACAAAAATACAATACGCCAGGCTCGCTACTTTTAAATTTTGAAACCAACCCTAGTGAGATAAATTGTAATTTTGACCGAAAGATAAAGGAACGAAGAATGAACGTAGTAGATATTGAAGCATTTTTTAAAGATTTACAGGATTCTATTTGTCATGCCCTGGAAGTAGAGGATGGAACGGGGACTTTTCGGGAAGATCAGTGGGAACATCACTCGGGTGGTGGGGGGCGGTCAAGGATCATGAAAAATGGCAGCGTGATCGAAAAAGGGGGCGTGAATTTTTCGAGTGTCAAAGGGGAGGTTCATCCCAGGCTCCGCCTGCAAATGAACCTCAATGAAGGGGATGAGTACCATTTTTCTGCCACGGGAGTTTCCATTGTGCTGCATCCCCATTCTCCGAGGGTACCCATCATCCACATGAACGTGCGTTATTTTGAGCTAAGCAACGGTAGTTGCTGGTTTGGGGGCGGAATTGACCTAACCCCTCATTACGTGGTACCAGAGGATGCCCGGTTTTTTCATTCTCAACTAAAAAAAGTGTGTGATACCCACCACCCAAACTTCTACCCGGAATTTAAAACGTGGGCCGATACCTATTTTTTTATTCCGCATCGGCAAGAAACCCGTGGGGTAGGGGGGATATTTTTCGATTACCTCAAACCCGATAGCGAGGGTACGGCTCAGGGGCTTTCCAAGGACCAGCTTTTTGACTTTGTTAAAGCGGTCGGTGAAACTTTCGCCCCTACCTACACCCATTTTATGCGGCTTCACCGCGAAGAGACTTTTACAAAAGAAGAAAAAAAATGGCAGGAAATACGGCGTGGCCGGTACGTGGAGTTCAACCTGGTGTGGGATCGAGGTACTAAGTTCGGCCTGGAAACTAATGGCCGTACCGAATCTATCTTGATGAGCATGCCACCCCAGGCCCAATGGGAATATGATTTTGTACCTTACCCTGGTACGCCGGAGGCTACCACCCAGAGTTATTTGAAAAAAGGAATTGATTGGGTTGTCCTAGGCTGTTATCCAGCTGGCTTCCAGTCGCGCTGAGGTCCCAATCGGTGTCATGGTTAGAATACAATTTTCCCTCGCGGATTTCCAATGGCGAAGGTAGGTTGTTGTGGTAGAGCTGGCCGGTGCCCAGCCCCTGCGGGAGAATAGGATCATACTGGGCCGTGAATTGGGCGATGGAATTCAGACCCAGGTTGGATTCCAAAGCGGAGGTAATCCACCAACCAATCGACAACCGCTGGGCGATCTCGATCCATTCCTTACATTGCTGGAATCCCCCCAGCAGGGTAGGTTTTAGGATAATGTAGGGAGGATGTACCCGTTTCAGGAGAGCGAATTTCTGCATATAGTCCATCTTGCCGATCAATTCTTCGTCCAGCGCCACCGCCACCGGCGAATTGGCTACTACTTCGGCCAGAAGGTCCAGCTGACCGGTGGCGATGGGTTGTTCAATGGAATGGAGATCGTAGGCGTGCAGCCGGTGGAGTTTCTCGAATACGGTATCGGGACTAAAAGCCCCGTTGGCGTCGACCCGAACGGCAATTTCATCCTTCGGATAGCGGGTGCGAATCATTTCCAGCAAGCGACACTCCTGCTCAAAATCCAGGGCACCCACTTTCATTTTTATGGTCGTATAGCCCAGGCTCACTTTTTCCTCGATCTGTTGCCGCATGTGGTCCTCGGATCCCATCCATACCAGGCCATTGATGGTAATACCTTTTCCGTTTTTGGAAAAATCATTCACAAATTGGATTTTTTCACCCCCATTCAGGAAATCCAGGAGGGCTGTTTCGATACCGAAGCGAATGGATGGAAAGTGGGGTGGAATTAATTGTTGGAGCAGGATGGGTAGGTTGAAGGGGAAAATCTCCAGGTCAAGGCTATTAAATAGCGTGCAAATCTCCCTTAACTTTGCCTCGAAATCAGGCGCATCATCCACGCTCAACCCCGGCAAGGGCCCGCATTCTCCAAATCCCACGACCCCTGGCTGCTCATGATCGGTTATCCGGATAAACCAGGAGGTTTTCTTTGAAAGTACCCCACGGGAGGTACCCGCATCGAATTTAAATCTTAGCTCATAGGGTTGATATTGGATCAGGAGGGGCATTGAAAAGAACGTGTGATTTAAAATTGGTGTCAATACTATGAAAAAAAACAGACAAGGCGATACCGGATTGGATGAGGTAAATTTCATCAAATTTCTTTTAAAACCCTTCTCCTGGCTCTACGGACAAATCCAGGATGCCCGAAATTATTTGTATAAACGAGCCATTTTCAAGGGTTCTGCAACGCCCCAATTCTCGATTGTGGTGGGGAATCTCACGGTAGGCGGCACGGGTAAAACCCCAATGGTCGAGTATCTCATCCAACAACTTACGGAAGAGTATCAGATAGTTACGTTGAGTAGAGGTTATGGGAGAAAAAGCCGGGGCTTTTTGTTGGCTACGTCCAATTCCACGGCCGAAGATATTGGTGATGAGCCTTTACAATATTATGAAAAATTTAGGGAAAAATGTCATGTAGCGGTGTCAGAAAATCGAATTGCTGGGAGTAATGAACTTGCCAGGCTGTTTCCCAGTCACCGGATTTTGCTGTTAGATGATGCCTTCCAGCACCAGTCGCTCAGGCCCCATCTGTCGCTACTCTTGAATGATTTCAATCGCCCTTTCTACCACGATGACCCGTTTCCGGGAGGGCGGCTGCGGGAAAACCGAACCGGAGCCGCCAGGGCGGATGCCATCATCACTACCAAATGTCCTGGTACCCTGACGGACGTTCAGAAGAATTCGATTCGCAAGGCCCTCGGCCAATACGCCCGTCCTGGTACGCCGATATTTTTTTCCTATGTAAAATATGGCCCCTTGCGAGATAGTAACCATACCCAAATCCCCGCCGATTCCGTTACTTTGGTGGCCGGTATTGCCCAGCCTGGTCCGTTTATTGATCACGTCGGTAGCCAGTTCAATCTTAGAAATAAACTAGTGTTTGCTGACCATCATCTGTACACCAGCCGGGATTTGGAGGAAATGCTACGGCTGGCCGGCCCGGAGGATTTGGTAGTAACAACCGAAAAAGATTGGGTCAAATTGCGACCTTTGGCCCAAAATGCAAATGTGATGGCTAAATTTGGAATCATTCCGATCCAAACTGATTTTGGAGATGAAACCACTACATTTAATTCATGGCTTAGGCAACGCGTAGAAGCGGGGCCTACCACCGCAGAAAATTGAGTTTATGAAAAAATATCCTCTTTGGATTTTACTTTTGGTCGTTGGGATAGCCCTGAGTACTGCTCATGCACAGATTCGTCCGGGCGGGCTCAATCTGCCGCAGGGGATACCACAGGGAGGAAGGCCTACCGGTGGTGGTGGTGGAGCGCAGCAGGGGGGGGCAGTACTGGACGACAGTACCCAAAATATTTACGGCCCCAGTACGGCTCTGCATTTTTATGAGGACGATATCTTGAACAACCGGGATTCGCTGCGCTACCGACTGGACACTGCCCTGACCAGTATCCATCGCTGGACCTACCTGGATCAAAGTTGGAATCATCTGGTGGATTTGGGGAACCTGGGTACGGCCACCCGGCCCACTTTTTACCAGCCTCGCCAGCAGGTTGGGGCCCAACTGGGGTACCATGCCTACGATCCCTACGCGATTCAGCAGAATGAAGTAAAATACTACGATACCCGATCGCCCCTCACCGAGATGACCTATATTTCAGGGGGCCGCGGACGGAGCTTGCTTCGCTTTGGATTTAATCAAAACATTACCCCCCGCCTCAATGTGGGTTTCAGGGTGCAACGGTTTACTTCCAATAAGATTTACGGAACATTCAGTGCTTTAAATTCACAGGCAAATCTGGCCCAAAACTGGACGTTCATTTCCCAGGGGAGTTATTTTTCCAAAAACAAAAAATACGCGTTATTAGCCCATTATCGTCATCTTAATCAGGATGTTAAGGAGCAGGGAGGTTTGCTCAATGCGGTGGATACTCTCGATAATGGAGCCCAGCTTTTTGTGTACGATGGCCCGGCCCGGTTGAGCGATAACACCCGGTCGTGGGAACGAAGACACGTTTTTCACGTCTACCAGCACTTTCGGCTGGCCAACGGGTTCCAACTATTCCAACAGGGGGACTTTACCATCGTAAAAGATCGCTACCAGGACCCAAATCCTCAACGAGGGGTGGACAACGGGGTTTATTCCCGACTGCTGTTCGATACCACTAACACCAATCAGCGGGTATACTACCGGCTGTTCGATACCAAGCTGGGGATTAAGGGTACCTACTCCGGTTTTAACTACCGAGCCTACTATCGGCCCCGTATTTATAGCGTAAGGGGCGAATACAATACCGGTGACTCCACCTTGGGTACCTACCGCAATGCCCGTTTTGAAAATATCGTTGGCCTGTGGCTCAGCTACTACTTGAAAGATTCAAGTCAGCATCTGATTGCAGAAGGGGAGCATTTGGTTGGAAAAGATTTTCTGTTGCGGGGCGAACTGTCCACGCGCTGGTTTAAGGCCGGCTACCAGACGTCCTTCTGGTCGCCTGATCTGATTATGCAACGGTACATCAGCAACCACCTTCGTTGGGACAATGATTTCAAACTCACCGGGGCCAATACCATTTACGGCTCATTACCCATCCGGACCAAGAATCTGGAATTCATTCCAGAGGTGCAGTACCACCTGGTGAGTCGCTATGTGTATTACGATACGGCCGCCGTGGCGCGCCAGCTTAGTAGTTCGTTTAGTTTGCTCCGCATCGGGGCGAGCATACGTTGGCAAAAAAATAAATTCAACGTTCGGGGGCAAGGGTACTACACTGTAAGCTCCAATGCCAGAGTGATTCGAATACCGCCGATATTCCTTTCGGCCGAATTAACCTATGATTTTATTTATGCCAAAGTGCTTTTCATTCAGTTTGGATTGGCGGCGCATTACCGGTCGTCCTATCTAGCGGATGCCTACATGCCCTTGACCCAGCAATTCCATTTGCAGGATAGCTTTACGGTAAATCGGTACGTAGTTGGGGATGTGTTCGCCAGTTTGAGAATCAATCGGGTGCGGCTGCTTTTGAAAATGTCCCACATTAACGAAGGCCTGGGTACCCTGGGGTACTATGTTACCCCCCGGTATTTGGGGTTGCAACGTACATTCAGTTTTGGGGTATATTGGCCGTTATTTGACTAGTACTTCTCATGACACTCACTACCCTCGGACTTGAACTTCCTACCGATCCGCGTTGGGTCAATATTGCCGGCATGAACATAGGCGACATCTTGGTGGATCATGCGTATTGCGAACAAAAAGCGGCATCCAGCTGTATTTCCCTCATTGTGCATTACCCAGAAAAAACCAAATTGGTGGAGATGCTAACCCCCATTGTGAGCGAAGAATGGGGGCATTTTCAACGGGTTTTGAAAGAACTAAAAAATAGGAACATTCCCCTGGGACGCCAAAGGAAAGACGAGTATGTGCGGCGGCTGAGGACGTTCTTTACAAAAAAGGAAACGGAATGGACGTGTTTCTGGACCGGCTTTTGAGCTGCGCGCTCATTGAGGCCCGCAGCTGCGAAAGGTTCAAACTTCTTTCGGAGCAATTGGAAGAAGAAGGTTTGAAAAAATTTTACCGGGAATTGATGATTTCGGAGGCCGGACATTATCGTTGTTTTATTGAATTAGCGGAGGCTTATGTACCAAAAGAAAGCGTTCGCCTCCGTTGGAAAGAGTTACTGGCCGCGGAAGCCGAAATCCTCCTCACCCTCGAAGTCCGGGGCGATCGAATGCATGGTTGATCGGATGACGAGCACAAAATCCTGCGAAAAACATAGTTTGAAAAGAAAACTGGTAACCTTCCGGAGGTAATCACCCTTCGTCATTCACCCAGTAGTACCGTATGAAGAATTTTCTCCAAGAAGTAGCCGAACATATTCTGGAAACCCATCCGATCGACCTTGATCAGGTGGCCATCGTAGTACCTACCCGCCGGGCGGCCTTCTTTGTAAAAAGGGAGCTCGCCCTGGCTACCCAGCTTCCGGTTATTAGTCCAAAGGTAGAGGCCATCGAAGATTTTGTGGAGCAGGTGAGTACCCTGGAAGTGGCCGATCCGGTCAGCCTGCTATTTGATTTGTTCGAGACGTTTAAGGAAATTGACCCGGCCATCCAATTCGATCGCTTTATGGGCTGGGCATCGGTCCTGATGAGCGACCTGGACCGGGTGGACCAGTATCTGGTTGATACGGACTACCTGTTCGACTACCTGACCGAAGCCAGGGCTGTGGAACGGTGGCAAAGTAGCCTGCCGCCGGGTCGATCGTTGAACCAAACCTCCGGGCCGAAACATTATTTTGGACTATTCGAGAATATCCGGCTGGTCTACCATGCCTTTCGCGAACGGCTCACGGCTAAGGGGATGGCCTACCGGGGCATGGCCTACCGCCACGTGGCTGAGCACGTAGACTCGCTCCTGGTGGAGAATACCTCCTTTGCCAAGGTGTATTTTGTGGGGTTCAATGCCTTTACCGAAGCCGAAAAGGTAATCATTCAGCGGTTAAGAAAATCCGGACGGGCGGAAGTACTGTGGGATGCAGATCGATATTACATGACCGAGAATCAGGAGGTGGAAGCAGGGTCAAGTTTGCGAAGCTACAAGAAGGAGCTAACGTTTGGTCCCTGGCGCTGGACCCACGATCACCTCCTGACTTCCCAGAAGCGCATTACGGTATACGGCGTACCCAACGCAACGCTCCAAACCAAAGTAGCCGGAGCCTTGTACAAAGCTATGCTCGAACAAGACGATCCCGAGGCACCCATTCCCACCGCCATCGTGCTGGCCGACGAAAATCTGCTGGTTCCCATGCTGTACTCTCTGGACGAGCAGGTGAAAGACTTTAATATCACCATGGGACTATCGCTGCGGGGTTCTATGTTGTATACGCTCATTGATAGCATTTTTGAATTGCAGCAGAGCGTGGCGGAGTTTGTCAATAAAGATGGGAAAAAGGTAAGAATTCCCAAATTCAACCATAAGGCGGTCAATAAGGTACTCAACCATCCGTTCATTCGGCACTATGAGCAGATTGTCATGAGGCCCCTGGCCCAGGAAGGGTTAACCAGTATTCAAAAAACACTTCGGGAGATCAATCAAAACAACCGGGTGTTTCTGAGCACCACTCAGCTACTCGAAATCAGTAATCAGGACCCGCTGTTTGAGGTTTTGTTCACGCGGTGGGAAAAAGACAATTCCCAACAAGTCATCCAGTCGTTTTATGACCTCATTGACCTGCTGCGTGATGTGTACAAGGACTACAAGAACGCGTTGGAAACCGAGTACTTGTATCTTTTTTATACCCTCCTCAAACAATTCGAACAGACCATAGCCAACCGTCCGGAACCCCTTACGGTCCGCACCTTACGCTCCTTTCTGTATGATTTAATCCGCTCTACCCGCATTCCGTTTAGCGGCGAACCCGTAAGTACCCTCCAAATCCTGGGAATGCTCGAAACCAGGGCTTTGGACTTCGAGCGGATCATCATTCTGTCGTTGAACGAGGGTACCCTACCGCAGGCAAAGCGCCAAAATTCTCTCATTCCATTCGATATAGCTCAGGAAACCGGCTTGCCCACTCATTTGCACCAGGAAGCCGTGATGTCGTACCATTTTTATCGATTGTTACAGCGCGCCAAAGAAGTGCATTTGATGTACGTAAGCACGGCGGATGCCCTGGGAGGAGGGGAAAAGAGTCGTTTTATCCAACAACTCGAATATGAATTAGCTGAGTATAATCCGGGCATAGTTCTGGAAAATAAAATGGTGGAATTTGGGGGAGGGCTTTCGGAAAATATTACCCAGGAAGTACCCAAAGACGCTATGATGCTGGAAAGCATCGAAAACTACCTGAAGGAAAAAGGCCTGTACCCCACCCACCTCAACGACCTCATTCGTTGCTCCATGAAATTCTACCTGAGTCGAATTGTAGGGGTGGAGAGTAAGGAGGAAATTGAGGAGGAGCTGGGCATGGATAAAATCGGAACCTGGCTTCATGCTTCCCTTGAAAAATTGGACCTAACTTATTTTTTACAAGGCCAGGACCCCACGGAAGACCAAATCAAAGAGGTACTTTCGGCGGAGTTTGAAGCTCAGTTTAGCGGGTATGTTACCGAAATGGGCCTCAATAAAATTTATTACCAGGTAGGAGAGCAACAGATTCTGGCGTTCCTAGCCCATCAAATGCAGCAGGAACCCCGTAGGAAAATAGTAGCGGCCGAGCAAAAACTTCAAACTAGCCTCACGCTGCAAGTAGGAGGGCGGCAGGTCGAAATTTTGCTGGGGGGAAAAATAGACCGGGTGGAACAGGCGGCGGATCAAACCCTGTATGTGATGGATTACAAAACCGGGAGTGTGGAACTTACCACCGAAAAAAACAAGACCATAGAACAAAAGAAGGAAAAGCTACGGGCGGATACGGCCCTGAAAGCAGGGTATGCCCGCCAGTTGTGGCTGTACAAGTATCTGGTTTATAAAACGATGGCCGGAAAGGAAGGTCTTACCATCGGTACAACTACCTACCACCTGTCCGCTTCAAAAGTCCAGTCGGGCTTTTACTCGTTTCGCAAACCTACCCAACTCTTCGAAAATCAACTGGAAATAACGGACGCCACCGACCCGCGGGTTTTTATTGCGGAATCGGAAGCCTTGCTAGCCGAAATCATCGCCCAACTGGTAGACCCGGCTATCCCCTTCGTTCAGACCAACGACCGCACGGTTTGTGAATATTGTGATTTCAGGGGGATTTGCAACCGGTAAATCTGCTTCCGGCTAGGAAGGTTGACCCTCTTCGTTGAGCAAGAGCGCTCGCTGAATCGCTTCCAGGATGAAATCTTCCCGGCGGGTTATGTCCTCCCTGGATTGAAATTCGATGGATTTCACCGTTTTACGATTCCTATCCAGGAGAATACCATCAGGGTCTGACAACAGGTGGCCTTTGGTAAAGCCAAGTTCCACGCATTTCCATTTCTTCACGTAAGATACGTAACAAAACCACGCTCCCCGGTAGTAATAAAACGGCTGGTTCCAAATAAGCTTCACCGAAATTCCCTCTGATGCCCTTAGAAGCAGCGCGTGCAAGTGGTACATCACCTCCCGGTAGGGTTTTGCCTGTTGATTAAAATAGGGAGCTGGATCTTCCATCCAATGCTGGTTTTTTTTCTCGCTGATACAGGATACTGAATTTTGCCTGACAAATTACGTCTAAGCCTCTTTGACCTCATTAGGATCTTTGAGGATAAATTTCCGACGCAAATCATTAATTAGGAATTTTTTTTGCGCCGTGAAACTATCGGGATGAATCCGTTCAAAAAGCGATTTGAATTCTGTGTATCGCTCGGACTCAACCCGCTGGAATTTTTGGGAGTCAATATTTTTCTGAATAAGGTACTCTTCGAAGGTGAGCATAACGAGGTATTTAATCTATTCGTAAAACAAGACCCTTCAAATAGCTACCCTCAGGATGAAACGCATTCACCGGATGATCCGGTCCCTGGGTCAACTGGTGCAATACCCGGGCTTTTCTGCCTACTTCCATACAGGCCGATACCACCGTGTTATAAAACAGTTCGCGATCTACCACCTGGGAGCAGGAAAATGTGAAAAGGAGCCCCCCCGGCTTGACCTTAGCGATGCCTTCGCTATTGAGGCGTTTGTATCCTTGCACGGCCCGGTGTCGGGCCGCCATGCTTTTGGCAAAAGCCGGCGGATCAAGCACCACGATGTCATAGGTTTCCTCGCTGGTTTTTAGCCATTTCATCACGTCTTCGGTTAGGCTATGGTGGCGGTCGGTACCCTCATTCAGCGCTACGTTGTCGTCGCAAAGGGCCGTGGCTTTTCCTGATACATCAATCGAAACCACCGCGCTCGCGCCCGCGCCGAGGGCGTAAACCGAAAACCCACCCGAATAGCTGAATGCGTTGAGAACGGACTTGCCGTCCGAATACCGCGCCAACAAGTCTCGGTTTTCTCGTTGATCCAGAAAAAAGCCCGTTTTTTGACCCTTTTCCCAATCTATTAAAAACTTTTGACCGTGTTCCATAACCTGGTAAGGCGTTTCTACCTCGCCCCACACGTAGTGATTGGTGAGTTGAGCGGCATAGTCCGACGGTAGGGTGTCGCGGCTTTTATCAAATACAGCCTTCAGTCCGTCCTGCAAACCACCCGAAAGGATCGATTGCAGGGCCGCGGAAATTGAGGTCATGCTTCGGTGCATGCCGATGGTATGGGCCTGCACCACCGCCACGTCCTTGTACACATCCACAATGAGACCGGGTAGCCCATCACCTTCCCCATGAATCAGCCGAAAGCAATTGGTATCAGGCAATTGTAACGCTTTCCTTACTTCCAGGGCATTAAGGATCCTGCTTTCCCAAAAGGCGAGGTCAATTGGGCTTTCCTCAAACGAAAGTACCCTAACTTTGATACTCCCGTCGTGATAGTGCCCAATGGCCAAGAACTCACCCCTGGCGGAAACCACCCGCACCAGGTCACCATCCGCTATACCAGGATCCTGCCGGGCGATGGCCCCTGAGAATACCCACGGATGCAGGCGTTTTATAGCATCTTCCCGGCCTTTTTGTAGATAAAGTTGGGGAAAATTCGCGGGGAAATTACTTTCAATTGACATGTATAATAATTTGATTTTATTGTACTATTTGGGCTAATAATCTGTATTATTGCCACAATTTTACGCATTTTTCAACCCAAAGATCAGCATATCATGGATTACAACCGTCGTTTATTTTTAAAAGCTGCCAGTCTTGCCTCACTTGGAGTGATGAGCCTTCCCATGGCATCCTGCTCCGGCTCCAAAGAAAAGAGTGCCGAAGTATCGGATACCACGGCCACAAACAAGCCCACTCCCGCTGCGATTAACTCTGATTTTGGCTTGCAATTATACAGCGCCAGGGATATTATTGGAAAAGATCCCAAAGGTATTTTGAAGCAGATTGCCGACCTGGGCTACAAGAAAATAGAAAGCTACCAGGGCGATCAGGGTATCTTTTGGGGAATGAAACCAACCGAATTCAAAGCGTATATGGATGAGCTGGGAATGAAAGTCATAAGTACCCATGCCGATACGACCAAAGATCTGGAAAAGTTGGCGGGCGAGGCAGCCGAAGCCGGGCTTACCTACGTGTTGCAGCCCTACATTGGGCCGCAAAAAACGCTGGACGAATGGAAAATGCGAGCGGATGAATTCAATAAACGGGGAGAAATATGCAACAAAGCGGGCGTACGCTTTGGCTACCACAACCATGACTATTCTTTTAAAGAGCAGGATGGGCAAATCCCCCAGGAAATCCTACTAAACTCCACCGATCCTTCGTTGGTGGTGTTTGAATTGGATTTGTGTTGGATTTCGGTCGCCAAGCAGGATGTTTCGGCTCACCTCACAAAATACGCAGGCCGTTACGAGCTGTGCCACGTGAAGGATGTTGTCATGCTCCCCGAAGTACACCAAACCGATTTAGGAAAGGGCGACATTAATTACCCGCAAATCCTCCGGGTTGCACAAGATACGGGCATGAAGCACTACATCGTAGAACAGGAGGAGTACCCCGAGTCGGTGATGGCCAGCCTGGCCCACGATTCGGACTATATGAGGCAACTCACCCTGGTCTGATTACTTTTCGACAACCTCCTCATCCGCCTCCGGACGGATTCGGAGAAGCCGCTGCAGCCACGTGCGTTGCTCAGCGGCTTCTTTGGTTTTATCCTCCTCACTCAGTTCTAACCTACCCATTTGTTGAAAATCGGGCTGACCGGCGTTTATCCAGCAGGTGTACCAGATGTCGCTCACCAGGCGAATGGAGGCTCGCATTTGGCGCTCCACCTGTCCGTCCAACCGGGCGTGGTATTTTTCTGAAAATTCGTCCGAATACGTCCGCACCAGCACGCGATTTTTTTCCACGTAGGTATACTTCCGGTCGGGCTTCTCCTGGACGGTGAGCTCCCTTTCAAAAATCAGAACCGAATCCATGGCCAAATGGGCATTTGCCACGGCCTCCCAAATAGCCAGAGCCGGGTTTGGCAGATAAGTAGCAGTTCCATTCCACAGGTCGTATTCCTCGGCAAATAATTCGGGTAGACGGGATTCCCAGAAGGCATGAATTCCTACCTGCCCGGTCAGCTGTCCGTTGTAGTTTCGGGTGGTATGCAAGGGTACATGCGCATCCGCCACGTAATGTCCCAGATCCGCCGAAATACGAAGAATCCGGGCCGCATTCTTTTGCTGCATGGCTTCGGTAAGCTGGTAGGCGGCGGTTTGGATGTACCAGGGAACGATCCCATGTTTGCGTAAACTATCTTCTCCGATTTTTTCCTTTGCCTGAGTCCAGTACTTGGGTAAAATCACCAAAGCACTATCGCCGTAAACGTCCAAATCAATAAAGTGCCGTTCCGCCTCCCCCTCGATGGCGTACCGCCGCCTGTCCGGATTGACCGCGTTTTCGGCCAGGAAGTCGCTATTTTTTTTGTATAAATACTGCATCTCCGGGGGCAACCGATATATCGCCAGTAGGTTGATTCGCCGGTGAGCCCAAAAGCCCCATTTCGGGGTGGAAAAGGAGGAAAGCAGGAAAATGGCACCAACGAAATATAGAATAGACGCTTTTTTTGCCATAATCGAATGAGAAATAAGGAGTATGTAGGAGAATTGCTTCCAAATAAAATTCTGAAATGCCAAATTATTGAATTTCAATAGGATTAGGGACTAAAACGCCAATTTTGGGCAGAAAAGCACAAAAACGGAACCCCCGTTTTTCCAAAGTTGGAATTTGAGCTTTAAAGTTCGCGCGGAGGATAGCTTGAATTTGGATTTTCACAAAATTGCTTTTAGAACCTATCAGAATAATATTCTGCAATCCATTTATACACCTCAGTAATATTTGGCAAAAACTACAATTTACAATAATTAGTAATATTAATTATTGAAATAATACAAAAAAACGAAACTTATCGTAGATTTGTATCGTTATATAGGCAATCAGTATTCCAAATTTGAAATAGACCACCCTATCCAATGAAACCCAAAAATAAAACATTAGGCTATTTGCTGCCGGTATTTATCCTTGCCATTTTTATGTTAGTTATTTACGGCGCCTACACCCCTCACCAGGTGGCGGGTATGCAGCGTGTCGTTTGCATTAAGTTCAAGGCAAATACACCAGCGGCTGAAATAGATAAGCACATGCGTGAATTCGCAAATTTGAGACGGCAGATCCCCGCGATCGTTGGGTACACGGGCGGAAAAGTCCTCACCAATACCTCTGCTACCGAGGATTTTGATGTCATTCACTACCTTACTTTCCGTAACGAAGAAGGGATTGCCGAATACAATAAACACCCCATGCACGAAGAGTTTGTGAACAACAACAGTCCGTACTGGGATAAGGTGCTAGAACTTAACTCTGAGATTGAGAAGTAAAGTTTCCAGCCTCCAAGTGAAAAGAGGTGCCATCGGCATCTCTTTTTTTGTTTACCATTGAATCGGTTCCAGCCCTTGGTTGATTAAAAAATCGTTGGTTTGGCTAAAATGCCTACACCCAAACCAACCGCCCCATTTGGAAGCGAGTGGCGACGGGTGCGTGGCTTTCAGCACATGGTGCTTCGATGCATCAATAATCGAACCTTTTTCCTGCGCGTATTTTCCCCAGAGCAAGAATACCAATCCCTGTTTTTCGGCATTCAGTTGTGTGATCACGGCATCAGTAAAGGTCTCCCAGCCTTTTTTCTGGTGGGAGCCGGCCTCTCCGGCCCTAACCGTGAGGGTAGCGTTGAGCAGGAGTACCCCCTGCACCGCCCACTTTTCCAAATTCCCCGATTGGGGGATCGGAATGTCCAGATCTTCTTTTAATTCTTTGAAAATATTGAGCAAGGATGGTGGTTTGGGAATGCCGTCATTGACCGAGAAACACAATCCATTCGCCTGACCGGGACCATGGTAGGGATCCTGACCCAGAATAACTACCTTACAGGCCTCAAAGGGACACGAATCAAAAGCATTGAAGATCATTTTTCCCGGGGGGTAGACCGTCTTGTTTTTATATTCCTGCCTGACAAACTGAATAAGGTCTTCAAAATAAGGTTTATCAAATTCCGGTTGTAATTTGGCCTTCCAGGATTCTTCAATCGTTACATCCATATTTATGTTTTTATGAATTTAATAGGGTGGGAATTTGTATATATAAACATCCAGGTACTAAATTCGTTAAAGTTTTTAAACCCATCAAACTAATGATCTCAGAAGTGACAGAAGGAGTTAAAGTATCGGTTGTTACTGAGTATCAGCCGGATTATTCTAATCCGCGTCAGTCTCACTTTGTCTTTACTTACAAGGTCATCATCGAAAATCACAGCGAAAATACGGTTAAACTCCTCCGACGGCACTGGAATATTTTTGATTCCAACGGAATTGTGCGCGAAGTAGAAGGGGAGGGAGTGGTTGGGCAGCAGCCTATCCTCGAACCTGGCGAAATCCATGAATATGTTTCTGGCTGCAATTTGCGTACCAACCTGGGGAAAATGGCGGGTACCTACCTCATGGAACGAGTACTCGATGGCCGTCAGTTTCGGGTGGTGATTCCTGAATTTACCCTTATAGTCCCGTATCGGCTGAATTAATCCCTATTTCACACCGGACTCTTTTCCTATCCTTCATTCACTATTTTTTTTGATACGGTCCTACCTAACCCATTTGGTGCACGCAGGCAACGCCCACGCCATCCATTCCCCCTTCGTTTACGAGGTATATACCAAGGCAATTCGTCCAAAAGAGAACAAAGCCTCAGAGTTCAAATACATCGAGCAGTTGAGGCAACAGCTACTCCAAGATTCTACCGAAATTGAAATACTAGATTTAGGAGCTGGCTCGCGCAAAAACAAATCCAACTGCCGAAAGATCAAAGAAATTGCCAGGAATGCCGAAAAACCTGCCCGATTTGGTCGTCTGTTTTACCGCCTAACCAACTATTTAAAACCTGCCACCATCCTGGAATTAGGGACGTCACTCGGCCTAACAACGGCTTATTTTGCCAGTGCGGCACCTGATTCTTCCCTACTTACCTTCGAAGGCTGCCCCGAAACGGCCCGAATTGCCCAGGAAAATTTTTCCCGACTCGGCGTTGATAACATCAAGACCATAGTAGGGAACATAGATGATACCCTACCGATAGCGCTGGAAAAATGTGTCAAGGGAGTGGATATGGTTTTTTTTGACGCTAACCATCGGTTTGAGCCCACCATTCGCTACTATGAGTTGGCGCGGCAGTATGCCAATCCGGGGGCGGTTTTTATCTTTGACGACATATACTGGTCGGACGAAATGAAACTTGCCTGGGAGTACATCAAATCCCGCCCGGAGGTCACCGTTACCATTGATCTTTTCTGGGTCGGGTTAGTTTTTTTTCGGAAAGAGCAGGTCAAAGAAAATTTTGTGCTCCGTTTATGATTACTTTTAGTTCAATTTCTTCGTTACGAAGGTATTGAAGACTAAAACGGTGATCAGGATATGAAAAAGAATTGCGTACTACTGTTTTGTGGGGTACTTGGCCTATTGGCGTTTACGAGTTGCCAGACAGCACCCGAATCTACGCCCGACGAAACAGCCTCCTTCGACCTGATTCAGGATCGGATTTTTACACCTTCCTGTGCCATTTCCGGTTGCCATGCGTCCGAGCAGGACGCCACATTCCCCCAGCACAACCTGGTGCTGACTAAGGGAAAATCCTACGCTAATTTGATCAATGTGTTTGGCAAACAGGTGGATGCTAAGGCCGAAAACTTATATCGGGTGAAGCCCTATGGTGCCTTTCAGAGTTTGCTTTACCACAAGCTCAGTTGGGATGCCAGCCACCACGGCGGCAAGCAGTATGGCTTGCCCATGCCCCTGGGAGGTACCCCCCTGACTGTGGGCGAATTGGAATTCGTGCGGCGGTGGATCGAAGCCGGTGCCCCGGAAAAGTCCAGCGTGGCCGACACCGTCCTTTTGAGTGATAATACCCCCAGCTACGTGCCGATCTTTGAAGGTTTGAAAGCACCTGCGGCAAGCGAAGGGATTCAAATGAAGCTGGAACCGTTCAGCGTGAGTCAAAAATTCGAACGGGAATTATTTGTGCGAAAATTGGTGGGTAATACCGAAGACCAATACGTCAATCGCGTTCAGGTTCTGATGCGTCCCGGTAGCCATCATTTCATCCTGTACGATTTTTCGGACAAGAATAAGTTACCGGCGCTCAATACCCTCCGGGATATTCGTAATCCCGACGGGACCACCAATATAGCGACCTTCCTTTCCATGCAGAACCATGTTTTTTGGGCGGGTACCCAAACCCAATCCCACGATTACTCTCTGCCTCCGGGTGCAGCTCTCTTGTTGCCAAAAGATGCCTCTTTTGATTTCAATTCGCATTATGTCAACAAAACCAACCAGTCAAGTACCGGGGAGGTTCACATCAACTTGTACTATACGCCAAAAAGCAAGGTAGAACACATTGTAAAGGCCATTAACCTAGCCAACGAAGGGTTGAACTTGCCACCCGGTCAAAAAACTACCGCTGTTAAATCCTTTGTGTACACCAAACCTACCACTATCTTGATGCTCACGTCTCATACCCACAAACTGGCTGAGAAATTCGTCATTAAGATCAAAGGTGGCCCCAGAAATGGGGAGGTCGTGTACGAAAACACCGACTGGGAACACCCTCTGTTAAAGAATTTCCCAAAGCCGATTGTCCTTGCTGCCGGCGAAGGGCTCACTTCCGAAATCACCTACAACAATACCACTACCCGCACCATCCGTTTCGGATTGACGAGTGAGGACGAGATGGGGATTATTTTTGGATATTTTTACGAAAACTAACCCATAAAAAAATGCTGACGAATCGAATCATCAGCATTTTTTATTTTATGTAGGTAAGCGGATTATTTGGCAATATCCACCTGAACCTGCTTTCCTTTGATGGTATTGCCATCCATCGCACGGATTACCACGCGGGCATCGCGCTCAGCTACATCTACAAAGGTAAACTTGTCGTAGATATCAATGGCTCCAATGTCTTTTCCGGAGATGTTTGATTCGCCCGCAATCGCACCCACAATGTCGCGGGGCATCACGTGATCTTTGCGGCCAATGCTCAGGAACAGACGCGTCATGCCAGCCTCAACCGGACCTGGTGGCACCTTTCTCCCGACGATCTCCGCCTTCGCGGCGCTCAGGACGATCGCCACTGCGCTCGAACCGGCTTCCCCGCTCAGCAGGGCGAGCAAAACGGTCTCCGCTGTCACGGCGTTCGAAACGATCACCGCTATCACGACGCTCGAACCGATCGTTTCCGCGCTCAAACCGGCTACCTCTTTCAAACCGGCTACCCCGCTCACTGCGCTCACGACGGTCGCGATCGCCGCGTCTTTCTTCCCACGCCAGATTGCTGTCTGCATATTCGTTTTTCTGAACACCCATAATCTGCTTCGCCATCGCGCCTACGATTTGCTCGGTCGAGAAACCACTGTGGTGCAACATTTCCAGCACATCATCGTACAGATCTGTTCGTACCTGCTTCTGGATGGACTCAGAAATACTTTCTACAAAACGAGCCTTGCGAACACCAACGATATCTTCGTAAGAAGGAATTACCCCTTTTTCGATTTTTACTTTTGTAAAATTCTCAATGGTTGCCGAATCCGGAATTTTTCATCACGGGCAACCAGAGAGAAAGCTTTTCCTGACATACCTGCACGACCTGTACGGCCGATACGGTGTACGTAATATTCTTCGTCCAAAGGAATGTCGTAAGTTGATTACGCCATCCAGTCCGCTTACGTCAATACCGCGGGCGGCTACGTCCGTAGCCACCAGAATGGTGGTTACACCGGCCTTGAACTTGCTCATGACATTGCTACGCTGCTGCTGACGCAAGATCGCCGTGAATACCTTCGGAGGCGTATCCCCGCAACTTGCAAGTGCTTCCACGATTTCGTCCACCTTCCGTTTGGTATTACAAAACACCAGAAGTGATTTCAAATGGTACATATCAATCAGACGGGTCATTACTTCCACCTTAGCCTGAGGCTTCACTTCAAAGTAAACCTGCTCAATATTCTCGTTGGTCAGTTCGTTGCGAACCACTTTGATCAGGATCGGATCGTTCTAGAAACGTTTTGTGATCGACATGATCGGCTTCGACATGGTAGCCGAGAACAGGATCGTCTGACGTTCTTCGGGCATATCGGCACAGAATGCTTTCGATGTCTTCCCGGAAACCCATGTCCAGCATTTCGTCTGCTTCGTCAAGCACCATCATGCTGCACTTCGTCAAATTTCAACGTTTTGCGCTCCATGTGGTCCATCACACGACCGGAGTACCTACAACGATATGAACACCTTTTTTAAGCGAGCGGATCTGGCGATCGATAGAATCACCACCGTAGATAGCTTCAATGCGGATTCCACGCATGTACTTGGCAAAACGGCCGATTTCTTCGGAAACCTGAACTGCCAATTCACGGGTAGGGCAAAGTATCAGTGCTTGTACTGCATTAGTTGGAAGTGTCAATTCTTTCCAGCACCGGAATACCAAACGCAGCGGTTTTTCCGGTACCGGTTTGTGCCTGACCGATTACGTCAGAGCCCTGCATAACTGCGGAATGCCTTGTGCCTGAATTGGAGAGGGTTTTTCAAAGCCCATTTCGGTTAAGGCTTTTAGGATGTTTCAGAAAGACCAAGCTCTGCGAAATGCATTGGTTGGGGTCGTTTCGGTTTCTTTTTCTTCTAATTCAATTGTTTCAATACTCATTATTGTTATTTATTAAAATTCTGATTGGAAAAAAGTGACAGATAAACTTATAAGATGCATTCTTTCCCTGGCATGGATGCACCGCAGAAGTGAAAACCAGACCGAAACAATAAGTTCGCAGGAACAAAATTGCAACGGAATACGTTTGTTTGGAACTTATTAAAAAGGGATTGCGCAAAGCCCACCACAAACCATCCGTGGGGTTCTGCATGAGAACGGTAATATCAGCCAGGTCGAATTTTAAGGCTGGTTGACGGAGTTAAGTAGCCGAAACCGTATTGAAGCAGAGAAGACGAACGGATGTTCGCTCAAATTTGATGCAAAATTAAGAATATGTTTCGAAATGCACAATGCAAGTCGACAAAATAATTGTAATATTTTTAGAAAACGGGAAAACGCAATCGCAGGATGAGCCGGCTCATTGTCTAGTTGGTTTGTTGATTCAATTAGATATTTCTGATAATGATTACGCTTCCACTTTCCCTACTAGTATCCGTGCTAGTTCAATTCCCCTAGGTTACTATTCCCACGGTGAAAGAGTCGAGGACATCGGCCACATCCACGGAAGGTAGCTCCAAATGCATCCGATACACCTTGAAGACCACTTTGCCCTTCACTACGTTCAATCCTTTTCGCAAGTTCTTCACTTTCGGAGCAGGCAGCTCTGCCAGCCCATATTTGCCAACTGCAGCGCGTACGGAAGGTGGCATTTGTGAGTGCCAGGGTGGAAGTATAGGGAACAGCGCCGGGCATGTTGGCCACGCAGTAATGTACCACACCGTCCACTTCATAAGATCGGGTCCTCGTGCGTAGTTGCTTTGGATGTTTCAAAGCAGCCCGCCCTGATCAATGGCCACGTCCACCATCACGGTGCCGGGTTTCATCAGTTTTCAACATATCGCGGGTGATCAGCGAAGGCGCTTTTGCCCCGGGAATCAGTACGCCGCCGATGATCAGTATCCGAATGCAGAATGTGGCGCACGAATGTTGTATTCATTGGACATGACCGTGTCCACGTTGGCAGGCATGATGTCTTCAAGGTACCGTAGCCGGGGCAGGCTAATATCCACGATCGTTACGTTGGCACCCAGACCCGCCGCCATTTTGGCAGCTTCGGTTCCAACGATGCCACCGCCCAGAACCAGCACATTGGCCGGTTTTACGCCGGCCACGCCGCCCAAGCAGGATACCCCGGCCGCCCATGGGGCTTTTCGAGGTATTTGGCTCCTTCCTGAATGGCCATTCTTCCGGCCACTTCGCTCATCGGGACGAGCAGGGGCAAGCTGCGGTCGGCTTTTTCCACGGTTTCGTACGCCAGGCAAATCGGCCTTGCGGCCGATCATGGCGTGGGTAAGTTCCTCAGAGGAGGCAAAGTGGAAGTAGGTAAACAGGAGTTGATCTTCTTTGATGAGAGGGTATTCGCTTTCGATCGGTTCCTTCACCTTCACAATCATTTCGGCAATGGCGTATACTTCTTCAATGGTGTGAGGAGTTCGGCGCCGGCTTCGGATATATTCCTCGTCGGAGAAACCGCTGCCTTACCCGCGCTTGTTTGAACATACACGGTATGTCCGTGTGCGACGGAACTCGGTGACACCGGCAGGAGTTAGGGCTACGCGGTTTTCGTTATTTTTTATTTCTTTGGGAACACCAATGATCATGGGTTGTAAGATTTAGAAGTAATGTTGATAAAGGGAATAAGGAACACTATGTATTTCTCCACAAAATTACCAAATTCAGAATTTATCGCTACCTCTCACTTAACGTACAGAAAATTTATCTTCATGAAGTAAAGTATGAACGAAAATATTCTTTGCTTTGACCATTATCCTTTCCTTCACAAAAAAAAATACTGGCATGGGTTTAGACCTTACGGACGTGCACTTATTACGGCTCTTGCAAACCAACTCCCAAACGACCATGAAAGAGCTGGCTGCGGCGGTAAATCTTTCCATCACCCCGGTTCACGACCGGATTCGAAAACTGGAAAAAGAAGGCTACATCGCTGGATACGTCGCTTTGTTGAACCGGAAAAAGCTTGGGAAATCACTTGTGGTATACTGTAATGTTACCCTCGATAAGCAACGGAAGGAAAGTTTCGAAGAGTTTAATAAAGCGATTTCGGTGCTCCCGCAAATCGTTGAGTGCAGCGTGGTGTCGGGGAGTTTCGATTATTTACTGAAAGTCATTGCCACGGATGTGGAGGGATACAACCAATTCTACCAGGAAAACCTATCTGTTCTGCAAAGTGTGTCGCACATCAGCAGTTTTTTTGTCATGTCCGAGATCAAAATGACCACCGAGATTCCGATTTGAGGATTAAACTTTCATCTCCTGGCCGTGGGTACGCTTGATTACGTACCGCAGGAGGGGAGGAGTGACTGAGAAGAAGGAAAGGGCCACTTCGGAGAGCAGCTCGTGGCCGAAAAGTTTTTGCACGGCTCGTCCTACTTGCAACCGCGTACCAAATTCCCGATTCCACGCCTTCCGATACTGCTCCTCTAACACAGCATCGTGTTACCTGGCCGGACAAGTAAGAGGCTACCTGGGTAGCCACCATGTTGCCGGCCCGAATGGCCATGGCCATCCCATTGCCGCAGAGGGGCGTGATGAGGCCCGCGCTATCACCCGCCATCAGCACGTGATTTTCTACGCACTCTTTTCTTGCGAAGGATACTTCGTTTATTACTTCCGGTTTTGAGTAAAGGAACTCCGCTTGGGTGAAAATTTCTTTCAAATGCGGATTTTTACACAAAATGCTTTGTTCCATTTCCTCAATACTCCCAGCGTCTTTTAGGTTGGACCGGCGGGTGAGGTAGCATAGGCAGTACTTGTCGTCCTCGATGGCAGACATCCCGCAGTACCCATTTTTAAAGTTGTGCAGCGCGATCACATTCGTAGGAAATGTGGCTCGGACGTGGTACTTCACCCCGACGTAGGGCGACTCAATGGACATGAACTGCCGGTTCATTTGCTTGTCGAGCCGGGTTCTTTTTCCGTAGGCTCCAATCACCATTTCGGCGGTGAGGCTCTCATCTTCCGAGGTTTGTACTCGAAATTCTTCCTGTTCCCACTCGATCGCGGTAACGGTTGTTTTAAGCCGAAATTCCACCCCGGTACTTAGAGCCAGCTTGTACAAGGCCTCATCCAGCAGGTACCTGCTCACGCCGAATCCTCCCATATCGAGGTCAGTAACCAGGGAGGAACCTTTGGGTGAAGTAAACCAGAGCTGATTCAGCTCACTCACCCGGAGCGCTTCCAGGTTTAATCCCAGTCGTATAAGGTAGGGCTTAACTTCATTGGAAACATATTCACCGCAGACTTTATGGTGCGGATACGATTTTCGCTCAATTAGCAACACTTTAAAACCCCGTTTCGCAAGCTCGATACTACTGGTAAGTCCGGCCAACCCACCACCAATTATTATTGCCGAGTATTTCATTCCGGATAGTTTTTGTTAGTTTCGCAATTAGGTAAGAAGTCAAAAACTTTCCAATTTGTTCAAAAGGTACCATGGCTGAAAATATAGTCTCTTCCGACCAATTCACCGGCTATTCCAAGCCAACCAGCCCAGCCCAAGCCTACCAGGAGGGTGCCGTTAGTTACGTAGTCGGTTTGAGTCCGGAAGCCTCTCAGAACATGACCATTTATGAGGTGTTGGAGGTAGTAAGCCAGCGGTTTGGTTTTGAGGCTATTCAGCAGGCACTCCGGCCAGGGTACCGCCATCCAGGCCCCCGTTCCGAAAACCAGAACGGCGAGTGGCTTAAATCCACCCGGATGGTTGGAATTAATGTGCGTACGGTGGGTAATTTTTTCAATGTAGTTAAGTACGCGCTGACGCTCCCCTCCTTCCACGATAGTATTCATTTGTTACCCATTTGGGAGCCGGGAGTAGTGGGAAGCTTATACGGCCTGGCTAGTTGGAACATCAATCCTGAATTTTTTAGCAAAGAACTCCATAGTGTTTTTCCAGCCCTAGATTCGCCTGAAAAGCAATTACAGGCTACCATCAATCTGCTTCACCTGATGGGTTTTTCGGTGGGGATGGATGTGATACCCCACACGGATCGCTTTTCGGAAATGGTATTGGCCTACCCCCGTTTTTTTGAGTGGATCCGGCAACGGCAGGCCTTGATCACGGATCATTCGGAAGGAATTTGGCAGGAAGTGGAGCAGCGGGTGTACGCTTTTTTACAGGAGAATGGAACAGCTGATGCCTCCTCTCTCCCTGATTATGAGTACCTATTTGGGGAGGAACTTGATTTGGGCCGGGATGCGGCCCGCCTGAAAGTCTTGTTTGGGGAAGCGGCAGATTATGAGGGTCGGCAACAACGGCGCATTGCCCTCATGCGGTATATTCTGGCTGAGGGGTATGAAACATTACCCATGACCATGGCTCCTCCTTACCGCGCGTTGCACATCAATCCGGAGGTTTTCGTTACCGACGAGTCCGGCCACCCCTGGTACCAATACGAATTTGATTCGCCTCAGGCCATGTCAAGGGTGTTTGGCCCATTGACAAGGTACCGGCTCTACCATGCAAAGGATGATAACAAACATTGGGAGATAGATTTTGAAAGGCCCCTACCGCAAGTGTGGAAGTATGTGCAGGGCAAATACGCCTATTTCCAGCGCGAATATGGGTTTGACTTCATGCGTGGGGATATGACCCACGTACAGATGCGTCCGGAAGGAGTCCCCGAACATTTCTCTGATAACTACGATTTGCTGGGCTCGGTCAAACAGTACATCATCAAGAGGGGGGTACCTTACTTTGCTTTTTTTGCGGAGTCGTTTATTGGTGCTCCCGATTTTATGGGGTATGGCGATGAGGTCACGCATCTGGAAGCGATTGGCTCCGAAGTGACCCTGGGAGATTTGCAATCAACGGTAGTTGGTTCGGAGCTTTTTGTGACCCGGTTTCAGGCAGTACCTCGATGTAGGGGCCAGCCGAAACTTCAAGCCCTGTTTCACCACCATGACCGCCGATAAGGACGATCCCCGATTCGACGAGTTTTACCAGTACGGCTCCATTGTGCGCTATTTTATTGCGCTATTTATGACGGATCTTCCGTCGTACACCGGAGCAGGTTTTGAAGTTAGAAACCAACATCTGGTTCGGGGAAAAAACGAAGAGTACAGCAAGCTGTATGTCTTTCAGATTTTTGATGAGGAAGAACCCGATAAATACACCACCGGGCCCTACCTTTGGGGGCAAAACTCGGAGCAATTTGACCAAATTTCTGAGTTAAGGAGGTTGGGTGAATCCCTGTTGCCAGACTTTGCAGGGCAACCACTCAGGTGGCATATTCATCCTGATCCAACCCTGAGCCAGTACTATGTAGCCTGGCAGATCCAGCAGTATGTTTTCGTCTGTAATTTGAACACTACCGACGCTTGTAAGCACGTTTCCATTCCGCAAAAAACAGAGGATCAGGCCATTAGCCTGGTATACTCTTCCCGCGGTACTGAAGAAAGAGCTAGGAATGGGAATGGGCTGTTTTACACATTGAACCCTTTGGCGCCGAACGAGTGCCGAATTTATCTAGCGGAAACGCCTACCCACCTGATCGGCAGGAGTAGCTGGATTTTGTTGCTTTACATCCAGCTGAGAGGTAGTTTCGCGAAGCTGATGGAAAAAATGTTCCATTACCTTGAATGACCCCATAGAATGAACAAGAACTGGAAAGACGGGCTGAATCTCATGTCGAAGGTGACGCCAAAGCGGGCGTGGAATGCGATTCAGATATTAAGCAGTTATTTTTATTCCAACTCTGGACCGGCCGAGCCACCCACTGGGGTATGCCGATCGCCATTTCTTTTGAGCCTACCACTTCCTGTAATTTACGCTGTCCGGAATGTCCCAGCGGGTTGCGTTCTTTCACCCGGCCGACGGGCATGATGGAGGAAAACTTGTATCAAAAGAACCATTGACGAACTTGCCGATACCTTGCTTTACCTCATTTTTTATTTTCAGGGGGAGCCTTATCTGCATCCCAACTTTTTTGAGCTTGTGCAATATGCCCATGAAAAGGGGATTTATACCGCCACCTCTACCAATGCACATTATCTGACGGATGAAAAAGCGCGGAAAACGGTGGAATCCGGCCTGGACCGTCTGATCATTTCGATTGATGGAACTACCCAGGATGTGTACGAGCAATACCGGATCGGAGGAAATCTGGAAAAAGTACTGGAAGGTACCCGAAATATTATCAAATGGAAAAAGGAACTGAAATCGAGTACCCCACATATTATCTTTCAGTTTCTGGTGGTTAAGCCAAATGAACATCAGATTGAAGATGTGAAAAAACTGGCGAAGGAAATGGGAGTAGATGAGGTGGGACTAAAAACGGCCCAGATATATGACTATGAAGAAGGTTCCGATCTGATTCCTACCATTGACAAGTACTCACGCTACGAAAAAACGGAAGGGGTCGTTATTCGATCAAAAACAAATTTGTAGACCATTGCTGGAAAATGTGGCATTCGTGTGTCATTACCTGGGATGGGCTGGTTGTACCGTGCTGCTTTGATAAGGATGCCGAATATCAGCTTGGAGATATGAAAAAACAGACTTTCCGGCAACTCTGGAAAGGCAAAAAATATCAGGATTTCAGGGCATTCGCTGATTCGCTCGCGATCCGAAATTGAAATGTGTAAAAATTGCACCGAAGGAACCCAGGTATGGGCGTGAAACAGTAGTTCTTGGCGGCGATTGTAATTTTAATAAATATTAATAATAAATTGCCCTGTAAGCGTTTAACACACAAGCTTTAATATTTCTTATCAAAAACTCCGTGGAACATTTTTTGGTGATTTGCCCCGAATAGATGAAATTTGGAACTGGTAACTAACTAGATACATGGGCAAAGTAATTGCAATTGCAAATCAAAAAGGAGGAGTAGGTAAAACCACCACTGCCATTAATCTTGCGGCAAGTTTGGCCGCATTAGAATTTCGTACCTTAATTATTGATGCAGACCCACAGGCCAATTCGACTTCCGGGCTGGGATTTAATCCGCAGGAAATGGAAAACAGTATTTACGAATGCATGGTGGAAGGGATCCGGACCCGCGATATCATCATTGAAACTGATTTTCCGAACCTCGATTTACTACCTTCGCACATTGACCTGGTGGGTGCGGAAATCGAAATGATCAATCATCAAAAACCGGGAAGCACCGAATGAAGGATGCCATTGCAAAGATATTCGGGACGATTATGATTTTGTGATCATTGACTGTTCGCCTTCCTGGGTTTGATCACGATCAACAGCCTTACGGCGGCTGATTCGGTGATTATTCCCGTTCAATGCGAATATTTTGCATTGGAAGGACTGGGGAAATTGCTCAATACTATCACGATCATCCAGTCCCGACTGAATACAATCTGGCCATCGAAGGAATTCTGCTGACCATGTACGATCTGCGACTACGGTTGTCCAATCAGGTTGTCAACGAAGTTACCACGTCATTTTCGAATCACTGGTTTTTAATACCATTATCCCCCGCAACGTCCGTCTCAGCGAATCGCCAAGTTACGGTATTCCCGTTATGGCTCAGGATGCCGACAGCAAAGGTGCCATCAGCTATCTGAATCTGGCCAGGGAAATTCTTCACCAAAAATGGGTATTGCTGTCTCGGATCAGCACGCTGGGTGTCAATTGATGCGGAGTTGCTAGCAAGTCGAAACAAGAAATTAATCAGTGGAGATGGAAAATAGCAATAAAAATAAAAAAATGACCGGATTAGGAAGAGGATTAGGAGCTCTGTTGCAGGATTCGGAAAAGGTTAATTCACACAGAACCCATCCGACGGACTCTCTCCGTACGGATGCAATCGGCTCGATGAATGAAATTGACGTCAACCTTATTGAGGCGAATCCTTATCAGCCCCGTACCAAATTCGACCAGGAATGCCTTGCAGGAACTTGCGGATTCTATCCGGGTTCAGGGAATTATTCAGCCAATTACGGTACGCCAGTTAGCGGAAGGATAAGTATCAGCTGATTTCCGGAGAGCGTCGTTTGCAGGCATCCAAGTCCATTGGTATGCACCCGTATTCCTGCTTACGTCCGGACGGCCAATGACCAGCAAATGCTGGAAATGGCGCTTATCGAAAACATTCAGCGGGAGAATCTGAACTGCCATAGAAATTGCCCTCAGTTATCAACGGCTGATTCATGAGTGTAATCTGAAACAGGAAGAGTTGGGCGACCGGGTTGGTAAAAACCGGACTACGGTCAATAACTACATCCGGTTGTTGAAACTGCCCCCAGCCATCCAGGCCGCCTTGCGCGACAACCAGATCAGTATGGGCCATGCCAGGGCGCTCATTACGATTGATGATCTGAAAGCCAACTCAAAATTTTCAAGAAAATTATTGAAGAAGGCTGGTCGGTGCGGAAAGTGGAGGAGGAGGTACGCAAGTTATCCATGGTGATAGACCAGGGGGCAAACAATCGCCGGCTACAAACAATCAAACAGGAAATCAGATCGTTACAGTTTCAGACTTTCCTCCTATTTTGGATCAAAAGTTTCCATCAAAAGCGATGACAATCACAAAGGCGAAATAAAAATCCCCTTTACGTCGCAGGAGGAACTGGATCGGATTCTGGGGACTTTAAATTTTGAAAACAAAGGTTGAAAACGTGGTTAATGGTGGTTTTTCTGGGGCTGGCCTGTTGCGCCAATGCCCAGAGAATGAATGTGGATAGTTTGAGAAAAGTACCCGTTCCGGTGGCCGTTAGAGATACCTTGCGGCCGTATGATACCACGCTTCGGGTGGATACGACCCTGATCGAAACACCGAAACTACCGCATAAGATTATTCCCAAAAAAGCCACAATTTTTGCCTTGGCCGCACCCGGTGGCGGGCAAATTTATAACCGCGATTACTGGAAGCTACCGATTGTATACGGGGCCTTTGGGGCGGCGATCTATACCATACATTGGAATTCGCTTCGGTACAACGATTTCCTGAAACCCTACCTTACTTCGGTGGATCCGAACACGGGTCTTGCCACCGGAAAATCGGAATATGAGGTGTACGTGCGGGGAAAAGACGAAATCCGAACGCTATCCCTGGATCAGGTGAAGCGGGGAAAGACATTTTACCGCCGTTACCGGGAGTACGGGTATGTGATCCTGGCCGCGGTGTATGCGTTGAGTGTGGTAGAGGCTAATGTCGCGGCCCATTTAAAAACCTTCGATATGACCGAAGATCTCACCTTTCGTTTGGAGCCTTCGGTGGAACAAACGTTTATGAATCAATCCTCAACGGGCTTAAAACTGGTCTTCGCCTTCAAATAGGCCAGCAACTTCTCATCGAATTATTCACTTACTCACTCGTTTAAAATGAACATCCTGCTTGTAGGATACGGTAAAATGGGGAAGGCGATTGAACAAATCGCCCTCGATCGCGGGCACACCATCGCGGGAAAAATTGACGTTAACAACCGCATGGAACTGGAAGTGTTGCCAGCGGAGGCCGTTGATGTAGCCATCGAGTTCAGCGCCCCGGAAGCCGCCTACGCCAATATAAAAATGTGTCTGGAAAAAGGGTGGCCCGTCGTGAGCGGCACCACCGGTTGGCTGGATTACAAGAATGAAGTAGAGGAATTGACCAACGAAAAAGGGGGGGCATTTTTTTATGCTTCGAATTACAGTATTGGGGTCAACCTGTTTTTTCGCCTCAACCGCACCCTGGCCCGTTTGATGCAAGCGCAGCCGTACGCGGTGTCCTTAAAGGAAATCCATCACATCCATAAGGTAGATGCCCCGAGCGGTACCGCCCTGACCCTGGCCGAGGGTATTCTCGCGGAAGTAGACGACTTGGAGGGATGGACTTTGCTGCCGGAAAAAAAGGATAATAGGGTTCCCATTCTTTCTGAACGTACCGGTGAGGTGCCGGGTACCCACGTAGTCACCTACACTTCCGAAGTAGATACCATCGAGATTTCTCATACCGCGCACAGCCGGCAGGGTTTTGCGCTGGGCGCGATCGTATCCGCCGAATGGCTTGCCACTAAGAAAGGGGTATTTGGCATGGATGACCTTCTTGAAAACATAAAGTAAGCAAAAACTAGTTCTAGTTAGTATCTTTGGAACGCCAATTAATTGACCCACTGACTATTTTAATCTGTATATGGCCCTAGAAAAAGAGACCTTTAAACCCACCGCTCCCCAGCCCGTTAAAAAGAAATCGGCCATCAGGGAATGGCTCGACTCCATTGTGTTTGCGGTAGTTGCAGCCACCCTCATCCGTTGGTTGTTCATGGAAGCGTTCACGATTCCAACCCCTTCCATGGAAAATAGCCTGTTGGTGGGCGATTTTTTGTTTGTTAGCAAACTTCACTACGGAACCCGCACGCCCAAAACCCCCTTACAGGTACCTTTGACCCACCAAACGATCTGGGGTACAAACATACCGTCCTACCTGGAATGGATTCAATTGCCGCAATACCGATTGCCCGGTTTCTCGGATGTAAAGAGTGGAGACGTGGTGGTGTTTAATTATCCGCCCGAATTGCAGCATCCCGTTGACCTCAAGACGAACTATATCAAGAGGTGCATAGGTACCCCCGGTGATGTGGTGGAAGTAAAGGATTCCCAGGTGTTTCTGAATGGGAAACTGATGGAAAACCCTCCCCGGATGGAAAGTGAATACTTTGTGTCCACAACCACCTCCGTCAATGAAGACAGAGTGTTTCGGGACAATGGCGTGTCGGAGTTTAATACCTACACGGAGTCCTACAATGATACCCTACCCGAAAATGACGAATCGGGGTATATCATTTTTACCACTAGTGCGATTGCTGAGCAGTTAAAAACCTACGATTTTGTAAGGGACGTTCGTCAGGTGGTTGCTCCCAAAGAGGTCAGCGAGCCATCGTTATATCCCTCCTCGCCCTTGTTCAAATGGAACCGCGATAACTACGGTCCCATAACCGTACCAAAGGAGGGCGTGACGATCCAATTGTCGCCGGAAAATGTCGCCACCTACGGAGAAGTGATAAAATATTACGAGGGAAATGAAAATGTGGTAGTAGAGGAAGGAAAAATTACCCTTGATGGCAAAGTGATTACCAGCTACACCTTTAAGCAGAATTACTATTTTATGATGGGTGACAATCGGCACAATTCGGCTGATTCACGTTATTGGGGCTTCGTACCCGCAGATCATATTGTTGGTAAGGCCGTCTTTGTGTGGATGTCGATTGATCCAAATCCAACCAGTTTTGCGAATAAAATTCGTTGGAACCGATTATTCCGTACCATTGATTAATGGGTGAGGATGCCTGTTTTTGATATGAGCAGCAGCCGGGAATCTCAGGCTGCTGCTCTTATTTTTTTACAGAATTCAAAAAAAATTACGATCCATTTGTTCCTGCCTTAGGCTTTTTGCACTTCTTGCAGAGGGTGCTACCTGGACATGAAGCGCATGTGAGGCTTTCATCTTTAATTTTGAATACTCCCCTTTCGACCTACTTTTTAGCACAACTACCAAGGAAAAAAGATTACATGTCCGAAGATCAACTTGCCATAATGTCTCTTGTGCGTACCCCAGGAGTGGGGTCCATTACCATCAAACAACTGATCAGTTATTGCGGTGGGGCGGCCAATGTGTACAAAGCAGATTTTAAAAAGATCATCAAAACACCGGGAGTTGGGGACAAAGTGGCCCGTGCCATCCAGCAAAAATCGGGTTGGAAGGAAGCTGAAAAAGAATGGGTACTTTGTGAACAGCAAGGAATCAACATAATTTTCTACACGGACCATAACTACCCCAAACGACTGAAACCACTGTACGATTCTCCCGTCCTGCTATACTCCAAAGGTAAGATTGACTATAACACTGCGCGAACGGTGGGGATAGTGGGCACCAGAAAAATAACGGACTATGGCAAAGCGGTCACGGAGGCGATCGTCCGCGAGTTGGTTCCGTATTCACCGCTGTTGGTGAGCGGTTTGGCGTATGGAGTGGATATCACCGCCCACCGTGCCTGCCTCAAAAACGGATTGCCGACCCTGGGCGTTATGGCTAGTGGGGTAGATATCATTTATCCCTCCGCGCACCAGCGAACCTCCCAAGACATGTTGGCAAATGGGGGTATCGTGACCGAAAATCCCCTGGGTACCAAACCAGACTTTATGCGGTTTCCGGCCAGGAACCGCATCATCGCCGGACTGAGCGATCTCACCATCGTGGTGGAATCAGCCCGTAAAAGTGGCAGCTTAATCACCGCCGAGTACGCCCAAAACTACCATCGCGATGTGTACGCCGTGCCGGGTAACCTAGGTAATTCGTACTCGGAAGGATGCAACCAGTTAATTAAATCAAACAAAGCTTCCATTTTTACTTCGGTGGAAGACATGGCACAAGATCTTAACTGGGTGATTGGGGAAACTAAAACTTCGATTGATACCGAAAATACAAAGTCAGGAAAAGCGTTAGTATTTGATGGGTTTACGCAGGAGGAAGGGCAGGTGTTGTCTTTGCTTAGGAATACCGGCGATATGCAAATAGACGAAATGAGTTGGCAAAGTGGGATTCAATTGGGCAAACTCGCGACCCTGTTGCTGAATCTGGAATTCCAGGGAATGGTAAAATCTTTGCCAGGTAAGAAGTACGCCTTGATTTAGAATATGATTGACTTCACAGTAACGACATTAGAATTGATTCAGATGGGGGAGGGGCTTACCGTCGAGTTTAAACGTACGATTGATAGCCCCTATAAAATTGCAAAAACCCTGGTTTCCTTCGCCAATACCAGCGGGGGCATCCTGCTCATTGGAATAGCTGACAACCACTCCGCAGTAGGAATTACATCGGAACTGAGAGAACTGCAAAAGCTGGAACGCGCTTGTGGTACTTTGATAGAAAAAGAGTTACTTATTCGCTACAAAACGGTTGAGCTTGGATTCAAAAAAATCCTGCGGGTGGAGATTGATGAAAGCGAAGAAAAACCCCACTACGCCATAAATGAAAAGGGGGAAAAGATAATCTACATCCGGAGTCGGGACAAATCTGTTCCGACCAATCGCCTGATGCTGCCGGGGGAGGGGGACTTCGATACGGACAAATTGCTAAACTCCCGGCCTGTCAAAAATCTCCTGCATTACTTAAAAAACAACGATTCCATTACGGAAAAAGAATTATCAAAGCTCATTAATGTATCAGAAAAGCGGGCGACCAAACTCTTGGGTGAGCTAGAAGCCAAACATATCGTCCTCAAAAGAGGAAGCGGGAAAGCGGCTCAGTATAGCCTCAAACTCGTGAATTAAAAAAATAGCAGGAAGCCAAATTTGGCCACCTGCTATTTGTAAAGAAAGAGAGATTGAAGGCGAGTTATTGAATACCCACTAACTCCAATTCAAAAGTCAAATCTTTACCGGCCAACGCGTGGTTTGCATCCAGCACCACGTAGTCATCGGCCACTTCTTTGATCACCACGGGTACGACTTGACCGTTGCCTTCCTGATGCATATTCAGGGAGATACCCTCTTCCAGAGGAATATCAGCCGGGATTTGGGTACGATCAAAATGGATGAACAAATCTTCGTTAACTGGACCGTATGCCTCTTCACAGGGAATATGTATTGTTTTTTTATCACCAACTTCCATGCCGGTCACGCCGTCATCAAATCCTTTAATGACCTGACCGCTTCCCAACTGAAAGCACAACGGTTCGCGTCCGTTCGGAAGAATCAAAAAGTTGTCCGTCTGCAAGCGTGCCTTTGTAGTGAACCTGAACGTTATCACCGGCTTGTGCTTTTTTCATAGTAGATTTCTTTTTGAGAGATAATTTAAAGTAGGTAAACAACCAACCTAACCTAAATCGTTCAATCAATAGGCCCGGGCAAAAACAACCCGCTGAGTCGAAGGCTTGCCGGAGTAAATGCAAACTCCTTCTTCTGTCACAGAATCAAGGGGTATGCAGCGGATGGTTGCTTTTGTTTCTTCCTTGATCTTTTCTTCGGTTTCGGAAGTGCCGTCCCAGTGCGCGTAAATAAAGCCCCCTTTGGAATCCAGAATCTCCTTAAATTCTTCATAGGAGTCGACCCGATGGGTATTGGCCTCCCGAAACGCCAGCGCTTTTTATAGATGGATTGCTGAATTATCGTCCAGCAAGGGCTTGAATATACTCGGCGATGCCCTCAGAAGGAACGGTTTCCTTGGTTTTGGTATCCCGGCGAGCTACTTCAACGGTGCCGTTTTCCAGATCGCGCACGCCCATCGCCAGCCGTACGGGAACACCCCGCAGTTCGTATTCGGCAAATTTATAGCCGGGTTTGTAGGCATCGCTATCGTCGTATTTTACGCTGATTCCCATCTTTTTAAGTTCTTTGCACCAGTCCTTCAGCCTTTTCACGGAAATCGTGGCAAGCTGCTCTTCATTCCGGTAAATCGGCACAATCACCACCTGGATCGGAGCCAGTTTTGGAGGCAATACCAGTCCGCTATCGTCCGAGTGTGCCATAATCAGCGCACCCATCAACCGGGTACTGACGCCCCAGGAGGTTCCCCATACGTATTCCAGCTTGCCATCTTTGTCCTGAAATTTTACATCAAATGCATTGGCAAAATTTTGTCCCAGAAAGTGCGAGGTGCCCGCCTGCAGGGCCTTTCCGTCCTGCATCAAGGCTTCGATGCAATAGGTATCTACGGCACCCGCAAATCGTTCGTTGGCCGTTTTTATACCTTTAATAACCGGCAGTGCCATCCACTCTTCGGCAAATGTGGCATACACGTCCAGCATTTGCTCGGTTTCGGCAATGGCCTCCGCGGAGGTGGCATGGGCCGTGTGGCCTTCCTGCCAGAGGAATTCGGTGGTACGCAGGAATATGCGGGTGCGCATTTCCCAGCGCACGACGTTGGCCCATTGGTTGATCAGCAACGGAAGGTCGCGGTAGGATTGAATCCAGTTTTTGTAAGTGCTCCAGATTACCGTTTCGGAGGTCGGACGAACGATCAGTTCTTCTTCGAGTTTGGCGTCGGATCAACGATCACCCCTCCGCCGTTCGGGTCGTTCTTCAGCCGGTAATGTGTAACTACCGCACACTCTTTGGCAAAACCTTCCACGTGGTCGGCTTCCTTGCTCAGATAGGATTTGGGGATAAACAAGGGAAAATAGGCATTGGTGTGACCAGTTTCCTTGAACATATCGTCCAGGGCTCGCTGCATTTTTTCCCAGATCGAAAATCCGTATGGCTTAATGACCATACAACCTCGAACGGCTGAATTTTCGGCCAGATCGGCTCTTTTAACCAGTTCGTTGTACCATTCGGAGTAGTTTTCGCTTCGGGTGGGTAAGGCTTTACTCATAAAAAATTAGTGTTAAAAAAATGTATGACTTATTGTCAGTGTAAATAGGGGTATTTGGGTTGCAAAGATAGTTTTTTATGCTATATTTGTAATTATTAAAGTTCCGATAGCGTTTTATAATCAATTGGAACAGAAATTGTAATAATACTATTAGTACTCATAATAAACCTACTTTTGCCATGACGACCCTTAAAAGCCTTGCTTATTTCTCGGTGGTTGCTATGTTTGGATCGTGGGGGTGTTCATCCAGCCAGCTTGCTTCGCGTTCGGGGGCTTCATACGACGATTTGTATGGATCCTCATCAGATGTCCAGGTGGCAAGGACTAACCCTTCCCAACGCGATAGCCGCTACGCTAATCCTGATTATCAGGGATCTTCCACTGCCTCACCAGACGGCCAAAATGCCGATTATTACGACGAGTCCTACCTGACTTCGCGTAATGTTCAGCGGCGGGTGTCGGATGACGTAGGATACAACGCCGGTTTCCGGGAAGGCTATAATGCCGGACAGGTAGCGGGCATTGACCCATTCTATATGAATTCTATGCGCTATGGCTCTTACTGGCCTGGTGTAAATTCAGCTTTTGCTATGGGTTTCCAACTCGGTATTAACCGTTCGCTTCGCTTTGGATATAGCCCCTTCGGAATGAATCCATATTCTTCTTTTGGTTATGGCTACGGTAATCCGTGGGGTTACTCAGGCATGGATGCCTTCGGTTACGATCCCTTTTATGGGGGTGGATTGGCCTACGGGGGTTTCAACAGTCCCTTTGGCTATAACATGTACAATGGCTTTGGGTACGGAAATCCCTTCGGATACGGTGGGATGTACGGATACAATCCCTACTACGGAGGCTTCGGCAACCGGGTACTTGTGGTTAACAACTACGACAACGGAAACGTAAATCGTTCCTACGGACCTCGCTCTACCACTAGCCGGAACAACGAAACCTACAACAGAGACTTCAACAATACCGTTCGTACCTCACGCAACAGTGGTGGTCGGGAAGGATACACGGAGAACTCAGCCGCTACTACCAGCCGTGGCGCTAGTACTACCACGGATAGTTATTACGCACGTCCAAGGGCCAATAGCAGCGGAACGTACTACAATGGAAACAGCAACAGTCCAGCCAGAAGCGGTTATTCAACCAGATCCGCCGAAGGGACCACCAACTCGGAATACTATTCCAGCCCCCGTTCGAATAGCTCGAGTTACGGAGTAGGTACCAGTCGTTCATCCAGAAGCTATGGTACCGGCACTGAGTACAACACCAACCGTGGAAACACTACCTACGAAGCGCCCTCAAATCGCTCGTATGAGAATAATTCAAGAAGTTCTACGCCAACCTACAACAGTGGTTCATCCAGCCGAGGTAGCGTAAGTGCTCCCAGCAGTAGCCCATCGAGCGGAGCCTCTAGCGCCCCACGCTCACGTGGTCCACGCTAATTAAGTAAGAAAGCTTTGATCTGAAAATATAAAGACCCTACAAAAAATCATATTTGTAGGGTCTTTCGTTTAAATACTAGATTTTAAACCACTATCAGTTAACTCTACCATGAAAATCACCTATAAGTTTCTACTAGCCATCCAGGGTCTATTCGTAGCGGTTTCTGCCCAGGCGCAGTACGCAGCGGATGCCTTTCGTTTTTCGGAAATAAACCAAACCGGTACCGCCCGCTTTCAGGGCGTAGGGGGTAACCACACTGCCCTCGGCGGCGATGCAAGTGCCATCAGCGGGAATCCTGCCGGACTGGGATTTTATAACCGTTCGGAATTAAGTATTAGCCCGTCATTAAATTCTATTTCTTCCAGCAGTACCTACCTCAATCGGGTGACGACGGATGGAAAAATAAATCCGAACCTAACCCAGGCCTCGTTGGTCATTGCCGGTAGTCCGCAGAACTACAACCGGAAGTGGAAACGAACCTCCATCGGGGTGTCACTCAGCAGGCAGCAGTCTTTCCAAAACGTATTCTCCTACGCGGGTCGAAATAACCGGAGCGCGTACGTAGATGCCGTGGTAGACCGCGCCAATAATCGCAATATCTCCGCTGATGCCCTCGATCAGGAATTCGATCCCAATGGTCAGGTAGCATTCTCCACGGAGGGAGCCTTTTATCAACTTTACATGATTAACCCTAGTACCGCCGTGGGGCCGCCCTACGTTCGGTACGATCGGGAAAGCCCCACCGACCAAACAGGTAGTTTTGAATCTACCGGTGCCCATACCCAATGGAATTTTGCCTATGCCGGCAATTACGATGACCGCATCTATGTAGGAGCTTCCATTGGATTTAATAGAATCCGGTACGATTATTCTCACACCCTGCGGGATGAGTACGTAAACGGAAGGGTATTTAGAGCATCGGACCACATCGAAGATCTCAATGTGTCGGGCAATGGTGTAAATGCGACCTTCGGAATTATTTACAAAGCCACCCCGGACTTGCAACTCGGAGCTTCCATTACCTCACCGACCTTTATGAGTGTAAGGGAAACATTTAACGAAGAGGCAAGTGTAGATGTGATAGGAATACCCCAACAAGGGACCAACGGACAAACCACTTTTTTTGTGCCGGATGTTACCCAAATCGGCTTAGAACCAAATGATTTCGAGTACTCTATTACCAGCCCGCTACGGGCCTCGGGTGGCGTTACCTACTTTTTTGGCCAAAAGGGATTCCTGACGGGAACCGTCGAGTACGTCGGGTACAGAGGTATGAGGGTGAATACCTCCACTCTTAGTGCCAACGACAATTCCGCTTTCCGAAACGAAAATCGCAGCGAAATTGAGGATACCTACGTGGGAGGAGTGAATGTACGAGCCGGCGGTGAAATACGCGCCGGTTCGTTCCGGGCTCGGGCCGGGCTAGCTTACCTGAGCGACCCCTATCGGATAAAGCTGGACGATATAGATCGCAGCAAGCTGCTTTTTTCGGGGGGAATCGGCTTCCGATCCGAACGCTTTTTCGCCGATGTGACGGCTATTTACAATACCTATACCTCAGCTTTTACGCCGTACGTACTTAATAATCAAAATGATTTTGGTTCGGTGGAGATCAAAAATACGTCCATCAATGTCTTACTGACAATCGGTACGTTTTTCTGATTTTGAGGAACGAGTAAAAAAGGGGGTTGGCGCTTTGTCAACCCCCTTTTTTTATAGGTAAGGAACCAGCAGGTTTGTCAACTGCCGCATGTTCAGGGACTCGTTGGTTACCGTAAAGTCAGCCTGCTCATAGAAGGGCAGTCTGACGGCTAACCGATTCCGTAGTTCGGTTTCGAGTTCTGTTACGCCGGAAAGCAAGGGGCGATCGTCCTGATTATGGGCGAGGATACGGGAAGCCAATTCTGCCGGGGCTACATCCAAGTAGATACTGACCCCATTATTTTTGATAAACTCCATATTGTCAAAGAAACAAGGAGCCCCACCTCCCGTGGCTACAACCAGCCAATGATCGGGTTTGGTGGCCTTCAGAATACGGCTTTCAACCTCCCGAAAATAGGCCTCTCCCTTTTCCCTGAAAATCTCCGGAATGCTCTTTTTTTGATCACTTACGATCAACTGATCCAAATCCACGAATCGATAGCGGAGAGCCCGGGCTAGTTTTCTACCCAGCGTGGATTTGCCCGAGGAAGGCATACCGATCAGAAAAATATTCTTCATGAAGTGCTGGTTACTTTAAAAATCCTAGGGAGTACTCAGCTTATTCAAGACGTTCTCCGGGGTAGGAGTATCATTAAAATGCCATTTGCCCCTCACTACCCCCTTTTCCAACAACAGGATCCCCGGATTTGACCGGGAAATGGTTTTGAGTACGGTGGCATCGGCATAGTAATGCGGCACGCTCAACTGCTGGGATGCTTTAAATTGTTCGATGTCGGTTCCACTGGCCGACGTCAGGATAATCGTTTCGATGTTTTTACTTTTCACCTCTTTGATCAAACTCTTGATTTGGGGAAAAGCAGCCAGATTAAGGTCGTTCAGATTCTTGATTATGATGATTAGTTTATTTCCTTCAAAAGTTACCTGCGTGAAATCCCCTTCGTCGTTCCAGGCGCGGTAATCCGTTATTTTGGGTTTTGCCTCCTCATTTAGCAATATCATCTCCTTGAAGACGAGGGTAGTATCGGAGGGAAATTGGGTCAAACTCACTGGTCTTCCCCCCCCTTTTCAAATACGTACATATATTCCATGGGGGCCGAAGGTTTCATTTGTTCGGGAATACTAGCTCCAACCCGGTAGGGGAGCAGATCCAGAATGGGCAAATGACGAATGGAATAAAAGGCGATCCCGAGGGAAGCAATCGTAGCCAGGGCCACGATCAGCCCCGTGGGATAGGACTTGAAAATTTTTCGTTTGTAGAGGATTACCAGAATAAGCACCAGCAGAATGATATCCTTGGTAAAGGAGGTCCAGGGTTTGAGTTTGATGGCATCCCCAAAACACCCGCAATCGGTTACTTTATTGAAATAGGCTGAGTAGAAGGTCAAAAAGGTAAAGAATAGGGTGATGATCAGTAGGAGCCAGGAGGTGGTTTTGGGTTTGTAGCCTACCAAGAGCGCTACCCCGAGTACGACTTCGGCGGCGGAGAGCGCCACCGAGAAGTAAAGCGCCAAGGGAACCAGGGCCATAAAAAAATCATGAAGTGCGGGGAGATCCAGAGCAAACACTTCAAAATATTCTTCCAGTTTTATTTGGGTACCTACCGGATCGTTCAGTTTGATCAGCCCCGAAAAAATAAACAAAGCCCCCACGAGGAATTTGGCAATTTTGGCTACTAGTTTCATGAATTGTGGAAGACGATTTTTGGATTAGTTGGTTTGCAGGCCATTCGACTTTATGAGGCAGAATACGGCGTAGTTGATGATATCCTGGTAACCCGACCTGACTCCTTCGGAGACCAGGGTAACGCCTTGGTTATCTTCTATCTGTTTGATCCTCAAAAGTTTCATCAGGATAATATCGGTCATGGAACTTACCCGCATTTCGCGCCAGGCCTCACCATAGTCATGGTTTTTATTAAAGAGTAGTTCCATCACTTCGTGTACCTGGCTGGTGTATAGCTCGGAAAGCGAGGTTAGATCGAGTTCTTGTGGTTCTTTTTGCAGGGCGATCTGGATGAGCGCCATCAGGCAGTAGTTGATGATCCCGACAAACTCCTCGGTGACCCCATCCTGTACTTTTTGACTACCTTTATCCTGAATTGTTCGGATACGTTGGGCTTTTATAAAAATTTGATCCGTAATGGACGGCAGGCGCAGGATTCGCCAGGAGGTACCATAATCCTTATTCTTATTTTCAAATAGATCACGGCAATGTTGTATGATCAACTGATATTCGGCTTCGGTTGATTTCACTGGGTAGAGTTGATTCTGATGCTGACTTTAAAACGATGAAAGAGCCGCAAGTTAGTAAAAAAACGCTCAATGTGGACGGGCAGCTGTTGGACTTAAGTACCACGGTGGTGATGGGAATTCTGAACTGTACTCCTGATTCCTTCTATAAGGGGAGTCAGGTACCTTCCCGATTCGGATCAACTCATTCAGACGGCCAGCCGCATGCTGGAGGCCGGGGCGCGAATACTCGATATTGGCGGGTATTCTACCCGGCCGGGGGCCGCCGAAGTGTCCAAGGCCGAGGAAATGGACCGGGTTTTGCCCGTAATTGAATCCATAAAAAAAGAATTTCCCTGAGGCAATACTTTCCGTGGATACATTTCGGGCCAGCGTGGCCCAGGCGGCGGTTCGGAGTGGAGCGCTCGGTTGTCAACGATGTTTCGGGAGGTACCCTGGATGCCGCTATGTTTGAGACCGTCGCCGCCTTGCGGGTACCCTATGTGCTGATGCACATGCGAGGTACCCCCCTTACCATGAACAAATTGACCCATTACAACCACCTGATTCGGGACATCCTGGGGGAACTTCGCGAAAAAATTGCTCAGTTGAGGGCGTTGGGGGTGGCGGATATCATCATAGATCCTGGGTTTGGATTTGCCAAAACAGTTCAACAGAATTTCCAGTTGCTCCATTCCTTACAATATTTTCATGAACTGGACGCACCCCTGCTCATTGGACTTTCCCGGAAGTCGATGGTGTGGCGTACCTTGGGGGTCACGGCCGACGAAGCGCTGAATGGTACCTCCGTACTTCATGCCCTGTCCCTCACCAAAAAAATCCATATCCTGAGGGTCCACGATGTGAAAGAAGCCATGGAGGCCATCAAACTATGTCAATTAACAGTAGGTGAAACTTAGAAAAATGGTAAATTCGGGGCAAAAATTATTCAATCAGGTATGCAAATAGGGTTTCTCACCATTGACTGGACCGACATTCTCGATATTTTACTGGTATCCTTCCTGCTGTATCAGATCTATTTTCTGGTAAAAGGCAGTATCGCCAGCCGTGTATTTTTGGGATACCTGTTTGTCTACGTCTTTTACCTGATTGTCAAAGGGCTTCGTTTGGAATTACTGACGGCCATTCTGCAATACTTCATGGGGGTAGGGGCCATTGCGCTGATTGTAATTTTCCAGCAGGAAATCCGGCGCTTTCTCCTGATCATTGGCCGTTCTACCTCCTTTTCCAACAGTAAGATTTTCAACATGTTTTTTGGCAATACTGAATTGGGTATGCAGCCGGATAGCATCAGAGACCATCACGGACGCCTGCCGCTCCATTGCGTCCGATTTCAACGGGGCGTTGGTGGTGATCAAGAAAAAGGATGATCTGGAAAAATACATCCAAACCGGCGAGCCATTGGATGCCCTCATCTCAAAACCGCTCCTCATTTCGCTTTTTAACCAGTACAGTGCCTTGCACGACGGGGCCGTGATTATCTCCGATGGGCGCATCAGCGCTTCCAGGTGCATTCTGCCCGTTGCCGATGGCACGGATATTCCTTCTTCGGTGGGTTTTCGGCATCGCGCCGCTATGGGGATGAGCGAGGCCACCGATGCGGCTATTATCATTATTTCGGAGCAGACGGGCAGGATGTCCCTTTCGATCGAAGGGCAACTTTTTAGCAATTTGCCCGCCTCCGAGTTGGAACTCAGGCTTTCGGAATATCTCAATGCGGATAAACTCCGGGCCTAACACGTCGCCCTGCTAATAAATATTAGGGGATAATATTTGCCATTTCAGGGATTTATACCTACTTTTGCAGACCTTTTCAGGAACAGAAAATATCATCAATACGAAATGGCAAATCATAAATCAGCATTAAAAAGAATTCGTGCGAACGAGACGAAGCGTTTGAGAAATCGTTATCAGCACAAAACTACCCGTTCGTACGTAAAAAAATTGCGTTCGACTACCGATCACTGCTGTTGCAGCGGAAGTGTATAAAACCGTATCCTCTATGTTGGATCGTTTGGCCAAGAAAAATGTAATTCATAAAAATAAGGCTGCCAACCAGAAGTCAAGATTGGCCAAGTTTGTGAATTCACTGGCGGTAGCATAATTCCATATCTACCCAAAAGAAATTTTTGCCTCAATAGCGTAAAGCTATTGAGGTTTTTTATTTTTACCCTTCATCAACCTACAAATGAATCTCTATGAAGAATTTTTGTACCGTTCTGGTATTTTACTTCCTTATTTCGGGTAGTTGGGCCCAAACGTCAAAACGGCCGCTGACCTCGGCAGATTATGATTCCTGGAAAAGTGTACAAACCAGTCGGATTTCGGCGAATGGGAAGTGGGTATCCTATGAAATCAATCCCCAGGAAGGCGATGGGCTCCTGATTGTGGAATCTCCGGAAACCGCCCAAAAAATTACCATACCCCGAGGGTACGCGGCCCAGTTTTCGGCCGACGCCTCGTTGCTGGTAGCCAAGATCAAACCTTTCCGGGAGAGTGTTCGTACCGCTAAGAAAGCGAAAGTTAAGGCCGATAGAATGCCCAAGGATAGCCTGGTGGTGGTTTTCCTTCCTTCCGGCAGGATCAAAAAGTACCCCGACGTGCTATCGTTCAGCCTTCCCCAGGATGAGGGGAATTGGCTGGCCTTTCTTTCCAAACGGCCGGATATGCCCAAGGATACAACTCAAAAGGCGCCCAAACCGAAAAAAAATAGCAAACAGCCAAAAGGAGATTTGCTTAGCCTGGTCTATTTGGCCGGCAGCGACTCGGTAGCCTTCGAAAATGTGTCGGAATATACCTTCTCTGACGTAGGCAATCGGCTGGTTTTCGTAAAGGAAACCCTGCGGGATACCACCTTACAAATGGGTGTATACAGCTATGCCCCCGGTACCAAAAAAATGGAGGCCCTGGATACCAGCGCTACGGTTAAAGTATACACGAATCCGATTTTGGACAAAAAAGGAAATCAGGTTGCCTGGATGAGCTCCCCGGATAGTGTGAAGGCGGAGGTCAAACGATATGCTTTACATTTTAGAAATTTTTCCGCAAAGAACAGCCTGGTGGTCGCCGACACCACCACGTCCCAACTTCCGCGGTACTACATCCCTTCGCCTACCCGCAAGCCCCGCTTCTCGGAAGATGGCAAACGGTTGTATTTTGGCATTGCCCCCATCGCCTTACCATCCCAAAAAGACACGTCGCTCCTGGACGATGAAATGTCGAGGGTGGACGTTTGGACGTGGCAGGATAGCAAGTTGCAACCGATGCAGGACAAACAAAAGAAGCAGGAGTTGGAAAGAAGCTACGCGACTCTGTACGATATTGAGGCTAAAAAAGTGATTCCCCTGGCGAATGCGGAGTTGCCCGAAGTAGAAGTGCAGGTGAAAAATAATCTGCCGGTGTTTCTCGGACGAAGCAATCTCTCCTATATGCGGAGTAGTTCCTGGGAGCCCGGTCACTCCGATTATTACGTGGTAAACACCACCAACGGGGCGGCCACCCAAATAGCCAGGAATGTACAAGGAAATGCCGAACTTTCGCCAGCTGGCAAATACGTGTTCTGGTTCGACGAGCGCGATACGCTATGGAAAGTGTACGATCGCAAATCGGCCACGATCCTACCTCTCACCAAAGGGCTTTCGGTCGCATTTCAGGATGAGGAGCACGATACCCCAGATCAGGCCGGTGCCTATGGGTTTGCGGGTTGGACCAAAGAGGATCAATACCTGCTGGTGTACGATCGCTACGATGTGTGGCGGCTGGATCCTACCCAAAGAGAGAAACCAGTCAACCTTACGAATGGGTATGGACGGCAGAACAAAGTATCCTTGCGGTATATCGCAGTGAACGAGGAGGAACAGTTTGTGGATTTGACCAAAAGCAACCTGCTTTCGGGATTATGGGAGGCCGATAAAGATACCGGTTTTTTGCAATGGAAAGCTAATTCCGATCCAGCCGTGCTGGTAAAGGAGGCCTATTCCTACTTGCCCAACTCCGTGACCAAGGCCAAAAATGCGGACCGGTACCTCTTCCAGAAAGGAAATTTCAGTCATCCCAATGAACTGTACTACGCCTCCGACTGGAAAAGCCCCGTGAAGCTGACGAATCTTTTGTCCCAGACCGACGGCATCAAATGGGGGAGTGCCGAGCTGGTATCCTGGCTCTCCAACCAGGGAGTGAAATTGGAAGGATTGCTTTTCAAACCGGACGGTTTTGACCCATCCAAAAAGTACCCCATGCTGGTGTACTATTACGAACGCAACGCTTCTTCACTCCATGCCTTCCGTGCGCCCGCTCCCAGTCGCTCCACCATCAATATCCCCTATTGCGTTTCTAACGACTACCTGGTATTTGTGCCGGATATCGTGTATGGCGGCGGAACTCCAGGAAAAAACGCCTATGACTGTATCGTGTCCGGTGTATTGGATTTAATCAAAAAAGGGTCCGTGGATGAAGCCCGGATCGGAATTCAGGGGCAGAGCTGGGGAGGGTACCAAACGGCCTACCTCATTACCCAAACCAACCTTTTCAAAGCAGCCATGGCGGGGGCCATCGTGGCCAACATGACAAGCGCCTACGGCGGTATCCGCTGGGGAACCGGAATGAGCCGGATGTTTCAGTATGAAAAAACTCAGAGCCGGATCGGGGGTACCCTGTGGGAGAAACCCATGTACTACCTGGAAAACTCCCCCCTGTTTTATGCCGATCGGGTCCAGACCCCCTTGTTGATGATGCACAACGATGCCGATGGCTCCGTACCCTGGTACCAGGGCATTGAATTTTTTACGGCGCTCCGTCGGCTTGATAAGCCGGTGTGGATGCTCGTATACAACGATGAAGACCATAATCTCACCCGCAGGCCCAACATGAAAGATTTGAGTATTCGCATGTATCAGTTCTTTGATTACTATCTGAAAGATGCCCCGATGCCTTCCTGGATGAGCAGTGGCCGGACGTTGATCGAGAAGGAACGATGGAATATGAAGTATGAATAACTTTGGCTTTTTCTATTTTTTGTACTAAATTGCGAATAACAAAAAGAGCCTTGTGGTCGTTTTTTCGGTCACAAGGTTTCTTTTGGGTATATTATTTGAAGAAAATCCTTTATAATCTCAATTAATCACTAAAACCTTTTACCCTGGAATGAAAAAATTAGTTCTGTTTGCCGGCCTAGCAGCCATGGGAGTCTTAACCTCAGTTGCGCAAACTCCTTCCATTTCATTTAATGCGAGGGGATTGGTAGCTATATCAGACGCTGATATGGCCGCTTCTGCATTAATAGATGGTAAGCTGCTTCGCGACAACGCTATAAAAGACAAACTTACTTCTATCAAGTTTCCTCTGGTGAGAGGAGGTAGCGCCATTGGAGAAATCGTAGTACCGAACTCCACCCTGACCTACACAAAAAGCATGGGCGTGCCCAAAACGGGTGGGTTGGCCTATGTATTGGATACCCGGAGTGCTCCCGCCGAAACCGTTACGGAATATGGCAATGCCTTGAAAGAGTTCCCCGATGGACAGCGACTTTATGTAGTGGACATTGTCAATTTGGCAAATCCAAAAGTGAAATTTCAATTTCCGGTGGGAAAAAACCCAACGTCTATTGATGTGTACAAAAATGAGCTCATGATTTCGACCAGCGCCCCTGGCAAAGAGCTCGTTTTTTACGAAGTAGATGACTCTGGTAAGCCTACCCGTGCCCTTAACTTGCCTTCTACCCTGGATAGTACCAATCGGATCATTGACCTTACCTGGCATCCTACGGGTAATTTCCTGGCCGTAACGCTTGAATCTACCAAGGAGTTGGCTCTCTACAAAATTATCCGGGATGCCGGCAAGCTGAAGAATATTGAAATGGTGGGCAAACCGTTCAAAGTAGGCCAAAACCCAGCCTCGGGTAAATTCTCCGAAGACGGTAAGTTCTACTACGTCATGGATACCAAAGGGGAGATGGGACAAGCATCCGGAAACGGTGATCTGCACGTCGTAGAATTCTCTACCGACGGTTCTGCCGAACATAAGGTAACAAGTACCACCCCCGTAGGATTGAATCCCGGCGCTTTTGCCATCAGCCCGGACGGAGGAATGGTAGTAGCCGTGAACTCAGGAAAGAGTGCCAATCCCTGGGATAAAGAGGGAGCAGGTACTTCCAGTTCACTTTCACTTTACAAGTTAGCCGGTGGAACTTTAACCAAAGTTGCGGACTATCCTTTCCAGGGAATTTTGCCCCAAAGCGTTGCCTTTGACAAGGACGGGTCCAACATTGCCGTTGCGGTTTACGAATACCTTGACTTTGGACGCCGGACGGGCGGAGTGGAGTTTTGGAGCGTAGCCAAAGGTGATGCGCCAACCTTAACCAAGCAGATGGGCAGGATAAGCGTAGAGAGAGGATGCCACACCTTACGTGTAATTCCCTGATCGTAGGAGAAGACCTTAATATAGCGAAGGAGGCCAACCACGTTGGCCTCCTTTTTTTGGTAAAACCGGGTGAAATTCAGAGGATTTGCATCGGGGAAATCTTATAATATCGGTGAAAAATTTCGTAAATTTGCGGTTTGAAACATAAAATTTGAATTAAAGATGGTAACTGTGCAGAACGTATCCCTGCGGTACGGAAAACGAGTATTATTCGATGAAGTAAATATAAAGTTTGTTCCCGGAAATTGTTATGGTGTGATAGGGGCGAATGGAGCCGGGAAGTCCACGTTTTTGAAAATACTATCGGGCGAAATTGAGCCCCAAACCGGGAATGTAAGTTTGAACCCCGGCGAACGGATTGCCGTATTGAGTCAGAATCAATTTGAATTTGACGAATACACGGTGATGGATACCGTTATCCTGGGTCACAAGCGGTTGTTCGAGATGATGAAGGAAAGGGAAGCCGTGTACGCCAAAGAAGACTTTACCGACGCCGACGGCGAGAAAGCGGCGAATCTTGAAGCGGAGTTTGCTGATTTGAACGGCTGGGAAGCAGAAACCGAAGCGGCTCAGCTGCTAAGCGGACTTGCCCTGCCGGAAGAGTACCACTTTACCTTAATGAAAGACCTTAACGCCAACGATAAAGTGAGGGTGCTATTGGCGCAGGCACTTTTTGGAAGTCCTGAGGTACTTCTACTGGACGAGCCTACTAACAACCTGGATGTTGACACGGTGATGTGGTTGGAAAACTTCCTGGCCGATTTTAGAAACACGGTCATTGTGGTATCCCACGACCGCCACTTCCTCGATCAGGTGACTACCCACGTGGTGGACATTGATTTTAGCAAGGTTCAGATGTTTACCGGTAACTATTCGTTCTGGTACGAGTCAAGCCAATTGGCCCAGAAACAACGGCAGGATGCCAACAAGAAAGCTGATGATAAGCGCAAAGAGTTGGAGGAATTTATCCGGCGGTTCAGCGCCAACGCCTCTAAATCCAAGCAGGCTACCTCGCGGCAAAAGTTACTGGAAAAAATCACCCTCGACGACATCAAGCCTTCGTCACGAAAATACCCCTACGTTGCGTTCAAACCTGAGCGTGAAGTGGGTGATCAGATCCTGCGCGTAGAGGGCCTCAGCAAACGGTCCGATGACGGAACCGTCCTGTTCAAAAATGTTTCATTTGCGATAAATAAGGACGATAAAATTGCTTTCGTTGGCCGAAATGTGCAAGCCATCAGTACCTTGTTCGATATTCTGATGGGCGAAGACAAGGCTGACTCTGGAAAATTTACCTGGGGGGTCACCATCACAAAATCTTACTTTCCCAAGGACCCAACCGAGTTTTTTGATGTGGATCTAAACCTGGTGGACTGGTTGCGGCAATATTCGGTTGAGAAGGATGAAAGCTTTATTCGGGGCTTCTTGGGCCGGATGCTTTTCAGCGGAGAAGAGTCGCTCAAAAAGGCCAAGGTACTTTCAGGCGGGGAGAAAGTGCGTTGTATGCTCTCAAAGATGATGCTTTCGGGATCAAATGCCCTGGTTATGGACGACCCTACCAACCACCTGGATCTGGAATCGATCACGGCCCTTAACAATGGGCTGATTGATTTTCCCGGTAATATATTGTTTTATTCGCACGACCATCAGTTCATTCAAACGGTGGCCAACCGGGTGATTGAGATCGGACCAAAAGGCATGTTGGACAAACTCATGACCTACGACGAGTACATCTCTGATGATTACCTCAAAACCCAGCGGGAGGCCTTATACGACGGGGTTCTTGCCTAGGTAAATACACGTTTCTTAAAAAGACAAAGGCCAGCCGGAAACGACTGGCCTTGCCTTTAGCGAATCAAGAGAACGGAGCCGGTTCGAGTAACCTGCTGTCCGGTGGCCGGACTCGTCAATTTTACCTTGAACACGTAGTATCCAGCCGGCAAGGGGGTTCCTTTGAAGGTACCATCCCACTGTATCTGGGGATCCTGGCTGGAAAATACGGGGGTACCCCAAGCATTAAAAACCGCCAGTTCGTACGTGGAAAGTATGGTACCTTTTACCTCAAACGTGTCATTGATCCCATCCCCGTTGGGAGAAAAAGCCTCCGGAATAAATATTGGAGTGTACACCCCGCACAGATTATTGGGGGTAAGGCGACAGCGAGAACCACTGGTAAATGTGCCAGTTGGGCTACTCAGCACTAATTGGTAGCAGTGATTGTAGCTGCAAGTCAGCTCCGGATCAGTGAGGCTACCGGTGGAGCCGGACGCAGTAATGTCTTTCCAAAATTTCCCATCCTTCCACAGGGTGGCCTTCTGAGCCGAGCCAGCCATCGCTGAATTCCACGAAAGCACGTTTGTTTCATCATATCCCACCAGGCCGAGGGTGGCCGTACACAGTAGCCCGGACTTGTAGTATTCGGCCAAACAGGAATCGCTGGCCTGTACCTGGAAACAGGTGGTTTTGAGAGAATCAACCCGGACCTGAATGCTTTCATTTTCTTTATAGAAGGACAAACCTGAATTTTCCCAAGTACCCGAATCCTCCTGTTGGAGCAGGTGCAGTTCCACTTTAAGGGGGTTGGTTACGGTGATAGTCCCTGAATTGGATGTTCCCATGCTGAGGGAACGAAGGACAGGGAGCTGTTGCTGAGGGAGTTGGGTAGGGGCGTAGGTAAATATTGCCTCCTGACTTTTGCAATATCCTGGTTTTTTCATTCCCCAAACCGAAATTTTGTAGGTGGTTGCCGTGGAATACACATGCGGAACGGACTTTTGGTAGGGGAGTACCTCCTCAATGTTTCCGTCGCCCCAATCGATCCAATAGGTATCGTAGGTATATTTCTGGGGTGTTTCAAAAATGACGTTTACCCGTGAATTGCCACAGGGGAGGAGCCTTACCTGGGGGGCGATGGTGTCGCTAATGTACACGGTAGGACAGGCGATTAATTGCCTTCCGTTCTTCTCAGAAAGTTGTACGATGGTGTATACCCCTGGGCGCGAGTAACTATGTAAGGTATCGGTGGATTGTAGTTCAGGAGAAAGGGGTCCTCCCTTGTAATCAAAAATGGTTCTAACATTTTGGACCCCAATCATATTATTTTTCACCGAGATGGTGAAGGGCAAACATCCTTCCCCAATTTTTTTGAAGGAATAGGCACCGGTGCCGTAGCTCTGAATGTTGGGGATGGTAGGGGGACACTGCGCTTTCAGGTTGGTGAAGGAAAGGATCCCACCAACAATCCACGCACCCAATTGGGGCATCCGCTTCCATCCAGTTAGCCACATGTGAAGTCAAAGAGTGATTCTACCTACAAAATAAGTAAAAAAAGCGAGGAAATGTTTTCCCCGCTTTTAATAAATAGATCAAATGATAGCCACCGAACGTTACTGGTAACTTAGGCCGTATTTTTTGAGAACATCTGCCGGTACACCATCCCACACATTGGGGCGGTTGCCCTCGTAGCCAATATCCTTTATCCCCATTTCGCTGGAAAAGAAGCCCGTTGCGGTGAAGTTACGCATGGTATTAAAGAACGCTACCCCCTGGCTCATTTCGGGTTTTGCCTTTTCGGGATAGGCAATATCATCCACTATTTTCAATTGCTGGTCTTTGCTGAGGGAAGTAAACACCTTATCAAAGCGCTTACGCGATTCCACATCCAGCCAGCTCAATCCCCCCCGGAAGGGAGTTTGCCAAACGGGCTGATCCTTTACCATAAATTCGATAAACTGGGGGACACCGGACTTGGAGGCACTGCCTGACTTGGCGTCGGCCGGAATGATAATGTCCGATAGCACAGCCAAAGTGGCCATTTCGGCGGGAGTAAAGAAAACCTGCTTCATGAGCATGGCATCATAAACGGCCTCTTCTTTGGTACGTCCGCCGGGAATTTCGTCTTCGGCCGCCTCGGCTGCCATTGCCTTTTCCAGCTCACGACGCTCCGCCAGCAGTTCCTGTGGGTTGATGGCCGCTACCCCGAATGTACTCAACGTGAGGGCTTTTAAACTATCTCTGCGTTTCATATTGGTAGTAATTAATGTAATAGTTTGGAAAAAATAAACCGCGTTTTTGCCTCCTGTTTGGGTTCTAGAGATTTTTCTTCTTCACCTGATCCAGAATAAAATCGGAGGCTCGCCACGAAAGCGCCAGGATCGTCCAGGTAGGGTTCTTGTCCGCCTGCGAAACAAACGAACCACCATCCACCACAAACACATTTTTCACATCATGGGCCTGGGCATTTTTATTCAAAGCCGAGGTCTTGGAATCGTTGCCCATCCGCACCGTACCTACCTCGTGGATAATACGACCGGGGGCCGCCAACCCGTAGTTGCTGTCCGCACCGGGTTTGGTGCCGCTAGCAATCCCACCCATTGATTGGATGATTTCTTCGAAGGTATCCTGCATGTGCTTGGCCTGCTTGATTTCGTAGTCGGACCACTTGTAGTTGAACCGCAAAACGGGGATACCAAATTTATCAACGGCCCGTGGGTCAATTTCACAGTAATTATCCGCACTGGCAACGGCTTCACCGCGGCCTGACATCCCAATGTTGGCTCCATAAAACCGGCGGTAATCATCTTTCAGGGATGCGCCATAGCCACCAGCTGGCTTCATTTTTCCATCAGCACCAGGGTACTTGCCGTTGGTATTTTCCATACCCCAGCCAAAACCGTAGCCGGGCATGCCCATACCCCCGCCGTACTCAATGTGGTAGCCCCTCGGGAAATCCAGTTTTTTGTTGTCGAGCCACCAGGGGGAATAAATGTGGGCTCCGCCAACTCCGTCCTCGTTGTACCGCTTGCGATCCATCAGAGCAGGAACAAAAGCCCCTCTCGACGCACCAGTCGAATCGTGAAGGTACTTACCCACCACACCGCTCGAATTAGCTAGTCCGTTCGGGAAACGACTTGATTTTGAATTCAAAAGCAAACGAGCCGATTCGCAGGCACTGGCTGCCAGTACCACGATTTTGGCCTTTACGGTATGTTCCGTTAATTTTTCCCTGTCTACGTACGACACCCCCGTGGCAAGCCCAGTACCTTGATCGGTAAGTACTTCCCGCGCCATGGCGTTGGTGATCAACGTAACGTTACCGGTTTTGACGGCCGGTATTACCAGTACCGAGGAAGCGGAAAAGTCGGCGTACGCTTGGCAGCCCCGGTTGCATTGGGAACAGTAAAAACAAGACCCTCTCTCGTTGTTGATCGGCTTGGTCAAAATGGACAGTCGTGACGGAATAACGGGGATATTAACCTTTTTGCCCGCATTTTGAATCATCAACTCGTGCAAACGGGGCTTGGGAGCAGGTAAGAAAATACTGTCGGGGTCATTGGGTAGGTTAGCCGCCTGACCAAAAACCCCAATGAGTTTATCAACCTGGTCATAGTACGGTTTTACGGTATCATAGTCGATGGGCCAATCCTCACCCAGGCCATCAATGCTTTTGCGCTTAAAATCCTTCGGTCCGAATCGGAGCGAGATCCTACCCCAGTGGTTGGTACGTCCCCCGAGCATTCGGGACCGGAACCAATCAAACTCAGTACCTCTATTGCGGGTATAGGGTTCGCCGGCTATATCCCAGCCTCCCCAGGCTGCATCAAAATCGCCAAAGTTCCGGAATTGAGTACTAGCTCCGCGCCGGGGAGAGTCGTACGGCCATTTGAGTTGGGTAATATATTTTGGATCAGCCGGATCATAATACCCACCTGCTTCAAGCAGGACGACTTTTGCGCCGGATTTGGCTAGCTGGTAGGCCGCCATTCCGCCTCCTGCCCCCGAACCGATTATACATACGTCGAATTCGGTAGCTTGTTCTTTAATCTGAAAGCTCATAAGGCTAAGGATTGTAAGTAAAAATTGATTTTCGAAACAACTAATATAAGGAACAGAGTGTAATTTTTTACTCACATAGGGAAGGTTAATAAAATAAATTAATAACTACCAGGAGACGTTCCGATACTTTTTCAGAGATGTTATACCCAAATTCAAAAAGGATTGGAGGGTGTATTCTATCTTTGTGTTGGAAAGCTTTCAAGGGTAGGCGGGGGACTTTGTGAGTAGGTGCTGTGCCTCCCGTAATGGTAAAAATAGCGTCCGTAAAACCAGGCAGCTGTATGCAAGACATAGATTTTTCGTCAGTAAGTACCTTGTTATTGACCTCCTTATTTATTTTTTTTGGCATTTTTGGCCGTTACGTAGCGACGGCTTTTCTCTTCGATTTTTTGGTAAAAAAGGTATTCAAAGGCCATTTCGCTACCCGCGAAGTACAGCTACGTCCCCGGAGGCACCGGCAAGACCTGCTCGAGATCGGCTGGTCCTGCGTTACCTCGGTGCTGTTCGCCGTGGCGGGCACCGGTTTGCTGGTTGCCTGGCACCGGGGCTACACAAGGATCTATACCGATTGGGATGCGTACCCAGTATCCTGGCTTGTCCTTAGTATCCCAGTGGTCCTTTTTCTACATGAAACCTATTACTACTGGCTGCACCGATGGATGCACCGGCCGGGTGTATACAAGTACGTACACAAGGTGCATCACCATAGTATTACCACCTCAGCCTGGACTTCCTTTTCCTTTCATCCCGCAGAGAGTTTATTACAGGCCATCATCATTCCCCTCCTGACCTTTATTCTTCCCCTTCATGTGGCTGCCATCGGCCTTATTCTGGCTATAATGACCCTAACAAGTGGCATTAACCACCTGAATACCGAACTGTATCCCCAAAATACCCACCGGCATTGGTTTGGGAAATGGTGGATTGGGGCTACCCACCATAGCCTGCATCACTCCCAGTTCCGGTATAACTATGGTCTTTATTTTACATTTTGGGACAAATGGATGAACACCGAAAGCCCTGACTTTCCCCACCTATTCGATCAAAAAACGACAAACCTACCTAGGCAATCAAGTGAAAAAGTGGGCGTGAAAGTTCATTAAAAATACCTGGTCGGTGGCACGGGTTACGGCCGTATAGAGCCACCGGATAAATTCACCGGTGATTTGATCCTCGGGCAAAAAACCCTGGTCAATAAATACAGAACTCCACTGGCCCCCCTGCGATTTGTGGCAGGTAAGGGCATAGGCAAATTTTACCTGCAAGGCATTGAGGTAGGGGTCTTTCCGTAAGGATTCCGTTCGCTCTTTTTTTGATTTTATAAAAAAATAATCTTCCATCACACTCTCGTACAGGCGTTTGTTCTCTTCCTGGGTAAGCGAAGGGGAGGAAGAGTGGAGGGTATCCAGCAGAATCTTCGCTTCAAACTCGGGTTGTTCTTCATAGTCGGTGAGGCGAAGGACCGCATCCGCAAATCTGAAACCATGGATCTCCTCGGTTCTTTTTAATTTGAGTAGCTCCACAAAATCCCCATTGGCGATAAATCCAGCCGGAGAGTTTTCGTCCAGCACGGTGTAGTTATTCCGCACCACCATCAGCCGGTCACCGGCGTCGAGTTCATCCTCACAAAAATTAATCACCCGCCGGATGTACTGGTTGTATTGAACCGCTGACTTATTGGACCGGGTGATAATGATGGTATTTTCTACTCCGTGTTTGTCGTACGCGTAGCGCAGTCCGTCTTCGAGTTTTTCGCCCGTCATCCTGAATATGTCCGGAAAGCCCTTGGTTCGGATTTGAATCCCGGGCTTTTCGACGCTCAACAAATTCCGAAGTTCCGTGGCATTCAGGAGTATTCCCGATTGTTCATCCTGCCGCATTACTTCGGTGAGTTCTTCGTCGACTACGGATAAGTGGTAGTTTTTTTCAAGGTAACTTTTATCCAGGGCGGGACTTAATTCTTTTCCCACCGGGGGAAGCTGGGCAATATCACCCACCAGGATGAGTTTGTTGCCAGGATTTTCGTATACATATTCAATCAGGTCGGCGAGCAGACTCCGGTTGCCGTATTCGGCGTCGTCGCTGATCATGGAGGCTTCGTCTACGATGAAGAGGGTATCTTCGTGGTAATTTCCCTGCCGTTCAAAAGCAAAGGAACCGGAATAAGCATCCGACGTTTGCTTGTAAATCTTCTTATGGATCGTGAGCGAAGGTTTTTTGGAATAGGAAGCCATGACCTTGGCCGCCCGGCCGGTTGGGGCCAACAACACGGATTTATAACCAAACTTGCGGATCACCTTAATGAGCGTACTGATGATGGTGGTTTTACCGGTACCGGCGTAGCCTTTCAAAATAAATGCATCCCGGTACCTTTCCAGGCCTTCCTCTTCCACCAAAAAGCCGTCCATCTTTTCAAAGAAACGGGTCTGGCTTTCAGTTGGTTTGAAGGGGAAACGTTTGGTCAGCCACGTGGAGGGAAGCAGGTCATCGGTAGGTGGCATATATAAATATTGAATACAATTTAGAAAATTTGCTTAGAGGTTGTAAATTAAAGGTATTATCTGGAAAAGGGAGGTAATCAGGCCCAATTACCGGAATGTTTGAATGCTTTGAAGGCATAAACCCACCAGGTTTCAACATTTGTTGCTATTTATGGGATTCATCCCTACTAATTTAGGATTTATTGAATTCAAAAACTTACCTTAGTTTCCAAAATAAACGACCCTATAAACCTAACTATTTTATGAAAGTCCATCAAATTCTATCGGGAAAGGCCATTGATTCCATTTGGTCGGTTGCCCCAGACAGTACGGTCTACGAAGCTCTTGAAATCATGGAGTCCAAAAATATTGGAGCGGTATTGGTAATGGAAAACGAAGAAATGGTGGGGATATTTTCGGAGAGGGATTACGCTCGCAAGGGAATCCTGCGGGGTAGGGCATCCAAAGATACCCTCATCAAGGATGTGATGACAAGTAAGGTGATTACGGTTGAAACCGAGCAGCAACTGCAAGTATGCATGGAAATCATGTCCGAAAAGCACATTCGTCACCTACCCGTAATGAAAGACGAGCAATTGGTAGGCATTATTTCCATCAATGACATCGTTACCGCCATTATTCGGGAGCAGCGGGCCCATATCAAATCCCTCGAAAGCTATATTTCGGGTAGCCCCTACTAAGTAAAGGGGGTAATTTTTTATTGAATGCACAAAGGTTGGCTATATTTGCATTCAAAAAAAATGTAAACCTTGGATAGAGCAAGAGAAGAGGTACTGCGCCTGTATGGGAATCGTCTGCGGACGCGAGTATGCGGTATTTGTCTGGTCGAGGACCGTCTGGTGATGGTTCGTCACCGGGGGATTGGGATCACGGATACGTTTTGGTGTCCACCCGGAGGAGGCATCCAATTTGCCGAAAATGCCCATGAAGCCCTCAAACGAGAGTTTTTGGAGGAGACCGGACTGATTGTTGAACCAGGTGAACTCCTGTTTGTGAACGAATTTATGCAGCCGCCCCTTCACGCCATGGAATTGTTTTTTACTACCAGGGTGGTCGGTGGAACCTTGCACCTGGGCATTGACCCGGAGATGTCGGCGCAGAACCAAATTATCACCGAAGTGGAATTAATGACCTTTGCTCAGGTAAAGGCCTATCCATCCACCGAGGTACACCAACTTTTTCAATACTGTGATTCAATGGAAGATGTATTTTCATTGAAAGGATACCTGCATACCTGAACCATCGCCGCCCCACTATGTTTGCAATGTCGACCCATCAGTTGTTTCCCACGGTAAAAGTGTCTCTGGATTCTTTTGATGAAAAAAGAATTGCCCACTGTACCCTTTGCATCGAGATTGATGAGTCAAGATTTCGTTTTTGTTTTATTGAAGAAGAAACAAAACGCTGCGTATGGCTGGAAGACTACGCCTTCGATACCTTCCTGAATGCCCGTGAGTACCTGGCCAAACTGAAAATGCTGGTGGCCGGGCATCCTTACCTTTCTTCGGATCAGTGGAAGGACATCCGCGTGGCCGTGAATACCCACGATTTCACCTTGATTCCGGCCTCGTTGTTCAGAAAAGAGTATGCGAGCGAGTACCTGCAACTGGCCACCGGCTGGCCTGCTGGTACCGAAAGTAGGGTACTGTATCAGCTGGTACCCAAAATAGACGCCTATACGATTTTTAGCATTCCAATTCCCTGGACCGATTGGCTCCTGAATTTGTTTCCGCTGCAAAATATTGAATTTTATCACCTTACCTGCCCCCTTATCATTGGGGCATTGGTAAGCCATGGGGAGTACCAGGTGCCGAAGTTATTGACCATTCACCTGGAACAAAACTACTTCACCATGATTTTGACCGAGGAACAGAAGCTCCTATTCTGTAATCGGTTCCCGTATCAGAATCCGGCGGAACTGACCTACCTGATCCTGTTTACGATGGATCAACTGGCGGTCCTGCCCGAACAAACCCACGTAAAGCTGTACGGAGAGATAACCCCTTACTCGGAGTTGTACTCAGAACTCAGGAAGTTTATTCAAGAGCTGCGTTTTGGTAAAAACCCGGGGGGCTTGCAGTACATCGATTACTTTGAGGATATACCCGAACACCGATACTTTGGGTTGTTAAACACCTACCTGCTACATTCCTGACCCTATATTCCCCTCCAAATGAAAAGAATCGCCCTATTCCCCGGTTCCTTCGATCCATTTACGAAAGGCCATCAGGATATCGTTCTGCGCGCCCTTAATTTATTCGATGAGGTGGTGATTGGCATTGGCAATAATGCCAATAAGCAGCGTTATTTTCCGCTTGACGATATGAAGTACTACATCGAACTTAGTTTTAGGGATACTCCCAACGTGAAAGTCATCACGTACGATAACCTGACCGCCCGGATTGCCCGGGAATTAGGAGCTCGTTTCTTGTTGCGGGGACTGCGCAATACGACCGATTTTGAATATGAGAACGGAATATCCCAGGTGAATCGGTTTGTCTACGAGGAGATCGAAACGGTGTTCCTGATTACATCCCCTCATCTGGCCCCGATCAGTTCCAGTATTATCCGGGATCTGCACCGGTACGGGCAAGATGTGGATGAGTTTCTGCCCTACACCCTGGGTAGTGCGCTTAAAACTTCGTAACCGCCTCTTTTTTTCTCCGGGCCATTTGACCCTTTTCGGGATCGTACTTCACAAAGATATTGAGCCAGATAATCCGGGCTGTTCTGAATAAGATCGGGAGTAATAGGAGTATCGAGGGGATTAAGACGGCCAACACCATATTAATTTCAAGGTCCAGGAGAACGACAAAGCCGATAAAGGAAGTTATGACGAGCGCCACCGATAAGGCATAGCTTACATACATGGCGCCGATGTAAAACCCGGGTTCGCGGAGGAATGACTCGCCACAATAAGCACATGCCTCGTTGATTTTATCAAATCTTTTCAGGTCATAGGGGTTATTCGTCACAAAGAAACGCCCTTCATTACACTTCGGACAGGTATTGGTCGCAATACTGTACAATTTTGAACCTTTAAACATTCGATTTGGAATAGAAGCCTGAAAGAAAACTAGTTTTTGGTAAATTTCTGGATGGCATTGCTTAGCTGCTGCGTATTTTGATAGCCGGACTGTCGCCATTTTATCTGGCCCTTCTGAAAAATCATGAGGGTAGGTACCCCCTGAATTTTATATTGAGCGGCAGCTTTGGGGTTTTTATCAATATCAATTTTTATAATGCGGGCTTTGCCCTCCATTTTCTTAGCCAATTCTTCCAGCACCGGCTTCATCATTTTGCAAGGGCCGCACCATTCCGCAAAAAAGTCCACGAGCACGGGTTCTTCGGATTGAATTATTTCTTTGAAATTTGCCATTTTAAGATCATGTTAGTTCTGAGTGTAACACTATTCGGTATACAAAGGTGCGTAAAAATATATACCAGCTCAGTGACCTTTGTTACAGGGAACGGGCATGAATCTGCATTTCGTGCAGGTAGTTGACCACGTATCGGATAGAACTATACGAATTGACCAGCACTTTTTGTACTTCCAGGTACGGCAGCCATTCCAATCGTTCGATATCCTCCTCCACCTGTGGAATTAGGGTGGAGTCATCGAGGCATTCCAGCACGTACCATTTGGTCCGTTTCAGAATCCGGCTGTTCTGCAAGGTGTAGGTATGCCAGGTGGTGCATATCTTGCCTTTTATACGTGCTTTCACCCCGGTTTCTTCTTCAATTTCCCGAACCGCCGCTTTTTTGGATCGTTCACCCCGGTCGAGTTTTCCTTTTGGAAGGTCCCATTTCTTTCGACGGTACATCAGCAACCAGTCCTCATTTTTCAGTACAACACCGCCGGCTGCTTTCATTACCTTGTACATACTTTTGATTCTGTCCGTAACCTCCTTTTTGTTCTGGCAGACCATGGTCACCGACAGCAGGTCGGAGGGGTGAACTTCCAGTAGCTCAATGATCTGGCTAGCCAGGGAGGGGTTCACGTTCAGTAACAGTACGTGTCCCGTAAACCGAATGTCTCTTAATTTTGAAAGCCGAAGATCAAAGATTTGGTCATGGTGGGGAGTCTCCGATGAATTGAAGTCAGTGCTTTGGATAATGTTTACCGGACGGTCATTCAAAAAAATTATCATAGGAAGGTGTTTTGTACATTTCACAAAATTAAGTAAAGAGTTTATCTTAGACAGTAGTTATTATTGATAAATTTGTACGTTAACCAATTCACTTATACTTGGAACTCCTCATCATTCTGTTTCTGGTGCTAATCAATGGCGTGTTTTCCATGTCAGAAATTGCACTCGTATCATCCCGAAAGTCCCGCTTGGAATCCTCCGCCCGGGCAGGCGATAAAAACGCCAAAGCCGCCCTCGACCTCGCCAATTCACCCAATCGATTTCTTTCTACCGTTCAAATCGGGATCACGCTCATCGGAATCCTGACCGGGGTGTACAGTGGGGATAAAATCACCAACGACCTGGAAGCCTTCCTGGGTACCATCCAATTGATAGCCCCCTACAAGCATTCCATGGCGGTAGGGTTGGTGGTCCTCTTTATTACGTTTCTTTCCCTGGTTCTGGGCGAACTCGTCCCCAAAAGGATCGGGATGTCCAATCCGGAGGGAATAGCCAAGTTCGTGGCCACGCCCATGAACTACCTTTCCCGGATTACCTCCCCCTTTATTTCGTTACTAAGTTTTTCCAGCGATCTAATCATTCGGATTTTAAATATCAAGCCCAACGAAAATTCAGTAACCGAAGAAGAAATAAAAAGCCTGATCCAGGAAGGAACGACCGGGGGTGTATTTGAGGAAATTGAACAGGAAATCGTTCATAATGTTTTTCAGCTGGGAGACCGAAGGGTAACTTCCCTCATGACCAACCGGCAGGAAATTGTCTGGCTGGACATGGAGGATAGCGTAGAGGAGAACAAAATAAAGGTTTTTGAAACCAAACATTCCGTGTATCCTCTGTGCAAGGGTACCGTAGACAATGTCGTGGGCTTGGTCTACATTAAAGATCTCATTGGGGAGGATATTGACGAACGGTTGGCCAGCCTGAGTACGCTCAAACGCGAGCCGGTGTACCTTCCCGAAAGCAACCGAGCCTACCAGGCCCTCGAAAAATTCAAAGAACACCGGGTGTTTTTTGGCATTATCGTGGATGAGTACGGCGGCATCATGGGGGTGGTTACTATGCACGACATCATGGATGCCCTGGTGGGCGATATCTCGGAGGAAGACGAGTATGAAACCGAGATCGTCAAGCGCGACGATGGGAGCTACCTGATTGATGCCCAGTTGCCTTTTGATGATTTTGTTCATTATTTCGACGTAACGGTATTGGATGCAGAGCGAAAAGAGCTGGTGGGGTTCAATACCCTCGGCGGATTTGCCTTGCATATTCTGGAAGATATTCCCGAAACCGGTGAGATATTCCACTGGAAGCATTTTGACTTCGAAATAATAGACATGGACAAAAGCCGGATTGATAAGATTTTGGTAACCAAAAATGAAATCATAGAACCCATAGATTGATGCTAGTCCCCAACGAAGAAATAGCCCAACAGGTGGCCAATAAGCTCCTGGAAGCAAATGCAATAAAACTGAATCCCCAGAAGCCATTCGTATGGAGTTCGGGCTGGATATCACCCATTTACTGCGACAACCGGATTGCCCTTTCATATCCTGCCATCCGAACCTACATTCGGGATCAAATGTCGGTGCTGGTTCGTTCCCGATTTCCTGGTACCGAGGCCATCGCCGGGGTAGCTACGGCCGGGATCGCCCAAGGGGCATTGATTGCGGATCAGTTGGATCTACCCTTTGCCTACGTACGCCCCGAACCTAAAAAACATGGGATGGGCAATCAAATAGAGGGGCGGTTGGAAAAAGGACAAAAAGTAGTGCTGGTGGAGGATCTTATCTCAACGGGAGGCAGCTCCCTGAAGGTTGCCGATGCCCTTCGGCAGGCCGAGGTGGAAGTAGTGGGTATGGTGGCAATTTTTACCTACGGCTTTGGGGTAGCCGATGCAAATTTTTCCGAAAAAGGGGTGGAATTGGCCGTGCTAAGTTCCTATCCTCACTTGATAGACGCCGCTCTTAATAGGGGCTACATCAGCCAGGACGAGGCGAAGGATCTAGCCACCTGGCGGCTTTCTCCTGAGACCTGGGGGAGATAGGGGGGGAAGCGTCAACCCACGATATAGGGATGGTGCTTGCCGGTGGGGGAATTTGTGGTTAACTTGGATAGAATTTCCTTTTTCCCTAAAAACCTGGTATGATCGACGTCTCTCACCCATTTTTTGACACTAACCTTAGCTGGCTGTCTTATAATTATCGTTTGTTGTTGGAGGCCAAGGACGACAGCGTTCCCATCCGGGAGCGCTTCAGGTACCTTGCTCTTTATTCTGACCAAATTGATGAATTTTTTAGGGTGAGGATTCCCATGCTTGCCGCCTTGCGGGAGGTAAGCAGTGATATTCTGGAAAAACTTAACCTTTATCCCGAGCCGCTGCAAGAACATATACTGGAAACCGTTGAGAATCAACTTACCAAATTTGATGATTTATTGTCCACCCAGTTGGTGCCTTCGTTGAGAGAACAACATGTTCACTTGTACTTCAAAGAGCAGTTCAAGCCCGGTCACCAGGAATTTGTAAAGAAGTATTTCGTTGAAAAAATATTCCGGTACGTCCAACCCATCCTGCTCAACGGCCGCAAGAGTAACAAGGTTACCTTTTTTGAACCCAACCACCTGTATTTTATCCTGAGGCTGGAAAGGCGGTCCGATCCGGGAGAGTTCTGGTACGCCTATGTGAATATTCCCAGCCTGGATTCCGATCGCTTTGTGGAGTTGCCTGACCTGGAAGGTACCCGGTACATTGCATTCCTCGACGACATCATTAAGGCCAACCTTGACCTACTTTTTCCTGGGTATGAGGTCTTGGACTGTTTTGCCATCCGGGCGGAGCAGGAAACGGCATTAGCACTGGAAGATGAATTTCCCCTGGCTTTGGCCCAACGGATCACGCGCCAACTTGAAAAAAAGAACTTCATTCAACCCCACCAGTACTTCTGCGAAATGGGCATGCCCGCCGACATGCGGGAATACCTGTCCGAGCGCCTGGGGATACTTATGGCGGAATTTCTGGAACGGGGAAGGTACCTGTACTACCAGGATTTCCTGAACTTTCCCACGTTGTCCAGAAAGATGGAATATCCCGTGCAAAAGGCGATTGCCCACGTGGAATTAAAAGGCAGTGAATCAATTTTTGAAGTCTTAAACCGGGGTGATCAATTGCTCCACTTGCCGTACCATTCTATTGATCCCATCGTGCGGTTCTTTAATGAAGCAGCCGTGGACCCCTACGTACGCGAAATTTATGTCTCCTTGTATAAAATCAGTGCAAATTCATTCCTGATCAATTCCCTGATCAGCGCGGCCCGAAACGGCAAACGCGTGGTAACCTTTGTGGAGTTGAACGCCAAGTTTGACATCCAGGAAAATTTGCAATGGGCCCGAAAAATGAAGGATGCGGGCGTAAAAATCGTGTTTAGCCTGCCGGGATTGAAGGTTCACGCCAAGGTGGCCCTGATCAAACGGAAAGTAAAAAAAGGCTGGGATAGGTACGGGTTTTTGGGTACTGGTGGGTTTTACCGAATGTCTTCGCGGGAATTTGTGGATCATGCCCTGCTGACCAGTCATCGGGAGATAACCAATGAGCTCGAACTGCTCTTCGGGTTTCTGATTACGAGGGAAGAGCCCAAAAAATATAAATATTTACCGTTCAACTACTTGCAGGTATCCCAATTCAATCTTTCCAAAAAATTGATTGAAATGATTGATCGGGAAATCAGCAGTCAGAAAGCGGGGCTTAAAGCAACCATTGCCATAAAAATAAACCAACTTCAAGATCAATCCCTCATAAGTAAGCTGTATCAGGCCGGTAGGGCAGGGGTGGAGGTGCGAATATTGGTCAGTGACTGCTGTTGTTTGATCTCCGAACTACCAACCATCAGCGATAACATCACCGTTACGCGATTGGTGGACCGTTACATGGAAAACACCCGTATTTACTATTTTTATAATCGGGGGAAAGAGGATATCTATTTATCCTCAGGTGACTGGACTTATCGGAATTTGCACCGGAGAATTGACGTCAGTTACCCTATTCTGGATGATTATCTTAAATCGCAGGTGAAACTGGTCCTGAAAAACTACATGAATGATAATCAGAAGCTCGTGCGATTGGACACCTACCAGAATAATATTCCGGTTTCGGAATCCGTTCCAAAGGTAAGGGCGCAGGAGGCTAACTACCGGTTGGCCGAGCGGATAGAACACAGAACGCCCTCCTTATTTCAAACTCCGGCTACCCCTAGTCCAGAGTCGGTACCTACCTTACACTAACCACGATGTGCTATACGAACACGCTACATGCAAAACCCAAAAAGGTAGCCAAGGCTTATAATTTGGCCGACTCGGCCTGCCCAGAATTTGAGTCGAAGGCGGTAGCCACTGGGTTTGATTTCCCGGAATGGCCCATTTTGACGTCTGCCCATTCCGGCGAATTTATCCTGGCGAAATGGGGGCTGATTCCTTCCTGGGTGAACGATATGCCGAAAGCGCTGGAAATTAGAACCTCGACCCTTAACGCCAGATCCGAGACCTTGCAAGATAAACCTGCCTTCAAAGGTGCGGCCGGTGCCGGGCAACGCTGCCTCATTCCCTCCACTGGGTTTTTTGAATGGCAGACCGTTGGCAAGAAAAAGTACCCCTATTTCATCTCTGTGAAGAACCAGGAGGTATTTTCATTTGCCGGCCTGTGGGAGGTACGGGATGCGGAGCCAGATGGTCAGCCCCTGATCACTTTTACGATCATTACAGTTCCAGCTAATCCGCTGATGGCAAAAATTCATAATTCAAAAATGCGCATGCCGGCCATCCTGATCGGTGAAAATGTGGCGAAATGGTTGGATCCCCAAACTTCCCAAGCCGAGTTGGGGACGATTCTTTCCCCCATTTCGGAGGACCTTATGGAAGCACATACTGTAAAACCCTTAAAAAACACCGGGGCCGGGGCTGATTTTGAATCCGCCACTGCCCTTTACGAATATCCAGAACTCACCCGTCAACTTTCCCTATTTTCAGATTAGCGGAAGGTGAGCATCGCCGCCCCAAAAACACCCGCTGAATCTCCTAGTTTAGGTCTTAAAATTGGGGTGTCGAAACTTTTATTAAATACGTATTTTTCCGCCCGCTTTGGTCCTTCGGTATAAAGGAGGTCAATATTTCCGACGCCGCCGCCAATTACTATGGCATCCGGATCAATCACATTTACCAAGGTTGTGAGGGCCTGCGCAAATTTTTCAAATAGCCTTTCCATCGTTTCAGTGGCGGCCAGGTCATGGCCAGCGTGGTAGTTTTCCAGTATTTGGGGCATTTTGAGAAACTTTCCACTTTTTTCCTGATAAAACCGCTGCAAAGCCGGGCCCGAAAGCACCTGTTCTACGCAACCCTGTTTGCCGCAATAACAGGGATACCCGTCCTCCTCCAGTACGTTGTGGCCCCACTCTCCCCCTATCCCTTGCAAGCCATTCAATACAAAAGCTTGACCATCGTTGCCGCGAAGTACGACGCCTCCACCCACTCCGGTCCCCATGATTACGCCAAATACGACGCGGTAGTCCTTAACCACGTCCTGCACGATACCCATTTGCGCCTCAGCCAGGGCGAAGCAATTGGCGTCATTGGCTACCGTAACCGGAACAGAAAGTATTTTCTCCAAATCAGTTTGAAGGGGCATGCCATTCAAGCAAAGGGTATTGCTGTTCTTGATTGTTTTGGTTCGGGGTTCCAGGGTACCGGGTGTGCCTATCCCCAGGCTGTCGGGGGAGAGGCCGGTTTCTTTTTGCATGTACTCCACCAGGGTCCCAATTCTGGACAAGATATGCTCATAGCCGCCTTCCGCTTCCGTATTGATTCTGTGCCTACACAGAACTGAATCTGCTGATGCCTGGGACAAAATCACCCCTTCTATCTTGGTACCACCCAGGTCAATACCCCAATACGTTTTCATGTATTTACTTTTAATCTTATGTGAAAGAAAAGGAAAAGCGAATCCATCCCAGGAGTATCATTCTTTGCCGATCAAATATAAACCATTTGGCAAACTAAAAACGCCGTCACGGATCGAAAATAAATAATTTCTGGATACGAACATTTTATACTTCTACGAAATGTACTAATAGGGGTTTGACTTGAAATTTAGTTACATAGAATAATTCTATATCTCATCAAATCTTAAATTTGGATCGTGATTATACAGGTAATTTGGGACGTCTTCCTCCTGGAAATTCCTGAAAGATGTCTATCAATTATTTTTTGAGCAATACTATTTGGTAAAATTGCAAAATTTAGGAAAAAGTTACTTTTCCCTATTGAACCCAGAATTACTGATCAATACATGAGAAAGTACCCGCCTTGTACCTACTATTAAATTTAAATCGTTACCGCTTGATTTAGAGTGATAAAGTAGGGTTGCTATGTATTTTGCAAAAAATGGGAAAAGCGGTAAAATATAAAAAAAGTGCATCATGATAAGAAATCAGGTACTTTTTTCGCCAAATTTTCCGATTCGATTTCTATTGTAGGGTTTGGACACCCCCAATTTTTTCCATAAATTTGATAGGAAAGAGTACTCCCCAAACATATACTTTTATCGGAAGGCACCATGGGAATCGTTGAACGTCGGGAAAGGCTGAAAAAGCAGGTTCGGAAGGATATTATCAAAACAGCTCGGGAAATAGCGAAGGAGGACGGCTGGCAGGCCGTTTCCATCCGTAAAATTGCCGATATCATCGAATACAGCCCACCTATCCTGTACGAATACTTCGAAAGTAAAGATAAGTTACTTGAAACCATCCGAGTTGAAGGGTTCAATACCCTACGGGAAGAATTTGATAGGATCAAAAATCTGTACAGGAATCCTGAGAAACAACTGGTGGAGGTAGCGCAAAGCATTTGGAATTTCTCATTGGAACAGCCTGAGGTCTATCAAGTTATGTTCAACCTGGAAGGGGCGTATTGCCAGTCCAAGCAGGTGTACATGCACGAAATGAATATAACCGGTAACCCCGTGTGGGAGATGATCGCCATCCTCCGGCCCAAGGCGGGTGACAAAGTCACCAAAACCTACTATGAATGGTGGTGCCTTACCTACGGGTTCATTTCCATTACCATGACCACCCAACCCCGGCACGCGTTTGCCCAGGCGGAGCCCATCTACATGGAAGGCATCCGCCGATTCATCAAAAGCATCATGTAAAAGGATGGTAGGGAATACTACCTTCAACAGCTTTTAAGCACTTCAGACAGGTTGCTGCTTTATCTCCACTTTACTTTGGTGATATACCTGGGAAAAGGGCGGTACGCTTTGGGTGACCCAGGCGTTTCCACCGATCACCGAATCCTGTCCAATCACCGTTTTTCCACCCAGTATGGTCGCATTGGCGTATATCACCACATTGTCCTCAATGGTGGGATGGCGTTTGACACTCGCTAAGTTCTTAGCCACGTGGGTAGCACCCAAGGTAACTCCCTGGTAAATCATTACATTATTGCCAATCTTGGTGGTCTCACCAATGACAACCCCCGTACCGTGATCAATAAAAAAGGAATGGCCGATTTCGGCATTGGGGTGAATATCAATCCCGGTCAGGCTGTGGGCATACTCGGTCATGATTCGTGGAATGAGCGGTATATCACAGGTGGCCATGAGATGGGCAAAGCGGTAGGTGGAGATGGCCAAGAAGCCCGGATACACGGCAATCACCTCTTCGATGCCTACCGAGGCAGGGTCATTTTCGGTAATAGCTCGCGCATCTTCCAGCAAGAGCTCATAGATTTGAGGAAGTTGGGAAAAGAAATCCTCAGATATTTCGGAACTTGATTTCGGTAATTTGGATGCTAATGGCCTCAATAGGCAGTCTAATTGCCTTTCCAGACTGCTATACGTATCAGCGAGGTTTTGCGTAGTTTCAAGTTCCTGGCAATCCTGCGAAATTGGGAAAAGGAAATCCATTAGACGATGCAGAAAGCGCCCGGTTTCGAGCCTGGAAGGCAGACGATACCTAAACGTATGATTCTGTTCGGTAAGCCTTTGAAAAAAATGATCCTGATCCATTGAACAGTTTTGATGATAACGTATGAAAATACCACTTTACCTGCTTGCTAAACAGAAATTTCATTGAAAAGATTGTGAGAATTTTAAAAATCATAAAATTTCATGGAACAATTATTTTGTTAGTATAGCTGTATTCGCTTCAAAAAGTGTATTTTTATCAACCCTTCGTTGAAAAAATGAGAAACTGAAAAAATAGAAATATGATCTACCGGTATCTACTATATTTTCTTCTAAGCACTCTCCTGCTTTCTTCCTGTTTTACTAAATATAGGACAACGGCTCGGGACGTCCGGAAGCACTATGCCAACCGGACTAAGCCCACCCTGCAATGCATTAAGAATGACACCTTGTGCATACAGGTAGCCAGTACAGGCTCGGACACCCTGCCTTTGCTCCTGCTGATCCATGGCGCACCCGGCGCTTGGTGGGGCTACATGAATATGTTAGATGATACTATCCTGCAAAAAAAGTTTCATATTGTATCAGTTGACCGCCTGGGGTACGGAAAGTCATGGTTGAAACGAAGAAAACCCGTAGGTTCAATTGAAACACAGGCAAAGACTTTACTTAGAGTGCTAGAAATTAATCGTTCCAAGGAACCAGCCATTATTCTGGGCCGATCGTATGGGGCCCCCATTGCGGCCACCATGGCTTCCTTAAAGCCCAAGGAGTTTAAGCAATTGATCATGGTATCACCCGTCATCGACCCGGAGAAGGAACGATTCTATTGGTTTTCAAAATACGGCCGAAACCCCATTATCCAGTTGTTTTTACCGAGAGAGTTCAATACCGCTACCAAGGAGAAATATGCCCACTCCGAAGAACTTCGGAAAATGCTACCGGTTTGGGAAAAACTTCGGGTTCCCGTGGTCGTAATTCAAGGTGGGAACGATTGGATCGGTGATCCAATTAATATTGAATTTGCCCGGACACGAATTTCGACTGAACACTCCCAATATATTACGTTCCCGAATGCGGGGCATATGCTTACTTTTTCCCATCAGGACATGATCAGGGAGTTAATCCTGAAAACGAATAAGCACAAGGATAATACGATTACAATCAATTTGGCGGCAGGAAAGTAGTACCTGAAACGCGGATAAAGAAAAAGGGAGCCATTCGAAGGCTCCCTTTTTCTTTATCCGAGCAGATGACTTTTAGTTTTTCATTTGGGCTTCCACCACGGCAATTGCCACCATATTCACGATTTCCCGCACCGCGCTGCCTAATTGAAGCACGTGAACCGGCTTTTTCAAGCCAAGCAAAATCGGCCCGATGGTTTCGAGCTGAGCAGCCTCTTTCAATAAGTTATAGGCAATGTTACTGGCAGAAAGATTTGGGAAGATAAGGGTATTAGCTTCGCCGTCCACCAGATCACTGAAAGGGTGATTTTTTTTGAGCAGTTCGGTATCAAAAGCCAGGTGAGCCTGTACCTCCCCATCCACGATCATCATCGGATGTTTCTTTTTCAAAATGGCCACGGCTTCGCTCATCTTATCAGCATCTTTCCCTTTGGCGCTACCGAAATTTGAGTAGGTGACCATCGCTATTCGGGGCTTGATATTAAAGCGCTCAATTGCCTTGGCCGTCAGTTCGGTGATTTCCACCAACTCGTCCACGGTCGGGTCCAGATTGACGGTTGTGTCCGAAAAGAACAAGGGCCCTCTGGGGGTCAGAAGAATGTACATACCCGCTACCCGGTTGACTCCGTCTTCTTTTCCAATGACATGAAGCGCAGGACGGATAGTGTCGGGATAATTGCGCGTCAGGCCGGAAATAAAGGCATCAGCCTCCCCATTTTCTACCATCATCGCCCCGTAATAATTGCGGTAGTACATGCTCCGCTTGGCCTCCGAGGGAGTCAATCCTTTGCGCTGGCGTTTCTTATATAGGATTTGCGCGTAGTTTTCAATATTGTGCTCATTCTCCTTGGCGCGCGGGTCCACGATTGGCACATCCCCAAGATCAAGCTTATTAATTAAGATCAAATCATGGATGGCTTTCAAATCACCCAGCAAAATGGGCAGCGCGATGCCTTCATCCCGTACCTGTTGGGCGGCTTTTAATACCTGAATGTTTTCGGCGTCCGCAAATACCACGCGCTTAGGATCGCTTTTGGCCTTGTTGAGAATCACGCGCGAAAGCCTTTCGTAGCGTCCTAATCGGCTGGCTAGTTGCTGTTCGTAAGCATCCCAATCCAGTATGGGGAACCGCGCTACTCCCGTGTCCATTGCCGCCTTGGCTACGGCGGGGGCTACGGTAGTCAACAACCTGGGATCGACCGGCTTCGGGATAATGTAGGTTTTGCTAAAAGAAAGGTTAGGTTCATTGTAGGCCAGGTTTACGATGTCGGGTACCGGCTTTTTGGCTAATTCAGCCAAAGCCTTCACGGCTGCCAGTTTCATGGCTTCGTTGATTTCAGTGGCCCTGACATCGAGAGCACCCCTAAAAATATAGGGGAATCCCAGCACGTTGTTGACTTGGTTTGGATAATCCGAGCGGCCTGTTGCCATAATAATGTCTTCCCGAGCGGCCACGGCGTCCGGATAAGAGATTTCGGGGTCGGGATTGGCCATGGCGAACACGATGGGATCCTTGGCCATGGAACGGACCATATCCTGCGACACCACATTGGCCACCGAAAGCCCTAAGAAGACATCCGCACCCTCCAAGGCCTCATCCATCGATTCGAAAACCTGCTCGGTAGCAAAAATTTGTTTCATTTCGTCCAGATCGTCCCGACCCGTGTTGAGGTGGCCTTGACGGTCGAACATGGCAATGTTGGTTGGGGTAGCACCGAGCGAGAGGTACAATTTGGTACAGGAAATAGCCGATGCCCCGGCTCCCGATACCACGATGCGTACCTCCTCAATTTTTTTGTTCACCAGTTCGAGGGCATTAAGCAAAGCAGCCCCACTGATGATAGCCGTACCGTGTTGGTCATCGTGCATGACCGGTATATTCAACTCTTTTTTTAGCCGGGTTTCTATTTCAAAGCATTCCGGCGACTTGATGTCTTCCAGATTCACCCCGCCAAAGGTAGGTTCCAAAATTTTGACGGTACGGACAAATTCGTCGACATCCTTGGTATTCAGCTCAATATCGAAAACGTCAATGTCGGCATAAATTTTAAAAAGTAGCCCTTTTCCTTCCATCACGGGTTTGGAAGCTTCGGGCCCTATATCACCTAGTCCAAGAACGGCGGTACCATTGCTGATAACCGCCACTAGGTTGCCCTTGGCCGTATAGGTATATACTTCTTCAACATTTGCGGCGATTTCTAGACACGGATCGGCTACCCCAGGGGAGTAGGCAAGGGAGAGGTCCCGTTGCGTATTGGTTTCTTTGGTTGGAACGACCTGGATTTTCCCGGGCCGTCCTTTTGAATGATAGTAGAGAGCGTCTTCTTTCCTGATTTTTTGGTTCATTGGAGTACTTAGTAGTTTTAACCCCTAATGTACGAACATTATAACCATGAATGGAAGTAGCAGCAAATAAATGGAAGTAGAAGGTAAAGGAATTACCCTATATTTTAAAGGTTTTTTAGTATTTTCTTAGTATTTGATTCGGTCTGATGGCTATAAGCCGGCTTTGGTTTTAAGCCTTTTCTTTTTTTGACAAAACTTGCTCTTTTCTTCAAAAAATAGGCCGAAATCATATAGAGGACAAACATACCTATGTAAATCCAGAGGGAGGCAGTATTAGAGATGTTACCGTGAAAGGCAAAAAACAGGGAAGTATTGAGAATAGTTACAAACCAAAGCGTAATGGAAGCGCCAAAGTGATTCATGCCATTGTCGAGCAGAATGTGGTGCATGTGGTTCCGATCGGCCTTAAACGGAGAGTTTCCATTCAGAATGCGTACCATGAATACCCGCAGGGTATCAAAGATCGGCACGATAAGCACCACCATCACCACGATAGGGGCGTTGAAAAAGGCGTTGGGATCATTGCGATAGCTAACGTTGAGCCGGAGGAATTCGATGGTGAAAAAGGAAAGCAAAAATCCCACTATCAGTGAGCCGGTATCGCCCATGAATATTTTGCTGGTTTTGGAAAAATTGAAACGCAGAAAACCAAGCAGCGCACCGGAGAGAGAAAAAGCCAGACAGGCAAAGGTATAATGGTCATTCAGCAAAAACCAAACCCCGAACCAAAGGCCCGCAATGAGGCTGATCCCACCCGCAAGGCCATCGATACCATCAATCAGGTTTATGGCGTTGATCAGGGAAATGAAAATAAAGATGGTCAGCGGGATGCTCCAAATATCGTCAATAAAGTACAGGCCAAATATTCCGTACAGGTAGTCCACCTTGAAGCTCCCCATGACCACCAATGTCAACGTGGCGATGATCTGCACGATGAGTTTTTTGGCGGAATCAAGGGCAAGGATGTCGTCCTTTAACCCCAGAAAAAACAAGATTATCAGTCCCACCATCGAGAGGTTGGTGAGGTTGGAATCTATTATTTCCTCAGAATGTGGCCAAAGGAAAAAGGCAATTAAAGTGGCGGCAAAAATGGCTATTCCACCAAAGGTAGGGGTATCAGTATCGTGGGAACTTCGGAAACCGGGCTTTTCGGTAAGGCTTAATAGATTGGAGACATTTATAATAATGGGAATGGAAATTATGGACAGAAAACAGGCAATCAAAAATGAAAGTATAGACTGGTAAACCTGACGGTCGACCAGGTCACTAAAATAGCTTCCTGTAATTATATCACTAAGTATCGAATTTTCCATGGCTATTTAGTAGTGTGAATTAATAAAAAAAGAGAAGTCTGGAAGACTAGAATGCTTTTTGTATAATGATTCATAGGTCAAATATTACATTTTTTGATCAAAAACCTAAAAATGCAGGGCAAAAATTTGGTGGTTTTTTATTAAAAGGTTAGAATCGTCTGGTTTATGGTAGTAATGAGTTTTTTTATGGGAAAAATTGAAGAATTTTTCGAAGTGGTTTCATAAATACGGTAAACGGATACGGTTTCAAATCATTTACATTCCAGGCCAACCGGTCATTTCTATTGGCAAATAATCTATTTTTCAAGGAAATATTACTCACGCCTCCCACCCTCATTCGTACGGTAACTTGTTGAAGATAAGATAGTTTGGCATGATTTTTGTGAATCATGCGTAACATTAATTCATAGTCGGCGGCTGATCCCAAATCCATCCTAAAAACTCCGTACCTATGGTACCAATCCTTTTTAATAAAGAATGTGGGATGCGGTGGCATCCAACCCCATAAAAACGCTCCTTTTTTATAACGTCCTGCTTTCCAGTTCCGCTTCACCTGCCCCTGATTTTCTGAATCCACGTATACCAGATCACCATACACTCCATCCGATTGGTTCTCCAAAAATTGCTGAACAACGTCGGAAATTGTGTGATTCGAATTGTAAACATCATCCGCATTTAAGATGCCAATAATTTCACCAGTCGCCAGCGCGATGCCCTTGTTCATGGCATCATACATTCCGGAATCAGGCTCCGATAAAAACGTTTGGATTTTGTCGCCGTACGAGCGGATGATGCTTTTGGTTTGATCGGTGGATTGACCATCAATCACCAGATATTCAATTGATTTATAATCTTGTGCCAGCACCGAATCAATGGTTTCGGCGATGGTTTTCTCACCATTATAGACTACGGTTATGATGCTAACTTTCACTGGAAATCTGTCTGGTTCTGATGAATTCGGATGAGTTACCCGCGTATATCCCGTAGGCTTGCAAATTTTGGGTGGCAACCGAATGGACCATTAACACGGAATGGGACCCACACCGTACCCCAGGGCACACCATGGCCATGGCACCAATCCACACCCCATCCTCTAGGTGCACTTCTGCTACCTTCAAATCAAACGTGGGGCTTTTGTAATCGTGATTTCCGGTTAAGAGCATGGCCCCCTGGGAGAGGCAACAATTGGAGCCGATGGTGACTTCGGTAAGATTATCAATCCACACCTTTTCGCCGATCCAGGTATTGTCACCTACGATAAGAAACCAGGGGTACTTGATATTTACCTTAGGTTTGATCATGACATTGGCCCCGATTCTGGCTCCGAAGAGGCGCAGAAGAGCTACTTTTACCGAAACGGGTACAGGGAGATAGGTATTGATAAAGATACGACCCAGTACAAACCAGCCAAATCGCTTCAAGGTACCTCCCGGTTTGTACCAGCTATTGTCGTATTTAGACAGATCTGTTTGGCGATTTGAGGTCTTTTCCATATTCTTCCAAAAAGTGATTCACTATTTGAGATTTATCCTTCCCAACGCGCTCGTAAATTTCATATATTTTGGCATCCACCAAAAACCGATACCAAAAACCTTGGAGAAAATGCCAGACCAGGCCCTTCTTTCCGTCCAAAAAACCCAACTTGATACAATACCGGTACAGGAAATATAAGAGTGGGCGTGTAAACAAAGGTAGGGTAGCGTATTTCAATTTGAGGTAGCGCTTTCGTTGTTCCTGAGTTCCGAACAACTCGGGTGATACCGTAGCTTTTTCGTCAAAATTGTACTTGATATTCAGCAAGTCAATGACCTCCCGGATGGCGTAATTGTTATGCTTATGGGTCCACCACGTAAGGTTATTCAGGTTGTGGTCTACCAAGTCGTGGGATAGCCGGACGAGGGTACCTTCATTTACTTTTATATGTTCGTCCATCCAGAGTTCCTCGCACGTACCTTGTCCCCGCCGCCAAATCCGCAACAACCAAATGGGGTAATATCCGCCGTGTCTGATCCATTTGTTCATAAAAAACACGCGCCGCTTGATGTAGAATCCTGAGATTCCGGAACCGGTGGTAGGCAACGTAGCCTTAATTTCCTCCGCCAGTTCGGGGGTAATGTACTCGTCGGCATCCATGCGCATCAGCCAGCTGGTGGGGAAAGGCTGGTTCTCAATCGCATAATTAAATTGAAATGCGTACGAAATCCAGGGGTTTTGAACAACCACCGCACCCAGTTTCCTGGCTATTTCAACGGTATTGTCCGTTGAGTAGGAATCGACAATAAAGATTTTATCAGTAATCAGCCTAAGGCTTTGAATGCATCTGCCAATGTGTTGGGATTCATTATGGGTAAGGATAAGTACTGATAGGTCTACCATCAAAAACAGAGTTCTACGAAGTGCAAAAGTAATGAATTCACAAATAAGGATGGTAACCCGATCCCATCATCTTATGGCTGCGTAGGCACCTAGCATTTTTTTGGCAACGGCAACTATGTTGAAATTCTCCTCCAGCATCTGATGGGCTTGTTGTACATACCTGGTTCTATCATCTTCATTCTCTAATAATTGATAGAGGCCCTCCTTCACGCCATCGCTCGTTAAAGGGGTGAGGTGGGCGGCCTTATAGGTGGCTATATAATCACCAAATCCAACCCGATCGGAAACCAGGACGGGAATACCTGCCGCCATTGCTTCGAGCACGGCAATTGAAAAGCCCTCGGAGTAGGAGGGAAGCACGAACAAATCGGCATCGCGCAGAGCGGCTTTTTTTACATCGTCGGTCAGCAGCCCTACCAATTTGACGTGGTTTTCCAGTTGGTTTTCTTTGATGAAATTTTCAATCGTGCTTTGGTACCCATCATCCGGGCCGGCAAGTACCAGAATGGCGTCCTGCCTATCGAGAACATAGGCTGCAAAAGCTGGCAGAAGTAGATCCAGCCCCTTTTTGATGTTCAACCTGCCCATAAATAGCACCATCTTTTTATCGGCAGGAATGCCAAATGGTTTTCTGAATATATTTTTTGGGGGCAAATTCTTGAATTCGTCCAGTCGGATTCCATTGGGTATGATGGTCAGATTCTTGGGCTCCTTACCCAGGTATTGAATGATGTTCTCCTGTTCATCTGTATTGTTGATATGAACCAAATCGGCCCGTTTGAGCAACCTTTTTTGGTACAAAAAACTCACCAACGTCTTTTTCCACTGATGGTGGCCAATTGCCCATTTGTCCAGCAAGCCGTGGATGGTAATGACTTTTGGTACTTTATTTTTAATTATGAAGGGGGCCAAACTACCAAAGTGCCAGATTCCATGGATATGAATTATGTCAAATTCATGAATGTGCTTTTTCAGATAGGAATACAAATCCACCGAAAATTCCCGGTACACCCGGCTAAAAGGAACAGTCCGGCGGCATTGGACGAGGATTGCTCCCTGTGGCAGGTCGTAGGGCTTTTCACCCGGTGTCATGGGGCTCGCTATGGTTACCTGATGCCCGTTCTTCAAGGCCTCGGTCGTATGGTCATAAATGATTCGCGCCGGACCGCCAATGGCCCAGGTGTAAGCACAAATATTCAGAATACGCATATAAAAATCACTTGTTAAGAAATAAGTTGTAATAGGAATCCACCATGCTATCCGCCACCTGTTTTGGAGAAAAAGCCGCCACCAACTCCTTCGATCTATTGCCGTGTTGTGGGATTAATGATGGATTAGTGGCGTAAGCCATCATGGCGGTCACCAACGATTTCATGGAAAGTGGATCAATTAGAAAGCCATTTTGGCCGGATTTGACCAGGTCCGGCGCACAACCGGACCTGTCCGACACCACAACGGGCATCCCGCAGAGCATCGCCTCGTTGACGACCAGGCCCCAAGGCTCGGATAAACTCGGCAATACCAGAACATCAGCGTTTGCCAGCTGGGCGGGTATTTGTTGCCAGGTCTTACCGCCGGTAAACGTAACGTGTGGTAGCTGGTTAACCTCCACAAACTTTTCCAGATTTTGGCGGTCAGGGCCTTCCCCAACCAAAATCAAGCCCCACTGATGGTGGATTGGCAGAGCTTGGTTCAAATGCGCAAAGGCTTGTAAAAGAAATTCTAAATTTTTTTCGGGGGCCAGTCGGCCAACGTAGATGAAGTGTCGTCTATCATTTCCCTTTTTGTGGATAATTGCCTTTTGGTATAGGTCCGAAAGGCGGTAATTGTCCACTACTGCGGCCTTTTTGACCAGGATTTTATGATCCGGTATTTCTAAATCTAGGAGGTAGTTGACAGAGGTGGTCCCGAAGCAAAAGAAACCATCAGCCTGCTTCAAAAAAAGTTTCTTCAAAAACTCCCGAGAGAAGGACCGATCCTTATCCACAACCGATGATTCTGAGGAGATGATAGTTTTGACACCCCGCACCTTAGCGTATAGTAGCAACAGGACCTGAGCGTAATCGAAGTAGCCGGTAATATTGAGCACATCGGGCTTATAGGAATTAAAAAGGCTGAATAAGGCCGTAAGTCGTTCCTTGAACGTGACCGTATCCAGACTCCTTCGAAAAAGTACCTGATATGAATACCGGTAGTCCGGATCAGCGGCTTCGGAAGCCATCGCCGCACGACTCTGTTCATACAGCGCGATTTGAGCCACCAAAAACTCTGATCCGGGGTGCTTCTCTTTGATCCGGGTTTGAATCTCCTCAAAAAGAATAGACTTGTAATGTGCCCATAGTTGGTTATGTACGACCAATATACGCATTAAGGAGTTGGTTTGAGATAGTCCAGGAATATGGGGTACAGCTTGTTAGCCAGGAAATACTGCCCTTTGGTATTATAATGAATCACATCCTGACTCCGATAATTGGCAAGGGTGGTACCCCATTCCAATTCTTTCAACAGCCGGATGCTATCCCGCTCCGCAAACTGAATGATTTCTTTGCCTTCCCCATTGTAGTTACCGAACTCGATTTCCGATATCTCCGGGTGCAAAATCATGAAAAATGGGATACCAGCGGCGCGGGCAATGGAATCTAACTCAGCAAAGCCCGGATTAAACCCAACCCCGTCTTTATGAATTGCGCCAAGGGTAGTACTATCACCCACCGGAGCAAAATAGATGGCCCCGTCCGTATAGTTTTTAAAATAAAGCGGGTAAAGGTACCTTTTCCAAAGCTCCTCAATGGCCCAATCGTACTGTTTATCAGGTAGGTTTGGATCTATGCCCACGATAGGGTGATGAGTCATCGTATCGTGGGCATCGTGGCTACTCGCCACCAGGCAAATAAGATCGGCGTTGAAGAGACCGAATTTTTTTAGGTAGGCGGCCACATTATCCGGCCCCCAGGAACCAGCCGCAATATTGAGTACGCGTACCGTCCGATTGAGTGTGCGGGTCAACCTCCTTTCCAGCATGGTAGAAGCCAAACTATCATTGTCGGTGAGGCTCCCGCCTAGTACTACCGAATCGCCGGTGAGCAAAATTACTGTGGTATCCGAGGAGTTTACCGCCTCGCTGCGCATGGAATATTCATTGGTTTTGATTATATTATCAAAACGCCTAACTTCTTGATTAGGAGCGTAAATATATTCAAAATCAGGATCGGCAATGTACAAGGGAGCGCTGAGAAATCCATACCGGTAGCGGAGCACGACCTCCGTAATGCATACAATCAGGATTAGAAAAAAAATAATCCTGGATAGGGCTTTAAGCATGAAGCTTTTCTAAATTTGTGAAACATTAGAACACAAATTTAGAATTAGTTTCTGTTAAGACATCATATTCTTTTGATTGACCCAAATGCTCCATTCCAAAAATGCCACCCTCTATGCCTATATCGCCCTCGCTAGTATTTGGTTATACACGTTTTATTTTAGTGTTCTGAATCCACCCTTTTTTGGGTACTTCACCGTTGACGAAACCTACATCGCCGATTCGGGCATTTTTCTTTGGTACGGGAATACCCCACGCTGTCTCGACTGGCCCGCTACCCCTAGTTTGCTTTCTTTCTTTATCCTCTTCGGATTTCAGGTACTTTGGGATACGCTCCAAAACCTGGGCGAATTAACCGGGATATTTGACCTATTTGAACGATTCGATCTGGCAGCCTACTCCTATTTCATTGCCCGCACTGAATTCATCCTGATTGGCCGTTCTATACAATTCTTCCTGGTAGGCATTTGTTTGGTATTTACTGTTAGGTTCTTGTTAACTAGATCAGATACGCTGCTCACCAATCAAAGTCGGCTTATAGTGGTTTTTCTTATCATTACTTCCCGTTTTGTTTGGTTAAATATTCCCGTTTTACGCCCGGAGGCCCTTGCCGGAGGCCTGTTTGTTTTGGTATTGGTTCAGCTTCTATTTAGCGAAACATTTACCCGGAAGGACTGCTATTTCTTAGCCGTATTATTCGGGATAATCCTGGCGGAAAGGCTTTTATTTGTCTTTATGGCTCCGTTGGTACTAGGGGCTATGTACCTCAAATTACCCGCCCAGAAGGGCAAAGTAGTTCTGTATGCGTTTTTCATAATACTAGGAGTTTTTATCCTGCTTTGCCCTTTTTTGCTGACAGACCCACTGGTAGTATTGAAAGCATTCTTTGGGGGGATTTTGGCAAAAATGCAGGACAAGCCAATGGAAACGTTCTTCAATGTACCGTATATCCAAGCCTATTTCAGCCATCCAATTAATTTTATGGTTTTGGCTTTGGCCATTTTGGGTAGTTGGGATTTGCTCAAAAAGCGACGAAATATTGCGATTTTGCTGATCGGAAATTGGATACTCTTTTTGGTTATGGTATTGCACTCTGCCAAAATATACGATACCCATGTTTTGCCCGTTAGCGTCATTACAGTAATTGCATGTGGGCTGGGTATTAATTACATAGCTACCTTTTTCAAGAATAGGCAGGGACCAGTGGCGATTGGGTTGGTGGTCGTTTTGGCAAGTGTAAACCTGTTTGAATTTCACGATTTCCAGAAGGGCAGCCACAGAGTATCTAATATGGAAAAGGCCTACCATTGGGTGAATACCTTACCCGCCAACACAAGGCTGCTCGTGAATCCTCAGTTGGAATTTTATCTGCCAAAAAACAAGGCGATGCTGCTGCGAGAATTGGAGCAGAATCGGGATACCTTGAAGATGATCGAAAAACTAAATTTTTTGATTGGGGCAAAAGGGAACGAAGCGCTTACGTCCGATCAACTCCCGTACATTGCCCATTCTTTTGCTTTTGAAGACGAGCGGTTGTACGAAGTTCAGTACCAATTGTTATTAAAATATAGTTCGGTCAGTCCCATCAAAAAATTCGATTACGATGTGTATTTTGATTCGACCGTTCTGGCGAACCATAGCGTCGAAACGTCCAAGGCGATCGAGGATTTTCGCAATGGGAAATATGAGTATATGGTTATGGATCAAAAGCCAGAAGGGCTAGTGCCGATAGAAGAATTCTCCAACGGAACAGAGCCGACAATTTACTGCTTCCAGTATGTTAGCCCTACTCAATAATTGAGGGAATAGGTTGAAAATTTGCGAGGATGAACACCTCTAAAACTAGTTGTAGGTGAGGTTAAAGTTTTCTATTTGAGCAATTAACCTTTTTAGAAAGTTAATCCCTTTTTTTCGGCTTGACCGATACGATTTAATTTCAATTGGCTTTCCGTAGGGGCTATTCCCGTCCTTACTTTCAAGTTGAAAAGCTCCTACTTTTTCTCTGTATTTTTTTCGGAGATCTTTCCAAACTGGATTCTTTTTGCTCAGTTCCTCGTAGTTTGACCAAATAGGATCGTACCCTTCCAGGCCGGCAAAATCTACGGATAGTAGTTTTTCGGTTTGCACATAATAAGAATACTTCTTTGCCGAAATTTCTAATCCCAGGAAATTGTACAACCCAATTCGCCAGGATTCGGAACGGATCGTTTTAATCTTATCAAAATAGATTGGGACATAATTGAGCCAAAGTTGATCCATGCACATGCCCTCGCACAGATTGAAGTAGCCGCGGGATTGGGTACGCGCACACCACCAGTCAAAAAGCCTGTCCTGTTGCCCGTCCGGCTGCATGATCCATCCCCCACTTGTGTACATGCCAATATTGAGGATGCCTTTATCATCCAAAACCTCGGAATCCATACGTGGCCTCACTTGATGTGGCGTTAGCTGCATAAAAGCGCCAGGTTCAATTACCGAATCGAGGGATTGTAGAACAAATGTAGTTGGTGAAAGGAAAATCAACTCCGTACACGCGGGGTACTCTCTGAGCAAATGCTGCCCAAAAAACGGTCGACAAGCCGCTACTAATTCGTACGAATAATAGTTTGAAACCATCGTTTCCCACCCCGGAATTCTGACACTTTCCACTCGAACTAGCTGAACCCATTCAGGAAGAGCTGGCAGCGGGGCAGGATCAACCCAACCCAGGACAAACTTCCGGTCCGGGTTATGGGCAAACAAAGATTCTCCCAAGCACAAAGCGTGAGGTAGTTGGTCTCGGTTGCATACTGTATAGGTAATTTTCATTTCATTGCACTGTTTCCAACGCCAGTAATGGCAAAAGGTAGCTCAGAATTTGGTTCAAAGGGCTCTGAATTAGCAAACCGGCTACGGCTTATGGCATTGGGGGTGATCAAGTCGGGCGTCCAGCGGTTAGTATAGTATTCCCAAAATAGGGCATCGTGGTGGACACCGGGATTGGAGGAAAAAAAATGATAGATCGAACGCTTTTTCTTTTTTAGCAACTTACTCATCGCCTCTACTTTACGAAGTGAAAAACCGGCTCTTTCATCATATTCCCTCGATTCCGTTTTATACGTTTCCAGGTAGCCAGTTGGGTTGATGCGTCTGGTCAGGCGGTCTTTTGTCGTTTTTTTCTCTTCAAAAGGGGGTACTTGTTGAACCAAATCGTACCCTTGCCGACACCAGTAGGCTAATTCGTTTTTGGTGATTTTGGTGGTGAGGTTTGCTACCAACAGATAGCGTGACCAGCTAAACTGCTCGTACAAATCCGGGTCAAGCAGTAACTTGGCGATCCCTCCCGCTGACTGAAAGTAACGCTCGTCACAGGAAACAAAGTCGGCATCGGGACAAATTTTTTGATGTACCTCACTTTTTTTTAAAGACGGTGGACACAGAAAAGTCATCGGGAAGCCACTTAGAAATTCCTGATAGGTCAGAAGACAGTGGCTTTCGGTGGGTGTAAGGGCTGCTTCCGAAATTGGGATGACAACGGTGACGAGTTCTTTCATTAGTGGGTGTCCAGGATTCTGATCAAGGAGCGAAGTGGAGAGGTCAAGGCTTTACGAACACGAACATATTTAAAAATCTTCGTCGGCTTGATGTATACGCAGGGGAATTGACGATAGTATTCATTGCCATTTTCCAGGAGGCTCGTATGATAAAACTCAAAAAGGTCGCGCAGATCCGCCCGTTCTTCAAATGTGAACCGATCCTGGTATTTTGAGATCAGATTTGGGTTTTTTGGATCATACCCACTGTAATGGAAAAAAATTAGGGGCTGCTCTTTATTTACAAGGTAGCCAGTTTGTGATTTAATGAAAATCCTTTCGTGCAAATTCCAATAGGCCGCATTGTATCCCCTATTCTTTTCCACTAGCGTCCGCTGAACATAAAGTGGAAGAAAGTTCATCCAGTTTTGATCCACAAACAATCCGTCACACAAGGCGATCAAGCACTCATAGCGGAGCTTCTCCTGCCACCAACTCAGGAAATTTAGGGTGTTTTCACTTCGGCGGAACGCGCAAAAACCAAGATTATATACACCTGTATTTAGGTGGTGCAATTCATTGGGCGTTTTTCGATCCTCAATCGGGCTGCACAGGTGTGGAGTAACCACTGCCTCGTGGTTTTCGAGATTAATTAGGAGATTCGTAAGCGGCTGATAGATAATGATATCCGGGTCAAAATAGATGAAGTTGGATGCTTCGGGATAGCTGGTATAAAAATACCGAAAAAAGAAGGGCTTCACCGCTGTATTCAGCTCCGTAATATTGTAACGATCACACATGTCCTCAAAACCCTCAATTCCAATAGTGTGCACCTCTACCAATGTATAAGGAGGCTCATGTTCAGGCTTAAACGTCACCCCTTCGAGTCGGTCAACGAGCCCGACAAAATATTGTATATCCGGATTCGTCTTTCGTAGAGAATCCCCCAGGGTACGGGCTTGCGCCAGGTAGTTGATCGAACAAATGGTAAAGGCAATGGTCATGAGTGAGATTGTAATTCCGTAGCACTCACCTTCATACAATCCTCGATGATTGTCAATACCTTTTGGATACTGTGGTTGGTATCATGGCGGCTGAGCACCTTTTGAGAGGCATTTAAACCTTTTTGTTTTCTAAGGACGGGGTCCTTCACCAGGGTTATTATCGCTTCCGATGCGGCCACCACATCCAGGTAGCCTACCACCATACCAGCGTCACTCTCGACCAATTCGGGGGCTCCGCCAGCGCTTTCGAAGCAGATGATGGGTTTTTGTAGCAGAGCTGCCTCCAAAACTACCAATGGGTAAGGGTCTTCCCGGGAACTCAACAGGAATACATCAAACCGATGCATGATATCGAGGGCTTTGGAGGTAGGAGGAATTAAAATGATTTTGTTCCCCAGGGCCAACCGCTCAAAGATCGAATTTGATGAGGTCAAAAATGGGGTGCATGGAACCCGCTCCAACCCAAACAAAATAAATTAGAACATCGGGCAGGCTGGTAATAACTTCCCGGGCTATCAAATTGAAAATGTCATTGCCTTTGCGCCATTCCGCATTTCCGCATCCTCCGATCACTAATGCGTCGGGAGGAATGGCATGAAACTGTTCCAGATAATGCCTATCCACGTCCTTCAATTTGCTACTTATTTCGTCCGTATTAATTAAAGTAAATGTACTTACCTGCGAAGCTGGATAGAGATATTTGGTACAATAAAAATTTGCAACCGCCTGGGAAACAGCAATTAGATGGGCGCATTTGCGGAGCAGAAATTGTAAGCTGTCCTCCTTCGTATAGATTGAGACGGACATTTCTAGTTCATGGGCAAAAAGAACGACGGGTAGGTGGTGAAGAAATTTTAGATTTTTATGGTAATATTCAGAATTTGCAATGGAGTTGACAAAAACCAGCCCTATACCAAGTTGTCTCAGTTCTCGTTCAGGTGTCAGGGTTTGCTCTTTGAGAAGACCTTTACCATAGGGTAGTTTGGAAAGAATGCGCTTCAGATACCGTTTAAGGCCAGATTTTGGGGTAGTATACGCAAGGGTAACGGGCGTTATTTTCCTGAAGTCATCTTCTAATTCGCCTCCTCCACAGAGCAGTAGATGGGATGACACACCTCTATGTGACAAAAGGCTAATGAGCTGAAGTAATAATAACTGGCTACCGGCCCGATTGGCATCGTGAGATATAAATAATACCCTGGAAGAACTCATTGATAGACTTTAAACAAAAAATCATTTTCCAAAGGTACACAGGTTCAATAAGCTTCAAAACTTTTCTTACCAGGTACCTTCTTTGCCGGGTTACCGATGTAAATGCCCCACTCTTCGGTTTCTTTGGTAATAGAGGCCGACATCCCCACCAAACTGCCCTGGGCAATAGTCGTGTAGTCGCGAATGGTACTGTTAACTCCGAAAAAGGAATAAGACTCTACAATGCAATGCCCCGATAGAACCACGTGGGAAGTGAAGAACACGTGGTCTTTAATTTGACCGTGGTGGCCAATATGGTTTCCGCTCCACAGAACCACGTTATTTCCAATGGTGGTAAAAGGCTGAATGGTGTTATCTTCCAGAATAAAACAATTTTCACCCACCACTTTCCGGTCTAGAATAGTGGCATAGGAACTAATGTAACTAATAAAAGAATAGCCTTTGCTCTTTGCCTCATTGTATATTTTTTCCCGATTCCGGTTCATATTCCGGCCGGTCATGGGTGCAAAAAACGAATAATCGGAAGGAGGGAACAGGGTTTCAACATCCTCAAAAGCCACTACGGGTAAGCCGTGAAAGGAAGGGTCGGTAATAAATTCCCGATTAACGGTGAAAGCCACTACCTCATGATCCGAATCGTGATCCAGGTAGTAATGGGCCAATTCCGCCGTATCCATTATTCCAAATATTACAACTTTTGCCATTGTTATACGAGTTCAAAGTCCAATAATAAAGTATGGGTCTGTTCGATGCTAGTAAACATCAGGACATCCAAAATGGATAACCAAGGTACGAAAGCATTTTTGTATTGGGGATACGAATGAAGATTGCTCTTTAAAAAATGCAGATCCAAACCCTCCTGCCGAAACCGCTCCCGATTGTATAGCTCCATTCCTCCAATCGGATTGATGTACTGGTCAGCACGTTCTGCATGGCAAATGGAGAGAATCCGCTCCGGTCCTTTAAGATGAGAGTTTTGATACACCCGAGAAGTTTTTTCAATCTCAGTGGTGATTCCCAGGTAGGTCGCTAATTTGGTAAGGGAAACAAAGCAAAGTTCAGAAATGTCAGCTGATTCCGAAAACAAGATCTCCTCCAGCATCGGATATACAGCCGTAAAATAAGGGGCTTTCTGATACGATTGGGCAACTGTCTTTAAAAACTTATTCCTCCATGCCTGCTGGGGAGAAATTGGAATTTCATGGATCAGCTTGTTTTGACTCGCATTTTCCAGGGGAATGGTGAAAAGGTGAGCCTTGCCATTCACAAGCATCTGGTTGCGATTTACCCACCCTCGGTTAATGAAATTTACGTCATCATAAAGTACAAATTTATCCACTGCATTGAGTAGTTGGAAATACCCAATGTACGGCAGAAAATAAGGTTGCATGATGGCAAGGGTCATCTCACAGTAAGTTTTATCGAAGCTTGCGCAAATAGTAATCTTCACCCTTCACGATCAAATTCTTCATACTGGTGTCGCTACCAAGCCGAATGTCACCGGGTTGGGGCTTAATGACGCTCCGGGCAAAAAATAGGTAATCAGCTTCTTCGGGTATAGGTTGGACACCCTGTTCAAAGGGATTTATGCTAATCAGTCTTCTGGTAAGGTCTTCACCATATAGGGGGTACTCAAAATCGTCATTGATGGTACCCAAGGCAACTGTAGCCTGTGGAGGTACCAAAGAATCGAACAGATTGTAAGCAGGGTAGGTATCGGGCCGGGCGAAGGTCTGATACTTCATTCGGTCGGCGGTAAGTGCTGATTCATACCCATAGGCGGAAAAAGGAAGACAGCGAACGTTGAGGTATACAGACATCAATGCCGAAACGCTCGCAAGCACTACTACCATACCCACATATGATTTCCAAAGCCACCTTCGAGGTTTCAGAATGGAAAGGCGATGGTTGGAAAAAAGCATTAACAAGAAAAGTACCCCAAATAACCCGGTTTCGATGAAGTACCTTCCCTTGAATGGGTCATACGGAGCCGAATAGGAGATGGCTATGAAATGGGCTACAATCGCAAACGATAAAAACCAGTGTGGACGAGACCGAAAAATTCTGAAAAAGACCAGCAAAACGAGCGGCAATATCAGGGCAAATCCGAAAACACCCCAGTACGGATTGGCATTATAAAACTCAAAGCGCCGCTGAAAGGAGAAAGGGACAATAGAAAAATCGGTTTCTTCGTCGAGCCGAAGACTCAATTTATCCTCAATTTTTACGATAGGTTTGCGGATAAGGGTATTCAAGTCATATCCCCATTGGGCATTCCGGATTCCGTCCAAATTGAAAAAGTCATAACTATACCGGACCAAATTCCGACTACCCTGCTCGGCGAGATTACGCAAGGTACCCGCTCGCTCCACTGACTGGTGTTTCAACGCAGTTGGCGGGCCAATTGGATGCCCGAATACTTGAATGTTTTTAATATAGCCCGTTGGCAAAGTGTAGATGCAAACGGAAAGGCCGATTGCTATTGCTAATTTCCAGGTTCGTTTTAGGAAAATAGGTAAACCCGGAGAAATAAAAACACAATACAGCATGACAAAAAATACCGACGGAAGCAGCAATACGAAGGTCACTTTATGCCCGAGGCAAATGCCAAATGTCAAACCGGCCAAATAAAGGTACTTATCCTGCCTCGTAACGTGGTAGGTAAACAGGAAATAGAGGAGGCAACTTAGGTAGGCTGTGAGGACGATATCGGTTTCCGTGGTGATGGCCTGCATCAAAAAATCCAGAAAAAGCCCGTAAGCAAGGGCACAAAAAAAGCTGGCGGACAAATTCCGCCCGATTCGTTGGGCTATTCCAAAAACCGCTACCAGCGAAATCCAATAAGAGGCATGATGGATTAATTTGAATGCATTTTCAATCTTGCCTGAAATCAAATAGCTGTATATCTGAATGGTACAAATGCTCTTCGGGTAGGTATCCATATTCCAGTTGGTACCACCAAAGTGCTCCATGGTACCTCGTTGCATATAGCGAACGACCCGGTTAAGATGCCCCGTCATGCTGTCCCACTCATTTGGTACCGTAAATAGCACTAAGATCAAGTTTGTGGCACCGATGATCACCACCGTACCAATCATCACTGTGTAAAGGAATTTCAGATAAGGAGTCAATTCTGCAAACCAGGAAATAAAGGTTTCCTTCCGGTTTTGAACGATCCTCCTAACGGAATAAGGCTCACGGCTTGCAAGTCTTTTCCATAGTAGGTAATGAATACCAAGAGCGAGTAAATTGGCCAAAATCCAGCTAACTGTGCTGGACGTCAGGTTCAAGGCAGAAAGGAAAAAGCCTGCGGGTATGATAGAGCCAACGAAGAGGATAAATGATACGATCAACCATTCCGTAAGCGACGGTTGACTGATTATTTTGGCAACCCAACCAACCAACCCCACAAATAACAAAAAGGAAAGCCATAACACTATTTCCATGATGAAAGTTGGGTCACAGGCTGAGGTTAATAAGGTGGCTAATGGTATCTAGTTCGGTATCAGTAAGGCCCACATAAAGTGGCAAACAGAGCACCCGCGACGAAATATCTTCCGAAACCGGACAGGAATAGTGTCGGGGCATAAACCCTAGCGTGTTCAAAGAAGGATAAAAATACCGCCTGGGAATAATCTCCTTGGCAACGAGGGCCGTTTGAACCTGGCGCATACTAGCTTCGGATTCAAAAACCACCGGATAATAGGAGTAGTTATACTGAATGTCAGGAGCTATCAAGGGCTTTTTTAGCCTATTCCAATCCAGTTTCGAATCGTATTTCTCAAAAAGCAATCTCCTTTCCTCAATAATAGCGGGTACGTGGGGCAAGTTGCACAAGCCCATGGCGGCGTGAAACTCGGAATTTTTGCCATTTATACCAGCGAAGAAATAGTCTTCGTCTCCGCGGTGCCCAAAAGCTCTCAGTAGGTGAAGTTTTTCGTCCAGCTCGGGAAGATTTGAAATAAGAGCCCCGCCCTCTACCGTATGAAAAACCTTGGTAGCATGAAAACTACAGGTACTCAGGTCGCCGTACCCAAGTAGTGAACGCCCCTTGTATTGCACACCAAAACCGTGGGCACTGTCGTAAATAACTTTAAGGCTGTGCTTACGAGCAATTTCTTCTATTTCTTCAATCGCGCATGGATTCCCGTACACATGGGTGGCCATAATTGCCTCCGTATCGGGGGTGATGGCTTTTTCAATCAGTTTGGGATCTATGTTGAAAGTTTGGGCGTCAATATCCACGAAAACTGGCGTGCAGTTTTCCCAGAGGATCGAGTTGGTGGTGGCGCAATACGAAAAAGGTGTCGTGATTACCTCCTTCGAAACTCCCAGAGCCTTCAAGGCAATTTGCAGCACGATAGTCCCATTACTGCAATAGAATAGGCTTGGGGTACCCAGAAATTCCTTTAATTGGCCTTCAAGCTTTCGAAGCAGGGGACCATTATTTGTCAGCTGAACACTATCCCAAATTTCGTGGACATACCGGATATATTCCTCCCGATCCGGAAGAAATGCCTTTGTGACATTAATCATTTACTACGGATTCGGTTTGATTCATAGTAAAATTTAATTGAGGACGAATGTAGCCGGGCCATTTTCCGTACCAACTGACATTTTCCCGGTAATCTTCCACATCAAAGGTAAGGGCTTCTTCCATGTTATAAAGTACACTACTCGTGTCTTTTACCACCATTATGGAAATCATGTAAGAGCCGTCATTCAGAAAATGCCCTGGTATTTCCAACACCCCTTTAATGATACCCTTAGTGAACGATTGGGATTGGGTACCTACATTGAATATACACTCGCCAGTATAAGAGTATAGGTGAAGGCTCAAATTGAGCTGAGCATCCTCAACCATGTTCCAAAACTCAAATTGAACCAACATGGGAGTACGTACATCGATGTGGTACAAGTTGTCCACGTACTCGGGTAAAAGCTTAAAGCTTTTTACGCGAATCTCGTCATTCCCGGGGGCCTGTTCAATGGTATCCCAGTGGCGTTCCAATTTTTTGTGGGAAACCCGACTCAGGTAGGTCGTCACGATGTGGGAGGTTTCGCCCTGATCCACTAGCCTTCCTTTTTCAAAAAAGAACGATTTATTACAAAGTGCCTGAATTGCGGTGAGGTTGTGGCTAACAAATATGAGGGTGCGGCCGCTTTCGGACACATCACGCATTTTTCCCAGGCATTTTTTCTGAAATTCAGCGTCCCCTACGGCCAGAACCTCATCTATGATCATGATTTCGGGTTCGAGGTGGGCCGCAATGGCAAATCCAAGCCGGACGTACATTCCCGAGGAGTACCTTTTAACGGGCGTATCTAGGAATTGTTCTACTCCGGCGAAGTCAACAATCGCATCAAATGATTTTTTGATCTCCACCCGATCCATTCCCAGAATAGCCCCATTCAGGAATATATTTTCCCGTCCAGTCAATTCAGGGTGGAATCCGGTTCCGACTTCCAGGAGGCTCGCCACTCGTCCGTCAATCGTGACTTGTCCGGTGGTTGGGTCCGTAATTCGGCTTAGAATCTTCAACAGGGTAGATTTGCCAGCCCCGTTATGTCCAACAATTCCGATCCGGTCTCCCTGATCGATAGTGAAGTTGATATCCTTTAAGGCCCAAAACTCTTCCTTTTCCTTGAACAATTTGTTCTTTTTACCATTGGAGAACAGATTATCAACTGTGTTGGCTACAACATCCCTCAGGCTATTGGACTTGCGGGTGCCCTGATGATCTATGATGTATTTTTTACTGATATTTTCAGCGGAAATGACGTGCATGGTTAGTTACTACTCTGTCAAATATAGTCAACAAATGTGTTCTCCCTTTTACGAAAGTACATAACGGATAGCAACAATGCTATTATTGAAAAGAATAATGTGGAATAAAGGCTGGCGGGATCAAAGTAGGCGTTGTCACCTAAAAGGCACCATTTGAAACCGTCAATAATCCCCACGACTGGATTTAGGATATAAAATTTGTAGGAAGAAGGCCATTCCTTTAACACCATCCTGGTGCTATATGCAATGGGGCAAAGGTACATGCCGATTTGGACAATAAAAGGAATTAATTGAGCAATATCTCGAAAACGTACATTAATTACGGCAAAAAACAATCCAAAGCCCATGGAGCAGAGAAAGGTGAGCAGGATGAAAAAGGGCAGGAAAACGATGTTGATACTGGGCGGATATTGATAATACAAACTTAGTCCGATGAACAGGACCAGGGAAATTAAAAAGTCAATAAATCCAACCGAAACTGCGCTTAAAGGCATGAGGAGTCGGGGGAAATAGACCTTGGATACCAGGTTGGAATTGAGCACGATGCTATTGCTGATTTGGCTGAATGAGTTGGAAAAAAATGTCCAAATCGTAAGTCCACCCAGAATCATCAGGGGGTAGGGCATGCCGGGGTCCGGTGGGAGTTTAGCGATGATACTGAACACCACCGCCATGATGAGCATGGTCATCATGGGACGAACTACACTCCACGCTATCCCAAGCAATGTTTGTTTGTACCGAACAGAGATATCCCGTTTGGAAAGGATCCAGAGGAGTTGTCTGTTTCTCCATAAATCATTCCAGTAATCTTTTTCAGATCCCCCTGCAACTATGGTAATTCGATAGGATGCCATTGAGTGATTTTTAAACGCGCTGATCCTCCATGATGGCGGAGTACACATTCTTGAAATAGATGAAAACAAATGCGATCACCAAACTGATCAGAAGTCCAATCGGAGCCCTTTTTCCAATATCCACCTTTCTGTCAACCGGTACCTTCACGGGTTCAATAATTGTGAAAAGTGGTGCCTCGCGTACCAGAGACACTTTCATGGCTTCTACATTTCGCATAGCCTCCATGTAAAGTTGAGTGACAAACTCTGAACTCCTCTGGAGTTTATTAACCTGTACCTTCCCCTCCGGAACAATAATGCTTTGGCTATAATCCAACTGGCGAGCCAGACGGCTTTCGGTCCTTCCTAAAATCCCACCAAGGGAGTCAGCTCGGTTTTTGAGCAGGTTAAGGGTTCGGCGAGTTTTTGAGGTTTGGTTCTCCGTGTACACTTCTTCCACAGTCTCCAATAGGGTATTGGCCCACAGGTTAGCCAGATTCGGGTTTCTTTGAAGGACTTGAATCTGCATAAAAGAGGACTTTTTGTCCGGTTGACTAATATCAGTTTCAACCCGAATCTGTTGAACGATGGTATTCAAAATAATCCTTTCCTCCATCGTGTATTTTTTAGGGTCATTGCCAGTAAAACGGAACTTATGCCACCCTACCAATTCCTTCCATTCGTTCGTGATCACTCCACTTGAATCAATGTAATAGTTGGCAAGGATCATTTTAGTTGAGCCAACCGTGACTTCCTTCATCAAGGCTCTTTCCATTACAGGTCTTGACTCCACGAAATAGAAGAAGTTCTCTCCTGAATAGATGTTGGCATCAGGCTGAGAACTCAAACCCAAAAGCCCGGCAACGTCGCCATACCCCTGACTCGAGCTACCGGCACCTAAGTTGAACAGGATGGTTGCTTCGAATACATCGTCCTTTTTCAGGTAAATATCCATTAAAAAGCCAACCCCGTACCCGATCAATGCGAAAACAATGATAAGCTTCCAGTTTTTTATAAAAGTATCCTTTAAGGATACTACTTTAAGCATAACCACCTTGGGTGAAATCTCATCCTCGGGTAGTTTTTGATTCACTACTTGTGCCATAAATTTTGATATTATCTTAGTGAACGGAACGCTAGTACCGAAAGAATAAGCGTGAATAGGGTAGAAGTAATGGAGATACCCTGTTGCAAAATTTGCTGAGGCGTGAGCTCATTACCAACTCTATTCGGTACATAAATTTCTGAACCAGGTTCTACCTTAGGATAGACATTAAAAACCAAGAACTTTCTGGTTCGATCCACGGAACCATTCGGATACTTCACGTATGAACTTCTCCGAAGCGAGCTCTTGGTAAATCCTCCAGACTGGGAAATATAATCCAGGAATGACATTTCATCGTTGTACTTCACGGTAGTAGGATACAACAAGGCACCTTGTACCTGAACGGTTTCCAAGCGCTTGGGAATGCGCAAAATGTCGTTTTCCTGAATGATGATGTTCTCGTCTGACTCCGGGTTTTTAAGGATTCGGTCAAGGCGGATATTGATGAACTCCTGTTTGATATTTCCACTTGGCCCAATCTGGAAATTTGCCTTGCTGGATTCTTCGGCAATTTGGCCCAGAGCGGTGGCCGTCTGCTGTGTCTCGAAATTCGAAACCGGGGTAGAACGGATTAGCGTAGCGCCCTTAATATAGGCCAGATCCGTCAGGCCACCGGATCTTTCAATAAGATCTGTTATCTTTTCATTCTTACTGATAATACCGTAGGATCCTGGATTCAAAAACTCGCCTTCCAGGGTTATGAATTGTTGTTCCTGGTAGTTGGGCGACTTTCGAACGATCACCTCATCAAAAGGCATCAATTCAAAACCGGTAGAACTCCCAGTCAGGCTAAGGTCAGGATTGACGTTAAAACGGAACACTTTTGAAATGGCCGCATCGGCTGCCTGCGCGTTTGAATCTCTAACTCTGCGTACCACCTCCACCTGTGAATACTTAGCGGATTCCTTAAAACCACCAGCTTTCAGGATCAAATCCTCCAATGTCATATTGGACATGTAAGGAAAAAATCCATTATTCTCGTCTATTTTGGGATTGTTCACCTCGCCCTCGATGTGGACATTGGATTGCTCCGCCATTTCAAATTTAGACGGAATATTGACCACATCTAGCCGGGTAAGGAGCAAATCCGGGATCGTTCCATTCATCATATCTTTCAGGTTCAGCGATATGTTTTCGATGGACTGATCCGCCCGGGTGCGGGTTACGCTGATCCGTCCCACGAAGGCATCTTCCCGTAGACCTTGGGCACTTTCGAGCAATACTTTGAGCGATGGGTTGTTATCAATTGAATATTCGCCTGGTCGCATGACTGCTCCTTCGATGCTGACGATGTTTTCAAACCTGTTCAATACCACGCCAACTTCGATCTCGTCACCGGTAACCAATTCAAAACTATCGAATTTGCTGTCGCTCACATCAATGATTTTCCTTTCGCTGCGGGTGATCCTGTATACTTTCACGTTCCCCTGATAAGCATTGTCGGTGAATCCTCCGGCGTAGCCCAGAATATCACTTAATTTTTCTCCTTCCTTGACTTCAAATAGCCCGGGTCGTTTTACATTCCCTATTACTTCCACGCGCTTTTTATAAAAGCTTACGTTGACATTGTCGTTATCCTGAACCCGGATGTCACCTTCAAGCGTACCCTTGATCAAATAATCATATATATCAAAGGTAGAGATTACCTTGTTGTTTCGGATCACTCTTACCTCTCTGAACGTCCCGATTTCATTGGGACCACCGGCTTGGTACAAGGCATTGAACGCCGAGGAAAGTGAAGTAAGGGTATAGGTTCCAGGGTTAATAACTTCCCCGGTCACAAACACGTTGATGGATCGAACCTGCCCGAGGGTAAGCATCAATTTGGTGGGAGCGGCCTTGCCATTCGCTCCTAGTAGGCTGGGAATAAACGGAGCATACTTATCAAGTAGTACCTTTTGGGCTTCTTCAATAGACTTCCCGCCAACGTACACGTTTCCGATGCGAGGAATAGAAACAAACCCATCCCGATTCACGGTTAGGTCTTGCTCCGGCAGTTGGGCATATCCATATATATAGAGGTTCAGGTTGTCCCCTGCTCCAATTGTATAATCCCGCGGGGTGGCAATAAGTTGCTCTGGAAGGGGGTTGAAGGCGCCTTGGGAAAAGATGGAATAACCAAATATCTTTTGCCGCAGGGCCAATTTTGCCTGATCGGCCGCCGATAGTGCGGCATTGATTGATTGCTCCTTTCCCTCCTCTGCTTGTTTTAGGGCATCTTCTGCATTGGATTTCGCATCGGTTGCCTTATCGGTTTTTGGGCATCGGTCGTAGTTTGCGTGGTATTAGCTGTATTAGGGTTGGATGCTGTTAGTGCCGGCTGGGCCTTGGGTAGCAGTGGGGGCTCCGGTTCCGGGAGCAGGTGAGGCGGGAGTACCGGTGTGGGCGCTGGAGCAACTTGGGAAAATACAGACGAAAGGGTTATGGTAAGGATCAGGAGGATGGAAAGTATCCTTTTCTGAGCCTTTCGTTTAAATATCAAGGTCATATTTTTAGCTTGAGAAATGTTTCGGTTGGATAAAATTGTTTATCTTTCAAAAATGCAACAGGTGCAGTCTTTTAAAAGTGCAAATCCTACATTTGCGTTTGCAGGGGCAAAGTAAAGCAGATTTTTCCTTTTTTTAAAGAATTTCTATTTTTCGGATACATTTGGAATTCTATCCGATTGGTAACGTTATTGGAACTGATCTAATATCCAATCCAGTTTTTTAACAGTTAATTTGTTTGAATTTATGGCAGAAAATAATCCAGTACAGTACGATGAAAGCAGTATCCGCTCACTTGACTGGAAGGAACATATCCGGTTACGGCCGGGCATGTACATCGGTAAACTCGGCGATGGGGCTTCCGTCGACGATGGTATTTATGTGCTTGTCAAAGAAATAGTCGATAATTCCATCGACGAACACATGATGGGAAATGGGAAAGACCATCGAAATCAAAATTTCGGAACATCGGGTCGAGGTTCGGGACTACGGCCGGGGCATTCCGCTGGGAAAGGTGATCGACTGCGTCTCTAAAATCAATACGGGTGGGAAGTACGATTCCGGGGCTTTTCAGAAATCGGTGGGGCTGAATGGGGTAGGTACCAAGGCGGTGAATGCCCTTTCCAATTATTTTAAAGTGCAGTCGTTCCGGGATGGAAACCAAATGGGCAGAATTCGAACAAGGCGATTGGTTAACGAATCGGGCGAAGAAGCACACGAACCAACGGAACGGTACCTTCATCGCGTTTGAACCGGACAATTCGATCTTCAAGCACTTTAAGTATATTCCGCAGTATCTGGATAGCATGATCCGGAATTACTGCTACCTGAATGCGGGCCTGACCATCAACTTTAACGGACAGAAATACTTTTCCCAAAATGGACTGCTGGACCTGCTGCGCGATAAGACGGATGAGGATGCTATTCGCTATCCGATTATTCACCTGAAAGGGGAGGATATTGAATTAGCCATGACCCACGGCAATCAGTATGGCGAAGAATACTATTCGTTTGTAAACGGCCAGTACACCACGCAGGGGGGTACCCACTTGGCTGCTTTTCGGGAATCAGTGGTTAAAGCCATGCGGGAACACTTATGGGAAGGATTATGCTCCGGAAGATGTTCGTAGCTCCATCGTGGCCGCCATTGCCATCGGGTTCAGGAGCCGATTTTTGAATCTCAGACCAAAACCAAACTGGGATCCAATACCCTTTCGCCCGATCCCAATAGCCAGACGGTTCGGTCTTTCATTAATGATTTTGTTAAAGAACAACTAGACAATTACCTCCACATGCACCCGGAGTCCCGGGATGCCATCAAAAGACGGATTGAACAGTCGGAGAAAGAACGTAAGGAGTTGGCGGGTATCAAAAAACTGGCCAACGAACGTGCCAAAAAAGCGAATTTGCACAATAAAAAACTACGTGATTGCCGGCAGCACCTGACCGATGCCAAGTTGGAAGAGCGGTTCAATACCACGCTGTTTATTACCGAAGGGGATTCGGCCAGTGGGTCAATCACCAAATCGCGCAACGTGCAAACCCAGGCGGTGTTCAGCCTGCGCGGGAAACCCTTGAATTGTTTTGGCCTTACCAAAAAGGTAGTGTACGAAAATGAAGAGTTCAACCTGCTGCAACACGCCCTTGATATTGAAAACGGGATTGAAAACCTCAGGTTCAACCGGATCGTGATCGCCACGGATGCCGACGTGGATGGCATGCACATCCGGTTGTTGATCCTTACTTTTTTTCTCCAATTCTTCCCCGATTTGGTTCGGAATGGCCACCTTTATATTTTGGAAACTCCGCTTTTCCGGGTTAGAAATAAGAAGGAAACGATCTATTGCTATTCGGAGGAAGAAAAGCAAAAGGCGATCGCCAAGTTGGGGGCAAAACCCGAAATTACCCGATTTAAGGGTCTGGGGGAGATTTCACCCGAGGAGTTCGGTATCTTTATCGGCGAAGACATGCATCTGGAACCCATCATTTTGCAGAAAGAAACGTCAATTCAGAAGCTTTTGGCCTACTTCATGGGTAAAAATTCTCCTGATCGACAGAAGTTTATTATTGACAATTTGAAAATGGAAAAGAACATTGACGAAGTGACTCGATGGCCGCCTATGCGCTACCTTCAATTGATATTATTCATCCTTTTTACCACGTGGATTTACAAGAACTAGAAAACGAATTGACGCCCTGGATGATCAACTCCTCCTGCTGCTCAATGAGCGAATGGAGCACGTCAAAGCCGTTGGTGAACTGAAACGGGCTACAAAAAACAATTATTTACCGGCCCGAACGCGAAAAACAAATTTTGGATCGCTTGATAAGCAGAATAAGGGACTACTGTCCCAATCGGCCATTGAGGCCATTTTTCTGGAAATTTTCGCAGTATCGCGCAATCTCGAACTGCCCGAACGGATTGCCTACCTGGGGCCGGAGGGGAGTTTTACCCATCAGGCTGCCGAAAGCCGATTTGGCGGCATGAGTGAGTACCTGGTGCTACCCACGATTCACTCCATGTTTGATAGCGTAGAAACCGGACGCGCTCGGTTTGGCGTAGTGCCGATCGAAAACAACCAGGAAGGAGTGGTGGGCGAAACCGTCGACCTGCTGCGCGAAAAGGACTTACACATTGCGGCCGAAGCCTATTTGTCCGTTCATTTTACGTTTGCCTCCCAGCTGGATTCCCTGACCCAAATTCGCCGATATCTATTCCAAGGACATCGCCTTTCGGCAATGCAGCAAGTTTTTGAGGGAGTATTTCGAGGATAATCAGATTGAATTGATTCCGGTGGAGTCTACTTCCAAAGCGGCCAAACTGGCCTTCAGCGAACCCGACTCGGCCGCCATTTGTTCGCATATTGCGGCTCGGCTGTACGGGGTACCTGTACTTTTCGATAACATTGGCGACAGCGACCAAAACCGAACGCGATTCCTGATTATTTCTAAAAACTTTACGAATCAGAAAAGCCTGCCCGATAAAACGACGATCATCGCCAACCTGCCCAATACCAATCGGCCGGGGGTTCTGTTCGATTTTCTGAAAGATTTTTATGACCGGGGAATCAACCTGACCAAGATTGAGAGCCGTCCCCTGCGCCAGGGCTCCTCATTTCGTTACTGGTTTCTGGTCGAATTTGAGGGCCACTATGAGGATGTTCCGGTGAAAGAAGTATTGGACGAAGTACGGGCACGACCTGAAAATGCTGGGAAGTTATGTGCGTACTTTCTAAACCATGGCAGCGCGACTTAAGTATAGGTTTTAAACGCCCTGAGGGCATCTTCCTGACGGTGTGATTTGCACCAGGGCCTTTACGCCGTCAAATTTCAGTTCGGGGCGCAGGTAATGCATGACCTGTATTTCCAGATGTTCGCCGTAGATGTCCTCGAGAAATCAAACAGGTGCACTTCGATCGTACGTGAATCACCCCCGACGGTGGGCCGAATGCCTATGTTTAGCATGCCCTGAATTAAACGTTCACCCAGTCCTGACTTTGACAGCGTACACGCCATTGCCCGGAATTAACTTGTAGTTTTCCCGGACTTCCACATTGGCAGTAGGAAAACCTAGGGTCCGACCTAGCTGCTTGCCTTTTACCACAGTACCCGAGAAAAGAATAGGCCCTTCCCAGCAGTTCAGTGGCAATAACTACTTCGCCCCGCAGGAGCCTTTACGAATCCGGGTGGAACTGACGGCTAACGCGTCGATGTCCTGCCGGGGGATTTCTTCGACATCAAAACCATAAGAAGGGGCTACCTGCTGCAAAAAATCAAAACTTCCTTCCCGATTACGTCCAAAGCGATGGTCGTAGCCAATCACAAATTTTCTGGTACCGATCCGATCCACCAGCACTTGTTGGATAAATTCTTCCGATGAGAGTTCGGAAAAGGTTCTCGTAAAGGGAGTGATAATCAGGTGGTCGATTTTCGATTGATCGAAGAGCTCTATTTTCTCCTCGATTGTGGAAAGAAGTTGTAGGTTCTGGCTATCGTCTGAAACGATCATCCGGGGATGGGGCCAGAAAGTCAGTACCACGGTTTCACCTTGTTGCTGGGTACTTTGTCTCCCGCAATCGACTGAGTATTTTCTGGTGGCCCCGGTGCACGCCATCAAAAGTGCCGCTGGTTACGACGGCATAGGGGCGTTTTTGAAAGGATTCGAGACTGTGGTATACGTTCATTACTTCGAAGGTAGATTCAATTCAGCCCGCTTGTTTTGAATAAAATCGGTTCAGTTGGTACCGAATCCGAAACGGAAAAATCACCTATACGGGTTCGACGCAAGCGACGAAAGGTAGGCACCACTTTCCAGCGATCTTTCCAAAATCACGTACCAGGCTGCGGATGTAGGTACCTTTGGAACATACAATCCGGAAATGGATTTCTGGGAAATCTTCGGTCTTTATCTCAAATACGGTCAACTGTACCTCCCTGGGTTTGATTTCTACGGATTCACCCCTCCGTGCTTTTTTGTAGAGGCGTTCGCCATCCATCCGTACGGCCGAATAGATCGGGGGGAGTTGCTGGAGGGTACCGGTGAGCGCCTGGCCGCTTCCAACAATTCTTGTTGCGTGATGTGGTCGTACCGGAAATTCCTGATCAAATTCGGTTTCCAGATCAACCGAGGGGGTCGTTTTACCTAACACGAGGGTACCTTCGTATTCTTTTTCCTGAGCCTGATATGTGTCAATCTGCTTGGTTTTCTTGCCGGTGCAGAGGATGAGCAGCCCGGTAGCCAGCGGATCAAGGGTACCCGCGTGGCCGATTTTTCTGAACTTGCAGGCCCATTTTAATTTCTTCACCACGTCGAAAGACGTCCAGGTCAGTGGCTTATCAATCAGAATAAGTTCGCCTTCATCCTGATTCTCACTATTTTGAGGAGAATGATCCATGCCTAAACGATGTCTAGCTTGAAACCCATAGCCAGTAAGGTCAGCAGGATTACACCCAGCACAATCCGGTAATATCCAAAGAGTTTGAAACCGTATCGGGTTAAAAAGTTGATAAAAAAGCGGATAGCCATCATTGCCACCACGAAGGCAACCAAGTTGCCGATGAGCAGAAGTTTAATATCACCCGGTTGAATCGCCTCATACGTTTTCAGGAATTTATAGCCCGCCGCCGCCGCCATAGTGGGTACGGCCAGGAAAAACGAAAACTCAGCGGATTGTTTCCGGGTAAGGCCCTGGAACATTCCCCCAATAATGGTAGCGGCAGAGCGCGAAACACCGGGAATCATGGCAATGCATTGGTAAAATCCAATTTTAAGAGCCTCTGGATACGAAACATCCCGGTCCTTGGGGTACTCGTTGACTACTCGATCTATAAAAACCAGGATGATGCCCCCAACTAACAAGGCAATAGCAACTACCACCACATTTTCAAGGAGGGCATCGATATAATCATTTAACAGAAAGCCGATGACCGCCGCCGGAAGAAAGGCAACAAATAGCTTGTAATAAAAATCTGTGGTTTGGAGAAATCGCCGTGTGTACAAGACCAGTACGGAAAGGATGGCTCCAAATTGGATATTAACGGTAAACATTTTGGTGAATTCCAGGTGGCTAATCCCCATCAGGGAAGAAGCTATAATCATGTGTCCGGTGGAGGAAATGGGCAAGAATTCGGTAATGCCCTCAATAATTGCTAAAATGATAGCTTGCCAAATTGTCATTAATTGGATGGTTTACGTAAGATAGCCCAAAACTCTATAATAAATCCGGCAACGGTGATCAGCGGACCTACGGTCAGCCCAAGGGCACCAAAACCAAACTCTTCGGTATCAAAAGTCATGATGATAAAACCCAGCAAGATGGTGCCTAGACCAATGAGCATCATGCGGTAGTTGGATGCGTGGAAGGGCAGGTGATTTTTGTTTGAACTCATGGTTGTCCTAAAAGGGTGAAGCAAAGTTTAGTATAATTCGTCAAGCGACATTTTCAAATAACGGGAGAGCGATTGGGTGGTACTCACTATTCCGATCAGAATTCCAAGGAATACCAGGGTAATAAGCAGGAATACAAGTTTGTCATTTTCCTGTAAAACAGCCAATCCCTCCACATTCCTGATGGCAAGCTGTTGTAGTAATACGAGTAGAACGCTAGCCAACACAGCACTTACTAACCCTTGCGTCGCACCACGCATGAGGAAGGGCCTTTGAATAAACCCATTGGTGGCCCCCACCAACTGCATGCTTCGGATAAGAAATCGTTGGGAATAAATGGCGAGCTTTATCGTATTGTTTATAAGCAATATAATGATTATCAGCATGATAAGCGCAAAGGAAGCCAGGATCAAATAAATCTTAGTGATGTTCTTGTTAATCTCATCCACCAGATTTTCCTGGTACACGACTTCATAAACGCCATTGATTTTTTCAAGTTCCTCTTTGATTACCTTCAATTTTGCCTCCGCAAAGTAATCTTCCTGAATTTTTACCCGGTAGCTATCCCGCAGGGGATTTTCACCCAGAAAATGTGGAGAAATCCTCCTTGGTACCTTGGATAAATTCTTCCGCCGCCTTCTCTTTCGATACAAAGGAGATTTGGGTACTATCCCCATCCCGTCTGTACATAGGGTTTTTCTTTGATGACAGCCAGAAGAGAATCACGACCGGGTACGGTAAGCGATTTTTGCACAAAGACTCTTACTTCGATGTTTTGTCGAATGATGGATACCAGCTTTTTGGATTGAATTACCAGGATTCCACAGAATCCAATGAGGAATAAGGCAGCCGTTAGGCTGAAAACGATCATTGCATTGGGATAACTCCCTATCTTCTTCTTTTTGGCCATTCCATGCGACTGTTACGGATTACTATATCGCAAAAGTAAGGATTAATGAGCAAACGAAACACCAACCAAGCCTACCTTAACTATTTTTAACCAAAAAAGCGCTCTGCCCGGAGGAGAACGCTTGGTAGGTTTTTTAATTTCTCTTGCCTAGTTCATCCCTGATTTTGGCCGCTTTTTCGTAATCTTCCTTGGTCAGGGCTTCATCTAGCAATTTTTGAAGTTCGTCGTTGGGCATATCCCGCAACTGCTCCGAAAAGGTACCCTTGGATCGTATGGTCTCCCGGACGAAATCATCTTCTTTTTCATCCATATTCGAAATGGAACTCGATACAATGCCGGCTTCGGAAAGGATGGATTCGTAGGTATAAATGGGTGCCCCGAAGCGAATACCGATGGCAATGGCATCCGATGGGCGAGCGTCAATCTGAACCTCGCGAACGGTATCCCCACACACGATTTTGGCGTAAAAAATTCCTTCGCGAGAGGTCGGAAATTATGATCTCTTTGAGCGAATAGTTTAAGGCTTCGGCGAACGACTTGAACAAATCATGGGTCATGGGCCGGTTGGGTACTATGTTCTCGATTTGAACCGCAATTGCCTGAGCCTCAAATACCCCAATGATAATGGGCAATCGCCGATTTCCCATCTCTTCTCCGAGTACCAGCGCAAAAGAGCCCGATTGTGACTGACTTGGAGATAATCCTAATATTTCTAATTTGATCTTTTTCACCTGTTCGAACGCGTTGAAAGAAAAGCCAGTAACCCGGATAAGGTGGTTTTTCCAAAGGTTTTAAAAACACAAAATTAGAAAACCAGTCCTGCATAAAAAAATGCAGGACTGGCTTATTGAGGACATTTCTCTATTTTATTGCTTCTACCGCCTTGGTCAGGCGGGGTAGGATTTCGAATACATCGCCCTACGATACCGTAGTCGGCGGCCTTGAAAAATGGGGCCTCGGGATCCTTATTGATGACCACGATGCATTTTGAACCGTTGACCCCGGCAAGGTGCTGAATCGCCCCGGATATGCCACAGGCAATGTACAGGTTGGGCGCCACCTTTATGCCGGTTTGGCCAATATGTTCGTGGTGAGGTCGCCAGTCGAGATCCGAAACTGGTTTGGAACAGCCCGTAGCCGCTCCCAATGCGTTAGCCAGATCCAGCAAGGGCGTCCAGTTTTCGGGCCCTTTCATTCCCCGGCCACCCGATACGATGATATCGGCCTCGGTGAGAGGTACTTCCGAAGTAGCCTTTTCTACTTCCTTCACCGTTGCGGCAAAGTCGGAGTCGCGTAGGGTAGGGGCAAAGGCTACCACCTCCGCCTGTTGGTCAGTTTCGGCTACCTCAACGGCATTTTTCTTGGCCACCAGTATTTTGATATCTGATTTTACCTCCACGGTGGCGAAGGCTTTTCCGGTATAAATTCCGCGTACTACTCGAAAATCCGTTGGATACGTCCGGCAATTCAGTAACGCCGGAGACGACACTGGCTTTCAATTTGGCGGCAGCACGGGCGGCCACGGCATCGCCCAGGCCTGACTTAGCCAGAACAATGACCTTGCTCTCCTCTTGCTGAGCAGCTTGCACCAGGATGCTCGGCATACGCCAGGCTATTTTCATGGTTCAGTTTCTCATCCAGAAGCATGCAGCACTTTATTTGCGCCAAAGTTTCCGGCGGCGGCCAGGGTAGTTTCCTCGGCTGAACCAATGGCCAATACAGTGGCGGTAGTTGCCAGTTGTTCGGCCACCTTTGCTCCGTAATATATGGCCTCCTGGGAGGTTTTCTTGATGGAACCATTATCTATTTCTACAAAAATAAGTACGGACATGAGTTGTTGTTTTTCTTGGTTATTCAATTACTAGGGACAAAGCTCAGGGGTATTACAATACCTTTGCCTCGGTACGTAGCAAGGTGATCAATTGTTCTGCTTCGGCGGCTGGTATCATCTTGCAGGCACCTTTGGGAGCTGGCAACGAATATTTCTCCAATACGGCCATTTCCTCCACGTCAACAGGTTCTACCACGGTAAGTGGTTTAGAGCGGGCGGTCATTATGCCACGCATGTTGGGAATTTTCCATTCGGCAATGGGTTCCTGGCAGCCCAGTACCAGCGGTAGCCTTGCTTCCAGATGCTCTTTTCCACCATCAATTTCCCGTGCAAATTCCGCTTTACCATCCTTTACATCCAGCTTCATGACCGGTGAATAGGAGGGGATGCCCAGCATTTCACCCACGAGTCCGTGAACGACGCCACTATTGAAATCAATGGATTCACGACCCATCAGGATCAGGTCGTAGGTATTCTGGCTAGCAATGTGGGCGATTTGGGCGGCCACGGAGTAGGAATCGAGCAGGTTCAGTATTCACCCGGATCGCATCATCCGCGCCAATTGCCAGTGCTTTCCGGATCTGAGGTTCGCTGTCACTTTCGCCGACGTTCAGCACCGTCACGGTGCCGTCTAGTTGTTCTTTTAGCTCTACGCCCTCGGCCAGAGCATAATCGTCGTAGGGTCCAATAATGTACTGAACTCCGTTTTTATTGAACTTGGTGTCGTTGTCTGTGAAGGATATCTTGGCCGTAGTATCGGGCACATTGGTAATACAAACAAGTATTTTCATGGGACTAGTTTAAGATAAGATAATTTTACTTTATTGACATATGCTTTGTGATTGCGAATATACGGATATTTAAAATAATAGTATGCAAGCATAATAATATACAATGAAAACATCACTATTAGAAAAATTGTTAGAATTTTATCGGGATAGATCCCGAGGATCCATTTAATCTGTACGCTCTCGCCCTTGAATATCAAAAACACGATCCAATAGAGGCAAAACGATGTTTTGAACGGCTGTTAGAAAATTTCCCAAATTATCTACCCACGTATTATGTGGCGGCACAATTTTTTATTGGGATTGATGAGAATGCCCAAATAGAAAAGGTTTTTCAAAAAGGTATTCAAGTGGCACTTGCCCAGAACAATGCCAAAGCCAATCAGGAACTTGTGCGGGCTTACCAGGCTTATTTAGATGAACAAATGGATTGGTAAACTACTAATAAAACAACTAGTCGAGTATGAATTACTTTAAATTGCTTAAAACAGCTGGTCAGGATTTTATGAATGATCAGGGGATGAAGCTGAGTGCTGCGTTATCCTATTATACCATTTTTTCGCTAGCACCGATGTTGCTGGTGATGATCTCCGTTTTGAGTATATTTTTTGGTCATGATGCCATCGAAGGGCAATTATTCAATCAGATTAGGGGGTTAGTAGGTCCTGAGGCTGCCACCCAATTGCAGGATATACTGGTCAATGCGCAGTTATCAAACAAATCGGGACTAGCGGCCGCTATTGGAATAGGTACCCTGTTGTTGGGTGCTACCGGGGTTTTTGCAGAAATCCAAAGTTCCATCAATTTCATTTGGTCCATTGAAGCCCGTCCCGAAAAAGGATGGCTGAAGTACCTTCGCACGCGATTGATATCATTTTCTTTGATTATAGCCCTGGGGTTCTTGTTGATTGTCACGCTGGGAGTAAATGCCCTGGTCGATTTGCTGAGTTCAAGGTTGGAAGTGTATTTTTCGGAGGCGTCGGTTGTCATATTTTATATTTTTAATTTGGCCATAGCGCTTGTCCTGATTACCACCCTTTTTGCGGTGATTTTTAAAGTTTTACCCGATGGCCGTTTGCGGTGGAAGGAATGTTTCGTGGGTGCCGCCTTTACGGCCGTCCTGTTTGGGATTGGGAAATTTCTGATCAGCTATTACATAGGCCAATCGGACCTTGGGGCTACCTACGGGGCTTCCGCCTCCATCATAATACTGCTTTCGTGGGTGTACTATTCATCCATCATTTTGTATTTCGGAGCGGAGTTCACCAAGGTGTACGCCAATTCGGATGGCGTACGGATTATTCCGTCCCATCATGCGGTACTAATTCAAAAAACAGCGGTTGACCGGGAAACCCTTACCCAGGCCCGCACGAAATAGGTTGAAACGGAATTTTTGGGCCAAAACGGCGGTAAAATTGGACTCTATTTTGAATAGGTGAGAGGTAAGAATAGGTTTTATCAAAAAAAACTCGTAAATTGCAGTCTATCTGATCTATTTGCTCGTGTTTTAGCAGCCAGGATTGCTTTCAGATCAATTTTACCTCTAATTTTTTAATAACATCTCTTTCTCTTAAAAGGGGAAAGTACAAATATTATTGCTTCTATGGAAAAAGACGGATTTATTGCCAATGTAGTGAAGTGGGCTCAGTCTCACGGCTTTAAGGAAATTAAAGCCAATATCGAAGGATACGAAACTCCTAAGTCGTATGAGCGTACCCAGGATAACATGGTATTTACTCCTGATGTAACTGGGATCAACATGTTCAATAAGCATTATTTGGAAGTATCCATGAAGACTGACAAACTCATGAAAGATATCTCCAAGTGGAAGTTATTGAGCGAATTGGCTAGTATGAAAGGTGGCAAGTTATACCTGATGGCTCCAAGAGGGCACGTAAGATATACCCGCGATGTGGTTAGCCAGCATAACATTCCTGCCGAGGTTATCAAAATCAGTTAATAGCTGATCTTCATAGCATTTCTATAAAAAACACTGACAGGGACCCTGTCAGTGTTTTTTTGTGCCATAAGGTAGAACTTCTTGTCTGTCCTGTAATAGGATTCTGTTTTTATCGAATTCAAGGATGGCAAATAAAGTATCTCCAAACAAAAGGTACCCTTACACTACGATTTTCGGATACTCCCATTTGCCGCGATACTCCCTTTCTAGTAAGGCATTTGCTTCTTTATCATTCGGGATGATTTCTTTTTTTCCATCCCATTCGATACTCCGACCCAATTTATAGGAAAGCATTCCCAAGAGCGCCAGGTTAGTGGAGCGTTGTCCAACTTCAATGTCGCATACGGGTAGCTGATTCGTCTTTATCGAAACCAAAAAATTGTCCCACAATTGACGGATATTTTGTTGGTCGGGTTCATTGAGCTGGGCATCCTGATGAATGGATGGTTTCTTAGGGTCGGTTGGATAAAAAGTCCATCCGTCAAGCCACCCCATGTGGAAGGTACCTTCGGTTCCGTAGAAATAAACCCCAACGGCCTGCCTGGGATCGGTCTTTTCGGCATTGTTGGCTCCAAAGTACCGGTGTTCCCATTCTAGGGTGAAATCTTCAAAGTCGTACACCGCTATTTGATGGTCGGGTGCATCCGTATTATCCCGTCTGATAGCTCGGCCACCGGTAGAATATACCTTTTTGGGGTATTTTTCCTCCGTCCACCAGAGTACCTGATCGAGCCAGTGAATCCCCCAATCGCCCAATTGGCCGTTGGCAAAGTCAAGATATTGCCTAAATCCCCTCGGATGGATGGTTTTGTTGTAAGGAACCAACGGAGCTGGACCGCACCAAAAATCCCAGTCTAGTCCTTTTGGTGGTTCCTCGTTTGGTACTTTGGTACCCGGCCCACCACCATAATGAACAAATGCCCGCGCCATGCCTATTTTACCCGCTTTTCCAGATTTGAGAAAGTCCATGCCGGAAATATTGTGGGGCGAAACCCGCCGGTGGGTACCTACCTGCACCATTTTTCCGTACTTTCTGGCGGCGTTCACCATCGCCCGTCCCTCTCGTATGGTATGGCAGATCGGTTTCTCCACGTACACATGCGCACCGGATTTTATCGCTTCTATACAGCATAGGGCGTGCCAGTGGTCGGGAGTGGCCACAATCACGATTTCTGGTTTTTCGGTGGCCAGGAGTTCGCGGTAGTCGCGGTATATTTTAGGCTGGTCGGACGTCAATTTTGCCAATTCGGCTTTTGATTTTGCGAGTTGGTTTTCGTCCACATCGCACAGGGCCACCACCTTCGATTCCCCTGCCTGCACCGCGCAGCGGAGAATATTCATCCCCCACCAACCCGTACCAATAAGCGCCGTGCGGAATGGAGCGACCCGCCGAAAAGAGGAAAGTAGCGGCAAAGAAGAGAATGCCGCCGTAGCGAGGGTAGAGTTATGAATAAATGTTCGACGATCCATAGGAGTAAACGGAGTTTGGGTTCATTCTGACTCATTGTATAAGAAGCCAAAGACCCGCATCTAATGCTTACAATTGCAGAATTAGCTCTTTTATTAAAAGTGTCATGGAAGGTTCGGCTTTATAGGCGGCGGCAATGATGCGGGCAATGTCCACTTTTTCGAGTGTTTCGGGGATCCCCATGTCCGTAATTACCGATAGGCCAAAGCACCGCATGTTCATATGGCGGGCCGCTATAACCTCCGGCACTGTGCTCATGCCCACGGCATCCGCCCCCAACAGGCGCAACATGCGGTATTCGGCGCGGGTCTTCCAGCTGCGGACCGGTCACTCCTATGTATACGCCTGACTGAACAGGTATTCCATGAGCCTGAGCGATGGTTAAGGCTTTCGAAACCAGATCCGGATCATAGGGGTCGCACATGTCCGGAAAACGGTCTCCCATCTCATCCAGGTTTTTTCCGATTAGCGGGTTTCCCGGCATCAAAAAACTGATGTGATCCCGAATAATCATAAGGTCACTCATCGCGTAGGAAGGATTCATGCCTCCGGCGGCATTGGAAACAAGGAGGGTATTTACACCCAGTACCTTCATGACCCGTACCGGGTAAACCACCTGCTGCATGGAGTACCCCTCGTAATAGTGGAACCGGCCCTGCATGCACATGACTTTCCTGCCTGAAAGAGTACCAAAGAACAATTTTCCCGAATGAAATTCAACCGTCGAAACCGGGAAATGCGGGATATCCGAATAGGAAATGGTAAAAGCTACCTCAATGTCATTGACCAGGGCACCCAACCCTGTCCCAAGAATAATTCCAATTTCGGGTTCAAAGTCACCGATAGTCTGTTTGAGAAATGTAGCAGATTCTTCTATTTGATGTAAGTTCATGGAGTGCTATAATTATAAATATGTATTGATCATTCATCCGTTTTACTCATCATTTTACCGGCAATATAGCCGGTAGTCCAGGCATTTTGAAAATTGAACCCTCCCGTAATCCCGTCCACATCCAGCACCTCACCCGCGAAGAAAAGACCGCGAATATACTTGCTCTCCAACGTGGCTGGATTGATTTCGGTAAGTGCGATGCCGCCAGCGGTAACAAATTCCTCTTTGAAAGTACTTTTACCTTTGATTGGGAATTGGCTGTTCGTCAATAGATTCACGAGCCGATTGAGGGCCTTATTGGAGATGTCTACCCACCGGAGTTCGTCCGGGATTTCTACCTGCTCCAAAAAACTACGCCATAACCGCATAGGCAAGCCAAACTGACCATGACTGGTTATTTTTTGTTTTGAAATGGATGATTTTAGACCCGTTAACGCTAACCGAACCTCATCTTCGTTTAACCCCGGTAGCCAATTTATCTTAATCGAAAACTCGTACTTTAAGCCAGCCAATAGGCGAGCTCCCCAGGCAGACAGTTTTAGAATAGCAGGTCCACTGAATCCCCAGTGCGTGATCAGGAGCGGACCCCGGTATTCCAGAGCAGAACCATTTATTTTGATGGTCACATCCTGAACCGAAACTCCGGCCAGGGGAAGAAGGTAACTAGCTGGCGAATTAAAGGTAAACAAGGAGGGTAAGGGATCTTCGATTTTGTGCGCATGTTCGGCCAACCAGTCAAACCCCGATCGTTTGGGGTACCCTCCCGTCGCTATCAGTACGCGATCAGCGGAGACGACCTCACCAGAATGAAGGGTGAGCATAAACCCAGGGGTATCGGCAGAATAGGAAAAAGAATCAACCGTGGTGCTGGTTTTAATTTGAATTCCGTGGGTTCTTGCCTGGGAAAGTAAACAGGCAATGATGGTTTCGGAGGAGTCAGAAACGGGAAACATTCGGCCGTCGGGCTCAGTTTTGAGTACCACGCCCCGAGCCGCGAACCAGGCTACGGTATCCTGCGCATCGAAGTGGGGTAACAGCTTATTCAAAAACTTCTCACCTCGTGGATAGTTCTTGGCCATCAGGCGATTATTGAAACAGGCGTGGGTCACGTTGCACCGCCCACCCCCCGAAATACGGACCTTATTTAACACTGTTCGATTTTTTTCCAGTAGTAAAATTTCCGCATTTGGGCTACATTCAGCGGCGGTAAGGGCCGCCATGAATCCAGCGGCTCCGCCTCCGATAATCACGATACGCATTGTGGGTATTGACACGATTCTAAATATCAAAGATACGATCCTGCTCCCATTTCTGCCTAGTTCAGGCTTTTATTTTCTGCTACCTTTGCGGTTTCGTTTTATGGAGTAATAACCAGATTAACCCCTATTTTTCAAGAATGGCGAGCTATACCCGGAATGGCTTTCGAATGCCCACCAATACGTTTATTCTCTTACTTGTCTTTTTTACGATAGGCCTTTTCTTGCATTTCGGCGGTAAGACCAAACCGGTTGTCGAAATTTGGGACAACCTTATTTCAATATTTTCTACGGATGAGGGACCGGCTGGCAATCCCTACAAGGCCCCCGAACCTTACCTAGATACCCTGGCGACCGACAAAAAAACACCAAATCGGGAGCCTACAAAAAATCAGGTACCTGAGAAACGTCCGTCAGCAAACAGCCAGAAAGCCGATAAGCCGGAGACAAAAATATCTAAGGACGAACTCACCCGTATTGTAGACCAACGTGATTTTTTCCTACCGGCCATTGGGTCCAACGACCAGCTCGTTCGCCGGGTGGGGTATACGCTGAAATACGCGGAAAAATACGAGCTACCGGCATGGGTGGCCTACACGTTGGATGGGGAGCAGATTGAGGGGGGAGAAGAGCGCGAAAACGCATTCATGCCCGACCCGGTGGTGAAAAGCGGGACAGCCGTTTCGGCGGATTACACCCGCACAGGGTACGATCGGGGTCACATGGCTCCGGCTGCTGATTTCAAAAATTCCTACCAGGTAATGAAGGAAAGCTTCTATATGAGCAATATTTGTCCGCAGGAGCCCCAGTTTAACCGGGGAATTTGGCTTGAACTAGAAAAAATGGTGCGGGTTTGGGCCTATAAATACCAACGTGTGTACGTAGTTACCGGGCCGGTCCTAGAGTCAGGGCTACCTACCATAGGCCGATTGAACAAAGTGGCGGTTCCCAGGCAATTCTATAAGGTAGTTCTGTATGTAAATCCTCCTTATGTAAAAGGAATCGCCTTCCTGCTCAAAAACGAAGCTTCCACAAAGGAATTGAGTTCCTTTGTGGTACCAATTGATCGCCTTGAAAGCCTAACCGGGATTGACTTTTTTCCTCGTTTGCCCGACTCCATCGAACGAAAAATTGAAAGCAAAAGCATTGCGGGGGAATGGTACCGCCTAAAATAAAATAGGGAGCCCATGAGAGCTCCCTGAATAATAGCGTAAGATTTGAATCCGTGCCGTTAGGTTTTTAATTTCTTCTTCTTCGCCGCCGGAAACAGGATGTTGTTCAAGATAAGCCGGTACCCCGCTGAATTTGGATGGAGGTTGAGGTCCGTGGGTTCTTCGCCGATCCGGTGCTGGTAGTCTTCGGGATCATGTCCCCCAAAGAACGTGAAAAAGCCTTTCCCGTAGGTACTGTGGATGTACCGCGCCTCACCCGCCGATTTGGTTTCGGCCATGGTCACTACTTCGGGCTTGATGTACCCATTCTTGAAGGCAGTCGTTTGTCCCAAAAATCCCTTAATAAGGGTTTTGTGGTTTTGGGTAAGCATGGTGGGAATGGGGTCCCATTTGGCCGAGAACTGAAACAAGGTAAAGTAGTCGTTCGATTCATTCAAGCCCCGTTCCTGAGGTTGGTTGTCAATGGTCGAAAACTCAATTTGAAAAGGATCGGTATACGCTTTGAAATCCTTGAAAGCGAAGGTTTTGTCGTAATCCAGCTTATTGTTCACGTTCGGGTCGGCCGGGTCGCCATCGTAGGGTGAGTCCACGATATCAATCCCTTCGGCTGCCAACGCCAGGTCAAACGTATCGGTGGCGTTGCACATGGCAAACATGAAGCCTCCGCCCGCCACAAACTCACTGATTTTTTTTACCACGGCCAGTTTCATGAGAGAAACTTTCGAAAAATTGAATTTCTCGGCGATTTGCTCTGCTTCCCGTTTCTGTTCCCGGTACCAAGGGTAGTCTTTAAAGTGGAAAAATTTGCCGTACTGACCCGTAAAATCTTCGTGGTGAAGGTGAAGCCAGTCGTATTCCGGAAGTTTTCCTTTCAGTACATCTTCGTCGAACACGACATCATAGGGGATTTCGGCGTAGGTAAGGACCATGGTGACGGCATCGTCCCAGGGTTGTTTGGATTTGGGTGAATAGACGGCAATGCGAGGGGCTTTCTGTAATTTTACAGCGTCCATATTCGCATCGGGGGACGAGATGTCAGACATGATCTGGCTGGCCTGACCTTCCGAAATTACTTCGAAACTTACACCTCTAATGGTCATTTCGGTTGCGAATTTTTGGGTGTAGGTTACCATAAAACTCCCGCCCCGGTAATTGAGCAACCAATCTAGTTCGGTATTGTACGCTTTCAATACCCAAAAGGCCACACCGTATGCTTTTAAATGATTTTTTTGGGAGTCATCCATCGGAATTAGCAAACGATTTGCCATCGAGTGGACAGAAATTCCTAAAAAAATGATAAGCGGAACAAACAGCCGTATCATCGGTTTGATTCTTTCACGCATCCTGTGCAGCTTTACTTTAAATATAATGTACTCGATTCTCATAACGAAATATATATAAATATTGTGCAAATAGCACTACGCTGCCCATGAATATTAAAGAAAATATTAGCGAAGGTCTACGGTCAATCCAATCCAATATGCTCAGAACCGTTCTCACGGCGCTTATCATCGCTATTGGAATTACCTCGCTGGTTGGTATCCTGACGGCTATTGACGGGATTCAAAGTTCAGTCAACAGCAGCTTTGCCGATTTGGGGGCCAATACCTTTAATATTCGGAATTTCATCAACGAAAACAGAAGATCCAGCGGGAGGCAGGACAAACGATTTAAGGTGATCAATTACCATGATGCCAAGATTTTTGCCTCCAAATTTAGAGAGGATTACAAAGGAAATGTTTCGCTTTCGGCTCGGGTAGGGGGGGCTATTCAGGTAAAATACCAATCAGAGAAGACCAATCCTAACGTTTCCATCATTGGCATTGACGAGGAGTATTTGGCTTTGAAGGGATATAAAGTGGATCAAGGGCGAAATTTTTCAAAAAACGATCTGGAAAATTCCCTTAATGTGGCAATCGTCGGCCAGGAACTGGTTAAAAATCTGTTTCCAAAAGAAAACCCGATCAATAAAGTGATCAGTTTCATGGGCAGGCAATTCAAGATCATCGCGGTGCTCGAGAAAAAAGGGTCCATGGGCGGTGGTACTGGCGCTGACCGGCTCATCCTGGTTCCGTTAGAGACGGGCCGTGCCCTGGCGGCAAACCGAGCCCTGACCATCGAGATCACGGCTTCGGCCCCCCAGGCCACCAACGGGGACATGATCATTGAAGAAGCCAGGGGCCTCATGCGGCGGATCAGAGGAGATGAACTGGGGAAGCAGGATTCCTTTGGAATCGAACGTGCCGATGAACTAGCCAAAAATTTTGATGAAATTTCCGGGTATTTGCGCATTGGTGGTTTTGGGATCGGAATTATTACCCTTTTGGGAGCTTCCATCGCGCTGATGAATATTATGCTGGTAAGCGTTACCGAGCGCACCCGGGAAATAGGGATCCGTAAATCGCTTGGGGGCTACCCCAAAAGTAATCCGGATTCAGTTTTTGATTGAGGCCATCGTCATTTGTATCATTGGCGGTATCATTGGCCTAATCCTGGGCATTGGCATCGGGAATGTGATTTCTACTACCATTAGTGAAAAAAGCGCCTTCATAGTACCCTGGCTGTGGATGAGCCTCGGGATTTTAGTGTGTGTAGTGGTGGGGGTACTTTCTGGAATTTATCCCGCTATAAAAGCCTCACGCCTAGACCCCATCGAGGCCTTGCGCTACGAATAAACAAATATTTTCCGGGGAGGGCTTGTGAAATAGCCTAATCCAGCTAATTTTGCAATCCCAAAGCAGAAACAACATGCCCGGATGGCGGAATTGGTAGACGCGTTGGTCTCAAACACCAATGAGGTTACACTCGTGCCGGTTCGACTCCGGCTCCGGGTACACTGGGAACAAAAAAGCCCTCGGCGATTAGCTGAGGGCTTTTTGTTGTTGTAGAAGGGCAAGTCCTATACTTTATTTTTTGGGCTAATCCGGACTACCTTGCCCGAATTTTCCAATACAACGTAGATATTTCCATCCGGTCCCTGACGTACATCCCGTACCCGGCCCAACTTATCGAAAATTACTTCCCGACTCACGACCTTATTTTTTTTCATCGTCAGGTGCTGGAGGTACATAAATTTGAGGGAACCGACGAGCAAATCACCATTCCATTCGCGAAAGGCAGGATTGTTGATAAAAGTCATACCGCAAGGGGCAATGGAAGGCTTCCAATACACCACCGGCTGTTCCATGCCGGCTTTGGCGGTATCGTTGGAAATGATGCTGTTGTCGTAGTCAATACCGAAGGTAATTACGGGCCAACCGTAGTTATTGCCCTTCTCTACGATATTAAGCTCGTCGCCCCCTTGCGGACCGTGCTCGTGCTCCCACAGTACCCCGGTGGTGGGGTTCATCACCATTCCCTGCGGGTTGCGGTGACCGTATGACCATATCTCCGGCTTGGCGTCGGAGGTCTTCACAAAAGGATTATCCGTGGGAATGCGTCCATCTTCGTGCAGGCGTACCACTTTGCCCTGAATACGACTAAGATCCTGCGATTTCTCCTTTTGTCCCCGTTCCCCTACCGATAGGAAAACATATCCCTTCTTATCAAATACAATCCGACCACCATAGTGGGGGTTTGATTTCACATTGGGCATGGCTTTATAAATCATTTTCACGTCGGTGAGCGCGTGATCGTTGAGTTTTGCCCGGAGGAGGGCGGTATTGGCCCCTTCATCGTCCCCGGCCTCTCCGGCTGCTTTGGGAGAGGAATAGCTTATGTAAATCCATCCGTTGGAAGCGTAGTCAGGATGCAGGTTTATATCCAGCAGACCGCCTTGGCCTTTGTACAGAATCGGCGGAAGTCCGGTAATTTCCTGCGGATCGAGTACACCGTTTTTTACCAGCCTGAGTTTTCCAATCCGCTCGGTCACCAGCATGTCCCCATTGGGAAGAATAGCACTGGCCCAGGGCATTTTTAATCCGCTGGCCACGGTGTCCACCATCAGGTCCGACTCAGAAAAAGCAGCTGCCGGGGATTTTTCCTCGTTCGGCGTCGTGGTGCTCATGAGCACCGTTGCCAGCGTAATCGCGATACCAGCCAGGGAAATGGGCAGGTATTTCTTGATTAAAATTTTGGTTGAATTCATATACGTATTGGCATTAAAGTGAAAATCAAGTTCTTACCACCAGTAAAGTAAAGGAGCGGGTGGTTTATACCTACTTAACCAGGTGCAATTCAGTCAGCTGCTCCGAAATAAAGCCCAGTTCATCGGGTGTTAACTCAATATCCATGGCGGCGGCATTTTGCAACGCTTGTTGAGAATTACGCGCACCTACCAGGGCGATGGTAATACCGGGTTGTTCTACCGTCCAGCGGAGGACCAACTGGCTCAGCGTAGCGTTTTTGTCGTCGGCTAAGGGTTTGATTTTATTTAAAAACGCATCAACCCTACTCAGGTTCTCATCTTTGAAAAAATAAAGACTGGCGCGATGGTCATCCGGCGCAAAGGTATGTCCGGGTTTCATTTTGCCGGTAAGGAGTCCACGCTCCAGGGGGCTGTAAGCCAAAATAGCCTTCTTGTTTTCGACGCAGTACGGCACGGTTTCTTCCTCAATTCCGCGCTTCACCATACTGTACGGTACCTGGTTCGACACCAGATTGATCGTCTCGGCGGCCACTTTCATATGGTTGGCCGAATAATTGCACACACCCGCATACCGAACCTTGCCTTGTTCGATGAGCCGGCTCGCGGCTTCCATGCTTTCCTCGATGGGGGTAGTGGAATCGGGCCAGTGGATTTGGTAGAGGTCTATGTAATCCGTACCCAGGCGCTTCAAACTATCCTCACATTCTTTAAGGATACTGGCCTTACCGGCGTACCGGTAAATGTCAATTTCTTTGCCCGATGGATCTTTGCTGTGCATCGCAAAGTCACCTTTGGGCGAATCAAGATTCCACCTCATACCGAATTTGGTCAAGATCTGAACTTTGTCGCGGGGAATATCGCGAATGGCTTCTCCCACGATTTCCTCGCTCAGCCCCTGTCCGTAAATGGGAGCCGTATCAATGGAGGTCACGCCCACCTCGTACGATTCCCTTATGGCCTTCACGGCATCGCTGCGTTCAGTTCCGCCCCACATCCATCCGCCGGCCGCCCAGGCCCCGAATGTTACGACGGAAAGTTCGAGATCAGAAGAATTGGCGGGGACCGAAAGGTTAATTTTCCTATATTGCATGGGCTTTCTAATTTGTTTGGAAATAAAAAGGCGCGGCCTTTAATAGCCCTACGCACTTTTATTGGTCTGGTATTTGCACAAATGAACAGATAATAGAATAGTAAGACAATACCTACCTCAATTGTTAGTTACTACCAGAAAAATAAGTCGTTTCTATGAGAAAGTTAAGTTCAACAAATTTTCAGAATCAAACATTTTTGGAAGAGAAATGCGCCCTAAATGAGTTAATTCATTTGCTTAGCAAACGGTGGCTGACGGACGTTATGTTCAGTATTGAAGAGGGGAATACCCGATTTTCGAGTTTAAAAGAAGATCTCGAACACATTAGCGACAACATTCTGGCCGACCGCCTGAAGCTGCTGGAACAATACGGTCTGATCAACCGAAACGATAGTTTCCGGGAGGTACCCGCCCGAGTAGAATACTCACTGACTCCAATTGGCCTCAAACTAAGCGACCTGCTGGATGGGCTGTGTAAGTTTTCGGAGAATGAAATGGAGTTCCCTGCCTGATTCTGGCGGTCCTAATTTTTGGTAGTTTCGGCCAATACCAGCTGGGCTAGTTCAAAGGCATACTCATCAATGCGTATGCTGCCAATATTGGCCTGAATCGCTACTACTACCTGCTCCTTGGGGTAGTTCATGATAAAACACCGGGTACCCTTTACGGTACCACTGTGCCCGTACCAGCTGCGCCCGCGGCTGTCTTTGCCCACAAACCAGAGCAGTCCCTGCCATTGGGGTACCTGAGTGGGATTGGGGGCACCTCGGAACGCCTTTTCGTATTTATTGAAATAGGGCGTGTACATTTTATCCAAGGTAGCGGGTTTTAGCAGCATGCCCCGATTTAGCGCCTCGGCCAATTTGACCATATCCTCCACGGAAGAAATAATCCCACCCCCGGCGTATTTGTAGCTCACATCCTCATAGGGAGTATTGATGAGTACGCCCGCCGCATCGCGTACGTACCCTTTGCCCCGGTGGGGGACAATACGGGAGGGCACATCAAGACTGCTGGTGAGCATTCCGGCGGGTTGCCAGATGTTCCGCTTCATGTACTCTTCAAATCCAAGGCCTGACACCTTTTCCACAATTCCTTGCATGAGATTGCTGGCAAAAGATGAGTAATTAAAATACATTCCCGGCTCAAACAGCAGGGGATCAATGCGAAACAGCGTGGACGCTTCTTCGAAGGTTATGGCTTTTGTGAAATTTAAAAAAAGGAAGGGTCGAACTTAAGGTACCTCTACCTAGGGAAATAACTCGCCTGGATCAGCTCATTCACATTACCGAACCGTTTGTTTGGTTTGAGGTATTGACCCAGAAAATTGTACACTTTCAAGCGAATCTCCTTGGCGGCAAAGGTATCAATCCGGTCAAACGTGTGGCCACCGGGCATATCCTTGTAGATTTCGTATTCGAATTTCTTCCCTTCGGCTTTTAGAGCCTTTATCAGGTGCTCCACTTCCAGCACATTTACGTCCTCGTCGTTGGTATTGGTATGAATCAATAGGGGAGTTTTGAGTTTCTCGGCATTCCAGGCGGGGGATCGGCGGCGGTATTCGTTTACGTTCTGATCGGCAGACTTGCCAATGTGGTAGTCGGCCGAGTACATGTCGCGGTAGCTTTGGGACTTGTACCCCATGCGGGCTATGAGGTCGCTCACGGGTACTCCCGCGTAGCCCACTTTGTAGTCATCGGGATGGTCGAAGAGGTTGAGCAGGGTAATAAGTCCCCCGTGGCTCCAACCCAGTATGCCTACCCGGTCTTTATCCACAAAATTGTAGTTTTTAAGAATATAGTGCCGGCTAACGTTTACGTCTTCTACTTCCAGTCCACCGTAGTCAATCTGGCGATAAAATCCGGCCCCGTACCCCGTACTGCCCCGGTAGTCTGCCGCTACCACTATGTACTCCTGCACCATAAGCTCACGAATGATGTGGGAATATGAAGAGGCGAAGTTGCTATGAACACCGCCGTGGGGCAACACCAGTAAGGGGTACTTCTTGTTCACATCAATGTTGGAGGGAATAAACACATAGGCCGAAACCGTACCGGATTTCTAGCTCCCTGCCCCGTGGGATTTTTGATAATGGCTGGTGGTGGGCCAGTAATGATCACCTCGTCTACGAAAGCCACATCACTCAATCGCTGGTGCCAGGTGACGTCGTCAATGGCTTTGTCGAGGTTGTCGAAACTATGCCGCATGGATTCCACCTGCCTTTGTAAATCTTCCACTTGTGTCTCGAGCGAGGATTTCTCCTGGGCTATGCTGTCGGAAAAGGGTAAGAGCAGCAGTAATATAAGTAGTTGTTGTTTCATGGTGAAGTGGGGTTAAATAAAAAATTCATTTACACCGTAACTAGGCGATAAGCGCAAGAATTTCACAAACCAATCTTTGCGCCTATCGCGTCTTTGCGGTGACTCTTTTATGCTTTTCTCATTTCTCAGCCAAAGAATACAACTGATTAAACAGCAACTTAAACGTCCCATGCGCCTGCGAACGGAAGGCGATTTCAGGTCCGAATACGAGTAGTTTACCCGACCCAACGGTAGCTTCAAAGGCCGTAACGCCGCCTTGCAGATACGCCTGCCCCCAGGCCCAGCCGCTGCGTAGGGGCGTAGCGGTAGGGAACCACGCCAGGGGCTTTACCTGTCCACGGGCTATGGCTTCGGGCGAAATGGTAAAGACGGGGCTGGCATCAAAGTACACATCAGTTTTGGCGGGCATTCCCCAGGTAGCACGCTGGGTGGTATCCACGGCTACTTGCAGTATACTCCCGGGGATGTAGTATTTTTCACCGGGTAAGGGTCGTTCCTTGCCTCCCGTCGTCATTTCCATTAGGGCATTTCTGACGGGTAGTTGCAGGTGATAGGCCAGGTTGGCACTACTACCCAGGGTGACCACGGTGCCGCCTTCTTCCATGAATTTTTTGAGTTGGGGAATCGATTTTTGGACACTCAGGCTTCCCATGGTAGGATGGTATTCCGTCGGAATGTCTTCTTCCTTAGCCTCAGTGCGGTTATTGCCCCGCTCCTCCGAGGGTACCCCCGTTCCCGGAATAGCCCTGGTCACGAACAGAATCACATCGTACTTTTTTCGCAAATCACCCGCGTCAATATCCTTTGCATACACCAATTGGATCGGGTAATGAAACTGCTCCATAATCCAGCGCGTCCACCCAGAGGGCATGGAGCCCCCGTAGGTATCCCACAGGCCAATGCGCCGGGGTGTGACTTTGGCAAGGGAGGCGGTGGCGGGCTTTTTGGATAGTCCGGTTACCACCAGACCCAGCTCGGAAACCGATTTTTCGAGTACCGCTTTTGTCTTTGCGGATGCGGGTATATAAAAATCACCTGTTTCCGTTAGGCGGAACACCTCCGTACCGGCAGCAATCAGATCGTTGATGGTGGTGAAAGAATCATTATTTTTTGCACTTAGTATAAAACCTGCGGTGGCTTTGGTCGAAGGAAGTGTACCCGTTGGCTTCTGCAATTCACCGTAGGGAACAGGCTGAAATGGCCCGGTAAAGTCTTCCAACTGACGGTCAAAAGCGACGCCCATCTGATAAGCCAGTGTCCAGCCAGCGGCATCGTAGGGCCGAACGGGAGGCCCGCCCTGGTACTGAAAATCATTGGGGTAGTCCTGAGGCTCAAACATATCAACGATGTGCGGACGGAAAGCCTGGTTGGTTTTTACAACGTATGATCCCGCCGGGTACGTTTTTCCAGCCACTGCAAACTCGGACGTAGCTTTATGAACCCGCACGCCTGTTTTGATAAGGGCGTTCACAAACTTAACGGCGGTAGGAAAGTCATTCTGATTGGCCGAAAGGATATACCCACGGGCATCCCGCAAAACTGGATTTTTCAATACTGCTTCATAAAAGCTGAGGGAGGGAGTCTGTGAGGTACCCCGTTGGCTCGGGGTTCCGGCTTTGATGGCTTCGCTGATAGACTCGATCCGGCTGGGGTAGGGGGTCCAGTAGTCTTTGCTACCCCGCTCAATGGAGCTTTTGCCCATGTGGTAAATATTGTACAGGAGTTGATCGCTGTGCCGGGCGGCGTAGTCAAGCACGGCCCAGTTGAGGGAGAGAGAATACTCAATCGACTGCCTGAAATGCCACTTTTGGGGCATAGCCGGGTTAGGCGTATTGTTGTTGGGAATCAGGCGCTGGGGTACCAGCGGAATTTCCTCGGGGGTAGGGTTTCCAATTATCTCGGTCAGAAGGCCGATCATGTTGTGAAAGTGGGTGGTGGTGCGAAGGCCCCCGTTGTACCAGGTAGAGAACGTGGAACCCGTCAGGCGGGTATAGCCCGGTTTGTTTTCCACATTCAAACGGTTGTACATGGCGGCCCCTACGGCATCTATGCCCGTCACCATCAGCGGGATCAAACACGTAGTTGAACGGATCGCGGTAGGGAGGACCTGCCAGTACCGAGCCCGCCGGACCGCGCTGATGGTGGTTGTACATGATTTGGGGAATCCATTCCAGAAATAGCTGCCTTCCCATGTTCTGGGATTCTTTCATGTTCATGATGTAGAAGTCCCGGTTGTTGTCGTGGCCGATGTACTTTTGGTACAAGCGGGGCAGGTGTTCCGTGGAGCGTTTCTTAGGGTCAGACTGCCGCATGTACCAGTTGCTTACCAGTTCCTGTCCGTCGGGGTTGGCGTGGGTGAGCAGGATAATCACCTTGTCCAAAATGTTTTTGGTTTCGGCATCCTGGCGGCTGGCCAAATTATAAGCCGTCTCTATCAACTGATGGATACCCACTACCTCGGTGGCGTGGAGACCGCCGTCAATCCATACCACCGCTTTACCCTCCAATGACAAGGCCTTGGCTTCCGCGTCGGTAAGCCCTTCGGCCCGGGCCATTTTCTGAGAAATTTCCTTATAACGGGCCAGATTTTTCAGGTTATCTGGGGAGGAAACAAAGAACATGTATTGATTGCGACCTTCCTCGGTTTGGCCGATGGTAGTCAATTCCATCCGATCGGAAGACTCATCTAGTTTTTTAAAATAAGCTTCGGTTTGGGTGAAGTTGGCCAGTTGATAATCGTCGCCAATGGCAAATCCGAAGTGTGATTGGGGAGTAGGAATGGTTTGGGCCCTGGCTATTCCGAGCAGCAATACTACCAGGCAAAACACAAGCTGGTAAGGGTACTTTGTACGCATAATAGGGTATTGGATGGGTTAAATTTGAGTCGGTAAGTTCGGGAAAATTGGCACATAAATCACACCGCATCCGAAAGGCTGGAAAACGTGAAATCTCTGATTTTCATTGGGGGGATCAGATTGCCTCTTGTACGGACGGGTCTGCCCAACTCTTCTAGGTTATTGAGCATAATCACCGGACATTCGTTAAAGCGAAAATTCTTAACTGGATACTTGATCTGGCCATTTTCAATATAAAAAGTCCCGTAGCGGGTCAAGCCGGTGTAGAGTAGGGGTTGGGGGTCGAGCCAGCGGGTGTACCAGAAACGCGTCACCAGGATTCCCCGCTCAGTACCCTTGATCAGCTCAGCGAGGGAGGCCGTACCGCCCGACATCGTGAAGCTGTCGGGTAGCATCAGGGGTGGTACCCCCTTTTGTTTTGCCCAGTAGCGGGAGCGATACGGCACTGGCCTGACCGGGCTGACCTTTTCCGTCAAAGAAAGACCCGAAAAGCCTATAATCATCCTTGTCACAAATTCGAGTACACGAATTCCAAAATTCCTGGGTATTAGACTGGTAAGCCACGTCGTCGAGTAGCCCCACGATTTCCCCGTTTTTGATTTCGTAAAATAGCTGGCCGCTAAACTGGAAATTGTAACGCTGCTGGTCGATGGACGAAGAGCCCCTGCCCAGGATGTAAATGCCTTTTTCGGTATCCCGGATCATGTCCTGAATGCTGTACTTTTCGGCGTTTGGTTGTAAGGACACATTGGGCATACGCTGAAACTGTACGGAATCCCAGCTATCGGCAAAGCTGCACCCGTGGGAAGCGTTCTCACCCAGAATATGAACCTGGTCCCGGGTAGCCTGGAAATTGACCAGAATCCCGTCCTTTACCAGATCCCACGACTTAGCGGGTACCCCCTCTTCATCAAACCCGACCCGGCCCATGGTATTGGGCTGAACCTTATCCGCCAGGAAATTGACGATGTTGCTACCATATTGGAAGTTTTTGGAATTACGTTTTTCCAGGCTGGCAAAGCTGGTACCGGCCAGATTGGCCTCGTATCCCAGCACTCGATCCAGTTCCAGCGGATGCCCTACGGATTCGCGGATCGTCAGGCCCAGATTGGACGGGTCCAGGAGCATATCGTACTTGCCCGCCGGTACCGACTTTGCCACCAATTTGGCCTGCGCCTGCTTGGCCGACAGAATCACATCTTCCACTATATCGTAGGAGTAGCGATATACGGTTGGGCCTCCCATCACCGACTTTTTTTCTGAGACTAGCCCATCGAGGTATTCATAGCCCATACCGATAGGTGCACTGAGGGCATCGCGGGTTTTGAAACGTCCGGCTTGTTTGTTGACGGCTGTCACGGTGAAGGTCGGCCAGAGCCGGTGAATGTCTTGATCTACTTAGGAGCCATCAATGGAAGCAAAGTATTTCTGTTCGTTGACAACAATAGGTGTTTATATATCCTTTTCATTGGAAAGATAGTTTCTGTTTTAACTACTCAATAGTTGATTTTTAGGCTGAACGCCAGTGACGTGGTGAGGAGGCGTAATTTTATAGTAGAGCAATTGGATAAATGCTAGCAACAGTAGTAGCTTTATTCTGTAATCATTCAGTATTTGTTTAATTATATTTTGTATCAAGAGTAATTAGCAAAACGATTATAGTGGAATAGAGGCCCTTTTGCGAACTTTATATAAAAGTTCTATTTTATTATGAAATAAGTCATACGTCGGGTCTTCCCCTGATCCTTGGACGCTCACCGGATGGATATAATGGAAACTATCGTCTCGCATCGTACATTTGGTTTTTGGCCAATCCTGTCTATCCCGTCTATGGCTTTACTTCAATTGAAATCAGTATCCAAAGCCTATGCCGGGACCACCGTGCTATCGGACGTGTCCCTAACGATCAAAAAGGGCGAGTGGGTGGGCATCGTGGGCGAAAGCGGGTCGGGGAAAAGTACCTTGCTCAAAATCATTGGACGCTACCTGGACGCGGATAGCGGTGAGCTATACCTGAACCGAAAACAAGTAACGCTGGTGCGGGATCAGTTGCTAAAAGGCCATGAATTGATCAAGCTCGTACATCAGGACTATGAGCTGTTTCCGAATCAAACTGCCCGGGAGAACATCACCTATGCCTTACGCTTCTATGAGCCGGATTACCTCACGCAGCGCGCGGATGAGTTGATTAAATTGACGGGATTAACCGAGGCCGAACATCGAAAGGCCAAGGTACTGTCGGGGGGCGAAAAACAACGTACCGCCCTGGCGCAGGCCATAGCGGTACCCCCACAGTTGCTGCTCCTGGATGAGCCCTTTGCCCACCTCGATCCCCGCAACAAACAGACCCTGGCGGAGGCAATCGAGTCTCTTAAAAAGAGCAACGACCTTACCTGCCTCTTCGTGACGCACGATGCCGGCGAGGCGATGGCCTGGGCCGATCGGATCATTATCCTGAAAGACGGGAAAATAATTCAGGAAGGTACCCCTGAGCAGGTGTATACGAAACCAGCCAATGTATACGTGGCCCAATTGACCGGATTGGTTAATAGTGTGCCGGAGAACGGCAAAACCCGCCTTATCCGTCCCAACTACATCCGCGCGGTTCGGAATCCGGACAAAGCGGTATGGCGGGGGCGCGTCACCCAAATAAGATTCAAGGGTACTAACTACGAGTACTTTTGCACGACGGATAATGGAACTTCGCTGGTATATTTTGCCAACCGAAAATCCCATCAGGTTGGGGAAGAGGTGTATCTGACCTATTCAAGAAAGCATAGCTTTTTGCTGAATGATACACAGGCAATATAAAAATGAACCTCCAATTGCCCTATTATTCTTGGACCGTATTATGCAAATCCGTAGAAGGCCGAATGACATGCACATCCAGAACCGCCTTTGGGCGGGCCAGGTATTCGCGCACTAGGGTGCGGAACGAGTAGGTAGCTGGGACATCCTGGGCCGCAAAGGCTATCGCCTGAATGCCTTCGTTTTGGGCAATGTACAGGGCCCGGGCATTCTGGAAATCCTGGGAGATGATGGTGATGTTATCCTCATTGAAAACATCCTTGCACCGGATGATAGAATCAAACGTCCGGAATCCGGCGTAGTCCAATTGAAGCGCTGTTTCAGGAATTCCCATTTTCATCAGCGCTTTCTGCATGTCAAGGGGTTCATTGTAGTATTTGGAGTCGTTGTTTCCACTCAATATCAGCGTGCCGACTTTTCCCTCATTAAATAGCCGGGCTGCCGCTTCGATGCGGTACTTAAAAAACAAGTTTTCCTTTCCCTCAGTGGTCGTTTTGCTTGTTCCCAATACCAGCCCTACCTTATTGGATGGTAGAGTATTAATAAAAAAATAACTGTTGGACCGGGTTGTGTACACAACCAGAACATTGCAGAGGAGGACGAATAAGGTACTCACAAAGGCAATAACCAGCAGGATTTTGATCATCCGTTTCAAATAGCCGATTTTTAGTATTTCTACGTGGTTTCGCAAGATGAGCTGCATTTCAGTTTAGCTTAAATAATACGTTCGTTTAGAAACTAATCTGTATTTATAAAACGAATGGCTCTTCCCCTTTTTCCTACTCCCCGCCAAATTAAAAAGTTTTAAAAGCGTTTGTTGATGATATAAAAAATGGCCACTGTTCACTAGTGGGAGGCCATTTTATTCGAAAAGCCCCAATTGCTTTTTGGTAGCTTCGGTGAGTTCCAGTTTTTGTTCTGGTTCCTTACTTTCCACCGATTCCAATTCTTCCGTTCCTTCCTCGTCCTCCAATTCCGCGCTTACTTCGACTATGGACTCAACGTCTGAATTAGCATCTATCGTAGCTTCAGGAATTGGTTTTAGCCATTTCATTTCCTTTACTTTTTCGGTAGTGAGCTTATTTCCCATCGCTTTCCACCCCCGAACATCCACTGCTTCCTCCGCCAGGATTTCTTCTTTTTCAACGGGAGCCTTCGGATTCTTCTGGGTCGACAGTTCTAATCTTGGGTGTTTATCCAGGGACGCGAGAACCAGTTTGCTTCCCTTAGTATCGCTGATAAATAGGAATTTCTTATCCAGCGTGGTGGTTTCGACCTGGAACCGCTTGATGTAGTGAAGTTTCAGGCCGTTGTCAAAATACACTGCCGTAATGACACGCGCCGGGTCAAACTTGGTTACCAGTAGCACATCCGAAGGTTCAAAATGATTGGTAAGGTCAAAATTGGTGAGTTCGTAACTACCTTCTGTATACACCACCAGCAAGAAATCATTTGCTTCAAAATTCCCCAGGTAAAGCCCGCGTTCGTCCCGGTTGAGCCTGCCTAGGGTGGTATTGTACCAGATATCTACCCCTCCCAGGGTGGAGACCCCCGCCTGCTTAAGGGTCAGTTTCCGAACCGGATACTTAGTGAGGATGTTGCCGTTGGCATTGCGATTTTTGATCAATAAATCAGCGAAATTGAAATCAAACTGCTTGACCTTGGCTTTACACTGAGCGGTGAGGTTCACCGTAATGATCTCAGCCTCCCCGTTGTCATTGGCGGTAAAGTAGGTGACCTTAGACCGTGGGGTACCCTGGGTGAGGTCATATTCCCGGTCGCGGGTCACGGCCGTGATCTGGAAACGCTTCGCGTAGGACACGCCGGATTTTCCTTCCAGATACACCATGTTATACACTTTACGCTCGTCATTTTTGACAAAAACGGAACAGTACATAATGTCTTTGCCCACAAACACCTTATCCTGAACTTTGGTCACGACGCAGCGGCCATCCCGACGAAAGACGATGATGTCGTCAATATCGGAGCAGTCCATTACGTACTCATCCTTTTTGAGTCCATACCCGATAAAACCATCCGCTCTGTTTACGTACAGTTTCTGATTATTGGCCGCTACAATATTAGCCGAAATCTGATTGAAGGTTCGGATTACGGTTTTCCGCTCACGGCCTTTGCCGTATTTTTTCAACAGATCCCGGAAATAGCCGATCGCATATCGAATAATATTGGCCAGATTGTCCTCGGTTTCAGCCAGTTCCTCTTGCCATTTCCGCATTTGTTCCTCGGCTTTGAATCCGTCGTATTTAGATATACGTTTAATCCGGATTTCCGTCAGATTCAGAATATCCTCTTCGACGATCGTCCGGTAAAATTGGGGTTTAAATGGTTCGAGGCCTTTATCAATTGTCTTAATCACCGCTTCAAAGGTCTCACACTCTTCAATGTCGCGGTAGATTCGGTTTTCAATGAATATTTTTTCCAAAGAACCATACAGAATTTTTTCCAGAAGGTTGCCCCGCTTGATTTCCAATTCCTGCCGCAGCAGATCCACGGTTTTTTGGGTGTTGTATTGCAATATCTCCGTAACCCCAAGGAAATGCGGCTTGTCGTCCACAATGACGCAGGCATTGGGGGAGATGGATACCTCGCATTCGGTGAAGGCATATAGAGCATCCATCGTTATGTCGGGCGAAACTCCGGAGGCCAAATGGATCTGAATTTCGACGTCGGCGGCGGTATTGTCCACCACCTTTTTGATCTTTATTTTTCCGCTATCGTTGGCCTTGATAATAGAGTCAATGATGGAGGTGGTGGTGGTACCGAAGGGAATGTCCCGCACCACCAAGATCTTTTTATCCTCCTCCTCTATCCTGGCCCGGACCCGTACCTTACCCCCCCGGTGCCCATCGCTGTAATTGGAAGCATCCAGGTACCCCCCGGTTTGGAAATCAGGGTATATCTCCACGGGCTTGCCTTTGAGAATATCGATGGAGGCCTCTATCAGTTCACAAAAATTGTGGGGCAAAATCTTGGTGGATAAGCCCACGGCGATTCCTTCCACCCCCTGAGCCAGTAACAACGGAAACTTCACCGGCAGGGTGATCGGTTCCCGCTTGCGGCCGTCGTAGGATAGCTGCCAGTTGGTGGTATCCCCGTTGAAAACCACCTCCCTGGAAAATCTTGATAGCCTAACCTCTATGTACCGCGGGGCCGCGGCGCTGTCGCCCGTACGTACATCGCCCCAGTTTCCCTGCGTATCAAAGAGCAATTCTTTCTGGCCCAGATTCACGATGGCGTCGTTGATGGAGGCGTCCCCGTGGGGGTGGTACTGCATCGTGGAACCGATGACGTTGGCCACTTTATTGAATCGCCCATCGTCCATTTCATTCAGGGCGTGCATGATGCGCCGCTGAACGGGTTTCAACCCATCCTCAATGGCTGGAACGGCACGCTCGAGAATAACGTAGGAGGCGTATTCCAGAAACCAGTTTTCGTATAAGCCTGAGATTGGTAATTTTTCGTGCAATTCTCCGTCTTCAAAAGGGGTATTGTCAGTAGCTTCTTCCATAAATGGAGGAGGGAAATGTTGGTTTAGTTGTCAGTAAAAATACAAATTTTTTAAGATTATTCCTCTAAAAACAGATAAGAATAAGCAAAGGATGTAATTTTTTTTATATCAAGAATTTACGAACCTTTCAGGTTTCCAAGATCATCAGCAATTCACTGATCATCATGGCGGTTGCTCCCCAAACCTTGTGATTCTGGATGAGGTAATGCGGTGCCATGAAGCTTTTCCCTCGGATGTCAATGGTACTGGACCCCACGATGGTCTTGTCCCGTATTTCATTTAGCCGCACTTCCAGGACTTTTTCGACCTCCCGAGGGTCCGGAAAGAAATCGGGACGATAGGGGAGGTAAGCGACCACGGGCAACACAAAAAAATTACTCGGCGGGATAAATAATTCGCTAAGTACCCCCACCACCTTCACATCCGGTGATTCGCAGGCCGATCTCTTCCTGGGCTTCCCGCTTGGCCGTTCGGATCAAATCTTCGTCCAACAGCTCGTAGCGTCCCCCCGGAAAGGCCATTTGTCCCGAATGGACCCCATCGTAAGCGGGACGCAGGATGAGAGGCAAATGGACTTCTCCCTGGTAGGGGTAGAACACAATCAAGACCGCACTTTTCCTGGTTTTTTCGTTGGGCTTAACGGCCATTCGCAATCCTGACAAGGCCAGCATGTTGGCATGGGCCTTTTCGCCCGGCAAGGGGGATTGGAACTTCTGCTTTAATTCTACAACGAAAGAGTCAAAAAAATGGTTTGACATGCAATTGGGAATCCTGGTACACTCCTGAATCTTCAATTTTACTAAAATAAAGGGATATTTTCAAGAGGCTACTCTACTTTTGATAGTGAAGGATCAGTTGTTCGGCGCAGCGTTCGCCATCCATCGCCGCCGACATGATCCCCCCGGCGTAGCCCGCCCCTTCCCCGCACGGGAAAAGACGTTTAAGATCAGGATGTTCGCACGTTTGGGGATCTCGTGGAATTTTTACCGGCGAAGACGTTCGGCTTTCGATGCCGATGAGCTGGGCATTTTCAGAAAGGTACCCGCGCATTTTTTTACCAAATTCCTGTAATCCACTTAGCAAGGGCTTGCCGATGAAGTCTGGCAATACCTCCATCATATCCACGGAGAGCAGTCCGGGTTGGTAGGAGGTTGGTTTTAGGTTGGAAGAAACTTTCCCTGATACGAAATCGGTTGCCAACTGAGCCGGAGCCGTTTGGGTAGAACCAGCTGCCGCCCAGGCACTTTGCTCCACCGCCTTTTGTAAGTGGAGGCCCGCTAGGGGGCCAAATTCCGCATATGGTCGCGTGTCTTCCTCCTGAATGGCTACCACCAATCCCGAATTGGCAAAGCGCGAGTCGCGGCGGGAAGGCGACATTCCATTGACCACCAGCTCGCCGGGAGCCGTGGCCGAAGGTACTATAAAACCACCCGGACACATGCAGAAAGAAAAAACGCCCCGTTGCACGCCCTGGTGGTAGGTTTGGGTGACCAAACTATAGGAGGCCGCCGGGAGGTAGGGGCCCCGGTCGGGGTAGCAGTTGTACTGGATTTTGTCAATGACGGATTGGGGGTGCTCTATTCTTACCCCCAGGGCGAAAGGTTTGGCCTCTATGGTGATTTGTCTTCGGTGGAGTAATTCAAAAACATCCCGAGCCGAATGTCCCGTCGCCAAAATCACCCCAATTCCACGATGTTCGGTCCCATCCGCGGTGATCACTCCTCTCAGTTCTTTGTCCTGAATGATCAAGTCTACCATCCGGGTATCAAATTGGATTTCTCCCCCGGCTCGGAGAATGGTCTCGCGAAGTCCGGCCACGATCTGTGGCAGCTTGTTGGTACCTATGTGCGGGTGTGCCTCTACGAGGATGTCTTCATTGGCCCCGTGGGCAACGAATATTTCGAGTACCCTGCGGATATTCCCCCGCTTGTTGGACCGGGTGTAAAGCTTGCCGTCGGAATAGGTGCCAGCCCCCCCTTCGCCAAAACAGTAGTTGGAATCCGGATTGACGAGGTGGTTTTTATTGATGGCGGCCAGGTCGCGTCTCCGCGCCCGCACATCCTTGCCCCTTTCCAGGATAATGGGCCTGATCCCCGCTTCAATCAACCGAAGTCCGGCGAACAACCCGGCCGGACCACTTCCCACAATGATAACCTGTGGCGCTTTGCTCACATCTACCTCAGGAATGGTGTATTCCAGCAGAGTGGAAGGCTGTTCATTGATAAAAATGTCAACCTGAACGTTAACTTTTACCTGCCGACTGCGGGCGTCGATGGATTGTCGAGTTTTGCGAATATACACTTCCTGATCCTCGCGGATCCGTAATTCGGACAGTATATGCTGGCGGAAGGTCGATTCGTGCAGGGCCACCTCGGGTGGCAAGACGTATTGTTTGGTTATGGGCATGTGAAAGGGATTTATCCTTTAAAACTCCACAAATTTAATCAAAAATAGCCTCTATTTGGTGTATTGGTAGGCCCACCAGATGAGGAAAAATTGGAGTGGCAAGCGGCCCCAGCGAATCCAGGGGGAAATCAAGGCGAACTTTTCTCCGTAGGCCATGTACACATTCGCCGGAAAAACGGCGATTAGTAACAGGATGATCCCCCAGGCCGCCCACACGCGCACCGACGGGAAGAATAGCAGGGTACCGAACAGAATTTCAAACAGGCCGGATACCATCACCAGTACCCCAGGGTAGCCAAGGTAAGGCGGGACAATTTTTAAAAAGAAATCGGGTTTTACAAAATGGGTAATCCCAGCCACTATGTACAATAGGGCCATTGCGTATACAGTCATAAAAAAAGGATCACCAGAAAATTTACCACAAATTAATGATTATTTACCATTCGATTTAGTTTATTTAACGCAGGTTGTTCTCACCTGGTACATACCCAAACACCCTGGTTGCATTTTTACCTACTACTTTATCACCATGACCGATTTCTACCAAATTTCTGATCTGCTTTCGGAAGACAACCGCCTGATTCAGCAATCCACCGCCGATTTTACGGACAAGGAAATCAAACCGATCATGGAGGAGTACGCCCAGCGAGCCGAATTTCCCCAGCATTTACTGCGTCGGTTTGGTCAAATGGGTCTTTTGGGCATCACCCTACCGGCTGAATACGGAGGGGCTGCGGCGGATTATATAAGTTATGGCCTCATCTGCCAGGAGGTAGAGCGCGGGGATTCGGGCATGAGATCCACGATTTCGGTTCAAAATTCCCTGGTGATGTGGCCTATTTATGAGTACGGGTCGGAAGATCAAAAAACAAAATACCTTCCCCGGTTGGCCTCCGGTGAACTGTTGGGTTGTTTTGGGTTAACCGAACCCGATTTCGGCTCCAACCCAGCGGGAATGAAAACCCATTTTACCGATGCTGGAGATCATGTGATTCTGACCGGTTCCAAAACCTGGATCTCGAATGCACCAATGGCCGACGTAGCCGTCGTATGGGCGCGCAATCCACAAGGGAGGGTGCAGGGGGTGCTGGTGGAACGCGGTATGGATAGCTTTACAACTCCGGAAATAAAGAATAAATGGTCGCTACGTACGAGTGCCACGGGGGAACTCCTATTTGATCAGGTGAAGGTACCGAAGGAAAATATACTTCCCACTGCCTTGGGAATTGGGGCAGCGTTGGCGTGCCTCGATCAGGCCCGCTATGGCATTGCCTGGGGTGCCGTCGGCGCCGCCATTGACTGCTACGAAACCGCCGTACGGTACGCCGGTGAACGCATTCAATTCGACAAACCGATTGCCGCTTTTCAACTTACCCAAAAGAAACTGGCCGAAATGCTTACCGATATTACCAAAGCGCAACTGCTGGCCTGGCGACTGGGAGTTTTGAAAAATGAAGGGAGAGCCACCTCGGCCCAAATCTCCCTGGCCAAACGAAACAACGTGGCGATGGCCCTGCAAGTAGCCAGAGAATCCCGTCAGATTCTGGGCGGGATGGGCATAACCGGCGATTTTCCGATCATGCGACACCTCATGAACCTGGAATCGGTGGTGACCTACGAAGGTACCCACGATATCCACCTCCTGATTCTGGGAGCGGAGATTACGGGGATTCCGGCATTTAAGTAACGTAGAAGAAATATGCGGGAAATGGATACGCCCAATCCCAGAGGGGTAGCCCCTTAATTTCAACTCTACAATCCTGCCTCTTTGTACCCCGACGGGGTGTGACGTCTATAGAAATCGTACTTCCTATCAAAGCTAACAGCTATCAGCTATTGGCTACTACCTAGTCAACCTGTTTCAACATTTTTGTGATGGATTTTTTCAATTCATCATGGTAATGCTTTTTCTGCAGCACGATCGGGGCGGCCATTCTTTCTTTGCAGTCAAAAAGCGAACACCGCTCGCAGGTTTCGTTTACGTGGCGGTAGGTCAGGTGCGGGTCGTTCAGGAAGGCGATTGTTTTTCTGGATTCTTCATTCAGAAATATGCCCATGGACACACTGACATTCAGACTTTGGGAGGTGGACATTTGTTTGGCAAAGCTGATCATGAAATAATCTTCACCGCTATCGATATACTTGGAAATCTGACCTTTACATAGAGTATTTGGGTACGGTTTTCCTTTCGAAAGTTCCGACAGCTCCTGCAAGATGGTGAGCGACAACCACCGCCGGCAATAATATTCGTCCTTTATGGTGTGGGGAATGTGCTTGCGGGCAATGTGCATCTCCTTTGTCAACTCAAACTGATTTTGTCCGGCAAAATTATTGAACCTCAGGAAGAAGATCTGGTTGATGCCAAAGTGCTTAGGCAGGATGTTGCTGATTCGGTAGCAAAATGATTCCGGGGTCGTATTGAAGTAGTTGATCATTTCCAGCAGGCGGTCCGGTTGCCAGGTGGTCAACGCAAAAAACTCTTTCAATTTGGGGATCAGCTGGGTCCGCTTGATCATGATGGCGCTGGCGAAGTAGGAAGCCTTGAAATTATTGAGCAAATGCTCGAAGGAATCCGCCTCCACCAAGGAGGTAGTATACAGCCGGTTTTTAAGCCTGAGGTACTGGTACCCAATCTCCCTCCCATAAATAAACGATTTCTGTACCTCGGATAGTTGGCCATTCAGCAGGAGGGTATTGCCATCCGAACGGGGAATGAGCAGGGAGCGAACCGCTTTCAGCTCCGGATGCGTGGCTACATTCATCTGCTCAATTCGGTATTTGTAGTCGTTTGTCAAGACCCCGGCCAGAAATTTTTCATCCAGAACCACCTCTTCTCCCACTGATTTTGAACTCAGGTAGGTCTCGGCCGCGTTTTCGATATCCTCAAAGTAGTTATCGTTCATCTCCTGGTACGTACGCAGGGCCGATAGATAAAACTGCTCAACCGAGACATTGTAGTTGCGGGCAATTTCAATCAAGGTACCGATGAAAGCACTGACCTTGGTGGGGGCATCGGACAGCATTTCCAGCAGGTTCGACTGGTCGATGCCAAAAAGGTCGAGGGGAAGTTCGCTGAGAATGTTAGATCCCAGCAACACCGAAATGGGTTCAAGCCGCTTGCTCAGTTTCAGGGATACCAGCGAATCGTAATCCACGTCAAGAGCCGAGGCAAGGGCCAGTATTTTGTCGGATTTGGGGTATTTTTTTCCTTTCTCAATTTCATTTATATAGGAAATTGACAGCCCTGATTTTTGGGAGACTTCGTTGAGGGATAGTTTACGGTCCAGGCGCAGCTGTTTTAGCTTCAGCCCAAACACGAGTTTTACATTATCATTTTTCAAGACCACCGATTTACGTCTGTTGATAGGAAATAAAGGTATGAAAATTTTGGGCCTCTTGCCCTAGAAGCTTCCAATGAACACAAATGTAGTGAACTCTTTACGTACCTATTTTGCCAAACGTTGTAATTTTGCCCCATGAAAAAACAACTCCTTAGCCTTATTATTCTGTTTTCCGTTGTCTCGTGTGACTTCGGCATATTTCCCCGATCGACTGATTCAGAGCACCTTACCCTGGGTAATCCTTCTCTGGCTAGTCAGAAGTCCCCGGACAATTACCTGCTTATCAAAGATCAGTTTGTGATTTCGTATAACCGGTCCAAACAAATACCCAATTGGGTAGCCTGGCACCTGGATGAAACCTGGATCAGGGAAAATGTGGAGCGAGAGGGTACTTTTTTTATGGATGGATCATTGCCAAAGAAATGGAAGAAAGCCATGCCTAGCCAGTACCTCCGCTCTGGTTTTGACCGGGGCCACCTGTGCCCGGCGGGCGACCGTACCCGATCCACCGCCGACCAGGAAGCTACCTTCGTCATGACCAACATCGTTCCTCAGGCCCCCCTGCTCAACCGGGGGCTGTGGGCAGAGATTGAAAAAGAATGCCGGAAGCTGGTGCGGGACGGTTATGAGCTGTACGTGTATGCGGGTACGAACGCCATCGGCGGCATCGGCGAAAACGGGTACGCGGAAGTCCTGATTGGCGGCATTAGTGTTCCAGGGTACGTGTGGAAAGTCATCGTGATCCTTCCGGAGGGCAACCGGGACGCCGCCCGCGTAGATGAGAACACCCAGGTAATTTCTTTATTGATCCCTAACCGCGATGCCTCTAACTACCGACCCCTCACGGAGTTCGTAGTGTCTTTGTCAGAGTTGGAAACCAAGACCAAACTGACCTTCCTGCCCGATAACTATGGCGTAGAGGTACTGAAAGAAAAGCGCTATAATTTTGAGGGAGAACTAAAATCAGGTACGGACACCCCCTGTGGTACCTACAACCAAAACGCCACCTACCAGGGGACCAAGGGAGGGTGCTACTACCTGAACCCATCGGGCAATAAAGTGTATGTGGACAAGGAGTACTGTGATTGTTGATGTTTGGTGCTTTTCTTGGCTCTTTGCCAGAAAACCACCGGGTTATACTCAATCAATCGGGCGAACGGAGGGCTTTTTGAACTTCCTCGGTGTTTTTCCAAATAGAATTCGGGATTCAGTCGGCCATTGCCATGCAACGGCAGAAAGTGAGTACCGTAGAGCTGGCGATCTAACCAGCGGTGGTACAACCTACATAAAGTCCGATCTTGTGAACGTCATGCGCCGTCGCATGCTTGATCGTACGCGGATGCCGGTAATGAAGGCGATGAAGGAGTGGGCGGAAAGGGAGGTGAGTTGTTACTCAGAATGTGCTTTTTAGGCCTAAATATTTACTTTGATATAAACTATTAGCTGTTTTTACATCAATAGTCCGCTAAGAAATTAAAAAAATAAGGGGTAAGTGATTAGGTTTGTTTTGCGAAACGACCTACCCCTTACCCCATGAGAATCGAAACTCTCACAGAGCAAATATTGCGCAAAATGTCTTCAGTTGGCCAAGTCCGTGCTCATTTTTTTATTCGTCTGGTCCTGCAATGGCTCCGGATGCGAGGCCGTTATTGCTTCGAGAACCTGGTCCGCCAGGGCTTTCTGAATGCGATGAGCTACCGTTCTCATTTCGGCAAGCCATTCGATTTCAGGGAGTTCAACCGGATACTGATTGAGCAACATGCGGGCAGTGAGCGTATCCTGACCTTTGATCCCTGCTTTATCAGCAAATCGGGCAAACACACCGCGGGCGTGGGCCGCTTCTGGAGCGGATGTGCCCAGTCGGTCAAGCGGGGCCTGGAAGTCTGCTGTGTGGCCCTGGCCGATGTAGAGAACCACACCGCCTGGCACTACCATGCCGTGCAGACCATCCTCAAACCGGGGCAGGGCCTGATGGACTTTTACATTCAGCTGCTGGTGGAGCAGGCTTCGCAGTTGGTGGGGCTTTCGCGCTACCTGGCCGTGGACGCCTACTTCGCCAAATTCAATTTCGTGGATGCGCTGGCCGCCCGGGGCTTGCAGGTGATCACCCGACTTCGCCAGGATGCGGCCCTTTGGTACCCCTACCAGGGCCCCAGGCGCAAGGGGCCCGGAAGACCGATCAAGTATGCGGGGAAAGTCAGGCTCAAAGAGCTCGACAGCCGGTATTTCACCTGTTTCGACCGGCAGGGGCACTATGCGGCTTACGAAGCTGTGCTGCACAGCAAGTCGCTCAAACGGTTGCTCAGGGTGGTCGTCGTGCATTATTTCGATGCGCAGGGAGCCATCAAGTCCGTCCAGACCTTTGCCTGCACCGACAGCCAATTGGCTGGTGCTAAGCTGTGGCAGTACTACCGGTTGAGATTCCAACATGAGTTCCTCTTCCGGGATGCAAAGCAGTTCCTGGGGCTGGCCCATTGCCAGTCCAGACAGAAGGCAAGGATGGGCTTTCATTACAACTTCTGCCTGACGGTGCTCTCGCTGGCCAAAATCGTGCATTGGCTTTCGGTGCCCAAAAGCCAAAGGGGCGCCTTCTCCATTCAAGACATTAAAACGCAGTATTTCAATGAACATCTGCTGGATAAATTTATTTCAGGTCTGGGAATTTGTCCCAAAACCCTGAAAAATTCAGCCAATTACCTTAGTTTAATCAATTACGCCAAAATCGCCGCTTGATCCTTCACGGGCCTTTTGTTATATCTAAATCATCTAAATTTTAATCCCAATGCTTGTAAAATAGTAAAGTGTTATGCAACTTTACGCAATGTTTGTATCTCGAATTTTGGATACAGTCTAACGAAAAAGCCCCCGTTGCTGGTAACAACGAGGGCTGACATCGCACTGGACTTAAAACCGACCTTAGTCGTTTTAATCCTCCCAGTTCTCCAAATGTACGAATCCAAGCAAGGGCTTCAAGTACAAATCGAAACGCTAATCGACTTCGCTCCTCCGGATTCTTACACCCGGTGGAGCGTTTTTTTGTTCTTTTGTCATTTTGACATACTAAAATTGCGGCTTTGTAATTAATAGACATGGGATTTCTGGTGTGTGTTTTAAGGGCTAAAAAAAATGTAATCTCTTGTTATATTACTTAAATGTTAAGATTCTTATTTCAAGTGGGTTATGTAAAAGTTTCAAAAAAGGGAGCCTATCAGAATAGTACCACAGAAAAATGTTTAATAAATTTCTGATATAGAAAACTAATAATCAATTAGTTATATATGCAAAAGAATGAGATTCCCAGATTTTGAAAGTTAGTAACTACTCAGTAAAGTTCTTGTATTTATCCAGTAATGACTTCTTTTGAGGGTAATTGCCTATGCCCTGATGCCGTGAATCCATATTTCCCGCTTTTAAGCGCAACGATCGGTAGTGCCTCGGTTACCGACTCTCCGCTTTTTTTTTGCGATGATTAGGTTTATAATTGACAGGGGGCTATTGTCTTGTCAACCTTTGAAATATTAACTAATCCGTGGCCTGTGTCTCACAGGCCCATTTCCTAGGGTCCAAAAAGCCACACCTTTCTGAACCCTGCCTAACCGCAGGGTTTCTTTTTGGTACCTATCCAAAAACAGGGTTCAATAAGTAGGTCCAGAGAAAAAAGAAAGAGTACCTTTATGAACCCTACTTAATGACCAACTATGAGCCAAGCTTGTTGAATACACGCCTATTCCGTAGTCTTTGCCTCGACAGAACTTGTTAATTAGAATGTCTATGAGACCTTAAACTACATGAGTGGCTTTAAACCAAAAAAAAGCCTGCAAATCATAGATTGCAGGCTTTTTGCAGAGAGGAAGAGATTCGAACTCTCGATACCGTTACCGATATACACGCTTTCCAGGCGTGCCCCTTCAACCACTCGGGCACCTCTCTGTATACGGAAGCGGGTGCAAATATAGCCGAATATCCTGGATATTCAAATCACCCGCTGATTTCTCCGCGGAGTGGGATGGTAAGGAGCCGCCGGCATTCGTCCAAATCGGCATTTTGCCCCAATACGTACATCATTTTGGTGATTGCCGCTTCGGCGGTACTGTCGGATCCACTAAGTACTCCCACTTGCTTCAAAAATTTGCTGGTTTGGTACTGCCCTTGCGTTACCCGCCCACCGTCACACTGGGATACGTTGTAAATGAGAAGATTACGTTCAATGGCCAGTTGGATTTCTTCCAGAAACCAGGCGCTAGTCGGAGCATTCCCAGCCCCGAACGTTTCTAGCACTACCCCTCTCAGTCCTTCGATCCGGAGTATGGCCTGAACGACGGCCCGTGGTATGCCCGGAAATATTTTCAAAAATGTCACATTCCGGTCGAATTGGGTCCGTAATTGTAATTTTTTGGATGCGTCGTGCGGTTGGATGTAGGGGAGATTATAGTCAATGTGTACGCCGGCCGTGGCCAATACCGGGTAATTTTCGGAATGGAACGCGTTGAATTCTGAACTTTCCTTCTTCTTCGCCCGATTGCCCCGTAGGAGCACCGAGTTGAAATAAATGCAGACCTCGTTGATGATGGGTTCATTTCGTTCGTTGGTTGCCGCGGCAATTTCCAGGGCAGTGATAAAATTTTCGCGCGCATCGGATCGGGCAATCCCAATGGGCAATTGGGCCCCGGTCAGGATTACGGGTTTGTTTAGGCCCTCAAACATGAAACTAAGCGCAGAGGCAGTATAGGCCATGGTATCGGTCCCGTGCAGGATCACGAAACTATGGTACTGATCGTAAGCATCGAAAATAATGGTGGCGATTTCGGCCCAAAGATCCGGGTTCATGTTGGACGAGTCGATGGGCTCAGACAAGCTCAGGAAAGTGATCTCGAAGTCCAACCGGCGTACCTCGGGTACCCGCTCAATGATGTGCTCGAAGTCAAAAGGTACGAGTTGCTTCCCTTTGGTTTCGTACACCATGCCGAGGGTACCTCCGGTGTAGATGACCAACACGGAGGCGCGGGGCGGCTCGGGGGAAATCGGGTTTATCCGGACGGTTGTATAGGGAATCATGTTACGATTGGCTAAGATTGTGATTAAGATTCCGTCAAAGGGTTCATCGAAAGCGCCGTTCGACTAGTAGTGGCAATAACTTCCTCCGTAGGTACCCCGAGGATGTCCCCGATTCGCTCGGCCACCAGGCGGAGGTAGGCGGGTTGGTTTCGTTTGCCCCGGTACGGGACGGGCGCCAGGTAGGGGCTATCCGTTTCCAGCACCAGATGTTCTAAACCGATGGAGGGGATAACCTTATCAAGACCGCCATTTTTAAAGGTGGCTACACCCCCGATGCCCATTTTAAAGCCTAGCTCGATGCATTTTTTTGCTTCATCGAGGGTACCCACAAAACAATGGAAGATACCCGTCAGGGCAGGATTGTTTATTTTTTCGATGAGGGCTACGGTTTCCCAGAAGGCATTCCGGCTATGAATGTCAATCCAAAGGTTGTGTTTCAGGGCTAAGTTGCATTGAAAAATAAAGGCTTCCTCCTGCTGCTTCACAAAGGTTTTGTCCCAATACAGATCCATCCCGATTTCGCCAATAGCCAGGAACTGGTACCGAGTTAGCCAATCTTCCACTAGTTGTAATTCTTTTTCGAAGCCTTCCTTTACGTAGGTAGGATGCAGGCCCATCATCGGAAAGCAGCGGGTAGGGTAAGAAGCAGCCAGCTGCATCATGCCATCGATGGTTGTATGGTCGCAGTTGGGCATCCAAATCTGTTCAATCCCTTCGTCCCAGGCTTTTTGTAGTACTACTTCCCGGTCTTCTTCGAATTGTTGGTCGTAGATATGGGCGTGAGTTTCAATCATTTGATCCTTAGTTTAATAGCGCCTCCCTTTCCAGATGGTAGGGGTAGGTAGCAGGTAGTTAATAAGCATGAGGGTATTATTGATATTAAAATAAACCCAGAACAGCGGTATGTATTTTAGTAGGTACCCTTGGCGCAGGATGGATACACTTGTCCAACAGATGCCTACTACCAGTAGAAAATGGGTAATTGCCAGGAACATAGCCCAAACCGGAGCCAGAAGCCCTAACACAATTAGGAGCGGCAGAAAAACTGCCGAGGCATAAAAACTCAGCCTGATCAACCAGGGGGCATTCATGGCTCCGGTGACCCACCGTTTTCGTTGGTGGAGGAGTTCGGACAGCGTGGAGGCGGGTAGCGATTCCGACACCAGGTGCTCCTCAAATCCCTGGTTAAAGTCAAATCCCTTCGCCAGGATCTCTTTGAAAAGGAGGAAATCTTCCACGATGGAGAAGCCTATTTTTTCATACCCTCCGATGGCAACATAGGCATCCCGCGTTACGGCCATGTTATTGCCCATGCCCGTAAACGGGATTTTAAAAAGGAAAAGAAACGCATGGCCGCCAGGGAAAACAACCATTCCAGGGATTGCATGGCCGCAAAAGCCCCCGTTGGGGTCATGCGGGTAACCCCCACCACCACCCCAACCTTCGGTGTGAAAAGGGCCAGCATGGAAGCTACCCAGGCGGGGTGAACGGAAATGTCGGCATCACAAAAGAAGAAATACTCGCCCCGCGCCACCTGAGCCACCTGAGCCAACACATTGGTTTTTCCGAACAAATTGGGTAGTTGGCTTTGAATGGAAAGGTACCTGAACTGAGGTTTGTCCGCAATGAATTCCAGGACGAGGTTTTCGGTAGCGTCCGTTGATTGGTCATTTCCAATCAAGATTTCTACTTGATCCTTCGGAAAATCAAGTCCATCGAGCGAGCGGAGGCAGCGCAGGATGGTATGGGCTTCGTTACGCGCTGCCACCAGAATACTCACCTTGGGTGCTTTTAACAGGGTAGGGGTAGCGTCCATAATCCCGGATTAAACCATTGGTAAAGCCGCAAAGGCGTAGTTCCTGGAACTGAAATAATCCAATACCCTGGGGAGAGCATATGCCAGGTTGGGATGGGCCTTGAGGCTATCATGGAACACTATGATGGAGCCTGGACGAGTATGTTGAATCGTTTTTCGGTAGCACCTTTCCGGGGTAATTTCCTTGGAAAAATCTCCACTCAATACATCCCACATCACCACTTGGTGGCTTTTTTGGATACGATTCGCCTGGGAGGGATTGATTCTGCCGTAAGGAGGACGGAACAAATTCGTTTTTATCCCCAATTGCCGGGCACAGGCCAGGGTATTGGCGTCGTACTCGGAGGTAGACGTCTGCCAGCCATTGAGGTGGTTGAAGGTATGGTTGCCCACCGAATGACCCTGTTCCAGTACCTTTTGAAAAATGTCCGGGTGCTTTTGAACGTTATGGCCGATACAAAAAAAAGTGGCCTTGGCCTGGTACGAACGAAGCTGGTCCAGCACGAACTCGGTTACCTCCGGGATTGGCCCATCATCGAAGGTGAGGTACAGGGTATTGGTGCGATCGGGCATCCGCCATAGGTAGGAGGGGAAAGCTGCCTTTAACCAAAAGGGAGTGTAGTGTAAGAACATCTGCTTGCTGATTGTACCAAACCGCCTTATCCTTAGGAGGTTTACCATACAAAGATACGTACCGTTTCAAAAATGTAGGGCAGCCTCTCCCATTACCGCAGGCTTCGGCCTTTCCAAACATAAGAGGATCTCTGACCCGCCAAGCCAAATAGGGTGACGTAAAATGGATACAGGATTTGAACCAGGGGAATATAGACAATGGATCTTGATTTCTCGAAAAATAGGAGCAGACTGCTAATCAACACCCACTCGGGTAACCATTTGAGCAGGGCCAGGACGCCTACCTGCTGCCAGCTCAGAACTCCCGATAATCCAAGGACCAAGGCCACCAACAGAGCAGCGTTACAAGAGAAAATGAACACCGCCAGACCGATGCTAACCGGGTTTTTGTAATATTTCCATTTGCTGGCCCACCGAACCCGCTGACGGAAAAAATCCCGCCAGGAGGTATGCGGAGTGGTTCTGACAATGGCCCGGGGATCTTTCAGAAAATAGATGTCGGCGGGGTATTTTGTGGCTATTTTGTGCAACAAAAATTCGTCGTCTCCCGAGGCGATATGCTCATTTCCGGCATAGCCACCCACTTCCTCAAAGGCCGCTTTTGAATAAGCCAAGTTGGCCCCGTTGCACAGGGAGGGCTTTCCGGCCTGAATGGAACTTGCGCCGCTGCCAATCAAGCTCGAAAACTCCACGGTCTGTAAATGATCCATGAGACTGTATTCCTTATCGAAGGTAACCGGACCACTGATCAGTTTGGCTTTCCGGGTCTGGTACATTTCCGCAAAGGAAGTCAGCCACTCGGGACCTACCCGGCAGTCGCCATCGGTGGTGATGATCAACTCCCCAGTGGCCTTTTGAAGAGCCGCTTCAATGGCCCTTTTCTTCGGGGATTGAATGGTTGCATCCGGGGTTAGGCGGAGGACCGTCAGGCGAAAAGTGGACTTATGAATGTAGGATTCGGCAATTTTGGCGGTATCGTCCGTTGAGGCGTCGTCCACAATGATGACTTCGAAAAGTTTGGTAGTATACCGCTGATCGTTCAGGTTTTCAATGAGGGTACCTATGGTCGTAGCTTCGTTTCTTACCGGGACAATTACCGAAATACGGGTCGTAAAGGGCGACGTTCGGGAGGCCAATTTCGGTAGTTTAGACCATAAGTAAGCTACGGATAAAGCGAAAAAGGCATAGATACTTAGTAAAGAAAACAGGAGAATCATCCCTAGATTATACATATTTTGTACTCAATTTATTCTTCCAGATCAAGACCAGTCCAACTAAGACCGGTCCCATAATGTTAATAAGCCAAATAAGAAACGTAGCCGCTACAACTTTTTCGGAAGAAAGCTGATAAGGCTCAAAGACGTATAGAGCCGTAAATTCTCTAACACCTAAATCACCGATTACATTCACCACCGGAAGAATAGTTTTGGTCAGGAGAATGAGTCCTACGCAGGCAGCCAACGTAGTGGTAGGTATGGAGAATTGAAAAAGGGATAAAGCTAATGTGAATTGGAGGACAAATACCAGGTACCGAACCTGCCCTACCAGCAGAGCAGTACCCAGTTCTTTGCCCGAATAGTGTTTAACCACCTGCACGTTTTTTTTAAGCTTTATCGCCCAGCCCCGCTTCGATTTCCAATTGACCAACTCAAATCTGAAAACGCCGACCAGTAAGCCTGCTAAGAGGATTGCGATGAGAAAGGAGGATATCGCCAACCGTATTTCGGAGGAAAGGGCTAGTGACGGGGAGGCGATATACCAACTGACGGCGCCTCCCACGATGGAAACGTAAAATTGGATGCCGTTGGAAATAAGGGCCGCACCCAAGGTTCGTAGCCGGTTTTTGGCGTGCAGCGAGGCGATACGTCCGATGGTGTCACCGAGCTGGGCGGGTACCGCGAGCCCCACCGCCAGGCCAATGAGGGTACTTTTCAACGCCTCCCGGTAGGAAATAAGCACTGCTTTTTGGGCAAGCAGCTTCCATTTCCAGGCTTCCAGCATCCAGTTCAGGGGGACAAGCGCTCCGATAAGAAGAAGTTTGAGCCCGTTATCCGATCGGAAAACGGAAGTTAGAACGGAATAAATTTCCTCGACTCCTTTATTTTCCCGGTTGATCACCGAATATAGGTAGCTGACAATCAAAAGCGTCGTGATCAACTTGGCTACCTTCCACCATTTCGATTTCCGTGATCTTTCTTTTGGTGGGATCAGTTGTTTATCTTGCAGCATGATGAGTGCAACAGAGCCAATTAAAAGCGAGAAAATTATCCTTGGTGTAGATCCAGGAACCCAGGTATTAGGCTACGGGGTGATCAGCATAATCAACCACAAGATTGAATTGATTCAATACGGGGTGATTAAGTTGAACAAATATACGACCCACGAACTTAAATTAAAGAAAATCTTTGAGCGGTTGAGCCAGCTCATTGAAGAGTACCTGCCCGACGAAATGGCCATTGAAGATCCGTTTTACGGAAAAAATGCCCAATCCATGCTCAAATTAGGCCGGGCCCAGGGGGTAGCGATGGCCGCCGCCCTGGCCAGGGATATTCCTATCGTAGAATACTCCCCAAAGAAAGTGAAGCAGTCGGTAACTGGCAACGGAAATGCCTCCAAGGAACAAGTAGCCTACATGCTGGAAAAAATTCTGAACATGGAGCTAAGCCGGGAATTTATGGACGCAACGGATGGCATCGCCATCGCCATTTGCCACCATTTTCACTTGAATTCTCCGGCTTCTACCTCTTCAATTTCTTCCAAAAAAGATAAAAAAGGCGGATGGGGAGCCTTCGTCAGCGAAAACCCGAATCGGGTAAAATAACGTTAGCCTAGTAACGCCAGGGCAGCTTCCACATCCTGAACCGGCAATTGGCAGGTTTTGTTGAAGCAAACATAAATAGCCGTTTTTCCATTAATCGCGGTGCGGTTTTCCAATAAGGGTAAATCGGAAGTGAGGGCCGTCCCGGCCATCACTTTATTGGGAATAAAAAACCGGTCGAAATCTTTCCTTAGCGTGTCGTTTTCTGGTCCCACGATCACTACTTCGGCCGTAGGAGAAGTTCTGAGGGCATACAAGGCCGCCCAGTTGGTGGCCACCTGAACTTCCGTCCCCAGCAAGCGCGTCATTCGACTGAGCATAGCGTCTACTTTTTCCAGATAGTCCGTCCGGTCCAGGAGTAGTCCTACCTGGTACAAGGCATGGGCGATAATAGAATTGGAAGACGGTATCACATTATCCATCAATTCCTTTTTCCGGGCAATCAAGTTTTCAGCGGCAGCGTGGGTGAAGAAAAATAATCCATCCTCCGCATCAAAGAAAGACGCGATGGCCCGATCAAGTACCCGCTCGCTCAACCTCAGCCATTTCTCCTCAAAGGTGATTTGGTACAGCCCCACCAGTCCGTCCGCCAGGGCGGCGTAGTCTTCCAGAAAGCCATGAATGGTAGCTTTACCGTTTTTATAACTATGCCACAATTCGTTTTCGTCCAGGATGTGCGTTACCAAAAATTGCCCTAACCTGATGGCATTTTCCCGAATGGGTTCATCGCCCAGGGCCCGGTAGGCATCCACGAATCCCCGTAACAGCAGGCCGTTCCAGGAGGTTAGAATTTTGTCGTCCAGGCCGGGGCGGATGCGTTCACTGCGTTTTTTGGCTAGTTTTTGTAAGGCCTGATCGTACTTTTCCCTCAATCCTGCCGAATCCACGCCCCGCTGCTTGGCCGTCGTTTCAATATCCTGGGTTAAATGCAGATGATTCAGGCCGTGTTCCCAGTTTCCTTCTTCCGAAAAACCGTAAAGGGCAGCGAACCAGCCAAAATCTTCCCCAAGTATGTCACGCAATTCCGGCGCTGTCCAAACGTAAAATTTCCCCTCCACACCTTCGCTATCCGCGTCTAATGCCGAATAAAAACCGCCTTCCTCGTTCTGCATCTCGGCACAGAGCCATTCGATCGTCTGCCGAACCCGATCGGCAAAAAGCGGATTTTTGGTGAGCGAATAGGCTTCAGAATACAGACTCACCAGTTGGGCATTGTCGTAGAGCATTTTTTCAAAATGCGGAATAAACCATTCGTGGTCAACCGAGTACCGCGCCCAGCCACCGCCTACGTGGTCGTAAATGCCCCCCAGGGCGATGCGGGATAGTGTGAGTTCTAGGGCCGCGAGTGCTTCGGGATGTTGGGTTCGATCATAATACCGAAGCAAAAACTTATAAATGGAGGGCATCGGGAATTTCGGTGCCCGATCCGGTCCACCGGCTTGGGTATCGAAGGTTGCCTTCAAGCGGTCGAACATGCCATCCATGGCGTCGGTACTGAACTCCCTTGGGCCTCCACTCAACCCATATTTTTCCGTCTCGCTCATTTGCAAACTTGCAGCAAATCCATTCGCTGAATCTGCCAGCTCCTGATGATGGTTCCTGAACGCATTGTCAATGCTTCGTACCAACTGAACCCAATTTTTGGGTGGGAGGTAGGTGACCCCATAGAAGGGTTTGGCGTCGGGCATCAGAAAAACATTTAAGGGCCAGCCTCCCCGAACCCCCATGAGATGAACCGCATCCATATAGATGGCGTCAATATCCGGTCGCTCCTCACGATCCACTTTGATGCATACCAGGAGGTCATTCATTACCTCAGCAATGCTTCCCTCTTCAAAGCATTCCCGCTCCATGACATGGCACCAATGGCAGGCCGAGTACCCGATACTCACCAGAATCGGTTTGTTTTCCGAGCGTGCCTTCGCTAAGGCTTCTTCCCCCCACGGATACCAGTCCACCGGATTGTGGGCGTGTTGGAGGAGATAGGGGCTTGTTTCCTGGCTGAGTCTGTTCATGGGATCAGGTGGCGTCAGTAAATAAGAATATGTTTTGTCAACGTGGAGGTTTCTGTGCTCACTTTAATCAGGTACGACCCTCGGGGTACCGTTGGCAGGTCGAACGTGTAGCGGAAATCGCCCAAGGTGGTGTTGGTAACATGGGTATTCAATACCGTACCTTTCAAATCCAACAACTCAAACGTCACCTTACTTTGGGGATTACGACTGGTCAAATTTACGTACACCGCTTTTTGGGTAGGGTTAGGAAAAATACTGGCCACCGAAAGGGAGGAATCCAGGGAGTTGACCACATCGGACAGATCAAACTGGCAAAGAAATACGTCCCGCCCATTGAGGGTAATAGTTTTGGTCCACTGCTTGTACGACACAGTAAGCTGTGTTTGCTGGCTTTCGGAAGCGTAGGTGTTTTGGGCGGCTACCAAAATACGCCCGTCCTTTACTACCCCCCGCCAGATGGGGTCCCGTTTTTCCATGTGGTCCCGGGCCGATTGGGCTATTACCAGTTCGTATTCTCCGGTAAACATATCCGAGAATTTGGAGAGGCGGTACAGTCCCTTTATGAAGTACTCGTAGGCTGCGTAGTTCTGCTGCAGGGCATTCTCGAAGTAGTTGCTATCCCAAAGCCATAGACCCTGTGCTCCGGAGAAAAATGGAAAAATAGCGGTTGCTTCGGCCATAAAGCCGGGGATGAGAGGGGTGTCAGGCGAAAAACTGTCATGGTACCGAAGCCACACAAATGGGATAATGGGCTTGTTGCTCCACGCCCGGTTGGCCTCGATTTGGAATAGCAGGTAGGACAGGTAGTCCTTACCGAGTGGGTTTTCGTACGGATAAAAATAATAGGCCGAAGGAGTCAGAAAATCCAGTTGATTGTAGAAACTACCCCCAATTTTTCCCCCTTCGTCCTGCAAGAGGTAGTGGGTACGTTGGGGATTCGAAGTCCAATCCTGCCAGCTGTTGCTGGGTATATTGAGCCAGGTACCCCGCACCGGCACGTCACTATAACTGCTAAGTTTGGAAGAGGACGGGAGTCCCAGGTTGCGGATAAACTTAGTGGATTCAGTGTACCACCACCTAATATCCTTTTTATATGTACTCACGAACGCATTATCCGCCAGGCTCCGGTAGCCCTGCGGTATGCGGGAGTCTTGTTTCAGGGCCAGTATATCCCGGTCGAGTTCCTGAATGCGCTCAATATCCAGGCAAATGATGTCGGCCTTGGGGTAGGGCTGATTACGTGAATCGTCGAATTGGTTAGCCAGCCCCTTCAGGTACTCGCCCCAATAGGAGCGGTAGGCGGCCGTATCGTTACCCCACGGACTTTCCAAACCCCGGATGGCCCAGGGTTGGGTATTGGACATGGTGGCCACACTGTTCCAAAGGATCGCACGGTTCTTGGCCGGCAGGGTACTGCCCTCCGGGCCGCTAAACAGCGCAATATGGCTGAATCCGCGTCGTAGGGGTTTGGATTCGGTATCCTGAAAGCGGGGCCCGTTGTAAATTAGGGTGAAGGGGAGGGAGAATTCCGGGAATTTATTCCATTCAATGGAATTCGTTCCGCTGACGGGAACAAATTGAAAATCAAGGGTACAACTCTGGGAAAAGCCAAACGTTGCGCTGATAATCAGGAAAATAAAAGTAATACTAATCTGGTTTGTTCCCAAAAAACGCATACAGGCCTGTATTTTTTGTCGTCTCAATTTCGTTACTTTTGCAAATAACCGTACCAACACCCGCAATCCCTAATCAAACCGATTGAATTATGAATCCCATACTCAACAGATTGGCAGTCGCTATTGTTGCCCTGATAATTTTTTCGTGCCAGGAAAAAACCGATCCTGAACCACAAACGATTCAGACAAAAGGGGAGGTACTCATCAACAATCCCTGGCGATTGATGAGCGTAACGGACGCCTCCGGGAACTCGATTCCCCAGAACCAGCTCAGCCTTGAAACCACGGCAATTTACTTTTTTGACATTCAGTTTTTTGATAATAACGTTACCAAAGCCCTCGATCGTGTTTCGCGGCAAGTCGTAAACGGGGGAACCTGGTACCTGATCGAGGAAGGTAAGGTGCTGGATATTGAGGTAAGTCAGTTTAAAGGCAAATTTGGGGTTAAGGAACTGACCCGTTCCAAAATGATCCTGACCAATAAAATTCCGGTGAATGGTTCTTCCCAGGAAGCAAATCTGATTTTTGAACCCATCATCAAATAGCTTAAAAATTAGTACAAATGCGGGCGGCGGAGATTTCTGCCGCTTTTTTTGTGGAATTATGTGCTTATTTTGTAATGTTTTTGAATTGTCTTTTAGGCAATACCCTTTCTAACCATTTTATTCTTACTTATAACTATGTCAGTTTCAATCAAAACCTTTGCTCTTGGTATCGCTATGCTGGGTGCAGTTTCCAGCGAGGCCTTCGCTCAGGAGGTGCCCAAACCCGGTAAAATGACCCCGGATATGACCGAATTTTGGGAACCTGAGGTAAAAACCGTTACGGCTCCTCCGAATAATGCTGCCCCTTCTGATGCCCTCGTGTTGTTCGATGGTTCCAATCTCAATCAGTGGGTATCCGTCAACGATCCCGCCAAGCCGGCAGGCTGGACGGTAAGCGATGGGACATTTACGGTTAAAAAAGGTACCGGAAACATTCAGACAAAAGAGTCCTTTCTGGATTATCAGATGCACATAGAATGGAAAATTCCGTCTTCCATTACCGGCAAAGGGCAAGGCCGAGGAAACAGCGGCTTGTTTTTGTCCTCCATTGGCAAAGGTGACGCGGGCTACGAATTGCAGATCCTGGATTCTTACAACAACCGGACGTACGCCAACGGCCAATCGGGCAGTATTTACAAGCAGTTCCCTCCCCTCAAAAACCCCACCCGGCCTCCCGGTGAATGGAACGTTTACGACATAATTTTTACGGCTCCTCGGTTTAAGGAAGATGGATCCCTGTTTTCTCCGGCGCACGTAACGGTGCTGTTTAATGGAGTGGTGGTGCAAAACGATACCGAACTGAGAGGACCTACTCAGTATATCGGTTTGCCCACGTACGACAAGCCGCACGGCAAAGCACCCATCAAATTGCAAGATCACGGAGATCCCAGCGAACCGATTAGTTACCGGAATATCTGGATTAGAAATTTATAAGGATTTAATTTCAGGAGTGCATGACCTTATCCTTTCGGTCATGCGCTCCTTTGTTGCATAAAAACTTCACCAAACACCCTCATGAAAAAAAACGATCGCCGCACCATTAATGCCTGGTGTATGTATGATTGGGCTAATTCTGTTCACGCCCTGGTAATCGTTTCCAGTATTTTTCCGGTGTATTTCAGCGCTACTGCCCTCAACGCGCAAGGGGGGGACGTCATTGATTTTTTAGGAATTTCGATCAAGAGTTCCGTTTTATTTTCCTACTCCGTTTCCTTCGCCTTCCTGGTGGTCGTACTTCTGATTCCTTTTTGTACGGCTATTGCGGATTATACCGGGAGGAAAAAAATGTTCATGAAGATTTTCTGCTATTCAGGGGCCACCTGTTGTGCACTGCTCTTTTTCTTCACCCGTGACACCATTACGTTTTCGGTCATTGCCTTCATTTTTAGCCTGATCGGGTGGAGTGGCAGCATCGTGTTCTATAATTCCTTTCTGCCCGAAATCGCCACCGAAGATAATTTTGACCGGTACAGTGCCCGGGGTTTTTCCTATGGGCTACCTTGGTAGCGTACTCTTCTGGTGTTTAACCTGACATGGTGCTTTTCCCCGAGAAGTACGGCATTGTGACAAAAGCATGCCCGCCCGAATTTCCTTTCTGACCGTTGGGGTCTGGTGGGTTGTTTTTGCCCAGATCCCGTTCCGGTACCTGCCCGCAATACATTCGGCGAAAAAGCCCAAAGGCAATTGGCTGTTCAATGGCTTTAAAGAATTAAAAAAAGTGTATGGGCAGCTTCGCGAACAGACAATCTGCCGCGTTCCTGATCGCCTTTTTTGTATTTAACATGGCCGTTCAGACGGTGATGTATGTAGCAACGATTTTTGGGCAGTGATGAATTAAAACTACCGTGGCCAAAGTCTGATTATCACGATTTTGCTGATTCATTGGTGGCTATTACCGGGCGCTTACGGCTTCTCCCGCTTGTCGGAACGAATTGGGAATACCTACGCACTCATGACGGCGGTGTTGATCTGGATTGTCGTCTGCGCTGGTGCCTACTATGTTCAAACCCAATCGCAGTTTTTCGTGCTGGCGGGTGTAGTGGGCTTGGTAATGGGCGGCATTCAATCGCTATCAAGGTCGACCTATTCCAAACTCATTCCGGCGCACCACCGATACGGCCTCTTATTTTAGTTTTTACGATGTAACCGAGAAAATCATCCATCGTTATTCGGCACGCTGATTTATGGCCTGATCGAACAATTAACGGGGAGTATGCGAAATTCGATACTGGCTCTGTTAGTGCTGTTTATCGTTGGATTGCGTGCTCTTATGGCGCATTCCTTCACAAAAAGTTTATCGATATCGTTTGGACAGTCCGGGAAATTTTGTATATTTGCGGCACTTCGCAATAGGATGTTAGCTCAGTTGGTTCAGAGCGCCGCCTTGACAGGGCGGAGGTCAGCGGTTCGAGCCCGCTACGTCCTACAATTTTGTAGGTAAATGCCTGTAAGTTAGCTGCTTGCAGGCATTTTTATTGTAAACCTATCTCAGAAAAAAGCAATTGATTCGCTTTTTGCAGCCACCGATATTGTCCCGCACACGACCAGTGTGAATCGCCCAGGAGATAGGGGTTTTCTTTCATTTCTTTAAAATCCTGGTACACCGAAATCGAGGCTAGGCTCAGCTGAGGATGACCCTCCACTCGTTCAAGCAAATGATTGTAGGTACCAAATTCCGGCATTAGGATGCTGGTTTTGCTAGGGATGATGGCCAAATAGACGGCATCAAATCCGAGGTCTTTTAGAAATTTTTGATCGTAATTGATCACACTTACCAGGGAATCTACTTCCCAATTTTTTACTTCATTGAAGGAGGAGGTTACCAATCCACTTTCCGTTTCCTCGACGTAAGAAAGGACCTCGCCATCCTGCGAAACGTCCACTTTCGGGTCGGTTCGGTCGAACAAATGGTAATTCAAGGCACTTTTTAATTCTTTAATTTTAAGAATGATATCATATTGGAATAAGATTGTGGCCAGTCGTTCTTCGGTCGCCACCGACAAGAACAATTGATCCAGCCGACTCACGAGCCTTGTATCCTCCGGAATGGTAACGTAGGTGGCGGTGTCTGGGAGTACATTGGAAATGGGGGCGATGAAATGCTCCCTTACTTTCCGTTCCACTGTTTCAAGAATGATGATATTGGTGTAGGCGGTATCCAGTTTCAAATGCAGCTTCGTGCCCCAATGCGCGTACTGGTATTTTTCCGCCACAAAATCTTCTGCTCCTACGCGCTGGGCTTCGGTAAAGCTATCCCCAATAATGTACAGGGCTACTTTTTTAGCCGGGGTTTTTCCGTTCGCAAACAAGGGGGAGCATTTTTGCTTTGGGGTCTTTAAATTGGCTTCAGGTTGGAGAGGCGATAGAGATCCCCATAGCGGTAATCATCCGGAATGATTTCTGTCTGGTACAATACCTGAAGCAGGGGCGAGCTGCATCCGCCGATCCAGATGATACCGACCACCAAAAGCACCAAAGCCCTCACGATTCTCATATTAGCGGATTTTTATGGTCCAGGTTTGGTACTTCTCCCCCAAATGTCCAAAAACGAAAATTTTGTAATAGGAGGCTTGGTACGCCAGCCGCACCGGTCTATCCGAACGGATGGGCTTATCGCCCAGGCGATTGCCAGACATATCAAAGACGGAAGTATACCCTCCCGAACCGATAGAAATAAAACGGTTGTCCACGCCGAAATAGTGATACTGAATGGTAGAATTGGGGCTAATATTTCCAATTTCAAAAAGCTCCTGACCGGCCTTATTCAAGATCGCCACGCGGGTATCGGATGCCCGCACGAGCAACCAGTCCAGGGAGTTGTCGTCGAACAAGGTCTTGAATTGGGAGGACGATTCGGGTCGATACAGTTGTTTTCTTTCGATAATTTTACCGGAAAGATCTACCCGGATGAGCTCGCCATACACCGTCACCCCAACCAACTCGGGCTGGCCGGTCAGCGTGTTTTGCGTCCAGGTAAAGGCACTTTCTACTCGAGTCAGCAAATCAACCGGAAAGCCAGGGCGAACTACCCCGTCCTCTTTTACGAGGTACACCATCCCGTTTTTTTGGGTAATGATCAGCGATCGGCTTCCCAACTGATTAAGGGATACCATCGGGATTTGAATATTCTTAAAATAGATGGACCGGTTGATTTTGGATGGGAGGCGCATTTACTTTATCCCATAGGTAAATATTCTCTGCGGCATCCAAGATCACAAATCGGCTGCTGCCCTCGGCGCTCCCTTCAATTCGAATCAGATTTTTTATGGGGATTCCCGACGGAATTCCCATTTGGATGGAAGTTATGAAACCCAGGTCGTCCTCATCAATGGTGTACAAGTACTCCTTAGTAGCGACGATAAGCTGTTGCCGGCCAATATTTAGGAAATCAACTTTGTGGGGCTCCACGGCAATGGGACCATCGAGGGGGGTAATGGGATTCGTTTTCTCATAACTGGCCGATGGCCTCACCAGCATGTGTTCCTGGTCGGTCAAGAGCAGCTGAGCCGCGCCGTCGGTCTGCCTTTGGGTTATTGAAATCAGGGAATCATTCCCTTGTTTCCACTCGATTTGTCCCGCTAGAAAAGTTCTGTTTAACACCGTACCGGAGGTCCGTCTTTTTTTGGGAATAATGCTCAGGGTAGGGTAGGATTGCTTTTGATCCAGGTAGCACTGGAGAACAAGGCTCTCGATTTTGGAGGAAAGCAGGTTGCCGGCTACCGAGGCCCCGCTGGTGGAGGATACCTTCCGTGGACTAGCCACCAGCGCCAGTTGGGGTGGTTGTTTGGTATTTAGTAACACACTATCCAATTCTGGGGACTGTTTCCAGGTAATCCGATTTTCAAAATCGGAGATATAGGTCCTGAGCGCCTGGGAACTGTTGCTAATGACGAGATAGGGGGCCACGTACGTAACAAAGGAACGGGGAAAGCCACTAAAAAGTGGCCCATACAGACTCGCCGGAAACTCGGGAATGGGGATAGAAAACAAATCATAACCCTGGTACTTATCCAGAGAAACATTGGTTTCTGTCGTGGAAAGACGGGCGAGTTTGGTAAGGATAGGTCGTAATTTATCGTAATTGGCGTATTCTATCATCGCCAATTTTCCTTCGCTGAGGCTATTGGTACCTTCAATCTGACAGAGGATTAATTCAGAGCCCACGGCTGTAATTAATTCCGCTCGCTCCGATTGAATATAGTACGCGATCTTTTCCCAGCCGGGACTTTCGTAGCCATCGTGCCATTCCTGAAAATTTTCCCGAAACCGCGCGCTATCGCCGCCCGCAATTCTGAAAAATAACGAGGTTTGTTGGGTGATGTAGTCGTGATTTTGAAACGCTCTTCCTTTCTGACCTTGTAGCCACTCCGTAGCGTAGGTTTTCTGATTATCACAACCCAGCGATACGAAGTCAATGGAGGTACCCGGTGGAGAAGCGAGGTGATAATCCTGCCGGGTAGGAAATAGCTTCATGAATTCGGAAAGGGTACGTTGGGAAGTCAGGGATTTGAAAAAAAGATCGTTCCAAATCGAATTTTTCAAATAGATATTCAAACTGTACTTTGAGTCATTGGATTTCTCAAACTCACTTTGCAGGTCGAAGCTTTGGGTAGTTTCGTCCGATAGCCGGATCACATCTTCGATCAATTCGCCGTACTTACTTACAATCAGATACTTATCTTTGATTATATACGAGCAGACCGGCCGGGAATTGAGGTCATTGATGTCGGTAATGGTGGTATTTTGGAAGGTATGACGCAGCACCCGAATGTTGGGTTGATTGGGATTCGTCCATAATTTTTCCTCCGCCTCCCCATTGAGCGGTACATAGAAAATGATCCCAAGATTGATGGAGGTGCGGGGATGAAAAGAAAACGTTACGTTTTTCTTTTGGAGCGTTTTGGCAATGACCTCCTTTTCCTTCACAATGTAGTTGAGCAACAACAGGCTTTCCGATGCCTGACTAATCATCGGAAAGTCTTTTACATTGATGTTGGATTCATGTAAAACGAACGCCGAATCCTGAATTTTGTCGCTGGTAATGACCGCGCTCGCATCAGAAGGGATAAATTGCCAGGCAGCCTGCGAACGCCACCAAACCCGGTACATAACAAATACGGCAATGGACAACAACACAAAAATCAGGATCGGCAGCGCGTATTTTTTTTGCACAGTGGTCAGGTTTTAGATCGTAATGCCCTTACTTTATCGTTAAGTTCGATTCTGAATCTGAGTAATTCCCGGAAAGACCGAATGCACACTTTCCACAAATTCCATTTCACGATGGATACCGTGCCGGTTTCCCGATCCTTATGGGTGATAGGTAGGTCATAAAGTTCTTCTCCGGCCTTTTTTGCCATTACAGCCAGGAAGATATTCGGTGCAAAAGGCTCCGGATCGGGGAGTTGTTGGAGTAATTTTTTGAGAAAATTACCTTCAATCAATCGGAAGGGGATGTTGCTATCCAGGATGTACGTCCCGTATACCGTGGAGATGGTTCCGCGTAATACCCTGGTTATGAAGAGGCGAACCGAGGCATCGTGGCGGATCTCCCGGTAGCCCAGGATAAACTTAGATTCCTTTCGCTTGGACCACAGCTTCTCAAAATCATCGGTCACAAACTGATCATCGCTGTCGGTTTGAAACACGTGTTGAGATTGCAATTCCACGGCCTTTTTATACCCATTTACAACCGCATTCCCGTGCCCGCCGTTTTTTTGGTTTAGGACCGTCAGGTGCGTGTTGGTCTTGCTAAGTTCATCTAATAATGCTCCCGTCCGGTCTTTTGATCCATCATTTATGACAATTAAGGTAGTTTTATCCGTTGGAAATTTCTTCTTTAAAAAGTCAGTCCAGCTTCCTACAACTTTCTCGATACAATCTTCTTCGTTGTAGGCAGGCATTACAATACTAAGTAACAAGGTCATCTAAGTTTGGATTTTTGTAGTGCAAAATTACTGATTTTGATTTACGAACCGTAACAATTTAACGAGCGTATTTATCTTTCAAGTCGTTGATCGGCTTTTCAATAAATTGCCAGGACAAGGCAGATACCAGGGTCGTAAGCAGGAAAAAATAGGCTATTTGAAAAAGAAGCGAGTCGTCCACCACCGGAATCCACCCTTCTATCTTACGCAGTATTCTGAGGGTAGGGTGGGAGGCGGGCGTGTGAAAATGGTTGTAGATAAAATTGTGATACACGTACATCCCGTAGCTGATCTTGCCCAGGTAGTTACTGACCGGATGTTCCAAAAACCACTTCATTGGCCCTTCGAAGCCAATCACGGCTTTTCCGATCAGGAAAAAACAAAAGATCGAACTTACCAGTCGGTCAACTACATCATTGGCTATGTTATGGATTTCCACGAATGTTTTGGACCAGTACACCACAAGTACCCAGCTGATTAGTCCCACCCAAATCCAGATCGATTTTTTGAATACTTTTTCAAAAAGTTGGGGACGCGACAATTGCATCCAAGCCATGAGTCCTCCCAGTCCAAAAGAATCGAGGCACATGGGCATGGACACGTAGTTGACCATCCACTCGTAGTCTCCTAAGTAAAAATAGAGGCGCAAGGCCACGCTGAGCACGATAATGAAAAACAGGAATGGGACGAGGGCCTTGCGGGGGATGAGAAATATGACGAAGGGGAAAAAGATATAAAATTGTTCCTCCACCGCCAAGGACCAAAAGTGATCAATGACCCCCATCCAGGTTTGATTAATGGCTATATAAATATTGGTAGCGTACAGCAAACACCAACCCAGCGTATCCCGAACTGGCGGTACGTTCAAGGCAAAGAGAACGGCAATGGAAAGGTAATAGATCGGAAAAATGCGAAGGGTTCGGCGGATGTAAAACTTTTTGAGGTAGGTACCCATTCCCCCCTCTTTTTCGTAGTTCTTCTCCTTACTAACGAGCAGAATACGAGTAATCAAAAATCCGCTGAGGACAAAAAACAAGGTTACCCCTAAGGGGCCGTAGGGAATAATATTGAACTCTGCCAACCAATGGTCCACCAGGACGAGGGCTACCGCCACGAACCGTAGGCCATCTAGTTGTATTAAATATCCAGTTGATGTCGTGCGCATAGGTTACCAGTTGGTCCGGATGGGTTTTTTAAGCACCTTCCTCGAATTGATTGAATCCCTTCCCATCATCACACCCACCCGCTCGCCTTGTACCCATACCATCCCGAGCGCGTAAGTACCCTTTTCTATCTCAGAAAACGGGATAGTCAGTTGGAAGCCCGGTGCAAAGTACACTTGTTCCAGAAATAATTTTTTCCGGTTGGTGTTTCTACCCCGAAGGGCCGGGAAGAGGTAGTATCTTTTTTCGGAGCTGAGGACGAAATAGACCCCACTATCCTGTAAACGTTGATTGTTGTAGGATGAATTTTCTATTTGGATGGATTCAGCGGTTTGATTGATTGTAGTTGCCCTGAACACATTCATCAGCCCGGCCGTCTGACCAGCAAAGGCCTGGCGGGAGGCAACTTTGAGGAGGGGGAGCCATTGCTCATAAAAAATCGGCGTTTGCTCAACGAACGATCCCGCCAAACTGGAATCCTTTTCGGGAAGAAGGGATCGGTCGGTGTAGGTCCCGTTGAACCGGGCGGTAGTCTGGTATTTCCTGAAATTATGGGCATCCACCAAATGATAATGGGTGCTGAAGACGGAATACAGCGCATTCAAAAACACAATCGCGGACACATAGGGAGACAAAAAGGACCCCCTGATCGGAATTACAATGTACAAATACGCAACCAGTAGGAGCAAAAAGGAGTAAATTTTGTATCGGCTTGTTAGAAGGCCTTCGGTGCTAAATCCGGCCCGTGCATACACTACCACCACGGCAGTCCCGAGGATAAAAAGCAAAACCCCCAAGCAAAAAAGATCGGTAATTCGGGCGTATTTGTAGTCGTATCTACCGCGGATAATCCTGAAAGTGGTAGCAAAACCTATGGACAGAGCGACCAGCAACAGAACAATCCCCAGGGTGAAACACACACCCAAATGATCCTTAACGGGAAAGGCTTCGGCAAATGACCCCAGGAAGTACAGGTAGCCGCGAAGAAATTGCCCAAGCCCAACACGTATATCAGGGTTGGCGGGAGAACCCTGAAAGTTATGAAAATAAAGGACAATGTACCCAACTCCTACCAGGCCCCAGGCCAGAAGTCGCTGCCAGGACCGCGCCAGCACCAACAAAAGTGCTCCAATGGGGAGAATGAGGAGCCCATTCCCACTGGTGAGACAAGCCATCCCCGCTAAAACAAGGGCAAGGACGAAATGCCAACGGAGGTATGACACACAACAATACAGCGCCCAAACACCCAGTACCACTACGCCGAAGTTTTGGATGGAAGCCATGCCCCAATACATGTTTTCGTGGTGCGATAAGGTAAGCCAAATGAAAGGAACGGGTAGGAGCGTAAAAAACGGTTTACGATTGGTGCCTAGCAATACCCACCATAGGGCAATAATGCCGAGTAGGAGGATATTTCCGTACAACATCAACCTTTTAAAATTGAGGTTGCCAAAAATCGAATAGTCTATCAGGGACACCAGCCGGGTGAAGGTAATGCGGTGCTCGTTGTGCTGTCGGAAAAGGGCTTCCCACTTTTGCGACAAATTAGTAGCCTGAAGGTACTCCAACAGAAAGGCTTTGAGGGCGTGATCGTCCCATTTGGGAACGTTGATTGCGTAATAGTCCCACACCCAAAAATAGATTCCGATCGGGATTAGTAACGTCAGGCAGACAATAAGTTGGGAAGCACGGTTGCTCATACCCTCTGCAGCAAAGTGAGCAGTGATTGTTCTATGCTGTCGGCATCGAGTTGCGAGAGCTTTTGATGATACTTCTGACTACCATAGGTATTGTTGGGGTACCCCTGCGCTCTCAGGCTAATAAATCTGTCAGGCGAAATTCCCCTTTCGAGTAACTGTACGGAAAGTTGTTGGGCCAGTCCGCCGATGCTAACGTGTTCTTCGGCCACAACAATGCCAGCCGCCTGGCTCAAAATCGCCTGAATATCCGCAGGCATTTCGAGGGGAAAGCTATTTGCCGCTAGTACGGTCACTATCTTATTTAATTCAGGATTTGACTGAATGGCTACCAGGGCATTGTTGGCAATAGGGCCGAGGGCCACCACCGCGAGTTCAGAGGCCGTTGGTTGGTGGACTATTTTGAACGAGCCGGATTGTACACTCCCTTCCGGGGTTTTCATGCCGGCGCCCAGGCGCAGGTACGCTGGTCCGGCATCCGCGGCCATCTGGTATACCAGGGATTCCACTTCGTCGGAAAAGGCAGGGACGTGGGCCTTGACGTTTTGCATGCTACTCAAACAGGCCAGGTCTTCCAGCGTGTGATGGCTACTCCCCATGATGCCGTAGCCGTACCCACCCCCATTGGCTACCAGAAATACCGGCAGTTTATGGAAGCAAACGTCGTTTCGAAATTGTTCGAGACAGCGGTACACGACAAACGGGGCGATGCTGTAACAGAATACTTTATATCCTTTATAGGCCATACCGGCGGCCACACCCACCATGTTCTGCTCAGCTACGCCGGCGTTGATAAATCGCTTCCCCAGGCGATCCCTTAGGTTTTCGAAGGCGTTGTATCCCAAATCGCCCGTAATGAAGACAATAGAATCGTCCTCAGCCGCCAGTTTCTCGATGGATTGTGAAAATTCTACTCTCATTTGTTAAGTTGTTTTACCAGCGTTCTGATCTCCTCGGCAGATTTGTAGGCTTTCACCCCCCGACGGATTCGAGTCCGGATAAATTTAGGTCTTTTCTTGGTCTCTTCGAAAATCTTGGCGATATATTCACCCAAAAACGAGATGCCAAGGATCGTGAGCCCCCCAAAGAATATTACCAGGACAATAACCGTGGAGAAACCACGGGGCGTATCCGGAAATAAAAAGAATTTGGCTATTATTTGCCAGATGATGCCTATGAAGGACAAACCAGTGAGGAAGAAACCCGCGTAGCTCATTAATTCCAGCGGGGCGAAGCTGAAAGAGAAAATAGCTTTTTTAGCCCACCAGATATTCTTCCGCCAGTTGTTGGTGGATACCCCGAACATCCGTTCGGGCCGGACGTAGGGTACACCGGTTTGTTTGAAACCTACCCAAGCCCGCAGTCCGCGCAAGAATTGTTCGGTTTCCGGTAATTCCACGAGTTCCTTCACCACTTTGCGATCAATCATCGAGAAATCTCCCGCGTCCCGTGGAATGGGCACGTAGCTCAAATTCTGAAAGACTTTGTAGAAGGTTTTGTAAAAAAAATGGATTTGTGGTTTCATTTCGCGTTGAACCCGTACGCCGTACACCACGTCGAATCCTTGCTGCCATTTTTCGAAAAATTCGGGAATGATTTCGGGAGGGTCCTGCAAATCTCCGTCCATGAGGACCACGGCGTCCCCCGTGGCGATTTCCATGCCGCTCAGGAAGGCCGATTGGGAACCAAAATTTCGGGAGTGGCTAATCCCGACTACGTTCTGATCCTTATCGCATAGCGCATCGATGACCTGTTCCTGATTGTCGGGGGAGTTGTCGTTTACGAAAATAATTTCGTACCTGACCTTCATTTCGTTGAAAGTTTTTACCAGCCGTTCGTACATGTACGGAATAGCCTGCGCATCCTTATAGCAGGCAATAATGGCCGTTATGACCGGGTTCAGGTTGGGATTCTCGAATGCCGGGATAATAGCCGACTCGTACCCAACGGTATCCTGCCACTTTTTGGTCAAAGATAACCCCTCCTCCAGGGACGTAGTTGCTTTCCAACCAAGATCATTCTGGATCGAACTGGGATCACCGTACCAATCGGCCAGGTCCCACTTGCGGTTGGTCATGCTTCCCCATTCCGGTTGGATGGTAATGCCAAACAAGGATCTTGTGGTGTTCACCAAATCGCCAATGGTTGTTTTCTTACCCGTAGCAATGTTATAGGACTTACCCCGGTTCTTTTCATTTACACCAAGGGCGCAAATCATAAAGGAATCCAGGCAATCGTCAATAAAAACGAAGTCACGGCTGATGTCCGGGGAAACAAAGGAGGGCAAACTTCCCTGCCGGGCTTTTTCGATCAAACGAGGGATAAGCCGGTCGGGCTCTTCCCAATAGCCGTATATGGAATATAACCTGAGGTTGAGCGTATTAAGTCCGTGTACTTTGGCATAAAACTCCAATAGGTACGCCGCCGATACCTTCGAAACCGCATAATGACTATTTGGCTCCACCCGATCCTCTTCCGAAGGGGCGGTGCAATTGAAGCCGTACTCGGAGCTGCTACCCGCGTGGATATACACCATATCCGGGGTACATACCTGCAATAGGTTCAGGGTACCTATCACGTTAGTCTCGTAGGTGAGGTTTACGTTGCTCTGTTTGCTATACGCACCGTAAGCGGCCAAGTTGAAAATCGTCTTTGGCTTGTATCTTTCAACTACCTCCTGAACGGAATTTTTGGAGAGTATATCACAGTGTACCACATTCTCGAAGGGAACACCAAGTGATTTTAGCCGCCAGGCCTTGGTGGCATCGTGCGTGAGGGCGTAGCAGTCCTTACGCACTTTGAATATTTCGTAAAAAAGATTGACACCGATAAAACCGCTGGCTCCGAATACAAAAATTGGCCCTTTAAGTTGTGTGATTTTATCTAAGTAAGGAGGCGTTTTTTCAGGCATTAGTCAATGTAGTAAG
>CAVYGM010000027.1:0-120062 GCA_963768025.1 uncultured Cytophagales bacterium
AGGGTTAGGTAGAGGCCCTACACCGGTTCGATTTGTCGTACAGCGTACTGATCGCTGATCGCGAATATATTGGGGCAAAGTGGTTCAAGTACCTCATGAAAATGATATAGATTTCATAATCAGGCTCAAAAGCGGAACCTACAAGGAGGCCATAGACCAATCCGGGGGCAGAAGCTACATGCAGTTGTGCAACAAGGTCAAGCGCAGTAAAGTGGCCGGCAAAGTGCTGGGAAAGTCTTTTGTTCTGGAAGGAATGCCTCTGAACTATCGTGGTGCTGAAAAACCGCAGGCAGGATGCCGATGATCCCCTGGTTTGTCTGGTGACCAGCCTGAACGAACCCGCCCGGTCGGTAGCTGACAAATACCGGATGCGGTGGAAGATCGAGGCCTTTTTCAAGCATATGAAAACCAATGGCTTTTCGCTGGAGGCCATGAATCTGGGCACCGAATCCCGCTGCCAGTTGCTGATGGCTATTGTCGTGTTCGCCTATGTGCTCTCGATCAAGGAAGGATTGAAAACCTATCGGAAAGTGCGGGTGAAAAAGTACGCGGATGGGTCACAGGAAAGGGAGGAGTCCGTGTTCAGGCACGGCATGAACAGCTTGATGCGATTCTGCGCCGATCTGATCACTTTTTGCCGACATCTGTTCAGTGAATTAGGTAGAAACAAAATGCCGATACCGATTATGATTTTGGAAAATGTCTAGTGTGGATCTGTGCTACATGATAGCCGTCAGGATAATGGACGTTACTGCTTTTCTCGTAGGGGAATGTATTTTGAAAAGTTGTATTTTGTCTTCGGGCCGTTAAACGGGATCGTCCGCCCGGACGGTGTTTTATTTTCAACAAGCAGTCTCCCTTCGAAAGGCCCTGTTTACCATATACCAGTAGGCCCGTGGAGACACTAGCCATGGAATAGAAATGTGAAAATTGTGCGAATTTTTCCTTGTTTCTGTCATAGAAATACACGCAATATATTTTGTTTTAACTCTAAAATTAACACTTTATGTGAATCTCTTTTTTTCTGAACAAAATCCTGTAATGCTTTATATCTGCCTTATAATTCTTAATAGAATTAAAGAAGTCCGCAAAAAAACGGAATCGATATTATCAATCAACGGATTATTATGACTAAATGAAAATACATCCCCATAGAATCTTATCGCAAATAAATCAAAAGAAAGAGATATCATATATTCGATATCCAACTTTATTGTTTCATTTTCTGTGGCATTTAGCAATTCTAATAATTGAGTCTGATTATAATAAATAATTTTGATTTGTTATCGGATTTGCTCATATGGAGTAAAATTTCTATAATAGAAAATGACTTACTTAATAGTAAAAAATAAAATTTAGTAGGGTCAATATTTTTAAAACTTAGTTTTTCTATCTTAGTATTAGTTTCAACTTTCGAATAGTCTATAATTTCATTCTCATTATTTAATATATTTGAGTTAAAATAAAAATTTTCAAGATTCATTAGACTTTTATATAGTTCATCTAATTGATTATTATCAAGATAGTAAATGAAGTAATCAGGATTAACATTGTTATGAATAAACTTCTCTCCAAGTTTCCGAGCTATTTTATTAAATAAGAAAATTTTGTATAAAAAATCAAATTGGGAAATACCACTTCTTAGTTTTATCTTCTTGAATATAAATACTATTGGAAACCTTTCTATATTTATTGTAATAAAATAATGATTGCTGAATTACTATATTCTTTCGATTATAGCCAATTTTATTAAGATTTTTAAAATTATTACACTTAGTGATTGTATTGCTATTGTAATATTCATAAACAGGTGAAAGCACTTCGTTTAGAAGCATTTCTTTATGGAAGAAAGTAACGCAGCATCATTTCCCTTAAAATCAAAAATCTTTGAAAATTCTTCATCTTCAATTATTTTTTTTGCTAAGAAATATTCCATTATTGACTTATGAGAGAATTTATATTTACCTTCTGCATCACGATTAAGGAGCGAACGGCTTCTTCTTTCTGTATCTGAAAGAATATCATTCTCAATGTCGTTGATTGATAATTCAGAGTTTTGTGAAGAATTATTATTAATTGTTGCATAATAGCCTCCATTTTTCTCCCTATTTAGGTACATATCAACGGCTAAGTCTTTCGAAAATACTTTTAATAATTCTTCATACCTTCCTTTTCCATACTTATGTTCGAGTCCTGGTTTCGAAGCTTCTCTTTTAAACCATTTTTCAATTAATACTTGGTAAATTTCATATGTGTAATGATAATTTATTTTTGAATTTACTAAATCTTCAATATGACTTAATAGCATTGGTCTTACTACTAGACTTGGACTTTTACGTGTTATCTCTAATGCCCTTTTGTATCTTTTAATATTAAAAAACGAAATTCTTTTTCTTAAATATTTTTTAATATCCCTATTATTAAAAACAGATATATATAATTTTTGGAAATTTCTTTTAGTATTTGCATCACCGAATGACATATAACCAGTACTATACGGTTCTTCGATTTCAGATGGAAAGAATTGAGTTCGACTAGTTATTACAATATCATGGAAATTATCAACTTCTTTAAGAATAGTAGTCATTCTACTTTTAAAATCAATTATAGCCTCTGAATCTTCATCAAAAGCATCCAACAAAAGAATTGTTTCATGCTTATTTTCAATATCTTTCAATTTCTCAATTGTTCTTGGGTCTCCAAGTGAATATAGTTTTATTTTAAGCTTTGGAGACATCCAAAACTTGCTTCTCTTTTTTAAGTATGCCAGATAAAGATTTATCATGAAAGTGGTTTTTCCCATTCCAGCATCTGCTAATATTAAGTAATACTTGTTATCGTTTCCGTATATTGAGAATGCATCTTTCAAGAATAGTGGTATTAACTCATTTTTAGCAGATGCAATATATTTACTACCAGGCTCTTCATCATCAGACGGCGAAACATTTTGATATTTTGTTGGAATGTAGTACTGTGTAGCTTTTTCAACATCACTCCTAGAAAAAGAAGAATATGATAAGTCTTTGTACATCTGTTTTTTTATTCTCCAAGAATAGTAAGATTGAAATGATTTTTTCAATCCCATATAAAGTGCATATATCGTAGATATTAATAGTATTGCAAAAGTTACTTCATTTACAAGCCATCCAGGTAGATTTCCTTCAGTTTCCTGTTTATCTGTAAATAACTTTATCAACTTATCCCAGTTGTTGGAAAAAAATTGAACTATTTTTTCTTTCATTTTAAAATTATTTAAGTTTATTCATAAGCTTGTTGCTGAACGTGCGACGTAGCTAGTGACGGATTTGATATGTGGATTTATTAGACTGCGAGCTGTGGTCGTCATAGTTGGTATTGGGTTCTTTGCTTATTTTTCTTTTAAATTTTCTAAAAATAATGTGATTATTTACGTCATTTTTGGAGTTCTCTCCAAAGCCGTCAGGCTAACAACCTCGGAGAGGCCCAGCCTTTTTAGAAAAAGCTAATATCGATACGCAAAAAGCTTCGAAAAAGCGTGACCACTACACAAGTTTCGCTTCTCCTAAGCTTGATAATTAACTGATTATGAGTCACTAAAAAAGTCTTGCTTTTCCGCGGCTTTCCTTAGTTTGACGGCTATGGAGTCAACTCCAACAACGGCATTAATTTCCAAGATAATCTAATTGGATACGTTTTGTGGTAGAGTGATAGAAAGTCCTTCTGCAATAGTTTTACTATAACGCTTGTTGCCAAATTGATATTCAATCCTAAGTCTCTTTTGATGATGCAAATGGGGGTCACCAGCGAGTTCATTACTTGCTTTAACAGTCAATTGGTTATTGTTTATTAGAGATTGTAAAATTCCGGTGACATCAATCGACTTTTCGTCTGTAAAATAGCTTGCTGATAATACTTGAAATGCCATCTTTTGCTCAACTTTGAACTTTGATTTGTTCAAGAATAAATTTAAAAATGACTTTGTGTTGTTAAGGGATGATTTTAGTACTGACATCCCCTAATGTCCAAATAAGCACAAAAAAAATTACGATTGCAAAGAATAGCCCAATAACTAATATCAGTATGTCGACTATACTCTCAGGTCGGTTGGGTTTGATTGAACTTGAAAAATTGTATACGATTATGGAATAAACAAAATAGGATACGATTGTCGATATGCTTATAAGTATAAATAAACCGCATATCCTGACCAAATAATGGAGAAACAAGGATATTCTGAAGGACCAAATATTTACGTCCTTTTTTAATGCCGCAAATCTTAATGCCGCAATCATGCCAAATATTGTTATGACATCGGTAGTAACCCCAATTAATCTGGTTAAATAATGATCGAGAAAATCTTCCATAAAATGTCACCTAACATCTGTGTAAGCGCAACCAGGTGCGTTTATTTCCGTTATGGATGTATTTCTTCGGGTTTGTCTAACATGATAAAGCTATCCGCGATAATCTCTGTAACATAGCGTTTTCTTCCATCTTTATCATCGTACGAGCGGATCTTGATTTTTCTTTCTAGATAGATCGTGCTTCCTTTTTCAGGAACTTGGGAGCAAAGCCAGCCATAGTACGCCATAATACCATGCTGTCCCACTCGGTTTCTGAATGGCTTTCTCCTTTGGTATCTTTAAATATTCGTGGCGACGATCTGATCAGTAGTAGCCAAAGGAAATTTGGCCACAACGATATTCCTTCCAGTGTTTGCAACTCAGGGCGGTGCACCGCTGCGATCTTTTCCCAAATTTCCAATTAATGTTACTTTCGGCCCGCCGACGCGGTTCAGTCCCCGCATGGCAAATTATAAGGAATATGTGTACAAGCTCGATTATGTTTTTCATATTTCCAAGTCTTCCATCGGGCTTATTTTATCTGGTCAAACCCCTTCATAGTCATGTAGGTGTATATTTCGGTGGTTTTGGAGCTCTCATGGCCTAAAAGTACCTGAATATAGCGCAAATCGGTCCCTTTTTGGGACATCCCAGTCTGAGTTTTATAACACCCCAGCCTGAGCCTCCTCAGGCCTTACAGCAGCCTGCTTCCTCTACCTGACTCTGCGTTATAAGTTCTGACGGAGACGAATTACCAGCCAAGTCCCTGATAGCGATGCAAAAATTTATACTTCCTGAACCAAAAAGTCCCTTCCCATCGTTCTAATCCAGAACCCACAATTCCTAAGCAACACTTTTCTAAAATCATTCGTATACAGCATATGATAGTACCTCTGCCCGTACCCTATCTTGCTATTCATGAAAAAAGCATATTACTTCAGTGTCCTCCTGGTCCTGATTCTGGCTGCCTGCCAACCCATTGACCTATCGCCCGAGGAGGTCTATCAGAATTCCGTTGCCTCTATCCGGCTTAATAACCCAGCCGATGTGGAGCTACCCCTGGGAGCCACGTTGGATCTTAAAAACCTGCTTCAGATCACGTACAAAGAGAACCAACCCTCGACTATTCCGGCCAATGTGATCAGGGCCGTGGCTAATGAGACCTCATCGGCTAGTTCGGTATTTACCGCTACGACTGCGGGTACCTATGTGCTAAAAGCCAATATAGGCGACAAAACCAGCAATACTATTACGGTGACGGTCCTTCCCTTCTCGCTCGTGCGGGTACCCGTGGTATTTCACACCGTCAACTCTACGCTGTCGGCCACGCAGATCACCCGGCTGGTGCAGGGCATGACGGATGCTTTCCGTAACCGCTGGAACCCCTACAGTGGTGCCAGGGATGAAAACGCGGTGGACAGTTTCATTGAGTTTTACGCCGCTAACGCCGATCCCACGGGCAAGACGCTTTCTACCCCTGGTTTGGACGCCTTGACCTCTTCCCGACAAACCTTCTCTTCGGAACAGGCCGTAGGCGACGCCTGGAACTCGTACTGGAACCCCAAGCGTTACCTCAACGTCTGGATTTACAGCATCGACAGCGAGGAGAGCCTCAGCGGATTTGCTTACATCTCGCCCGTTACGCGTTCGTTGCCGGGATCACGGCTGATTTCTGCTGCCCGCAGCAACCCCGACCTCCCGTATGGCATATTCTATAATAAGACCGACGTAAACAACGCCCGTTCCAGTACCCTAGCCCATGAGGCCGGGCACGTGCTAGGGTTGCATCATGTATTTGATGGCAACGGTGATGAGCATAAGGGGTGTAGCGCCACCGATCCGGATTACTGCTCCGACACGCCTTTTTATGACCGCAAGAGCTACATGGATGGCTACCGTACGCAGCGACTCAACCGGCAAGCCTGCGATGGTAGTAGCTACGTAAGCAATAATATCATGGATTATTATTTGTCCTACGAAAACTCGTTTACCCGTCAGCAGCGCGACCGCGTCCGGCATACGCTCGCCTACGGGCTCTGGGTACCGGCTACCTCCACCAACCAGAGCCGCCTGAGCGCGGAGGAAGGCTATATGCAGAAACCCAACGACTACCGCTACGTGCCGCCGATCATTTGCGGAGAGGAGAAGGCTGAATGATTTGTTCCGTAGAAATAAGAGAAAGGGGTACCTTCCTACACGGAAGGTACCCCTTTCATTTTTTGTGACAAAATGGAGCCGCCTCCTACTCCTCCACCTTCTTAATAGAAGCCGAATTGATACAAAACCGCAGTCCCGAAGGCTTGGGTCCATCGGGGAATACGTGCCCCAGATGACCGTCGCATACGTTGCACATTACTTCTACGCGCTGCATGCCGTAGCTCGTGTCCAGGTCGTATTTTATCACGTTTTCTTCGACGGGCTCGGTGAAGCTGGGCCAGCCCGTACCGGATTCAAATTTGACGGTAGAGTCAAACAGGGGCGTGCCGCAGGCCCGGCAGGCGTACAGGCCGGGGTCGTGGCGCTCGCAGTATTCGCCGGTAAAGGCCCGCTCGGTGCCTTTCTGGCGTATGATGTAGTATTCCTCTTCGTTGAGGCGGGTGCGCCAGTCTTTTTCGCTCATTTCTACGCGCTGGGGTGGAGTAGGGCTGCCTTTTTTAGCGTACTCTATGACGTCATTCCAATTCATGGGTATAGAATTTTAGGATGGTGATTGATCTTTCTCTTCTAACAAGAGAACGACTGAAAGAGTTGGAATAATTTGCCAAAGGAGAAGTGAGCTTAGGTGACACAAAGGTACTCATTGGTAAAATAAAACTTTCTCTCGGAATAATGCCACTATTCTTATTTTTATTCAATTTTGATCAAGAAAATAGGTAATTTTCCCTTATACTTGTCTTTACTACACTTGTGATTTAATGCCCTATAAATCAAATAACTAGGTTTGTCACTGAATTTTTATAAAAAGAAACAAGTCAAATTTTATATTTACCATCTACTAAAAAAGTCCAAGATCAAGTGAAAGACAATATAAAAGTGTGGGGGTGTTTGCTATGTATGATTGCCCTACCTGTTGCCGCAAAGGGAGTATGGCCAGCGACTTCGGGGTACCAAGTGACTCAAAATCAGGATAAAGGCGAAATCATAGGCAAGCTGGTGGATGCCGGCACGGACATGCCCGCTAGCTTTGCCACGGCGGCCCTGCTTCGTCCAGATTCCTCCATTGTCGGTGGCGTGACTGCCGATGAAAATGGAGTCTTTCTATTGGGCAATGTCCTGCCGGGAAACTACCTGCTGCGGGTTACGCTGATGGGGTACAACACCCTCTTTGTTCCAAATGTGAACGTCCCCACCGAAGCGACTACCACCGATCTAGGGGTGATTCGCCTTAGCTCTTCGATCCAGAACCTAAACGAGGTGGTGGTACGGGCTGAGAAGACAATGATTGTTTCGGACATTGATAAGAAAATAGTCAACATCGGAAAAGACCTCCTCGCCACCAGCAACAACGTGAGCGAGCTTCTCGAAAAAGTACCCTCGGTGTCACTGGATGAAAATGGTACCCCACTCGTGCGCGGCAAAGGCAGCGTGGTGGTGCTGATTGACGGAAAACCATCGACGCTCTACGGCAACGACGTGGCCACGGTGCTGCAATCGTTTCCGGCCGACCTCATCGAACGCATTGAGGTCATGACTACCCCTTCGGCCAAGTACGAAGGCGAAGGCGCTTCGGGCGTCATCGATATTATTACCAAGAAAACCAAAATCAGGGGTACCAGCGGGAGTCTGCGAGCGTCGGGTGGTTCCTTTCAGAATCACAGCGGGTCGGCCTATATCAGCTACAAAGCGGGCAAGTGGGCACTTCGGGCTTCGGGCAATGCCCAAACCCGGCAGTGGTACTCTCGCCGCGAACTGGATCGGCAGAATTTCTTCGGCGATACCACCACCTACTTTTCCCAACGGGGAACGGGCAAGGATCAAAATTCCAATCTATTTGGCCGGTTTGGAGCCAACTACGATTTCAATGACAAGAATAGCGTGGGCATTACGGTCAACTACTCGCAGGATGCCGGACGCAACCAGAGCGACAATACAAACGTGACCCGCTCGGAGTCGGATCGGGTATTGGAAAGTTTTGACCGCTTCACCCAGGGTACCTCCTCGGGCGACAACCTCAGCGTCAATATGGACTACCGCAAACTTTTCGACAAGGAGCGGCAGGTGCTAACCTTCACCGCCAACTACTCCGAAGGAGCCTCTGTGGGCGAATCGGATTTTGATCAAAAAAGTGATTTTCCAAACCTGGTACGTAGCCAGCTGAATACCCGACAGGGCGACCAGCAAGGTCTGTTTCTGGATTCGGACTATACCTGGCCCATCTCTACTACTTCTACGCTGGAAGTAGGCGCCCGCACTCGTCTGAACCGGAGCCGCAACACGAATTCGTTTTTTACCCTGGATCAGGAAACGGGGGAGTATGTATTCAACCAAAACGTGAGCAACGAGTTTGGCTACCAGGATGCCATCCATACGGGCTACATGTCGTTCTCCCAAAAAAGCGATGTGTGGGGAATCCGGGCGGGGCTTCGATTGACCGACGCTACGCAGAAGATCGACCAAATTAGCCGGGCGCAGGCTTTCTCAGTGCATTTTCTGTACCTGGTGCCTTCCTTTGCCGTTACCCGCAAGCTGGACGAAGAATCGCAGGTGAAGCTCAATTACAGTCGCCGTGTGCAGCGTCCTCAGGCTGATTGGCTCAATCCCTTTACCGACATTTCGGACCCCCGCAACATCCGCTCGGGTAACCCCAACCTGACACCCGAGTATGTACACAAGGCCGAGATGGGCTACTCGCAGTATAAGGAAGAGGGCGGCTGGGGACCGGCGCTCTTCCTGGACTACTCTAACAACGCTATTACTAGGATACGTACCATTGATGCTGAGGGGATCTCTTACTCAATCTACGACAACGTAGGTCGTGAACTATCGTATGGCTTTGAGACCGATTTCTCCAAAAAGGTAGGAGAAAAACTCAAACTAAACGCCAGCGGGCGGGTATTCCGAAGTGAGGTAGTCTCGCTAGCTGCTAACATCAACAACCAAATATGGAGTTACTCGGGCAACCTCAATGCCTTCCTGGAACTACCGCTTGCTATTCGCGCTTCGGCTTACCTGACGTACGACGGCCCACGGGCCATTGCCCAGGGAACCCGTTCGGGGGTATTTGTGGCCAATATGGGCGTGCGGAAAGACTTTTTTGAAAGGAAAGGTACCCTGTCGCTCAACGTGCAGGACCTGCTTTTATCCCGGATCTATAAGTCGGATCTGAGTACGGATACCTACGTGCAAAGCTCCCTCTGGCAGCGCACCAACCGCTACGTAGGGATGACCTTCCACTACCGCTTTGGCAAGATCACGGCTAGTGGCGATGGCGACGAGTCGTAGGAATCTGTCAGTAAAATGCCGAAGGGATGGTAGAATTTCGCACTCTACCATCCCTTCGGCATTTTATATAAGAAAGCACTTTAATTCTGAATTATTCACTCAATCACTCATTCCCTCATTCAAAATTGTCACTCACACCGTCAAAGCCGCCAGCAAATCGGCCTGCGTGATAATGTGTACGGCGTTCACTTCGTCCCGCACCAGCAGGGCTTTGTTCTCCCGGTCGATGAGCGATGACAGCGTATCTACTGTACTGTTCAGGGCTACAAACTTGAAGGGCTTATCCATGACCTCCGCAACGTCCAACTGCCGTACTTCCGGCTCTTCGATGAGGCGATGCAGGATCACCGTATCGGTAAGGCTCCCTACCACGTCACCTTCCGCGTCTACGACGGGAATCTGCGAAATCCCTTCACGGTTCAGCAGCCGGATGGCCTCCGATACCTTGGTGTCCGGAGCGACGGTCAGTAGCCTGTCCCGGCCGTTTTTCCGGAGTACGATGTCGCGCGCCGTGGCGAACGTCCTTTCCAGAAAACCGTGGTCTTTCATCCAGGTGTCGTTATAGATTTTGTTGAGGTAGCGGGTACCGTGGTCGGGCAGGATGATCACCATCACGTCGTCGTCGGTGAGATGTTCGCGGGCGTATTCGAGGGCACCGTGTACCGCCGATCCGCAGCTCCAGCCGACAAAGAGCCCTTCCTCCCGCGCCAGTCGGCGGGCCATGATGGCCGCGTCCTTGTCAGTCACTTTTACAAAATGATCAATAACCGAGAAATCCACATTCTTGGGTAGGATGTCTTCTCCAATCCCTTCGGTGAGGTAGGGGAATACCTCATTTTCATCAAAAATTCCGGTCTCTTTGTACTTCTTGAATACCGACCCGTAGGTATCGATCCCGACGGTGACTACCTCGCTTTTTTGCTCTTTGAGGAACTTGCTGGTACCACTGGCGGTACCGCCGGTACCTACGCCTACGGCAAAGTGGGTGATCTGCCCTTCGGTTTGTTGCCATATTTCCGGCCCCGTGGTTTCGTAGTGTGCCACAGTATTGGATGGATTGTCGTACTGGTTAGGATAATAGGAGTTGGGGATCTCCTGATTGAGCCGCCGCGCCACGGAGTAGTAGCTGCGGGGGTCTTCGGGCACCACGTTGGTGGGGCATACCACCACCTCGGCACCTACCGCGCGCAGGATGTCTATTTTCTCCTGCGACTGTTTATCGGCCATCGTGAACACGCACTTGTAGCCTTTGGCAATAGCCGCCAGGGCCAGGCCCATGCCGGTGTTGCCGCTGGTACCTTCGATGATGGTACCGCCGGGTTTGAGGGAACCGTCTTTTTCGGCATCCTCCACCATTCGGATCGCCATGCGATCTTTGACGGAGTTGCCGGGGTTGAAGTACTCTACCTTCGCCAGGATCGTACCCTTAATACCCTTATTCACCCGGTTGAGCCGGACCAGGGGCGTGTTGCCAATAGTATCTATAATTGAATTGTGGTACTGCATAGTTTATGATGAAGTTGTTTTTTGTAAAATTAGCCAATTTATTCTAAACTCGACACCGGACAATCTAGCCAAAAAAGAGGAATAATGGGGTACTGGAATAATTTTTGTATACCTTTACCCTATTAGCGATTGGCAAAAACCGATTAAACCTGGGGCCCCTTTTGTTGTCTATAAAGGGTACTTCCTCAGGACGAGGGAGCTCTTTTTTACCAATATTGATACAAAAACCATGAAAAAATTCCTCACAATAGTAGCGGCCTTATCCCTTAGTATCGCTTTTTCCTTTGGTCAAAAATCCATGACCGTGGACTCGATTTTTGCCAAGTATTACGAAGCTACGGGTGGTCAGCCATTATGGGATGGCCTTGAAACGTATTCGCTCAAACGTACATACAGCTCCACCGCAGCCGCCGACTATGACTCCGAAATATACGTGTCCATACCCGCTAAGGCCATGAGCAAGTCCAAGGTTATCATGAAGCGTAGTTTTCTGTACGGGGTCAAGGGAACCGACGGCTGGCTGAAAATACCCATCGGCGGTACCGATAAGGCTACCAAATACCAGGTAAAAGACCTGAGCCAGGCCGAACAGGATAATATGCGCGTGGAGATGTACGACCTCCTTTCCCCATTCATGGACTACAAGAACCGGGGCTTTGTGGCTACTTTGGTGGGAACCGAAAAGCTGGATGTTGGCGAAGTACACCACGTGGAAATGCAATCCAAAGCTGTGAAATACAATCTGTATTTCGATACCAAAACCGGCCTGCTAACACGAGTCAAACAAACCATGGGCGGAGAGGTGGCAGTGACTGATTATGCCGGTTACGCCAAGTCAGCCTATGGGATTATGTATCCTACAAAACTGGTGCTGACGAACAATAAAGACAATTCAAAGGTTACTATAAAGTCGGAGTTAGCGGTAAACCAAACCATAAATCCCGATTATTTCCAGCGCTAAGCGCCTGCGAGAGATAAGCATCCATGGGTGATCTTTAAAGTGATCCAACCGATTTCTTTGAAGATTGCCCACTATTTTGTATAAGAAGTTCTAGTTTTTTGTGATTAAATTCACCCAACCTAATGTACTCCGGAAAGTCCTGGCGACAGGGTTTTCCTTCGAACGTCCTTTTTCGACAATCGACACTTTATGAGGAAAGCAATAACCGTATTGGCTATCATCTTTCTGGTAATTCTGTTACTGGCTGGCGGGTTGTTCTGGGCACTGAAGACCAAATCGGGCCAGAATTTCCTTACCAAACAGGCAACTTCCTATCTCCGAAAAAAACTGAATACCCGCGTCGATATCAGCGCCATACGCTTTGATATTCCTGATTGGGTTGCCCTGGAAGGGGTGTACATTGAAGATCTTACCGGCGATACCCTGGTGGCGGGGGAAAGACTCTACGTCAACCTGGACATGTTCAGTTTGATCAAGGGAAATGTGGGCATCAATCAGATCGCCATGGAAGGGATTCGGTTGAAGGTAAACCGCACGCTACCCGATACGGTTTTTAATTTCCAATTCATCGCCGATGCCTTTGCCTCGGGAGATACCACCCCAATCGATACCACCGCCCAACCCATGGAAATGCGTCTGGACGAATTCAGGCTCCGGCGTGTCCACTTGACCTACAAAGATGCGGTAATAGGCACTGATGCCGATGCCAATGTATCCAACGCCCGCATCACATTCGCCAAATTCAACCCCGCAATTTCCCAGTACCATCCGACTAGTGTTTTGCTGACGGGTACCCGCGCCGATCTCCGCATGTACGAACCGCTGGTTAAGACCGTTGTCAATCGCGAGGCGCCCGAGAACCCCGCCGCGCCCACCGACCCTACCGATACCCTGGATGTACAGCTGGGTACCGTGTTTGTCCAGAACCTGATTTTCAACTTTACCGATGAGGTGTCGGGGTTGAAAAGTGGGGTGAAACTGGGACGTCTGGAAGGGCGCATCGACAAGACTTACCTGGAAAGTCAGCAGGTATCCGTCCGGAATGTGGTACTGGAAAATACCACGGCTTTTGTGGAACAGGCTCAGCAGGCCCAACCGGCTACTCCTGCTCCATCTCCCTCCGCTCCGGCTGCTTCTACCCCCGGCTGGAATATCCGGGTAGGGAGCATCAAGCTGACAGACAACACCCTTTCTTACGACGATTTCAATGCCCCCAAGCAGGCTGCGGGTGTTGATTTTTCTCACCTGGGGGTAAGCAATTTTACCGCTGACCTTACCAACTTCGTATTCAGCGACGACGAGATTTCGGGCGACCTGGAACGCGCGGCCTTCCGCGAAAAAAGCGGACTGGTGGTGCAGCAGGCGCAGGCTGATTTTGCCTATGCGGCCCGCCAGACGTACCTGCGCAACATGTACCTTAAAACCCCCTCTACCTTGCTCCGCGACGAACTGGTACTTACCTACCGCAACCAGGAGCAATTGAGTGAAAACATTGGGGAGGTAAAAGTCAACATGCGGTTGAAAGAAAGCCAGCTGGCGTTCAGTGATGTGCTGCTATTGGTCCCCGATTTGAAAGACACCCCGCCCTTCTCCAAGAACCCCAACGGACTGCTGAAAGGAGACGCGGTGATTACGGGCACGGTAAACGACCTGACCATCTCCAAGGCTAATTTCAGCACGCTGAACGGGACTATTCTGAGCACTACGGGCCGCATTCGTGGCTTGCCCGACACCGACAAACTGGCCCTGGACATTACCATCGGGGAATTTACGACCACCCGACAGGACCTGATGGAAATTCTGCCCGATAGTGCGTTGCCCTCCTCAGTGGAGTTGCCTGAAAAGCTGGCGATAACCGGTACCGTCAACGGAACGCTGGAAGACATTACCATGGATGCCCAAATCGCCACTTCCCTCGGAAATGGGGCTTTTGTGGGAAATATTAAAAATGCTACTGATACCGAAAAGGCCGTCTATAACGGGCAGTTAAGTTTCCAGGAATTTGACATGGGAAGATTCCTGAAACAGCCCCCCGAACAGCTGGGAAAAATAACCCTTACGACGGACGTGGATGGGCGCGGCTTTGACCCTACCACCATGCAAACTCGCGTGAATGGGACCATTGCCAGTGCTTCGGTGCAAGGATATACCTACAACAATTTGAGATTGAACGGCAGCATCGACAATGGCCTGGCTGATTTCGTAGCTGGCATCAATGACGACAATATCAATCTTGACCTAACGGCCCGCGCCGACCTCAACGGCGAGTACCCTACCATTGATGCCACGGCCGACATTCAACAGCTCAATTTGAAGGCACTGAACCTGTATTCCGAAAGCCTGAGCCTGAAAGGAAACATCGCCGCTAACCTTACGTCTACCGATCCGGCCAATCCGCTGGGCACGGTATCCATCCGCAACCTGGAACTGACCCAGGATGGAGACCCCGTTCGGGTGGATAGTGTGGAGATGGTGCTTACCACCCAGGACGGCCGGAAAGTAGCTACACTGGATGCCCCTTTCATGACCGCTCAGCTCTCCGGAACCTACGATTATGCCCGTTTGGGCGACGTTATACTCACCGAATTGAATAAGTATTTCATTATTCCAGATGTACCCTACAACCCCATTGAAGTACCCTACGACCTGCGAATCGAGGCGACGGTAACCAACCATCCGCTGATACGGGCATTCGTTCCAACCCTCGAAAAGTTGGAACCTGTAAAGCTTTCTGCCCGCCTGGACAGCCGTTTGGACACGACCATGATCGCCCGCCTTACGATTCCGCTGATGGTGTATGACTCCATGCGAACCGAAGGAGCCGGGGTGGTACTCACGGGCCTGAACGATGTGGCCACCGTAGCCGGAAATGTCCAGAAGATAGAGACGAGCAGTTTCCGGGTTCAAAAAGCTTCGCTAGGGGGAACCGTAGCCGACAACAACGCCCTTCTGAACCTAATGGTGAAGGACTCGGTGGACGAACTGCGCCACACGGTGGCCGCTAGTGTCCGGTACACGGTGGCCGATTCGGCCTACCGCGTGTCTTTGCGGGACAAGCTGTTGCTCGACTACAAATCCTGGCAGACTGACTCTACGGGCTTTATCCAGTACGGAAAGGAAGGGCTGCTGGCAAAGAATTTCGGCATTAATCGGCAGGGGCAAAGCCTGAATATTAATTCGCTGACCGACCAGCCCAACGGCCCGCTTAGCGTGCAGCTGGATAGCCTGGGGATTGGGCAGTTCATCGCGCTGGTTACCCAGGACTCTACCCTGGCCAACGGAAAACTCAACGGCGATATCGTCCTGAAAAACTACATGGATAGCCCCTCCTTTACCGGTGATCTGGTCTTGAAAAACCTGGCCGTTACCAAGATCCCGGTGGGGGATTTGACCATAAAGGCTACCAACGAAAAAGCCAACCGCATCAGCATGGATGTGAAGTTGCAGAATGAACTGAACGATGTGACCCTCACCGGCGACTACGTGACCGAGGGAGAGAACGCGCTCGATTTTAATCTCAAACTGAACAGGCTTAGCGCCAAAACGCTGGAAGCGTTCAGCTTCGGCGAACTACGCGATGCCCGGGGAGGACTCACGGGGCAAATAGCCATTAAGGGTAGCACGGATAGTCCCCGCTTGAATGGGCAAATGAAATTTGACAGTATGTCGTTTGAAGTAAAGCAACTGGGTGCCCGCTATCGCTTTGACGGTCAAAACATCGATTTCAACGGCCAACGGATTGCCTTTACCAATTTTACCGTCCTGGATTCGCTTAGCCATACTTTGGTGGTGAATGGCGACGTCAATATCACAAACATTCCCGACGTAGGCTATGACCTCAAAATTAGGGCCGATGACTTCACGGTGCTGAGTGCAAGCCGCAAGGACAACGACTTCTTCTACGGCAATGGGGTGGTAGACATGGCTTTGAACGTAAAAGGAAAAGGGGCGGAGTCGGTAATTGACGGTACCATCAAGGTGAAATCGGGAAGTGATATTACCGTGATTATGCCCAGCGATGCCGCCGGGGCGCAGTCGGCCGAGGGCATTGTGGCGTTTGTGGACATGAGCGCTGCCATCGACGAAGTAGAATCCGATACCACCAAAGTTAATACCAACATGGTGGTTGATTTTGCCTCCGAACTTTCGCTGAATATCGAAGCCGACGATAAGTCGCAGTTTACTATAGTGATTGATGAACTGAACGGAGATAACATCAAGGTACGTGGAAACGCCCAGCTCAACACGGGTATCGCGCCCAACGGACAGCTGTATCTGCTGGGGCTGTACGAGTTGACGGAGGGATCGTATGACCTGACATTTGAAGTACTCAAAAAGCAGTTTACCATTCAAAAAGGGAGCACGATCCTGTGGACGGGCGACCCCATGGCGGCCGAAGTGGACATCACGGCCATCTACACCGTACGAGCGGATATTTCGGCACTGGGCGCGCCCCCTACCGGCAAAGAGCAGCCCCTGGGTAAGGTACCCCTGGACGTGCAGTTGATTATCAACGGAAGTCTGACGAACCCCAGCGTGACGTTTGACATTGTGCCATCCAGTACCATGAACAGCGACGACGCCAAGCAAATAGGCCAAAGTAGCGGACTGGCCAATTTGAGAAACAATACGGGCGAACTCAACAAGCAGGTATTCGCCCTGCTGGTACTGGGCAAATTCATCACCGATCAAACCACCGGTAGCTCTTCGTCGGGCCTGAATGCCGAGGGAATTGCCCGGCAAAGCGTGAGCCAGTTGCTAACCGACCAGCTGAATCTGCTGGCTTCGGATTTGATCAAAGGGGTAAATGTAAACTTTAACCTGAACTCCCAGGCCGAAGGCGGCAACGCCCGCACCGACCTGAACGTAGGCCTCAGCAAAGCATTCCTCGACGACCGTCTGACCGTATCGGTGGGTCGGAATTTCGAACTGGAAAATAGCAACGCTGATGCGGCCTCGTCCAACCAGGTGTTTGACAACGTGGCCGTGAACTACGCCTTGTCCAGAGATGGCCGGTACATGGTGCGTGCGTATCGTAAGAATCAGTACCAGGCGGTGTTGCAGGGTTTTATAATCGAAACCGGCGTGAGCTTTATCGTCACCCTTGAGTACGATGAATTCCGGGAGTTGTTTCAAAAACAAATCCAATGATTTCCTGTGCCTGTGCTGGGGAGATATTAGTTGACCAAACAATCTATTATCTATTTTGAGAAGAAATATAGCCTACATAGTTTTAATGATCCTGGGTCTGATGGCGGGCGGATGCTCGGTATCGAAATACGTACCTGCCGGAGAAAGCCTGTACGTGGGTGCCAAGGTGGAGCTAGTGCCTGACTCGGCGGCGCGGAAGGATATTCAGAATCTGGACGATCAACTTGAAGGCATGTTGCGCCCTACACCCAACGCCACTCTGTTCGGGTTTCCGTACAAAGTATGGCTATACTATTGGATCGGAGAGCCACGAAGCGAAAAAGGATTCCGGAACTGGTTTCGCAAAAAATTCGGTGAGCCGCCTGTCCTGGCCAGCCAGCGGGTAGTAGGGGCTAACACCGACGTGCTGGCGGCCTACATGAACAATCAGGGGTATTTCCGCTCCACGGCGTCGGGCGAAATCGTAGAGAATGAAAAGAAGCGGACGGCCGTAGCCGAATATAAGGCGTACGTAAAGCCCCGCTACTATATCTACAAAATGAACTATGCGATTAGCGATACCGCTAAGCAGTTCAACAAAGACCTTCGGCTGGCTCGGGATGCAGGGCGGGGGAGTCTGATCCGGGATGGTGACCCGTACCGCCTGGATGTGATCGATGGCGAGCGGCAGCGGATTGCCCGCTTTTTGAAGGAAAAAGGGTACTACTACTTCAACCCTGACTACCTTCTCGCCGAAGTGGATACTACGGAGCGGGATCATTCGGTGAATATCTTTCTCTATGTAAAGCCCACCACGTCGCAGCTGGCCCTGAAGCAGTATTATATCAACGACATCTACGTGTATGCCGATTATAATGCACTTTCGCCCGACACCATGCCCGCCCAGGCAAGGCAGGTGCGGGGCCTCCACGTAGTAGATCCGCAACGCAACTACAAGGCCCGCATCTTCGACGATGCCATAGGGTTCACGGAGGGTAGTCGCTACAACAGTGAGCTGCACGATGTATCGCTGTCACGGCTGATCAACCTCAATAATTTCAAGTTTGTCAAGAACCGCTTTGAGCTTGTGCCCCGGTCGGATTCGGCCATGCTGAATGCCTACTACTACCTGACGCCCTCCAAAAAGAAATCGTTGCGAACGGAACTGAGCGGACTTACCAAATCTAATAACCTGGCGGGTACTCAGCTCGACGTATCGTGGAGCAACCGGAACGTATTCCGCGCCGCCGAACTGCTGCGGCTCAGCGCCAATGCGGGCGTGGACTGGCAGATTGGGGGTACCACACCCAACCAACGTGCCAACATCAATAATTTTCTCCGGTTTAACGTCCAGGGTGAATTGTCATTTCCCCGATTCATCATACCCTTTTACCGGATCAATCCGGCAACGAACCAGGCTTTACCCCGTACCCTTTTATCGGCCGGTTACGAAACCCTCACCCAGGGAGGGCTCTATACACAAACCTCCCTGCGTGCGTCGGGGGGGTACTCCTGGCGGCGCAATACCGAAGTAGAGCACAATTTGACACCATTCGGCATCAACTTGATTAAGCCCCGCAACATCAGTGAGGCTTTTGTCGATACTATTTTTAGTCCTACCACAAGTGCCAGAGACCAGCTGAGGTTTTTGGAAGTGCTCAAAGACCGCCTGCTTCTAGAAAGTAGTTATACTATTTCGTATAACCCTAACCTGGGACCCTTTTCGCGTGACCAGATTTTATTGAGTGGAGGTATAAATCTGGCGGGAAATCTGGCGCATCTTTTTGATGAAACGCTGGGTGGAAACGATGGAAACCTTTACGGGGTGTTTTTCGAACAGTTTGCCCGCTTCGACGGAGAAGCCCGCTATTTCCGCGACTTATCTCCAACACTTCGCCTGGCCAGTCGTTTCATTGGGGGCTTGGGTATACCGTACGGCAACTCAATCATGCTTCCTCAGTTCAAGCAATATTTTGCGGGAGGAAGCACGGGTATCAGGGCCTTTCGAGCCCGAACCCTGGGGCCTGGAAATTTCAATGCGGGCCGATCGGTGTTTGGTAATAGTTCGTACGGAGATATCCGGCTGGAACTTAATTCAGAACTAAGGATAAAATTCACCGACCTAATCAACGGGGCCTTGTTTGTGGATGCGGGTAACGTGTGGACCTACCGAAATACAGAAGAGTATGGCCCAGAAGCCCAATTTACCAAAGACTTCTACAAGCAAGTCGCTATTGGTGGGGGGCTAGGCCTGCGGCTGGACTTTTCGTTTCTGGTCTTTCAGCGTTGATCTGGCTACGCCTTTCCGTAAGCCATGGTACCAGTCCCTGGAAGAGCCACGCGACCCGTGGGTACTCGACGACATCAACCTGCGCAGCAAGGCGTGGCGACAGGAAAACCTGGTGCTGAATATCGCGGTTGCGTATCCGTTTTAATGGGGCGATCGGCTATTGACCTCCGGCAATTGGCTTTCGGCGGTAGTATAAAATCAATCATTCTATCATTAAACATACATGCCTACCAACGTCGAACATATCGGAATAGCGGTCAATGACTTGGTGGCTTCAAACGCCTTGTTTACACGACTTTTCAACGTCCCTCCCTATAAGCATGAAGAGGTAGTCGCAGAGGGCGTTAAGACTTCTTTCTTCAAGATAAACCAGACCAAAATAGAGCTGCTCGAGGCTACCCGAGACGATAGCCCCATTGCCCGTTTTCTGGAGAAGAAGGGCGAAGGCATTCATCATCTGGCGTTTGAGGTGGATGATATTCTGGCCGAAATGGAACGGTTGAAAGGCGAAGGCTTTGTATTGCTCAACGAAGTACCCAAGCTCGGGGCTGACAACAAACTTGTCTGCTTTCTGCACCCAAAGGGTACCAATGGTGTGCTCATCGAACTTTGTCAGGAAAGAAAAGCAGAGTAAAAGCCGAAAGCCGACTGCCAATCGCCGAAAGCCAAAATCACTTCCTATTGTCCTGCCCCCCTACCATACTCAGGTAGCTATCAAACCGGCTTGTGGCTATGTCTCCCGCCGCCACGGCCTCCTTTACCGCGCAGCCGGGCTCATTAATATGCAGGCAGTTATGGTAGCGGCATTGGTTGAGCAAGTCCCGCATTTCCGGAAAATAATGACTGATTTCGCTGGGCTCGGTATCGGATAAGCCCCAGTTCCTTAATGCCCGGGGAGTCTACCAGGTAGGTGTTTGGGGCCAGCTCGAACATCTCGGCAAAGGTAGTAGTATGCACTCCCTTGTTGGCAAACGTAGACACTCCTTTGGTGCGCAGGTCCAAATCGGGAGCGATGGCATTGATCAGGGAGGATTTTCCCACGCCCGAATGCCCCGAAAGCACCGACACCTTGTCTTGCAACAAGCCACGAACCTCCTCTAATCCCTCATTGGCAACGGCGGTGGTAGCCAGGCAGCGATACCCCAGGCTTTCGTATAATTCCATAAGTTCATGCTGAAAATCCAGCATGTCCTCGTTTAGTAAATCCTGCTTGTTGAATACCAGTACCGCCGGAATCCGGAATGACTCGGCCGTAACCAGAAAGCGGTCAATGAAGCCCAGTGATGTACGGGGAAAGAAAAGCGTAACCACCAGAATGGCCTGATCCACATTTGCCGCCAATAGGTGAGCATGAGCGGTTTTGTGCACCGACTGCCGCACCAGATAATTGGTGCGCGGCAAGATATCCAGAATAATCCCCGTATTCGCAACCTCATCCTCCACCTCAAACGCCACGTGATCGCCTACCGCAATGGGGTTGGTGACTTTCAGGCCTTTGATTTTGAACTTGCCTTTCAGGCGGCATTGCCACAAGTGCCCCTCCTGATCCCGCACATCGTACCAAGAGCCGGTGGAGCGCATTACTAATCCCTGTTCCAATTTCACTTTAATTTTATCCCAACTTGCACGAATATACTACTCGCGCTAAAAAACTTAACCTAAACTCTTGAAATAGTGAAGATTTAACTCCAAATGCTCTAAATTTAAGGCGTTTCTTGTCAAGAAGACATTTTATGGGCTATTATTAAAATATATTAATAAGTATACCGCTAATTTTTATATCTTTATAGTATCAAACGTAATTTAGGATAAACCAGGGGTAAGACGCAAGGAACGGCTACCCGCCAGTAGATCGGAAACTTAAAGACAACCTAAACTTATTTTTTAACCTCCATGACATCTATTTCAGAGGAAGTCAGTTCCGTAATTGACATTCGTAGGAATCGCCTGAGAAGTAATCTAATCCTTGAATTATACCAGTCCGGTCAGACCTCCATTAACAAAATGGCGCGCTCCTTTCACGCTAGCATACCATCGGCTACGGGGATCGTAAATGACCTGATGAAAGAAGGTTGGATCACAGAAATCGGGTACGGGGCCAGCCCGCGCGGGCCGTCCGCCGGTATTGTACGGGTTGAACTCCCAGAAATATTTTACCCTGATCATGGACATCAATCGGCACGATACCCAGTTGGTGGTATTTGATCTGGCGAATCAGCTGATTGTCAAAAGACGGGTAAACCTCAAACTGGCCGATAACAAGGAGTTTCTGGATGCCCTGCATTTCCGAAACGGAGGCTTTTCTGAAAGCGCATTCAATCAGGAAAGAGAAATTATGGGGGATTGGGATGTCTATGCCCGGATTGATTAACGTCCAAAAGGGCGTCAACCAGACGTATCCCCACCTGACCGGCTCCCATGAGTCACTTTCCAATAGGCTGGAAAGCATTTTTGAGCTACCGGTGGTACTCATCAACGATACTCATGCCACCACCATTGGGGAGCATAGATTCGGGCTGGCAAAAGACAAAAAGCACGTCCTTACCGTCAATATCGATTGGGGAGTAGGGATGGGGATTCTGCTCAATGGAGAAGTGTTTAACGGTGCCTCGGGTTTTGCCGGTGAACTTGGCCATATTCAGGTGCAGCCCGATGGGGTATTGTGCCACTGTGGCAAAATCGGTTGCCTGGACACCGTTACGTCCGGCTTTGCGCTGATCCGTCAGGCGCAGGAAGGTATGAAAGCCGGGCGCGTTACGATCCTGCCGCAGCTACTGAGCGCCGGGGAGGCTCTGGAGACGAGCCATATCATAAAAGCGGCCCATAATGGGGACGAATTCTGTATTGATCTCCTGAGCAAACTAGGCATGGAATTGGGCAAAGGTATTGCCACGGCGGTCCACTTGTTCAACCCCGAAATCGTCATCGTTACCGGCGTGCTGGCCGAAGCGGGTTCGTATATATCCAATCCGGTGGAGCAGGCTATCAATAAATACTGCCTATCGGACTTCAAGGCCCTACTCTCAATCCGAATATCTCAGCTTGGGCCAAAGGCCAGATTATGGGGTGTGCAGGCCCATCTGATTGAGTGCCTGGTGACGAAGGAATTTAGTTGACCCTAAGTGCGAAGGACGCTTTTTACGAATTCTATTACTTGACTAGTGGCACCGGTGTTCTCCCGCACATACGTACGGCACACCTCGCCAGCGGCTACTTCGCTTATCCGGGAAGTCAATTAGTTCTCCAATTTTCTGCTCAAATTCGGCGGAATCGGCCACCGCCCAGGCGCCGCCCAGTTTCTTTAAGTCCACTGCTTCCTGAAATCGTTGGTAGCTGGTATTTCCGAATAGCACCGGAAGCCCGAAGGTAGCGGCTTCCAGAATGTTGTGCAGCCCGGTGCCAAAAGCCCCTCCAATGTAGGCAACCTGCCCATACCGGTAAAGCGACGAGAGCATACCCACGTTGTCGATCAGCAAATAGCGGGCAGCGGCAAAAGCCTCCAAATCAAAACTAGCTGCTTTGTAGTCAGAATAGCGTACTGTTTTTCCTTCTAGCGCCTCTTCCCACCGCACTAGCTCCGGCTCTTTGATTTCGTGGGGGGCCATAATCACGCGTAGGGTAGGGGATAGCTGGTGCAGGGCCGGTACAATCACCTCCCGGTCGGCCTCCCAGGCTGACCCGACGATTAGGCAGGAGTTCTTGCTGCACAAACGCGGCGATTTCGGGCAGATCCCTCGCCGAATCAGCGATCTGTTTTACCCGGTCGAAGCGCGTGTCACCCGCCTTAGTGACATTTTCCAGCCCAATGCCGCGCAATAGAATTTCGGACTCCTCATTCTGCACAAAAATATGGTCAAAATAGCGTAGCAAACTCCGGTAGAAACCACCATAAGGCCTGAAGAATAGCTGGCTTGGCCGAAAAATAGCGGAAAACGAAACGATCTTGGCCCCACTGGCCCGAAGTTGCCGGAGGTAGTTATACCAGAACTCGTACTTAATAAAGAACGCAATGCGGGGCTTGATAACTTGCACCAGTCGGCGGGCGTTAGCGGGAGTATCTATGGGCAAATAACTCACAAAATCGGCCTGGGCATAGTTTTTTCGTACTTCATATCCGGAAGGTGAAAAAAACGTAACAACTATAAAATAGGTCGGGATAATGGGTGCGAAAAGCCTCAATCACGGGACGACCCTGTTCAAATTCACCCAGCGATGCGGCGTGAAACCAGGCCACCGGGCGGTCTTGAATGAGCGAGGGGAGTTGTGTTGTCAGTCGGTTTAGCAGACCTTCGCGGCCTTTGACCCACTGCCGGGCTTTGGGGTGAAACGGAGCGGCTACGCGCATCAGAAATGCGTAACCCCGAATAAATAGATGGTACAAAAATACAGTCAAGTGATGCGCAACTAATGTTCTGCAAAGCTACTTATCTTAATCCAAACAACAATTAAACCTCAATAACTCATGAAAGCCAGCCCAAATGAAAAGAATTACGACACGATGGTAGAAGCACTAAATGACCTCAAAGAAAGGGGCTATCAGTATGACTTCAACCTGGTGTCAAACGGCCTGGAAAGTACCGTCGAGAACGAGAAAGTGGTACTGTCTCCCGCCGAGTTCGATATATCAGAAGTATACCGCTTCGAGGGAATGACTAACCCCTCAGACAATTCCATTTTGTATGCCCTTGAATCCAGGGGAGGCTTGAAAGGTACCCTGGTAAGTGCCTATGGGGTGTATGCCGATGCGCTTTCGAGCGAAATGATCGAGAAATTGGACACCCGACACCTGATGTGAAACTTTTTTAGAAGGAGGAAAGGTTTTGTATTGGGAGAAGAGGAAGTCTCTTTCTCAGAATCATTTATTTTACAGAATTCACTATGAATTGGAAATCGCTCGTCTCGGAGTCACAACTTGAAGCCATACGGGAAGAATCGAGGCAACATCCGGTGCTCATTTTCAAACACAGCACCCGTTGCTCTATCAGCGCTACGGCCAAGGCACGCATGGAGCGCAACTGGAAACAAGAGGAAGTAGCAGATATTGCTCCTTATTATCTGGATCTGATTGCAAACCGATCGCTATCCAACCAGGTAGCCAGCTATTTTGACGTACAACACCAGTCGCCCCAGGTTTTGCTCATTTCAAAAGGCGCGTGTGTATACGACGCATCGCACTTCGATATAAGTTTTGATACAATTCGCGAGCAACTAAGCGGAATAAGCATCTCATAAGTATTTTGAAGGCATGGCCTACTACGCGTAGCAGGCCATGCCTGTATTTTTTTCTGGATATTATCAGGCTTCCTGCGCTACATCCCAGAAAAACTCCACCACTTGTTCTATATCAGGATGCAGGCTAAGGCCACGGGACAGGTGTAAGCTGCCCGCTGGAGTTTTGCCTGCATGTCTTCCGATAACACCTTGTCCGATAGCATTTTCATGGTAATCTCAATCCGGGCGATTTTGCGGGGTGCTTCGGCCGACATGATCTTGCTAATTTCCATATCCGATCCTCTGAGATCTATTTCATCGCGCCGGGCCACAATGCCCATGATGGTCATCATACAACTGCCCAATGCGGCGGCTACCAGGTCAGTGGGAGAAAAAGCTTCTCCTTTGCCCTGATTGTCGGTGGGGGCATCGGTAAGTAGTTGAGTAGCTGATTGAAGGTGGGTAGCCTGGGTGCGTAATTCGCCCAGATAGCTGGTTTTGATCGTTGGCATAAGTTTCTATTTAATGAAAAGAACATAAAACTATAAAAAACCGTTAAAGAGTTACGTTACAGAATGGGAATTTCAACAAAATCCCCTATTTTCACTTGCAAATCGTATTAGGAAGGAATAGGAAACTATGATTTATAAGCACAAAGCATGGGTAGCGGTAGCGTTGCTCTTTTTGACTACCACTACCTGGGCACAGCGAAGAGGCGAGCAGGACACCGACGTAGAAAAGTACAATGCCCTCTCTTCGATCGGGGTTACTACCAATACAAACTCCGGTATATTGGGAGGGGTGGTGGCACGTAGTTCCAAGTCCCTGCCGGGTACCCTCTTTGGAAAACAACAATTCAGATACCTGGCTTTGGAGCTGGTCAACGTCAAGCATCCCAAAGAAATTTCGTCCCAGAATTTCGTGACGGGCTCACGCTTTACGTACGGTAAGCAAAACTACCTGTTTGTGCTGCGGCCAGAATATGGCCGTGAAATCATGTTCTTCAACCGTCACGCCGACGAAGGAATTTCTATTAGCGGAATTGTGGCGGCCGGGCCTTCCCTGGGCCTGGAAAAGCCCTACGTTATTCAGTTTCAGCGCCGTCCGGGAGTAATTGTGTCGGAGCCCTACGATCCCGTGAAGCACGCTCAAACCGAACTGATCATTGGGGCCGGAAGTTTCTTTCAAGGCTTTGACAAAACCAAAATCGTACCGGGATTGCACGTAAAAACCGCCCTTAGTTTTGAATTGAGCGCATTTCGCGACAACATGACGGGCCTGGAGATAGGCTTCATTGCGGAGGCTTATTCCCGGAAAATTATCATTATGCCCTTCGCTGATAACCGCAGCTTCTTCACTTCGGGTTACGTGACGCTCTATTTTGGTAATAAAAAATAGACGATCCGGGCTACGGGTTTTATCTTTATTTTTGCCCAACCGAAGGCAGGAAAAACCCTGCCGAATCCTGTATTGAAAATCAAAATTTATTCATGATCGAATTACCCGTAATACCCTCTCAACGTAAGAAACGACCTGACTGGCTGCGCGTAAAACTACCGGCCGGGCCCGATTTTCTGAGGGTGCGCCAGTTGGTGGATACCTACAAGCTGCATACCATTTGCGAGAGCGGAAGCTGCCCCAATATGGGCGAATGCTGGGGGGCCGGCACCGCTACCTTCATGATACTGGGCAACGTGTGCACCCGGAGCTGCAGCTTTTGTGCCGTAGCCACGGGCCGCCCCACCGAGTACGATGCCGACGAGCCCCAGCGCGTGGCGGAGGCCATCCGCCTGATGGGGGTGAAACACGCCGTGATTACGTCCGTAAACCGCGACGAGCTGAAAGACCGGGGAGCCGAAATATGGTACCAAACCGTGGTACAAGTGAAAGAACAAAGCCCGGAAACCACCATCGAAACGCTTATCCCGGACGTAAAAAACAACTGGGATGCCCTCTATCGGATGATCGAAGGCGGCCAGGAGGTGGTATCGCACAACATGGAAACCGTGGAGAGGCTGTACCGGGGTGTACGTCCCCAGGCCAAATACGCCCGCAGCCTGGAACAGATCCGCCGCACCAAGGAGGCCCGGCAACGCACCAAGTCGGGGATTATGCTGGGCTTGGGCGAAACGCCGGAGGAGGTATACAAGGCGATGGATGATTTGGTGGCGAACGGCCTGGATATCCTCACCCTGGGACAGTACCTGCAACCTACCAAAATGCACCACGAAGTGATCGAGTGGATCACGCCGGAGATGTTTGATACGTATCGGGAAGAAGGCCTGCGGCGGGGATTGAAGTACGTAGAATCCGGGCCGCTGGTGCGTTCCAGCTACCATGCCGAACGGCACGTACATGTGCCCATTTGAGATTTTTTGTTCAAAGATATATTGATAAAAAGCCCCTGTCTTTGGAGGATGCGGGCTTTTTGTTTTTACCCATAGGTTCGAAGTTGTCACTCAGTATTCACCTTTCCAAACCCGGCCAATAGCCATACGCTAAGTGCCATTGGCCCATTTATGAAACGTTACGATTACATTATTGCGGGTGCAGGACTAGCCGGACTCAGTCTGGCCTATTACATGAATCAGTCGGTGCTGCGGAATAAAACTATTCTGATACTGGACAAAGATGAGAAAAAGCAGAACGACCGTACCTGGTGTTTTTGGGAAAAGATAGGTCAGAATTCCTTCGAGCCGGTGGTCTTCAGGAAATGGGATCAGGTATATTTTTATGGAGACGGTGGTTTTGAAAAAAAACTGGATCTGGGCGATTACGTGTATAAATGGATTCGGGGTTTGGATTTCTACAATTTTGTCCGGACGGAACTGGCTGGTAACCCCAATATTACTTTCATCACGGCCACCATTGAGCGCCTCTCGGATACCTCCGACGGCGGCTTCGTAATAACCGAACAAGGGCAGTTTATTGCCGATTATGTGTTTGACAGCATCACCCCGCTCCGGCTGGATAACCCCCATTGTCATAACATGATCCAGCATTTTAAGGGGTGGGAAATCACGACTCCTACGCCTTTTTTCGACCCCTCGTGCCCAATCATGATGGACTACCGGGTAGAACAAACCGGCCTGGGGGTGCGGTTTGGGTACGTGCTGCCCATGTCCGAAACCCGAGCCTTGGTCGAGTATACCCTGTTCTCGGATAAGCTATTAGCACCCGAGGACTACGACCGGGAACTGCACACCTACCTGCGCGACTACCTGAAAATAGAAGATTTTACCATCGAATCCGAAGAGTTTGGGGTGATACCCATGACGGACGTGCGCCCTAAAACATCCAAGCGCAACCACGTGATCCGGATTGGTACCTCGGGTGGTTACGTCAAAGCTTCTACGGGCTATGCCTTCAAGCGAACCCAGCGATTCACTCAGCATTTGGTAAGGCAATTGCTCACCGTGGGCAAGCCCGTGCGTCGCAAAAAAACGCTCCGACGATGGTTCAAGAGCCTGCTGGATAGCACGTTGCTCAATGTACTGCTGGAACAGCGCTACTCAGGCCGGGCGGTATTTACGCGTCTTTATAAAAACAACCCGACCTCCCGCCTTTTTGCTTTTTTGGATGAAGATACCTCCTTCCGCGAGGACTTGCGGATCATGTCCACGGTGCCGCTGTGGGCGTTTATTCAGGGGATGATGGCTGCGCTTGTCAAAAGGATTTAAATTTCCTTTGCCAAATACGAAAAGTTATTTGGTAAATTTCCCGAAAAAATTCAATTTTGTGCCAGCATCCAGAAGCTTCGGTGGTATGCCGCTTGGCGGTATATCTCCCGGCAGAAGCGCCAACCGGGTAGGAACACCACGGTGGTTTTGGAACGATGTGGGTTTGACAAACCGCCTTTTACAAATGTACCTTCTGGTGGGCTTGTCGGTAAACCAAAAATGTTCGTCGCTTTTGCCTTCTCCTGGATTTTGTTTCGTATCAATCCAACAAATCTTTTTCAACGTTTCATCGTATGCCCTATCTATTTACCTCGGAGTCTGTGTCGGAAGGACACCCCGACAAAGTAGCCGATCAGATTTCGGACGCCCTCATTGACAATTTTATGGCCTGGGATCCCAGCAGCAAGGTAGCTTGCGAAACCCTCGTGACCACGGGGCAGGTAGTACTGGCCGGAGAAGTAAAAACCAATACCTACCTGGACGTTCAGAAAATTGCCCGGGAGGTGATCCGCAAGATCGGCTACACCAAGAGCGAGTACATGTTTGAATCCAATTCCTGCGGTGTCCTGTCGGCCATTCACGACCAGAGTGCGGACATTAACCAGGGAGTAGACCGGGCCGCCGAGAGTCAGGACTTTGAGTCAAAAGCCAACGCCCAGGGGGCTGGCGACCAGGGTATGATGTTTGGCTACGCCACCCGTGAAACCGAAAACTACATGCCGTTGGCGCTGGATTTGGCCCACAAGATTCTGAAAGAATTGTCCAATATCCGGAACTTCGAATCCGAGCTGATTCCCTACCTGCGCCCGGACGCCAAGTCGCAGGTGACCATCGAGTACAGCGACGACAACGTGCCCCAGCGCATTGATACGATTGTGGTTTCTACCCAGCACGACGATTTTGACGGCGAAGCAGCTATGCTGGCCAAAATAAAGTCAGATATTATTTCTATCGTAATCCCTCGCGTTAAAGCGACCTTGCCCGCTGAGTTGCAGGCTCTGTTTACAGAGGACATCACCTACTACATCAACCCCACGGGCAAGTTCGTAATCGGTGGACCGCACGGGGATACGGGCCTGACGGGTCGCAAGATCATCGTGGATACGTATGGTGGAAAGGGTGCCCACGGTGGTGGAGCTTTCTCGGGTAAAGATCCCTCCAAGGTAGACCGCTCGGCTGCATATGCCACGCGCCACATTGCCAAAAATATGGTAGCGGCCGGCCTTTGCGACGAAGTACTGGTACAGGTGTCGTACGCCATTGGTGTAGCCAAACCCTGCGGACTTTTTATTGATACTAAAGGTACCGCCAAGGTATCCATGACGGACGGTGAGATAGCCCGGAAAATAGAGACGATTTTTGATATGCGTCCTTACGCCATCGAAGAGCGGTTGAAGCTACGGAACCCAATCTATTCCGAAACGGCAGCCTACGGTCACATGGGACGTACCAACGAAGTAGTGAAGAAGTCTTTCAAGGGGGCCGACGGGTCCGAAAAAGAAGTAGAGGTAGAACTATTTACCTGGGAAAAACTCGACTACTTAGATAAAGTGAAGGAAGCTTTTGCATTGTAAAAAAGAGGATTTCATAAAGAATTGAAAGCAGACCGCCGGGGACACTTCCTTCGGCGGTCTCTTTTTTTATTCCCTCACGAATCACCTTGACCCCGCCGATGCGCCCGGCCAGAAAGTTGTACAGGAGGGCAAACAGGGCCCCAAAAACGAGCCCAATGATACCGTACATGATGGGGAAAAAGATGGCCATGGCAATGCCGCCGCCAAACATCATACCGCTGGCTTCTTCACCCATAAGTGAACCGAACATGGATCCGAAGGCTAGAAAGAGTACCCCAATGATAAGCCCAATGGAGGCCAAAATAGCACCGTACATGAGGGCCGCAGACCCTACATCAATCTGAGAAATTTCTTTTTTCATAAGAGGAAAATGGTTAGAAAGTGAGAATGTATACGCTACGATCTTCAAATTACTACATAATCAGGAGTTTACCTCATAAAAATTGCACAACACTTTCGAGTCCCATGCCCCGCGATCCTTTAATAAGAATGTGGGTCTCCTCCTGCGGATTATCCATGATCCAATTGTGCAGCGAAAACTTATCCGGAAAGTAGTAGGCCTTGGGCAATGCCGGTAAGGCGTGCTGCATCAACTTGCCGGAAAGAATGACGAGATCGAATTTTCCCTCGGCGATTAGCTGGCCCAGGGCCAGGTGTTCGGCTTCGGTTTCGGAGCCCAATTCCAGCATATCGCCCAGAATCACCATTTTGCGGGGGGCGGCGCTTTTCATAAAATTTTCAAGAGCTGCCCCCATGGAGGTAGGATTGGCATTGTAGGCATCCAGCGTAATGACATTGCTGCCTTTGTGAATTACCTGCGAGCGGTTGTTATCGGGCTGATAGGCAGAGATGGCGGCGTGAGCATCGCTTTCATCCACCCCAAAGTAGTGCCCGATGGCCAGGGCTGCGCAGATATTGTCAAAATTATACTGGCCCGGCAGATGGGTGACGATAGTTTGTTTTTGGGTATCCTCATAGATCACAAAGGGTGACTCTTCGACCAGGATGGGGTTCACGTCCGAGCTCGCGGATCGGTAAAACACAATTTCCCCAAAAGAGTGCCGCTTGCTCACCATTTCCATCAGGGTATCGTTTTGAGCATTCACAAACACGACTCGCTTTTTCTTAGCCAGGTAGTCGTAGAGCTCCCCTTTTCCTTTTTTTACCCCAGCCAGACCGCCAAACCCTTCAAGGTGGGCTTTGCCGATGTTAGTGATCAGGCCGTGGGTAGGCTGGGAAATGCTACTCAGCAGGGCAATTTCCTGTTGATGGTTGGCACCCATTTCCACCACCACCATATCATAATCGTCGGGATGAACCGAGAGGATAGTCAGGGGAACTCCGATGTGATTATTGAGATTTCCTTTGGTAGCGTAGGTACGGTATGTACGGGAAAGCACCGCCGCAATAAGCTCTTTGGTGGTAGTTTTGCCATTGGAGCCCGTCAGCCCAACCACCGGAATGTCCCAGGTGCTGCGGTGGAACCGGGCCAGATCCTGTAAGGAGGTAAGGGCATCCTCCACCAATAGAAATCGGTCGTCTTTCACCACCGAGGGATCATCCACCACTACGTAGGAGGCTCCCATATCCAGAGCATTGGCGGCGAAAGCGTTGCCGTCGAATGTGTCACCTTTCAAAGCAAAGAATAGCCCTCCGGGTTCGATTTTGCGGGTATCAGTACTTACCTTCGGGTTTTGTAGATAGATTTTATAGAGATCTTGCGGCGTAATTTCCATGTTTTTGTAATTTCTTATGACAACTGATGGGTGTATTTCGTTGTAAATGAATGGTAGCTCTTTTTTACGAAAAAGTAGGGAAAAGAAACGTGTTTTTGACTTCTACCAGCAAAGGTTCCCTCAATACAGGCTCCAAAATTACGTGAAATAATTCTCAATGAAACCTATCTGCTACCTGTACTTCTTATGTTTTGGATTATCAATGACCCCGGCAGCAGCTCAGCAGGCCTGGTTGCGGATTGACTCAACCACCACCGTGGTAAAGAATGGGAAAGCTCTGCTCAACCCCTGGGCGGGTGGGCTCAACGCCGGCCAGTTTTCCAGCATGGACCTCAACAATGACGGGGCAAACGACCTGGTGGTGTTCGACCGCACCACCAACCGCGTGAGTACATTTGTGGGGGAACCTACTACCAAAACCTACCGCCATGCCCCCAGCTACGAGGCGCGTTTTCCGGACATCGAAAACTGGATGTTGCTGGTAGACTATAACGGCGACGGGCAAAAGGAACTTTTCACCCATACCCCACAGGGAATCAGAATGTACAAGAAAGTACCGAACGGTGCCAGCTGGACCTGGAAGCTATTCAAACCCCTGCTCAATTCTTATGGATTTTCCGGACCATTGAATCTATTAGTAGTGGCTACGGATATTCCGGCCATGACCGACGTGGACGACGACGGGGATATGGACATCGTGACCTTCGAAATTCTGGGGAATTTTGCCGAAATGCACCAGAACATGAGCATGGAACGCTACGGCGTGCCCGATAGCCTCGAGTTTGTACGGAATGGGTTGTGCTGGGGTAATTTTGTAAAGGAACACTGCAATGATTTTAGCCTGGGGATAGACTGCGGCGCGGTGGAAAATCTAGGCAATAAGCCCAACGGCCGCATTGCCCACGCGGGCAACGCTATATTGCTTCAAGACCTGAACGGCGACGGCCGTAAGGATATGCTCATGGGCCATGTCACCTGCGACAACATTGCCCGCCTGACCAACACCGGCACCAATCGGGTGGCCAATTTTACCAGTTTCGACGCTACTTTCCCGGCCCAGAACCCCATTAAGTTTACCATTTTTCCGGCGGTCTACGCCGAAGACGTGGACTTTGACGGAGTAAAGGATCTTATAGCCGCTCCGAACGTGTACGCCAACGAAGGCAACCTCATGGATTTCCAGTCGTCGGCCTGGTACTATCACAATGCGGGTACGGCGAAGAATCCCAGCTACGAACTACGGCAAAAGAATTTTTTGCAAGACCAGATGATCGACGTGGGTGAGTATGCCGCTCCCTCTTTTTTCGATGTTGATGGTGATGGTGACCAGGATATGGTAGTAGGTACGGGTGGGACGCGGGGCGAAACGGGATTCCGGGGGAGTTTGGTCTTATTTCGCAATATGGGTACTTTAAAGGAGCCTCGTTTTGACTGGGTAGCGGAAGAGTACCTGGGTTTTTCGGCAACCCTGCAACTAACCCAGATCAAGCCCCAATGGGCCGACTTCGACGGAGACGGGACGGTGGATCTGGGTTTTTCGGGTATTTCGTTCAAGGGGCTCGAATACCGCTATATTCCCAATAAAGCGGCCCGCGGACAGGCTGTGAACCTGAGCATGAAGGAGGCCGTTATGCTTACCCTTCCCGAAGCTGTGCAGGCCAGTGACGTACCGTGCTTTTATGATACCGACCGGGATGGAGATCTGGATTTGATTATCGGTAAAGCACAAGGAAATATCCTGTATTACCTCAATACAGGTACCGCGCAAAGCCCCCGTATACCAGCTCCAGACCGACGCGCTGGCGGGAGTGAAGACTAACTTTACCGGTCGTTTTGTGAGCATATCCGTAGCCGATATCAATCTCGACGGGCAGCCCGATTTGCTTACCGGCGATCAGTCCGGGCGGGTCAAAATCTTTCATACCGGGGCGTTTGGGCAGTGGAGCACCCGCGACAGCCTGCTGGTGCAAACGGGTAGCGGTGCTTATGCGCCCAAAATGGGGGCCTACCTGCACACCACCGTTGCCGACTACACCGGCGACGGCAAGCCCGACGTGGCCGTGGGTACCTACGGGGGCGGGGTGCGGTTGCTGACCAACATTCTCCCGGTTACGATCACCGCCGTGGAGCCAAAGGGAAATTCTTCCCTGGTCGTGTATCCCAATCCGGCGGAGGGTTTTGTGTACGTGCGTACCTCCCAGCCCGCGCTACTAGATGTGATGACGGCCTCCGGCAGCACGATCAGAGACACCCTTCCCCTTGCGGCCGATACCGAAACGGCCGTGAGCGTATCGCAATGGTCGCCGGGCGTGTACCTGTTCAGGGTACGATATGCCGACCGGCAGGAGGTAAGGAAGGTGTTGGTGAAGTAGTCACACTACCCGGATCACCTTCACAAAGCGGCTTTCATAATAGCCTTCCAGGAGCGAGGTGGTTACGGAATAGTCCTTACCCGACGAAGAGTGAATGAATTCGAGACCCGCCTGATCGTTGCTGGTCACAATGCCAATATGACCGACAATTCCGCTCTCAAGGTCGGTTCCGGTAAAGAGAATAAGATCGCCGGGGGCCGCCTTCTCTACTTTCACCGGCTCGCCTAGGTTGGTAAAATCTGCCGAAGAACGAGGTACCTCAATTCCGAAATGAGAATAGACGTGGTTGATAAAACCCGAGCAATCGAAGCCAGCCTCAGGATCGCTCGAGCCATAGAGGTAGGGTACTCCGTAAAAAAGTTGGGCGTATTCTACTAGTTCTGTACCCGTAACCGAAGAGATTCGATTGCTTTGGGAATTAGAATGTTGGCTGGTTGATGCGACTTCCGTGGACTGAGGGACCGTTTCAGTTTTGTCAGCCCACTGCTGATACTGGAACAAGGCCCCCAGGGCTATAATCAGAATTATGTATTTCATAGCGCTTGGGTTTAGTACATAAGGAGATGGGTGGTCTATCGATTTGGAGCTAAATCTTTCTCTCCTCAAAACTTTCTCTCCTATTTTTAACCCTATACTCCTCCGGAATGTTCCGTTCTGTCCCGAAAATGTACAACGTGGAATTGTGTTTGTGCAATATGGGAATGTTTCAACCCAGGATATTTTTGTAAGCAAGGAAAAGAAACCTTACATTTCCAGTACGACTCCAAAATCTTGATATGGCTATGAATTCAATGCGTCTACTTTGTCTGTTTCTTCTTGCTGCCTTTGCGTGCAAAAGTCAGGAGCGAGCTTCCGGCACCTATACTGCCTTTACTGGCGCTACTATTATAGACGGCCAGGGAGGTACCCCCATCCCGAACGGCGTACTTCTTGTTCGGAATGGAAGGGTAGTTTCGGTAGGTACCAGGGCTAGCGTATCCCTGCCCGAGCAAACCACCATTCGGGATGTGTCCGGCAAGACCATCATCCCCGGATTCATCAATGCCCACGGACACGTAGGCGATGTGCAGGGGATTGAAGGGGGGCATTATTCCACTCAAACGCTCCTGGATAACCTGGCCCTCTATGCCCGCTATGGCATCACTACCGTGGTGAGCCTCGGGGGCGATAAAGCGGCAGCCGTGCCGTTGCGGGCGGGTAGGGATACTACCTCCACCCAACGAGCACGTCTGTTTATTGCGGGGGAGGTCATTACCGGGGCTACTCCGGCGGAGGCGGTAGCGGTCATTGATCGCAATCATCAGATGGGAGTAGACTTTATGAAGATCCGGGTGGACGACAACCTCGGCACCACTCCCAAAATGACCGAAGACGTGTACCGGGCCGTAATCAAGCGCTCGCATGAGCTAGGCTACCAGATAGCCACGCACATGTACTATCTCGATGATGCCAAAAAACTGCTTGACGCCGGCTCGGATCTGATGGCCCATAGCGTGCGCGACCTACCCGTTGACGAGGCTTTCGTAAAGCTCATAAAGGAAAAAAAAGTTGCCTATTGCCCCACCCTCACCCGGGAGCTTTCCGCTTTTGTATATGGCGACACAGCCGCGTTTTTTACCGATCCCTTTTTCTTGCGGGAGTACGACCGGGCTACCATTCAGCCTTTGCTGGCTCCGGCTCGACAAAAACAGGTAAGCAGTAGCAAAAGCGCCATTACCTACCGGCAGCAGTTGCCCATGGCAATGGCCAATCTCAAAACCCTGAGCGAGGCCGGAGTGCCCATTGTGTTTGGTACCGACAGTGGTATTCCAACCCGGTTTATGGGCTACTTTGAGCACCTCGAAATGGAAATGATGGCCGAAGCGGGCCTTACCCCCATGCAGATTATCGTATCGGCCAGCAAAAATGCCGCTGCCTGATCTAAGCTACGTGACGTGGGTACCTTATCACCCGGACATTGGGCCGATTTTGTGGTGCTGGATGCCGATCCTCTAACGGATATCCGCCATGTGCGCAGGATCAATAAGGTATACATGGGGGGAGAAGTAGTGAACAAGAAATAGATTATTTCAAGAAAGTCTACCCAGTTGCTGCCGGGTTTCAGCCAGGCAAGAGCCTTTGGGATGAATTAATTTTTCTTTACACTTAGTAGAAATTCGGGTATCTTTGGCGGCTAAAAGTGAGGTACGCATGAAATATACCGCGTATCTATGTGGAACAGAATATAAGGATTACTATAAAATATATGGGTGTAGGACAATTTTTAAGTGTTTTTAATCCACTCAAAAACTTCACGAATCTTAGGTACTCCGTTGGCATCTACATGTTATTCAATGGGTTTCCTATTATTTTCTTTGTTAGAGACACGCTGGGTATTGGTCCTGCATCCAGTGTATTTACCGCTGCCTTCTGGATACTGGGTATTGCGATGATGACGCCCAACCACCTATTTCTACGAATCTATAAGCCTAATACGGTACTTTTCAATTTTAGTGTCTTTTTCCTGATACTGGCCCTTTTGTATTACTACGTGGACAGTTCCTCAGGCTACGGGACGGTAACGGAAGTAGGAAACTATGTTTTTATCTTTGCGTATTTGCTCCTAATCATCCAGATACCCAATACAGTAAAGGACACCCTCATTCCCGTTATTTTTGCGCTTTCCTTGCTATCCAACTTTGCCCTGATCTATTCCTTACTAATAGACCCCAACTGGACGCTGGGCATGAGAGCGGCCATGACCTTTGCCAATGAGAACGCTCAGGGAGGGGGAAATCCGCACGCCGCCGCTCGTAATGCCATTGTGTGTATTATTTCATCGGGGGTACTCATATGGCAGTACAGAGGACTTGGCCTGAAAGCGGTCTTCTATGTTTCGATTGTATTCAGTGTGGTTGTCATTGTTCTCACCCAAACGAAATCCACTTTTCTGGCCCTGATTTTAATGGCCATGTTTTATGCGTATGCTAATTTTTCATTTAGGAAAATCGGCAGCGCCGTTGCAAATTTCTTTTCTTTCAAGACGATTTTTATTGGGTTGATTGTCCTGATAGTAGCAAATTACCTGATCAGCCGCTATTCCAATTTGTACGGTATTGTGTTGAATTACGGAGATGTGCTTTTCGACCGGTTTTTTAACGTTTACTATACGATTACGGGTGTCCAAATAGATGAAACCGCCACCATCGACGCTTCTTCCATGGGGCGGGTTACGAGTTTTGAGCTCTTCTTTACTTCCCTGAGTGACATTCAGGTTATGCTGTTTGGCATGGGCTACAAGACAAAGTTCATGGACGTGCCCATCCTGGAAGCCTTGATCAACCATGGTATAGTGGGCTTTATTCTCTTCGATGGATTTTTGTTATTTCTGCTGCTGTATACCTATCGGGAAGTTTTGAACAAAACCAACGGCATAAGCCTGTTTGTGGCGTATCTGTATGTGTATACCATACCCCAGATGGTTACGGGTGGGAGGCCGTATGACATCACGTATTGGTTCTCCTTTATACTGATGATCCGCTATCTGGGCATCAGGTATCTTGACGCCCCTTCCCGCAAAGCTACCCTAACGCCCGCTACTGTCTAACTAGTCAATCCTTACGTAAATTATTGCATTTTCTGCATGAAACAAAGTAATAAGGTAGCAGTACTGGTTTTCGTTGTAAGCTTTTTTGTCCGTATCGTTTGTATTAACTATACCCCCCAATCCAACAGTTTTTCCGATATTTCCTGTCTGGTGAACGGCGGGCAAATGATTAGCCATGGCATCAATCCGTATGATTTTGACGAAAATACCGGATTAAGGCAAGCACTCAGGGAAGATGATACGGCCTACAATGCCTGGTTATGCTCTACCCAGGAGCTTTGGAATTATCATAGCGCTAACAATCTGCCATTCAACCTGATATTCAATGGATTTCTCGATTATTTTTTTGATGGTAATGTCTATTACTTTCGCTACGCGTACGCTTTTCTCGACTCCTGCATCGGCTTTCTGACGGCCCTGTTTTTTTTCCAGCTTCTACGTTTACCCCTCACTTGGGTATCTACCCTGTTTGTTGCCCTGGTGGGAGGGTTGTCGCCGTCGCTCCTACTGAATGGGACGTTGATTCCGGAGGACAAAGGATTTCAGATCCTACTGATTCTCCTGGCGCTTTGGTTTTCTATTAGCCGAAGGTTTTTCCTGGCCTGTTTATTTTTATCCTTTTCTATCGGGTTCAAAGCCATAGGAGCCGTAGTGGCGCCTATTTGCCTGCTGTATTACGTGCTTTCTCTGGATGGATTTCAAAAAATAGAGGATTGGAAACGAGTGGTAGCGGAGTTGTTCAGTAGACCGGTGAATCTCAAAAAAACGGTTTTGTACACCCTCGTTACCCTTGGGCTATTTCTGGCGATATACCTGCCTTATGCCAGTGATTTTTCAAGAATCATGAGCCAAAGATTGTTGTATGATATTGATAATAATCCCAATCATGCTTCTCTGTGGCTTATCTTTTTTAATCTATTTCCTGAAGATTGGCAAACCATTCGCACGGTAGCCTTGAGCGTTACCTCCGTTGTTTTGGTCGCGCTGTTTTTAAGCAACCTCATCCCAGTAGATATTTTTTTGATTTCCCTCCTGGTGCTGTTCCTTTGTGGAGCGTTGGTAACCGGTTCGCTGGATCGAACCAATATGGCCATGCAACCAGCCATCCTGTTCATGGCCCTGAGGTGGCGAAAAGAAAGTATGCTGCTGGGATGGTACTATGCGGTCGGTGGAGCGCTCATGTTCCTTCCGGTGGCGTACAAGCATTTTATCGACGATACGATCGAATACGCCTTCTTCAGTAGCTTGTTTGTTCTGGGATATTGCCTGGTCTTCTACTTCATTGTGTGCCGAAAGGCGTATCAGCTTCTTATCGTCAGACGCAGCCGGGTAGCCTGAGATGCCTACGCCCAATACCAGTGGTCAGCGGCTCGGCGTTGGCCCAAAAGCTTTCGTACCCCTACCTATGGGCGGACATTTCACCTATACAAACCTATAAACTACTTAATTCATGACTACCAAAACATCTTCCATTCTTTCTACCTTGCAGGACGCGTCTCAACCCTTGAATTGGCCGCAACTCCTGACTGATACCATTGCTGCCTTCGACTGCACCACGGGTACCATTCATACCCTGGATCCCACTACGCACCTGCTGATGCTCCGGGCGCAGGTGGGAATCCCCGAGTTTTTGCTACCCAAAATGTCGCAAATTCCCATCGGAAAAGGCATGGCGGGTATTGCGGCCGAACGGCGGCAACCGGTAGAAATGTGTAATCTCCAGACGGATGAATCGGGTGTGGCCCGTCCGTCGGCCAAAGAAACCAAAGTAGAAGGCTCCCTAGCGGCACCCATGCTGCTGGAAGGAGACCTATATGGGGTGCTTGGTATCGCCAAACCGGTCCCTTACGACTTTACGGAAGACGAAATTAATGAACTTATGGAAATTGGCCGGGAGCTAAGCCGCCGGTTGGTTGGGTAGAGTTTCTTGCCTACACAGGTAAAATGATGGAGAATTCGGCTCCTTTGTTCGGATGTCCGGAAGCGGTGATGGACCCTCCGTGGTTGGCCACAATTTTCTTACAGATGGCCAGGCCAATTCCCGTGCCCTCGTACTGATGTTTGTGGTGAAGTCTCTGAAACACCGCAAATATTTTTTCCTGGAAATTGTTATCGAATCCAATTCCATTATCACTAAACGTAAGCTTAATGTACTTGCTGGCCCTTGCCAAACCCCCACTAACCTGGGAGGGAGTTAGGTACTGGTGGGTGATGTTGATACGAGGACAGGGATCAGGCTGACAAAATTTTAGGGAATTGCTGATCAGATTCTGAAATAGCTGGTGGATTTGGCTTGGAATAGCCGGAATGACGGGCAGGCCATCGGATTCAATGAGAGCTCCTTTGCCACTTATCTGCTCCTCAAACATGTAGGATACCAGTTTTAGAACCTGTTGGAGGTCAGTGGGTTCTGGGGTTCTTTTGTTTGATAAAAGCGACAGCGACAGAATGTCATCTATCATTTGGCGCATCCGGGCGGAGGCGTCCTGAATCTTGTCAAAATACAATTTTTCTTCTTCTGATGGAGCGGACCGGAGAGCCGACAGCCGTTCCATAAAAAGCGATATTTTGCGCAGCGGCTCGTTCAGGTCATGGCTGGCAACGTAGGCAAACTCTTCCAGACTGGCGTTGGACTGCTGCAATTCCCGGGTACGTTGCAGGATCACCCGTTCAGCCTCTATCCGCTCGGTGATGTCGAGCGATATATTCAAAATCTGCTTGACCTGGTTGGTTTTTGTCCTTTCAAACACGGTACCGTACGTATGCATCCAGCGATACTGCCCGTTTTGATGTTTTAGACGATATTGATACTCGAATACATTTTCCTCTTCGCCCGGTTGCTGCCGGTTGGCCTCATTCAGTATTTCCTGATTCTTCACAATCAGCTCGGGCAAATCGTCGGGGTGAATCCGTTCCGCAAAAAAGGTAACGCCGTTGTCTAGCGGTTCCCGAGGATCGTAATTAAGGTTTTTCTTTAAACCGAGGTTAACGAACGAATACTTGCCGGTATCCACGTAGTAGGTGGCTATAATAGCCGGGGTGGCATTGGCTATTTTCTTGATGAAGTTTTGATTTTCCCGCAATCCCGCTTCCGTTTTTTTCTGTACAGTCACGTCCTGAGCGGAGCCTACCAATTGGATCACCTTTCCCTGGGCATCTTTCACTGCCTCACCTCGGGCATGAAGGAACTTCAGGGTACCGTCTCTCAGAATAATGCGGTGAAAAAAGATGTAGGGATGTCCGGTTTCGAGGGATTGTCGTACGGTACCGATCACCATTTCCCGATCTTCCGTATGGACAAACGTCAGGTACGACTCGAAAGTGATTACCTCGCTCTGCGGCTCCAATCCATAAATGCGGTATAGTTCGTCGGTCCAGGATACGATATTCTCCTCTACGTTCCAGTACCAGGCTCCCACGTGCGCGATACTCTCCACCTGCCGGTACAGTTGCTCATTTTTCTGAAGCTGGTTCAGCAACTGGTGCCGCTCGGTCACGTCCTGGGTAGTGCCAAAAATCCTGAAAGATTTCCCTTGCTGATCCACCATCACCTCGCCCAGCGCGTGCAGGGTTTTGATTTGACCACCTTTCAGAACAATCCGATAATAGAAATCGAAAGGAGCACCAGTTTCGCGTGCTCTATCGGTATGCTCTCTGATCATCGCCGCGTCCTCGGGATGGTTATAAGCCCTTATTTTCTCGTTCGTAACAGTATCTACCTGAGGGTTGAGTTCATAAATTCTGTATAGCTCATCGGTCCAAATCAGTTCATTTGACGCCAGATCCCATACGTAGTTACCGATATGCGTAAGGGACTCAGCCTTTCTGAATTGTTTTTCGTTCTCCTCCAGGCGGCGGAACTGGTCATTTATTTGCTGATCGGCTCTGGCTGCAAAAGCCTTAAAACCAGATGAGGTGTAGCTCAGAAGGTACTCGTCAATCTCGCTTACGATCTGTTGGAGCACCTGAAAGTCGGAGGTGAAATAGGGGACGAATTCGAGAAATGATTTTTTCCTGGCGTGGGCTACCAGGATCATATCTGCCACGACAATTTTGCTGCGGTCGATTGGAAGGGGGAACTGATCGGATTCCAGGGCATCGCTCACTTCTTTATCAACTTCCGAAACAGAATTTTCGGCAAATGCCGTGAGCAGTTCCATGATCTTCTCATTGGACAGTTCTTCGGCCTGTTGACCGTCCACATATTTCAAGATAGGCACACCCACCTCCTGGTAGAGCTGAAAGCACCGCTTCTGAAAAGCAACAAGGTGATCGTCTATCAGTAATTTGGCAAAGGCCGCCAAATTACCCACGCTTACTTTCTCCTTCTTATCTGATAGAGTTCTCTCCATGGTTCAGAAACAAAAAGAATAGAATTGATTGCTGGGCATACGCGTACTGGAATTTGTATTGAAAGGTAGCAAATATACACAACCCCGCTACCGCCGTAGTACAATTTTGTTTTCCGGCTGGGGACTACAAAGTACATTAATTCACTGATCTCTACCCCACATTCTCCCGAAAGGAGGGTACTTTGCGGCCCTGATTGGCCTGTTCGAAGGCATAAGCCAGTTTGAGCAAGGTGGGCTCGCTGTAGGCTGCGCCGAAAAACGTAAGACCCACCGGCATACCCAATACCTGCCCCAATGGCACCGATATGCCCGGATAACCCGCCACCGCCGCGATGCTGTAGCTTGCTTTGGACATGATGTAATGGTCGCCCGTGATGTGATCTATTACCCAGCCGGGGGTATCAGTGGGTGCCACCAGGGCATCGAGCTTGTACTTTTGCAGGGTCGCGTCAATGCCCATTTCCCGCGACTTGCGGCGGCAATTAGCCAGGGCTTTCTGATACGCTTTGTCGGTGAGAGGGCCCTTTTTCTCCGCCATCATCAGGATTTCCTGTCCGAAAAAGGGCATCATTTTCTCCTTATTTTTTTCATTAAAATCAATCAACTCTTTCAAAGAGCGTACTGGCGCGCTGGCGGGTAATTTGGCAAAATAGGCGTTCAGCCCATCTTTAAATTCATACAGCATTACCTCAAACTCATCATCGCCTATGTTCAAGTCAGGCGCAATAGGAGCGGGATCTACCACCTGAGCACCCATTTTTCGAAGCAGTACTATCGCTTCTTCCATCAACGTATCCACCTGAGTGCTGTACCCAAAGTAGCTGCGTTCCACGCCAATGGTAGCTCCTTTCAGACCCTCAATATCCAGGAATTTGGTGTAATCGGGCTGGCTTTGCTGGCCGGTAGTAGCTGCATCGTTGGGATCAATGCCCGTAAGGACCGAGAGCAACACGGCCGCATCCGTGACGGTACGCGCCATAGGCCCGGCGGTGTCCTGGGTTTTGGAAATGGGTATGATCCCACTCCGGCTCACCAGCCCCACGGTAGGTTTGATACCCACGACCCCATTGATCGACGAAGGGCTCAGAATAGACCCGTCCGTTTCGGTACCAATCGCCACCGCGCACAGGTTGGCCGCCACCGCCGCGCCCGAACCCGAACTAGATCCCGACGTGGAACGGTCGGTAGAGTACGGATTGTGGGTTTGTCCCCCCCGGCTGCTCCACCCGCTCGACGAATGCGTGGATCGAAAATTGGCCCATTCGCTCAGGTTCGTCTTGCCCAGCAACACGGCCCCAGCTTCGCGCAGTTTACTGACTATAAAGGCATCTTCCGCCGCTACATTATCGGCCAATGCCAGCGACCCGGCCGAGGTACGCATTTGGTCTGCGGTGTCGATATTATCCTTAATTAACACCGGAATTCCGTGCAGGGGGCCACGCGCGCCTTTTTGTTTGCGCTCCTTGTCGAGCTGGTCGGCTATTTTCAGGGCATCGGGGTTCACTTCAATGACGGAATTGAGGCCTGGGCCCTGGCGGTCAATCTGCTCGATGCGATCCAGGTACAGCTGAGTCAGGCTGCGGGCGGTGTAGGTACCCTCTTCCATACCACTTTGCAGTTCGGCGATGGTTTTCTCGTCCAGTTCGAAGGCAGGTACCCCCGGTTCAGTAGTTGCGGAGTTGGTGGTTTGTCCAGTTTCACAGGCCGTAAGGTGAGAGCCCACGGCCAGGACGGTGCCTCCCTGTAAACTACGGGTAAAGAAATCGCGACGACGCATGTTGTTCTGGTAGGGGATTGAATGAATGAAAATAGGAGATTTGGTAGTAAAAAACCAGAAATCGGCGAATTAGTTATTCTGACGTGAGAAAAATCTGTATCATTGACTCCTGACCCTCGGTTCTGCCGTTCCTTTTGACCCTTTTTTCACTAGCAAAGAAGATATGAAAATTGCGATAAAATTTGCCATTCTGATAGCAGGAGTTTTTATGAGCCTCGGGCTGGTTGCTCAGCCCATGCCTGCCCACAATCTTCAATTCGACACGCTAGCCCGCAGCTGGGATGAGGGTATCCCGCTGGGAAACGGCATGGTGGGTAGTCTGGTTTGGCAAAAAAACGATAAACTCCGACTTTCCCTCGACCGCGCCGACATCTGGGACATGCGTCCCATGGCGGGCCTTCACCGGGAAGAGTTCAGCTACCAATGGGTACAGGGGCAAGTGGCAAGAAAAGACTACAAACCCGTACAGCAGTACTTTGATGCTCCCTACGACCGCGAACCCGCACCCTCCAAAATTCCCGGCCGGAGCGCTGGAATTCGACCTGGGCAAAGCCGGAAAGGTGAAGCTCCGTACGCCTGGATCTTGCGAAAGCGCTTTGTACGGTTAGCTGGGACGAGGGCCTGAGCCTCGAAACATTCGTCCACGCTACGGAGCCCATCGGCTGGTTCAGATTCAGGAATGCAAAGGAAGATTTCACCCCTGAACTTATTGCCCCAAGGTACCAGGGTACCATTGCCAAAGGAGGCGAAGTAAATTCTCTGGTAGGTGACGACCTCGCTCGGCTCAACTATCAGCAGGGTACTATTACAAAAGCAAAAAACTCCATCGTATATCAGCAGGAAGGGTATGGGGGCTTTGTATACGAAATAGCGGTTCAATGGAAAGAAACAAAAAAGGGTACCATCGAAGGTGTATGGAGCATTTCATCGCACTACCCTGACAAGGTACCCCAACCCAAAGCCCAACAGCTGGTCAACGCCTCCGCCAAAAGGAATTTTACCAAAGACTTTACGAGCCATACCCGCTGGTGGGAGGCCTTCTGGAAAAAATCGGTTATCCACGTACCCGACGAGCGCCTTGAAAAGCAGTGGTACCTCGAACAGTACAAATTCGGCTCGGCGGCCCGCCGGGGCGCTCCGCCCATTTCGCTGCAGGCCGTCTGGACCGCCGATAACGGCCGCATTCCGCCCTGGAAAGGCGATTACCACCACGACCTCAATACCCAGCTCAGCTACTGGCCTTCGTACAGCGGCAACCACCTGGAAGAAGCCCTGGGCTACATTGACCATCTGGAAGAGAACAAGGCCAATTACAAACGGTACACCAAACTCTACTTCGGCGTGGAGGGACTGGCCGTGCCGGGCGTCACCACCCTGGATGGCACCGAAATGGGTGGCTGGATTCAGTACTCGCTTTCGCCCACGGTTTCGTCCTGGCTGGCGCATCATTACTATTTGCAATGGAAGTACAGCGGCGACGCTGATTTTCTGCGAACCAAGGCCTATCCCTGGGTGAAAGATGTGTGTACTTTTATCCAAAACATCACCATCCTCAACGAACAGGGCAAGCGGCAGCTACCCATTAGTTCAAGCCCGGAGATTCGGAACAATAGTCTGGAAGCCTGGTTTTTGCAAAACACCAACTACGACCTGGCCCTGATGAAGTACGCCCTGAAAACAGGGGCGGAAATGGCCACCGAACTGGGCAAAACTGCCGAGGCCGACCAATGGAAAAAGCTGCTGGGGGAGTTTGGCGACTATGCCCTGACGGAAAAGAAAGAGCTGATGTTTTCGCCGACGCTACCCTACAACGAGTCGCACCGGCATTTTTCGCACCTGATGGCCATTCATCCCTTGGGGTTAATCAAATGGGAGGATGGCAAAGAAGCACAGACGATTATCACCAATACGATCAAACAACTGGACGCCATCGGGCCCCGACTGGTGGTGCGGGTACTCCTACGCCTGGCTGGGGAGTGTAAAAGCCAGAGCCAAAGACGGGGAAGGAGCCGCCAAAGCCTTATCTACCTTCGCCCGAGCCTTTACCCTACCCAATAGTTTTCACGTCAATGGCGACCAGACCAAATCGGGCCTGTCCAAGTTTACCTACCGACCCTTTACCCTGGAAGGCAACTTTGCCTTTGCGGCCGGATTGCAGGAAATGTTGCTCCAAAGCTACGCCGGCTTCATCGAGATCATGCCCGCCGTTCCTGCGGAGTGGCAGGAAGTGTCTTTTGACAAGCTGCGGGCCGAAGGTGCCTTTCTGATTAGCGCCAAAAAGACAAACGGCCAGCTGTCAGAAATAGCGCTCACGGCGGAGAAAGGGGGTATGGCTACCTTGAAGTTACCCCCTGACCAATGGCGCGTAAAGTCCTCGAAAAAGGTGACTCTCACGCCTTCCCAGGCGGGCTATATGCAGCTGAACTGTAAGCCGGGGGGAAAAGTACTACTCGTCCGAAAATGAATGAACAGGCGTTCTTCGTTCAGCGATAGCCTATCCGACTATTTTTCAACTTCACTGATCCGAAAGGCCTGAATCAGAGGATCTTGCTCGGGAGTCAGTGTAAAGGATACGCGCAGATTGGCTTTTTCTCCTTCCAGGGTGTAGGCCCCACGAAGGTTATTTTCCGGGATAATTTCCTTCACATTTGTAATCTTCCCGGTTTTTTCAAACAAGCTCCTGGTTTCTTTCTTCAAAGCATCCAGCGAATAATCATCAAAGAAATTATCGGCAAAAAGTCCGCTGGTTTCGGCATCCCGCCAGTCGGGTAGCAGCCGGGTCAGTTCCTGCTGCCGCTGTTTGAGAATAGCCGATGCGGGTAGCTGACGGGGTTTTAGTTTGGCCTGGATAATAAGGGTATCCAACACCTGCAAGTTGATAGGGGTGGTGGGGGCATAGGTACGGTTCGCAAAGCACACCACGCCAATCCCATACTCGGGCAGAAACCGCCAGTTGCTTCCGAAGCCCGGTAGGCCTCCGCTATGGCCCACGTACTCGCGCCCGTCGCAGTCGCGCAGCCAGCTTAGCCCATAGCAATAGGCCGTCACTGCTGCACACACCCGCCCCCCTGGATAGGTAAAGTTTGGGTTCATACCGCTCATACTCCAGGGATGGTGCATCTCCCGGAGCGAACTACGTTTTAGCGGGCCGTTGTCGGCTTCGTTGCGCGGGGGCCAGGCCTGCATGTGGTAGGCCACGTACTTTGCATAGTCCTCGATGGACGAAATCAGCCCGCCCATAGCCCCGTAGGCTCCGTCGTGGAGCAGGGGTACTTCCGTCCAGTTTTCGCTCGTTCCATTGGTACCCGTGGGCTAGTTGGGCTGGCGGGTACCTCGGCATACTCCCACTTGGTGTGGGTCATGCCCAGTGGCAGTCAAAATGTTCTCATTGATGTACTGCTGGTACGGTTTGCCGGATATTTTTTCGATAATGTAGCCCAGCAGCGCGAAACCCAGGTTGCTGTACTCATACGCCACGCCAGGCGCATTGGAAAACGACACCTTGCTTTTGATCAAGTCCAGCAGTTCCTGGTTGGTGGCATCCAGTTGGCGATCACCCCAGGGGTTATCTTCCGGGAAGCCCGCTGCGTGCGTGAGCAGATGCCGGATGGTAATGGGCGGTGCGTCCGTACTGAGAAGACGCATATTCTTCATCTCGGGGATGTACTGGTCGGCTTGGTCGTCGAGGTTGAGTTTACCCGCATCGCGCAGTTGCAGGATGGCCATGGCCGTAAAGCTCTTGCTCATGGAGGCTACCCGAAAAAGCGATTGAGTAGTAGCGGGTATTTTCTTCTCCACATCCGTATAACCCATGCTACCGGTATGTACCAGCTTGCCATCTACTACTATTCCATAGGTGAAGCCGGGGAAGTGGTTCTTTTCGGCATACTCCCGGTAGAGCCGGTCAACAACCGGGTAGACTGCCTCCATATTTTTGAGGCGCGCCGCATCTGCAAAAATGGGCGGCTGATAGGTTTGAGCTATGACAGGGGCTACGGGAGCCGGGGCTACGAGCAGGGTACTCACAAGCAGGGACAGGGTTATGTTTTTCACAAATATCCGGAGTTTTCCATTCTGTTACCCAAGATAGTGAGAGTTGCCGTAAGTACCTTCGCCCTACTCGGCTTCTTTTAGGTCATTCAGGAAAGATTGCGCTTCCTGTAATCGCTTGCCGGGAAATTTTTTCAGGAAATACACCAAAATCAGGGCAATGACCATACTTCCCAACGTACTGTACAGCAACCAATAGCTATGCCGGTACAGGTCATAGTTGGCTAGTGCTTTGGCTAGTACGATCATGAACGGCGCGTAAAAAAGGGGTATCGCTACGTAAAAAGATTCACTTCCAGGAGTTCAAGGTACCTTAGCCGGACTACCTTCACCTGGGTTTGTACCACCGAGTAGCGTGCCCTGTATTCCGTAGTAGAGCGTGAGCCGGTAAGCTGCTGAAAACGAGACTCACAACAGTCAGCACCAACAGCAGGAGGCCCGGCAGGAAGAATTGTATTTCGGCAAAGGTATCTACCACATACCGGCCTATAAACAGCAGAAACGCCAGGCTGGCGGCCAGTTCAAAGTAGGCGGTCCATTTTATTTCGGCCAGGTGGGTCCTGACCTTGTGCATTCCTACTTCCTTTATCAGTTTGTGTTTTATTCCGATTTGGGCAGCTAAGCTCCTGATCGGTACTGTTCCATAAGCGTGGCTAATTCCTGAAATTCCATTTTTGTAGTTTTTTAATGATCTATGAATGTTTTAAGCTGCTCCTTGATCCGGTACAGTTTGGTTGATACGTTGGTCGGCGACATGCCCATTACCTCCGCGATCTCGGTGTTTTTACACCCTTCCAGGTTCAGGATAATGAGGGCCTTGTCCAGCGGTTTCAGCCTGTCAATGATCCGGTAGAGGAGCGCAAGGCGCTCGTCCATCACCGGGTTGGTCCATTCCAGAATGTCCCGCTGCTGATGATAGTGTTCCTCTCTTCGCTTCCGGGCGGTTTCTTTCCGGAGATACGAGATGGACACATTCAGGGCAATGCGGTACGTCCAGGTCGAGAGCGCCGAGGTACCGTCGTATTTGGGATAGGCCTTCCACAAATGCAGGACTATTTCCTGGATCAAATCCTTCCGGTCCTCATACTCCGGGCAGTAAGCACCCGCTACTTTGACGATGAGTTTTTTGTACCCATCGAGGTAGGTTTCAAACGGTTCGTGTTCTGCTGTCTCTTCCAACGTATGAGTAGGTATCGTTTCAAGTACGTTTTTGCCTTATTATTCGCAGCCGAATCTGATCTGTCACAGGAATGGGGATTTTTTTGAGAGTAAATGGCTTAAATTTTCAATTAAAAGGGTAGTTTTTGATCTTTCAGATGATATCGAGCGTTGAATCACCTCACATTTGCAACGCGAAACGAATCGATAGTCAAAAGTGTTTTTAGTTTGTAAATTAAAAACAAACAGGTTAGACGGTTAACAAAATATACTACATACCTCTGATAATGAAAACTCTAACCCTTCAAATACCGGATACGCTTGATTTGGAAAAGGAAAGCCAACTCAAACAGCAACTAGCTGATTACCTTGATTTTTTGCTAAAAAGTGAAAATGCAAACGAGCAGGTCAAAACGAAAAGAGTACCTATATTCGGCTGTGCCAAAGGCAAATTCCGCATGGCAGAAGATTTCGATGCCCCGATGTTTGATCCTTACTTTAAGGAGAGCAGTGTAGAAAGAATTTGGTAAGATTCTTCTTCAATTCGTAAACAAAGGAAGACCTGGTCCATACCGTTGTTGAATAAAACCCTCGTCGTGGGCACCTACCCAAAAAAACGCCCCGTCGGAAAACCGACGAGGCGCATGTCAATTCAAAAAACACAAACTTACTTAGCCGGGTCGGCGGGCGTGTTGAGGTTATTGTTACGTTCCGAAAGCGGATACGGGTAAAAATCGCGGGTGCGCTCGCTGGCCGGACGGGCAAAACGGCGGCTGTCTTCCAGGCGCAGTCCCGAAAGGAACAGCTCAATGGAACGCTGCCGGTAAATCTCCGTCAGGATGGCCTGCTGGGTCACCGGACCGGAGTAGGGGGGCAGATTGGCCCCGATGCCCCAGACGTCGGTAGTTTTGGTCAGTACCTTGTTTAGCTCCGTCACCGCTTCGGTGAGGTTGCCCAGGCGGGCCTTCGCTTCGGCTTTGATCAACAGCATTTCGCCCGGCAGGTATACCGGAATGCCCGCATTACTGGCGGTAAAGAAGCTCGCCCGCGCGGCATTGAGGCCCGTGGTGGGGTTGTAGTAAAAGGCTTTCCGCCCATCGCCAGCGGCGGGGGCCAGGTTGGCGGGCAGGCCAAAATCAGCAACCGTCTCCGTTACGTTGCGGTTGCTGAAGCTGGATTCGAATAAGGGATTGCGGGAAATATCGTCAAAAACAAAGGCTGATTTTTTGGACAAATCCACCTGATTAGCCGCATTAAAGGCCGCGTCGTAGTTGCCCAGCATCAGGTTGTAGCGCGCCTGCAAAGCCAGCAGGGAGTTCTTGATGTCGATCCCTCCCACCGTGCTGGTAGCGTTGATCGCCGCCGCGGTCAGGCCCGCACTGATGGAAGCCAGAGCTTCTTTGAGTACGTCTTCCCGATTCACAAAAGCAGCGTTCTCCCCCACCGCAATCGGTGCTTTCTCCCAGAAAGTAGCCAGGGTACCCAGCGCCAGGGCCCGGTAAAAATGGGTATTGGCCAGGATCTGTGCGTTCACCGCAGGGTCTTTGGCGGCGCTAATATTTGCGATAATAATGTCCGCATTGGACTTCACGATATGGCTTTTGTTCCAGAGATTCGTGACCAGCGAGTTGTTGCCCTGCACAGCTGAGGTACCCGTCTGCAGGTTGGCCTCGTCGGTATTTCCTACGTTGAGGTTAATGAGCTCCTTGGTAGTAAGGCCGTTGGCCGTGAGCACATTGTACATGGCCCCGGCGCGTGAGATGGTATACTGCTGTTGCAAACCATTGACCAGTGCCAGCAGGCCATTCTGGTCATTGACTACTTGTCCCTGACTGGCCGAGCCCGGATTGAGGTACTCCTGGTCGCAGGACGCTAGTCCCAGCGAAACCGCCAGTCCCAGGCTGTATATGAGTTTTCTTTTCATAATTCTTAAAATAGCTTGTGGGGAAAATTCCCGGTTCTTACTGAGTTGTTAAAAAGAAAGCGTCCACTGTACCTGGTAGCTACGGGGAATGGGCACGTTGCCAAAATCCACACCGCGCATCAGATCGCTGTTGCCACCTGCGTTGGTTTCGGGGTCATAGCCCCGGTACTTATCCCACGAGTACAGGTTACGACCAATCAGCGATAACGTCGAATTACTGATCCCCATGATCTTGGGTAACTGGTAGGTAAGGGACAATTCACGAAGCTTAACGTACGAGCCATTATCAATACGCCATTCTTCGATCAGGTAGTTGGCAAATATATACCCACGGGGCAGCTCGCCTTTTAGTTCCTTCTCAACGATTTCCCCTACCCCTACGCCCTGCCGGGTGCGGAAGTCGGCATTGAACACATCCACGCCCTGCACGGCGTCCAGCAGGAAGCGGAAGCCAAAGCGCTTGTAGTTCAGCTGACTCACAAAAGAGCCCGTCCACTTGGGATTGGGATTACCAATAATGCCGTTGACAAAGCCACCCGTTGGTTGGCCTTCGGCGGTACGTTTGGTTCAAACGTCGCGCCGGTTTGGGTACCTTGCTCGCGCTGGGCGAAGCCCTGTGCGTTGATGATCAGCTCGCCCTGCTCGTTGCGGGCGTAGGGTACCCCGTAGAAAAGCGACGCGGGCTGTCCTTCCACCAGAAACACGGGCGCACCGGCTACGTTGTTGACCGCCACCAGCGGCGTACCCAGCTTCTCTATCTTATTGCGGTTGCGGTTAAAGAGCACTGTCACATCCCAGCTGAGGTCTTTGGTACGAACGGGCGTGGCATTCAGGCCTATCTCGATCCCTTTGTTCGACATTTCCCCGGTATTGTTCACAATGCTGGTACCCCCGGCCGAAGCCGCCAGTACGCGGTTCACGACCAGGTCGGAAATCTGCTGCTGATAGGCCGTGAACGTCAGTCCGATTTTATCGTTCAGGAACGAAGCATCGGCTCCGAATTCAAGTTCTTTCATGCGCTCGGGCCGTACGGTGGGATTAGCCAGCTGCGGGCTAGGCACGATGGTGTTTTTGCCCAGGTAGTTAACGGGGTTGAACTGCCAGAAACGATCGTACGAACCAATACCGGTCAGGTTACCGGCCTGCCCGTAGGAGGCCCGGAGCTTGAGCGTGCTGATTGCGCCATTGATACTGCCATTTTTCCAGCCTTCCAGGTCAGAGGGTACAAAACTAGCCGAAATTTTGGGATAGTACTGGTTGGACTCCGAAGCCGAAAACTTGGAGCTACGGTCGCGGCGGATAGCGCCGGTAAGGAACGCAATATTTCGGTACCCCAGGGTAGCCTGCGCAAACTGCCCGTTCAGACTGTACCGATCCAGGCCGTAGCCCGCCGTAACGACAGAACCCCCGTTGAGGGTTTCGATAAAGGGTGCCAGGGACTCACCGCTGGCCCGTAGTAGGTTAGAGCTGCTGTACTGGTAGCTGGTACCCACCAGCAGGTTCAGTTTGAGGTCAGTCGTCAGGTCATTTTCGTAGCCTACATTCAGGTCCATGTTATAGAACGTGGCCGTGTTGGTGACGGTCGAGGCAAAGCCAAAGGGATAGCGCTCCAGCGGCAATCCGGCTGCGGCTTGGTACGGATAGGGCGGAATCAGGTTCCGGCCTACCTGTGAGTACGTATCCACGCCCAGAATACCGTCGATGGTCAATCCTTTCACGGGCGTCAGGTTTAGCTGCACATCGTTGATGGTACGGTTGACGGTGGCGCTGAACTTCATGGCCTCTACGGTCGTCAGCGGGTTGACGCGGGTAGGCTCCACGGCCAGCAGGTTGCCGTTGGCGTCGCGGCTAGTAATGTCCCAAATGTTGTTGGTTATGTTGATGGAGTTGATCGGGCTGTAAAACACATTTCCGTTGGCTTTCTCATTAGAAACGCTATTGGTGTAGCTTAGTCCCACCGATACCTTGGCCCAGGAGGTGAGGCGCTGGTCTACCCGCGTGCGCAGGCCGTAGCGCTGGAAATCCGTCCCGACGATGATCCCCTGATTTTTGGAATAATTCACCGATAGCAGGTAGGTAGTCCGGTCATTGCCTCCACTAACCGACAGGTTGTTGTCGGTACCGAAGGCCTGCCGGAAAATATTGTCCTGGTAGTCGTAGCGCGTCACATCCACCAGATTATTGGCCAGATTGGTGTTAGCTTCCCCATTCCGGTTTACGCCGATGGTGGTGGCGTTGTTGGCCGTTGCTACGGCCGCCGATACGTTGCCGATGGTATGCAACCGCAGACCGGCGAAGCCAAACTGCTTGCCAAAGGTAGTGATGTATACCTTTTTACGCAGCTCATTGACATTGAAGCTCGTAGTAAAATTAACTCGGGGTGCGCCTGTCTTTCCTCGCTTGGTCGTGATAATCACCACGCCATTGGCAGCCCGTGAACCGTACTGAGCCGCCGCAGCCGCGCCGTTTACGACGTTGATGCTTTCGATGTCATTGGGGTTGATGTCGGCCAGGCGGTTGGTACCCGCCTGCGCCGTGGAGCCGATCTGATTCTGCACCGCCGTCTGCGATACGTTGACGGTATTGTTGCTTACAATCACCCCGTCGATGACATACAGCGGATCGGAGCTACCCTGAATAGACTTTACCCCGCGCAGTCGGATGGAAATCCCGCCCGCCGGATCACCCGAGTTTTGCGTGATCTGTGCACCGGGAATCTTGCCCTGCAAAGCGCCGAGCAGGTTATTAGAACCGGCCTTCTGTATAGCCTCCGCTTTCACGGAATTAATGGCATTACCCAGCTGTCGGCGCGACTCCCGCACGGTGGAGCCGGTCACGACGAGTTCGTCCAGGTTCATGACGTCCGTTTTCAGCGTAGCGTCCACCGTTACCTCGCTCTGATTGCTTAGCGTCACGGTTTTTTGAATCGTAGCGTAACCCACAGAAGCGAAGCTGAGCGTGTACGTAGCTGCGGGGAGGGCGGCGCTAAGGGTGTACATGCCGTCAGCATCGGTAATGGTACCCAGGGTAGTTTGATTGATCCGCACGGTGGCGCCAGGGATAGGCCCGTTGGCGTCTTCTATTTTTCCCTTAATAACCGTGGTGGCTTGTTGGGAAAAAGTAGTGGATGCTACCACAAGCGTCAACAGCCAAGCTGATGAAACGCGTAGCAGGCGGGATTTTAAAATGGCTAAATTTTCAATCATACATTAAGAAATTAACGTGTAAGACAATAACGTGATGGGATAACTCGCGAGACTTGCGCATTAGTTAACAAAGTTGACTAAATAAGAGTGAAAAACAAACAGTGCGGACGGTATTACCCATCCAGAAAGCCTGGATCAACTTGCTTCACCGGCGCCAACCCTTCCAACTCCTTGGTAGGATCAATCACCAGCCACAGCAGGCTACTGCACCCCAGCAAGGTACCTATGATGTAAAGCGGATAATTGTAATCTCCCGCCCAATCCACGATTTTCCCGAAGAATATCGCCAGAAAGAAGCCCCCCAGCTGCCCAATCATGTTCATGGTACCTGATACCGTCCCGGCGCGACTTTTACCAATATCCACACACACGGCAAAGGACACCGGCAAAGTCAGGTCTTTGAAAAGCATACCGGCAGAAAGCAGGTAAGCGGCCGTGACATTATCGGAAGTGAGAGCGGAAGTCCACATGACGATACTCGACAGTCCCATCCCCACCAGTCCCACGCTGGCGCGGCCGATGCGCAGGCCGTAGCGCTTCACGAGCCAGTCGCTCAGGAAGCCCCCGGTAAAGCAGCCGATAGCTCCGGATAGGAAAGGCAGGGTGGAGAATAACTGCATTTCGGATTCAGAGAAGTTCCTGCCTTCCTGTAAATAAATGGGCATCCAGCTGTAAAAGAAGTAGGCTCCGTACATATAGAAGTGAAACATGATCACCAGCGCCCACAGGTTTCGGCTCCGCAGCAAAGCCCCCCACGCCAGGCCGTGCGCCTGCGGCCGAAACCGGCGGCTTTCCTGGATGTAGTTCAGTTCTTTTTCGGTAATGCCTTTTTTGTCTTTCGGAAAATCCCGGAACCACCAGTACCACACTGCCGCCCACACCACCCCCACCAGCCCCATGGTCCAGAATGACGCCCGCCAGCCCAGGTTAGCCGCCAGGGGGATCATCACCAGCGGGGCCAGCGCCCCACCCAGCCGTCCCGCGCCCCAGATAAACGCCTGCGCCCGCCCCGTCTCCACCGCCGGAAACCAGCGGGCTATGACGATGGAGCTGTTGGGGTAAGCCCCGGCCTCGCCCATGCCAAACAGGAACCGAATCACGATCAGCGCCACCAGTCCGGAAGCTACCCCCGTCAGGGCCGTAAACAACGACCACCACAGCACGACGCGTAGCAGCACCCGGCGCGGCCCCAGGCGGTCGCCCATGGCACCGGTGGGCATTTCGAACAATGCATAGGCTAGTGAGAACGCCCCCAGTATCCAGCCAAACTCCTCGTTGGTTAGCCCGAGGTCGTCTTTCATGCGTTTGCCCACCACCGATATGCACACGCGGTCGAGGTAAGTGATCATGGAAAGGGAAAAAAGGAAAATCAGTACGCGGTAGCGGTAGAGCATGGACGGAGGTTGAGATGAGTTTGGAAAGCAAGGCCTACGGGCGTAGAAAAATAAGGAAGATTTTGGAAAGCAGCGTACTTTTTGCCGTAAAACCACGGTGCAGGGAGGTGATTTACTATATTTGCACCCTGATTGAGCTAGGTATCAGTCATTTTTACAATTTCCCATTCGAATAAGGTAGTAATGAAAGTTCTTAAGTTCGGCGGCACGTCGGTTGGTTCGGTTGAAAGTATCAAGCAGGTCATTCGGATTCTGGAAAACAATCTCTCCCAGGGCGAGCGCATCGCGGTAGTATTCTCGGCCATGGGAGGCGCTACCAACCGTCTGATCGAAATAGGCAAGATGGCCTGTGCCGGAAATCAGGAGTATTTTGACTTACTGAAAGCCGTGGAAGAAAGGCATTTTGCTACCATCCGTGGCCTGATCAACGTGAAGCAGCAGAGCAGCACCTTTGCCAATGTCAAGGGACTTTTCAATGAGCTCGAAGATATCCTGCGTGGCGTGTCGCTCATCCGCGAACTTACTACCCGCACTATGGACCTGATCATGAGCTTTGGTGAGCGGCTTTCTACGACCATCATTACCGAAGCTTTGAAGAATAAGGGTACCCAGGCGGAGTATTGCGACTCCCGCAAGCTTATCCGTACTAACGCCCATTTTGGCATGGCAGACGTGGATTTTGACGTAACCAACCGCCAGATTCTCGAACATTTTGCCAAAGCCTCGGCGCTTCAATGCATTACGGGTTTCATTGGCTCCAATACCGAGGGAATCACCACTACCCTGGGTCGCGGAGGCTCTGACTACACCGCCTCTATTTTCGGCGCGGCGCTCGACGCCCAGGTAATCGAAATCTGGACCGACGTGGATGGCATGATGACCGCCGACCCGAGGAAGGTGACCAATGCCTTTACCATCCCGTCCATTTCGTACGCGGAAGCCATGGAGCTTTCGCACTTCGGCGCGAAGGTAATCTATCCACCCAGCTTACAGCCCGCCTTTGCCAAGAATATCCCGCTGAAAGTACTCAATACCTTCAACACTGATTTTGAAGGTACGCTCGTCAGCCAATCGGCCAATGGTAAGGAGTATGCCATCACGGGTATTTCGTCCATTGACGATATGGCGCTGGTCAACATTCAGGGCAGCGGCATGATCGGCGTAGCGGGCATCTCGGCGCGTTTGTTCACCACGCTTTCTGAAAATAACATCAGCGTCATTCTGATCTCACAAGCTTCGTCGGAGCATTCTATCTGTTTTACCATTGATCCCCGCAACGCCGAACGCGCCCGCGAGGTGCTGGAAAAAGCCTTTGAAGCCGAAATGGCCGTTGGCGATATTGATAGCATCAGCATTGAGAAGAATGTCTCGATCATTGCCATCGTCGGCGAGGGGATGCGAAAAAGTTCCGGGGTGTCGGGCAAGCTTTTCTCGGTTCTTGGTAAAAACGGAATCAACATCATCGCCACCGCCCAGGGCTCCTCGGAGTTGAATATCTCGGTGGTTATTTCTAAAAACGACCTTTCGAAGGCCCTGAACGCCATCCACGGCGTATTTTTTCTGTCCGAAACCCGCTCGCTAAATTTGTTCATTGTGGGGGTGGGACTCATCGGAAGTACGCTTGCTGGAACAGATCAATAAACAATCGGCTTTTCTGAGCGAGGAAAAATTCCTCAAACTGAATATCGTGGGCTTGTCCAACACGCGCAAAATGCTGCTGGAACCCAGCGGGGTACCCTACGATCAGTGGCGCGCCGAACTGGATGCCCACGGCGTCAAGACCAGCATTCCGGCTTTTGTCCAGCGCATCATCGAGCTCAACCTTCCCAACAGCGTTTTTGTGGATTGCACGTCCGATAAGGACATTGTGAAGCACTACGAAACCCTGCTGGATGCCAGCATCTCGGTGGTAACGCCCAATAAGGTGGCTAACTCGGGCCGCTACTCCGAGTACCAGCGCCTACAACGCACCGCTTTGCAGCGGGGCGTAAAGTTTCTGTACGAAACCAACGTGGGGGCCGGGCTACCCATCATCAATACCATTCAGGGCCTGATGGCTAGCGGCGATAAGTTTCTGAAAATCGAGGCTATTCTGTCGGGTACCCTGTCGTATATTTTCAATACGTTTGGCCCACACGTGAGCTTTGCCGATGTGGTGCGCGAGGCTAAGGCCATGGGCTATACCGAACCTGATCCCCGCGATGACCTGAGCGGTACCGACGTGGCCCGTAAGATTCTGATCCTGGCGCGTGAGGTAGGCGTTCCGCTCGAACCCGAAGATGTAAACATCGCCCAGCTGCTGCCCGATAATTGCCTACAAGCGCCCACCGTAGAATCTTTTTTTGCCGAACTGGAAAGTTCGAATGATTTTTTTGAGAATCTGCTTGATGGAGCGCGGGCCCAAAACGGCGTGCTGCGCTACATCGCTACGCTGGAAAATAACCATGCTACTGTACAGCTGCGTACCGTAGATACCAAGCATCCATTCTATAACCTTTCCGGTAGCGACAATATCGTGTCCTTTACCACCGAGCGCTACAAAGATCGTCCACTCGTGGTCAAAGGCCCCGGTGCGGGGGCCGAGGTGACGGCCTCGGGGGTGTTTGCGGATATAATGAGTATTAGTAGCTATTTGGGGTGAGGCAAATGGTAGCATGTTGCTTGAAAACACCCCCCTTGATCCCCCTTATTAGGGGGAAAGTTAAACATCCCCCCTAATAAGGGGGGCTAGGGGGGTGTAAGTAGCAGAATTTTGCAATACAGTAAAACATACAAGCCGCTATCACCTCATGAAAATCTACTACAACCCGAAGCTAAAAGAGCTGGCGCGACAACTACGAAACAACGCCACCAAGGCAGAGATTCGGTTGTGGCAAAACTTGAAGCGCGATCAGATGGGGTATGATTTTCACCGTCAAAAGCCGATTGGCAACTATATTGCTGATTTCTTTTGTCATGATTTAAAACTGGTTATTGAAATTGATGGATACAGCCATAGCTTTGAGGAAGTTGTGGCAAACGATTTACAGAAGGAAAGTGCTTTCGAAAAGCTAGGCCTCACGGTAATTCGCTTCGATGACAGAGAAGTAATGAATGAATTGAATAGTGTTTTAAAAGCAATTGAAAATTATATAGCTGACTTCGAAGAGAAGCATTCTGCCTAAAAACACCCCCCTGCCCCCCTTATTAGGGGGGATGCTCGACCTCCTCCCTTTTTAGGAAGGAATCGCCGATGCGGGATTAAGGGAGGTGTAAATAGCACAATTACGCCTTTATGAACTACATCAAAGCCTTTGCCCCCGCCACGGTAGCCAATGTGGCCTGCGGATTTGACATATTTGGGTTTGCCGTGGACGAGCCCGGTGACGTGGTGGAGCTGTACCGCCGTGACGAACCGGGCATCGTCATTACCGAAATTACGGGTGACGAAGGCCGTCTGCCTCGTGATCCGGGCCGCAATGCCGTCACGGTGGTGATGCTCAAAATGCTCGAACAGCTCGAAAATACCGAATTTGGCTGTGAGGTACGGCTGCACAAAAATATGCCGCTGGGCAGCGGTATGGGGTCGAGCGCCGCCAGTGCAGCGGCGGGGGTATTTGCGCTGAACGAAATGCTCGGCAATCCATTTACCCGTCAGCAGTTGCTTCCGTTTGCCATCGAAGGGGAACGCATCGCCTGTGGGTCCGCCCATGCCGACAACGTAGGCCCGGCGCTGATGGGGGGCTTTGTGGTGATCAGGAGTTATAAGCCTTTGGATATTTTCCAGATCCCGGTCCCCAGGGACCTGTACTGCACACTGGCGCACCCGGACATTGAGGTCAATACCAAGGACGCCCGCTTTATTCTGCGCAACGAGGTTTCGCTCAAAAACGCCATTTCGCAGATGGGTAATGTGGCCGGTCTCATCGCCGGGCTCATGCAGGAAGACTACTCCCTCATCAGCCGTTCCATGGTAGATGTGATCATCGAGCCCGTCCGGGCCATTCTGATTCCCGAGTTCAACGAAGTAAAGCACGCCGCTCTGGCGCAGGGAGCATTGGGATGCAGCATATCCGGCGCGGGCCCTTCTATGTTTACGCTCAGCCAGGGCCGTGAAACCGCCGAGCGGGTGGGTAAAGCCATGCAGGAAACCTTTGCTCTGGCGGGTATCGACAGCAATATCCACGTATCGGCCATCAATCAGGATGGGCCACGGGTGCTGGAACGGGGGGAATAATTGACAGGCATTGATTATATTTGTTAAAAACAATAGAAACCATGCATACCTTGTCAAAGAAAGAAGTCGGCAACTGGATATTGTTGGATTATATTGCCCAAAAGCAAGTTTTGCTGGAAAAGATAAACCTATTGGAGAAAAAGTATTCTACTGACTTTCTCTCATTTGAAAAGAAGATCGAGCAAGCGGCTACCGAAGACTTTACCGCCTGGGATGACTATATTGAGTGGAAAGCATACCGTACTTTTTTATCGGATCTATTGAGCAAAATTGACGATATTAGTAATGGACGTTTTCAAATGGCTCAATGACCATACGTTGGTATCCTCGTATATAGTAAACGACTTCAAAAAATCGGATGCTGCCTTTTACCTCAATCTAAAAGCAGTATTTATAGATGACTCAGAGCTGCACGTAAGAGAATACGTAGATATCGATCATAGAAAGTACGCTTTCCATTGGCAAAGCTCCAACGGTGAATTAATTTTACGCTGGGATAATGCCCCACACTTTCGAAATATTGTAACGTTTCCTCATCATAAACATTTAGCCTTGTGCGAAATCACTGAGAGTCATGATATTAGTTTTGATGAGGTGCTAAGTTTTATTCAATTGAAGCTCAACACTTAATCAATTCTTCTCCTTTAAACCCTTTACTCCTCAATCCATCACTTCAAGTTCCCCTGCTCCACCACGGGCCAGCCCTCCTGATCCCAGGAAACCGCGCTTATTTTGAGCTTGGACCGCCCCCGGTCAGCGCTATCGTAGGCATGGAAAATAAAGTAGTCCTTTCCCTCGAAGGTATAGATACTGTTGTGCCCGGCCCCGGCCCAGGCTGTGTTGCCTTCCACCACCAGTGAGCCGCCGCCCTTGTCCATGGCCACTCCCTCTTTATCCAGATAGGGCCCCGTCACGTCTTTTGAGCGACCTACCCTCACTTTATAGGTACTGTTGGCCCCCCGGCAGCAATAGTCGTAGGAGGCGAAGAGGTAGTAGTAGTCATTTTTTCTAAAAATAAAGGGCGCTTCCAGGGCGGCATTGCCGGCATTGTCGTCGGGTAGTAGAGGTCTTGCGCTCCGTTCGGGCTACGGTATGCCATACCTCCGGTTCGGCTACGGACACAGAGATCGTCGACTCAGCTTTACCAGTTTCAGCCCGCCCCAGAAAGACCCGAAACTCAGCCAAGGCGTCCCGTTCTCGTCTACGATCAGGTTGGGGTCAATGGCATTCCACAAGTCCCGGTTCGGTACCGACTGCACCACGATGCCGTGGTCTGTCCAGTTGAAGTCCGGGCTTTCGGAATGCAGCGTCTTATTCGTAGCTACCCCAATGGCCGAGGTATTTTTTCCAAAAGCAGAAACAGAATAGTACAAATAGAACTGTCCGTTATGAAAAGAAATATCCGGAGCCCAGATGTGGTTTTTGAACCCTGCTGCTACTTGAATGCCCCAGGCGGGAGCTTGCGCAAATACCTGCTTTTCCTTTTTCCATTCTTTCAAATCCTTCGACGACCACGCCGAGATACCCGGCCCGGTACAGAAGAGGTAGTAGGTACCGTCCTGTTGGATCATGACCGGATCGTGTACCCGGAGGGAGTCGGTGGGTTGACTGCTCGCACAGATGGGGTACAAAAAGCAGATCCATGGCAAAAGGGCTAGCCAGATTCTCGTTTTGTTCAATTTCCCACCCAGAAAGAAAAGTAGTTGACTCATAGTGTGTTCATTAGTTAGGTTCAATACCTTATCCCAACCCTGGGCAGCTAAAAAACTAGGTGCCGAACTTTCCTTTTCACAAAAAAGTTATTAGTATTGAATCCCAATTTAAGAAAAGTATGGTAACGGTAACTGATAAAGCGAAGGAAAGAATTGAAACATTGCGCCTTGAAGAAGGACGCACCGACGAAAACCACATCCGCGTGGGCGTGGAAGGCGGTGGCTGCTCGGGCCTGATGTACAACCTTGAATTTGATACCAACACCCAACCCACCGACATGGTCTTTGAAGACAAGGGTATCCGGATTGTGGTGGATAAAAAAAGCATTTTATACCTGGCAGGTACCGTGCTGGATTTCAGCGACGGACTTAATGGCAAGGGCTTCCAGTTTGTGAACCCCAATGCTACCCGTACCTGCGGGTGTGGCGAGAGTTTCGCCGTATGATTTCTTTTGATTAAGTGTTAATGATTAAAGCGTCGCGAGCTTCCACGCGGCGCTTTTTTTGTGCCCTTCCCCACCGAATCTCACGATTTCTCCCTTCCAAAAAGCCATCTTCTGCAAAAATTTAGCGTTTTTTGCAGTCAGAGATAAAGGATACCTTTTTGTTATTAACAGCAAAAGTATTCACTCATTCACTCATTCTATCATTCACTCATTGAAATGAAACCTACCCTTTTAATCCTCGCTGCCGGCATTGGCAGTCGCTACGGCGGCGTCAAACAACTTGATCAGTTTGGCCCCAATGGAGAAACCATCATAGATTACTCCCTTTTCGATGCCTTTCGCGGCGGTTTTGGCAAAGTGGTGTTTATCGTACGTGACGAGATAAAAGCGGACGTAGAGGCGGTATTTGCACCTAAGCTGCAAGGCCGCATGGACTATGATTTTGCTATTCAGGGCATTCAATCCTACGTACCCGATGAACTGGGTACCGTAGCGCGCACCAAGCCCTGGGGTACCGGCCACGCCACGCTCTGCGCCTGGCCACAGACCGACGCCCCCTTTGCCGTAATCAACGCCGACGACTTCTACGGACGCGAGGCTTTCGCTACCATGGCTGACTTCCTTACTACCGACACCGACGATACTCAACACGCCATGATGGGCTACGAACTGAAACGGACGCTTTCGGAAAATGGTACCGTATCCCGCGGGGTGTGCATCGTGAAAGCCGACGGGAATCTGTCTTCGGTGGTGGAACGTACCAAGATCTATGAAGACAAAACGGGCAATATTTACTTTGAAGAAGAGGAAACTCTCACGGAACTTCCCCCTTTTACGCCGGTATCCATGAATTTCTGGGGTTTTAAGCCCTCGGTGTTTCCGATTATCAAGGGGCTGTTTGAAGACTATGCCCGCAAAAACTACAATACACCTAAAGCTGAATTTTATATACCTACCGTCGTGACCCACCTAATTCACAACGACTTGGGCCAATGCCGCGTATTTACGAGCCAGTCCGACTGGTTTGGGGTAACGTATCCCGAAGACAAGCCTACTGTACAGGCAGCCTTGAAGGCATTGCACGACTCGGGCGATTATCCTGAACACTTGTGGAGCTAGGAGAAAGCTTCTGCTTACCTACCCCGCCTATATTCAGCTTTCGGGAATGCCGATGGTTTCTGGATCGGAACTACGATGACATCATGCATCGGGTAACGGAAACTTCGGTCATCAAGCCATTTCGGGTGGGGGAGCAGGTGGTGCTTCTCGAAATCTCTGAAGAGGATCGCCAGCTTCGTGTACTGCAACGGGGCGGCGACCAAGCCGACGAAGCCGCACTCCGGGAAAAGGTAACTGCTCTGTTCGATCTGGAACGGAATCTCAGCCCGTTTTATGATTTGCTTTGCGCCGATCCTGACCTGGCCTTTATGGCCACCGACTACTGGGGACTGCGCCTGATGGGCATCCCCGATTTGTTCGAGGCCCTGTGCTGGAGCATCATTGGCCAGCAAATCAACTTGACCTTTGCCTATACCCTCAAACGCCGGCTGGTGGAGCTGGCCGGGGAGAAAATAGCCTACGATGGTCACGTGTATTTTGGCTTCCCTACCCCCGAGCATATATCCACACTCACGGTAGAGCAGCTTCGGGCCCTCCAATTCTCGGGTCGCAAGGCCGAGTACCTCATTGGCCTGGCCCGCACCTTTGCCGCGGGCCACATGTCGCGGAAGTACCTGCTTTCGCTGCCTACCCCCCAAGCCCAGGTGCAGGCCCTTACCTCCCTGCGGGGCATTGGCGAATGGACCGCCCACTACGCCCTGATGAAGTCGCTGAAAGTACCCAGCGCCCTACCCTACGGCGACGTGGGGCTGTACAACGCGCTCTTCAAAGTAAAAAATCTTCCTAAAAAGCCTTCCCGGGCTGAGTTGACAGCCGTCTTTGAACCCTTCCGGGGCTGGGAAGCCTACTTTACGCTGTACCTGTGGCGTACGCTGGCGCCCGTGGTCGGAGAAATAGGAAAATCCATTCATGTAAAACGCTGACAGCGTCTGAACGCTGTCAGCGTTAGTATCCGGAGAACCTCAGTCTGCTTTCCTGAAAAGGTACTTCATCATCGCGAAGTAGAGCAGAAAACCGGCTCCGAGCCAGGGCATGGACACTAACGCCAAATAGGGTAGTCACGTATCATTTTCGAATGTCGTAGATTGCCGAATAGCCATCAAAGCCAATCCGTACGCATACGAGCAGGATTTACGTTACTTCAGGTTGGAGTAGGTGTCGGCTACGGTGGCGCTTTTTTGAAGACCCATTCCCTGTTTTTCTGGGCTGCCAAATCTCCTCAATTCCATCATGCGACTTTTGATTTTGGCGTCGTGTAAAGGTTCTGATAATGGTAGTAAGGCCCCAGAAAATCACGGTGAGGGTCATTACAGGTACGAGGAAAGCGGTTGCATCAATACATGGCTGTTGTTGTTTGTGGAGTCGTATACAGTTCGTCAAGTACGCATTCAGACGCCACTACAGCGTTTATGAAATGGCATGTCAGACTTTTCAGGAAATTTCTTGATATCTAACCTTTTAGTAGAAAACTGCAACTTTATCACCCAATGGCTACGTCGAATAGCTATCCTATGGTAGACTAGACGACGTAAATGGCAAAGCTAGGGCGTTGCGTATTGCTTTACTCAACTCTAAACCAGGTACTAGTGCTGGCAGGCTGGCTGACTCCCGCAGTTGGCACATAGCACTGGTCATGTACTGCGCTATTACTACTGGCTGTGATCCTGGTTGAGCCAATTTGACTTTCGCAAGCGGCGCGAGTACCTGGATAGCAAAGATGATATGGAGGAAAGGCGGGTTTCACCCCTGATTATGACCGTTTAATAAATTCTGAGATATAATAAAGTCAAATACATCTGGATATAGTAAAATTATTGATAACAGTTACATCACTAATCATTTCACTCCAACTAAACTATACAAATTGTATGAAACACATTAGATCCATTCATGACCGCATCTGGTCGATTACTCTACGGCTCATGGTGACTGGCTGTAAGGAAGATTTCCGTTGCAGATAGCACTCGTAACTGCCCCATATCTGAGTTACAAAGTAGAAAATCAGCGCGGCTTTCGAGCTGAAATTGGTAGCTAAACTGGCTGAATTGTCACTCGAATTATGCCGGTAGGCATTGATAGGTCTAGAATTGAGCACATCACGCTGCCTCACATTCTCGCCAAGCATCCTGAGTTTCAGCAAAGGGTTCGTAATAGAATGAATGCGGTAACCCCTAACACCCTGCGGACCTACGGCATTTGACACTTATTTGAGATCAGGAATTTTCTGACTGGTCTAACGACGCTTTTTATTTTGCTAGCGCAACGGTAATGTTCGATTTGCCATTTTATGATGCCCTGGTATTTGAAAATAGCTCCACCAACCAATACTTTGGTAAAAATGGAGAGTATTCTCAAAGAATAAGACAAAACATTCAAGGATCTTAGCCGTTTCTGGAATATTAAGTCAGATGAAATCGGTATTGGGAGCCATGCATGGAAGCCATGCTACGGGATCAGATGATAAGCTGATCAGAACTTACGATGCTGCGTTCGGTTTATCCAGGCAGATGCTGAGTATTTGGCCGATATTGTGTTATTGCTCCTGGAAGTCTTCCCTGAATACAGAAATGGTGATCATCCTATTTTTACGTTCAACGCCTTTGCCTCTGACGCTTTCGCTTATCCTCCTTATGGAATAGATGGCGTGATTCCAGCTAAAATTGTAATGGGGGATGGTATCATGGAGGCTTATACTGCTCTTGGATATGGCGATGTAGCTCCTCAGGCGATACTAGCCCATGAATATGGTCACCAAATTCAGTCACAACTGAATCTATTCGGACCTAATACACCAGAAGACTACCCGCCGAACCGAACTGATGGCTGATGCCTATCTCGGCTTACTTCCTTTCTCACGCTCAGAGGGGCGCATCCATGCAGTGGAAAAGAGTAAAACAGTTTTTACAGGTATTCTTTGATATCGGAGATTGTGCATTTACTAGCCCAGGTCACCACGGTACACCCCTTGCAACGGATGGCTGCTGCCGAATGGGGATACAGCGTAGCAAATAACGCCCAAAAACAGGGTCAAATCCTGACCGCGGAAGCATTTACGTCCTTTTTGACGCGAAACTAGCCTATCTTGTAGCTGCACCAGCGCCCTAATTAGTTTTTTAAACAGCAAAAATGGGATGGATTTTGAAAATCCATAGCAATACCAGCGCCTTAATTTTGAAGAGTAGCTACACAACAGGGGGTGGATTTTCGAAAATCCACCCCCTGTTGCTTTTGGCCTCTCCTCACCGAACCCCATACGTCAGCGTCAGATAGTAAAAGCCCCCCACCGAAGGGCCGGCCAGGAAGGTAGTGTAGTAGCGGTTGAGCAGGTTGGTGCCACCCAGTTTGATCTGAATGGGGAGCGTGATAGCGAATAGGTAACCTGCCCATCCACGGTAGTATACGAAGGTACCGTACCCGTAGCCAACGACGACTCCCACAAAAACGCTCCTGCCACCGCATACTGAGGCCAAAGCCCAGATGCTTCGTTAGAGCTGGATTGGCTACTGATACATTGGTAATCCAGCGGGGCGTGTTGAAGGCTTCTTCCAGGCCGTCGGTGCGGGTAATGCGGTCGAGGCGGGCGTAGGAGACATTGCCCGCGATGGAAAATTCCTTATAGAAACGAAACCGTACGCCCGCGCTACTCCCATAGTTGAACACCGTGGTTTTGGAATTGGTCCAGAGGCGATAGCGGTCGTTTTTAGTACGGTCGCTCAGGTATATGGCCAGTGAGTCGGGAATGGTGCTTTGTGTTTTGGGCAGATTGACCTCCACCTGCGCCATGAAGCTGCGGTACTGATTGTAGTAAAAATCCACGTCTACGTAAAGACGTTTCTGGAACCACAATCCCTTGTAGCCTACCTCAAAGCTATTGACATACTCGGGCTGAATGTAAGTGTATTCGTTCTTCCGGATAAGCCCCTTGTTTTTCTGAATGGCCTGGGCCGTGGGGAGTCCGTTCAGGTTCACATCGGCGGTGATCGCCGCCTGAAACGCATCCACGGAGGTTTTGAAGTAGGAGTTTTCAAAAATCCCGTTCGACATGATGCGCAGGCCGCCCACCCGCTTCACCCCGCCGCTATTGACATTGGAAAAAGCTTCGAACAGGCTCGGAAACCGGTAGCCATTCTGGTAAGAAATCCGAAATTCTGGGCCTCCACGGGCGAGTACACGACCGCCACGCGGGGGTTGTATCGTAAGGCAAAGTACTGGTTTTTATCGGCCCGGAGGGAGGCATTGAGTTTGACTTTATTATTCCAAAAGTACTTGGTAGCCTGCACAAAACCGCCGTACTTCTGGTAGGTAAGGTTGGCGTCGGCTCCGGTAGGGTTGATGAAGTAATTGCCATCGGGTACTACTTCGTATAGGCGGTAGTCCAGCCCGGCCAGGAGATGGATACCTGCTTTCTGTCGCCATTTGGCGAGCCACACCTGCGTGAGATCGACCTGGGCCTCGGCGTGGTAGAGCCACGACTGTACCCGCAAGGCCGCGCCTATGTCCCAGTTGTTGATGTCGCGAAGGCGATCCTTGATGGCCGCAAACTCCGGGGTACCTGGCTGCGGGCGTCCCGTATCGGCCAGTTGCCGGGCCTGCGCCAGGGCGTCGGCCGGACTGGCACCGCTTTGGGTAGCCGTGGAGAAGGCTCTGGTAAAATCACTGAACCAGGCATTGTCGGGCTTAAAATCCCGCTCGGTGTTTTCGGCCAGGGAACGGATGTTGTACGAACGACCCGTATTTTCGGAGGTTACGTAGGCTTTGAATTGAAAGGTGGCGTTTTTGGCGGTCAGGATGTGCTGATCGGTGCGGTAGCCTTCCAGTCGGAAGCGGTTGGTGCGCTGGTAGAGGTTGTCCAGAAACGCAAACCGGTAGGTATACGACAACTCCCAGCCGTGGGTAGTTTTGTAGTAGAGCCCAGCGTCCCCGCGCAGGTTTTTAATCGAAAAATCAGCCACTTCTTTCTCATAGTAGCCCGTGCGGGCCACGGAATAGCGCTTGCCGCTGAGCGTGAGCGTACGGCGGTTGGGCGACTCGTTTCCGTAGGAACTGATGGGATCAGAGGCAGGGTTGGCAAGTCCCGTCAGCCCCAGGGTACTGTTGGCAGTGGGATTCAGGTCGGTGGCATCGTCGGCGATCCAGTCGTAGCCCCGCTTGGTACGAAAGGTTCACCTTTACAGCCCAGCGGTTACGCCAGGCCTCGCGCCCACCGAAGGGTACTTTCGCTGAAAATATGCGGAGAAGCGGTGGTACTTTGTACATGGTTCAGGCCCGTTTTTTGCTGAAAACTCAGGCCCTGATGCTCAAACGGATTTTTGGTAAATAGATTCACCATGCCGTTCAGGGCATTCATGCCGTACAGTACCGAGGCCACACCGGGGATGATTTCGGCGTGGTCGATGTCCAGGTCGGTGGGGGCCAGGGTAGCCCCAATGGGTGAACCAATGTGCGGGGCCTGGTTGTCCACGCCATCCACTAGCTGCACAAAACGCACGTTGGTAGGGTTGGCAAAGCCCCGGGTGTTGTATACCTTAAAACCGAGGCTGGATGTGAGCAACTGCACGCCTTTGACGTATTCCAAAGCATCGAAGTACGACGGGGCCGCCGACTGCCGGATGGTGCGGCCGTCGAGCAGTTCGATGCTGATCGGGGGATTGCAGGATATTTTCGGGCGTGCGGGAGGCCGTTACCACCATTTCGGAAAGCTGCCGCACGGAATCCCGGACGGTTTCCGGGCGAAGTCGTTTGCGCGTTGACCAGAAAGCTAGTCACCAGGAAAGGAAGGAGTCAGGGAAAGTTTTTTCATACACTACCGTTATTTCCTTAAAGATATAACGGTAGCGTATCTATTTTCCAAATTAAATTATTGATTTATGCGATGCTCCTCCTGTTGCAGAAAAGTCTCGAAAACGCACCTGTAACTCGGTATAGGCCTGCACAAAGCGGCGGGCCTCCTCGGTGATACTCGCCCCGCCGCCGGTAGTGCCGCCGGTTTGGGTAAGTCACCAGGGGTACGGCCGACTGCTCGTTCATGGATTGTACCAGTCCCCAGGCTTTCTTATACGACATCCCCATCAGCTTGGCCGCCTTGTTAATGGAGCCCGTGGATTCAATATGATCCAGCAGTTCTACGCGCCCGAGCCCCATGAATTTGTCATCTATCTCCATCCAAACCTTCCCATCCAGCCTGAGTTTTTTGTTCAAAAATTGCTCTTCCATAATCCGCTTATTTATTCAAGACTCACTCTACCACCACCTCATCCAGGGCAAACCAGGTTTTGGCACCGGCATCGGGATGGGTGGGGGACATACTCCCGCGTTTTTGGCCCGGATGCGAACATAGCGGGCCCGGCCCGTCCGGAAATCGGCTACGGCGGGCAAGAGCGTCCAGGGGCCTTCCAGCTCGTAACGGATGGGCTGCGAAATAGCCTCCTTAAAATCCTTGCCATCACGCGACAGCGCGATCTCTACCGAGGTGGGCGGAAAGCCCCGCTCCATGATTACTTTCAGAAAATTCACGCTCACTTTCGTCACCAGCTTCACTTCGCCCAGGTCGAGCGTGGCGTCCAGGTCACGGCCGTAGAAGCTCACCCATTCCCGGCGGCTTTTGGGCGATGCGGCCCACTACCCCGTCGGTCAGTTTGGCGGACTGGTCATTAACTTCCGCCGCCGACACCCCCTGGTAGTCATACTTCTTACCCTTGGCTTTATGAATATAGAAGGTCTGTTCCAACCTCCCCCCCGTGGTCGTAATAGCCTTTACGGTGGTCGTTTTTTTGAGCGTAATGGGCGCCTGGTACAGCGTGGACTGGATCGAGGGCGTGCTACCATCCGTGGTGAAATGGATTTTGCTTTCCGAGTCCAGTTTTTCCAAACGCACCTGTAACTGATCCTCCCCCGTAAACTGGGTGTCGGCCGACACGTCAAAGAGTCGTTTGGAGTAGTTGACGCCGAGGTAGTCGAGTCGTTTGAGGTGGGTTTTCAGTCGGTACGAGAAATCCTCGAAGTTGCGGGGACCTTTGGGCATCCAGGTGAGTTCGGCCAGTGCCGCGGCCCTCGGAAACACCATGTACTCCACTTTGTCGGGGGTAGGCAGGTATTCGGTCCAGACGTTGGCCTGTGCCCCTAGAATGTATTTTTCTTCGGCCGCCGAAAGTTCCGTAGGGACGGGTTCGTAGGCATACACTTTTTCCAAAGGCAGGTAGCCTCCAATTGCCAGGGGCTCGGTGTTGGGGTCGCCCTGGTAGTGGTCGAGATACAGGAATTCGCCGGGTGTCATAATTACCGTGTGCTTTTGCCGGGCGGCTTCTATGCCCCCCTGCGTGCCGCGCCAGCTCATGACGGTGGCGTTGGGGGCCAGTCCTCCTTCCAGAATTTCGTCCCAGCCGATGATCGTGCGTCCTTTGGCGTTGACAAATTTCTCAATGCGCGTGATGAAGTAGCTCTGTAAGGCTTCCTCATCCTTCAATTTGAGTTTTTTGATCAAATTCTGACAGAACTCGCTCTTTTTCCAGGCTTCTTTCGGGCACTCATCTCCTCCAATGTGAATGTACTTGCCGGGGAAAAGTGCTATCACCTCCGTAAGGACATCCTGCAACACTTTAAAGGTAGGTTCGGTGGGACAAAACACATCCCCGTATACGCCCCATCGGGTACCGGTTTCATAGTTCTTGTCAGGTTCACAGCCCAAGGTAGGGTAGGCTGCTAACGCGGCCAGGGCATGTCCGGGAAGTTCTATTTCGGGTATGATCGTAATGTGCCGGGCCTGCGCATACTTTACTAGGTCGCGCACCTCGGCCTGCGTATAAAATCCCTCGTGCGCTTGGCCGTCAAACTTCATCGGATAATTTTCAGTGTAATGCCCTATTAGGGTTTCTTTCCTCTTGGCGCCAATTTTGGTCAGATTTGGATACTTTTTTATCTCAATCCGCCAGCCCTGATCGTCGGTGAGGTGCCAGTGAAACGTATTCAGCTTATGCATAGCCATCAGATCCAGGTATTTTTTGATAAAACTGACGGGCATAAAATGCCGGCTTACGTCGAGGTGCAGGCCTCGGTAGGAAAAACGGGGCTGATCCAGATATATCACAGGCGGGTACCTGTAAGCGCAGGTTGGGTACAGCCTTCGTACTGAATATCTCGGCAGGGAGTAGTTGGAGCAACGTCTGAACGGCGTAAAAATAGCCCGCGGCGCTTTCGGCTTCGATCAAAACCCGATCCGGGAACACGCGCAGCACGTACCCCTCCGGGCCGCATTTTTTCTGGGTATGGGGCTGAAAAACAATATGCTTCCCTTTGGCAGAAGCAGCCGACCAGGGGGTTTGTTTGAGGGTGAGGCTGGCGGCGGTTTTGAGAAAAGTACTCAGTAAGTCAGCGGCGGATTTTTGTTTTAAATCCCGGGGATTAAACACGAGCTGCGTAGTGGCTTCGATCGGGAAGGTACCTTCACCGCCGGCAAACCGGGCCGGAAACGGGATAAGGTTGTACTCGGCCTCCTGGGCGAAGGAGCCGAAAAGAACGGAAAAATAGAATAGAACGGAGAGGATTACTTTCATGGGGGTATACCAGGTTGGCCCCGCAAGATAAGTAATCCGCCTCGAATTCATCTCTCCAAAAGCGCGTTAAACCCCCGGAAAGATGATTTCGAGGCGGAAAATAGGCTTTACTTTTTCAGTAGTCCCGCCATCATTTTTTCGGCCAAAAATGTATTGCCCGCTTCGGTAAGATGAACCCGGTCGGAGGTAAGGATGCCTTTCTCCTGGTTGGTGGGGTTGTTCTTTTCCAGGTAGGTCTGGAAATCTTTCCGCAGATCCACCAGCGTCAGGCTGTGTTTGGTGGCCATCTCCCTGATCTTATTGGCGTACAGGTTCAGGTCGCCGTCCTGCTCGTTGGAGTAGTCGCTGCGCTCGCCAATCACCGAGGGAGTACACAGGATCGGACGAATGTTGTTGTCTTGCAGTTTTTTGATAATGGCTTCGTAAAACTTCACGTACTTATCCAGGTCGGTGCCCGTGCCGTGCGTACGCTTGTGCCACACGTCGTTAATGCCTACATACACAAATACGACATCGGGCTTTTTGGCCAATACGTCGTCTTCCAGGCGGAGGTATAGGTCATAAATTTTATTACCTCCGATGCCCGCTCCCATCAGCTCATACTGATCACCCAGCCCTTTGGCAGCCAGCATCCCGCGGAGTTGAGTAATGTACCCTTTATCCCCCACGCCAGCCTGCGTGATAGAGTCACCAAAAAACACGACTCGCAGGGGTTTGTCCTGCTGCATGGCAATCAGGGGGAGGGTAAAAATAGCCAAGCGGAAATAGTGTAAAAACTTTTTCATGAGTAGGAATGCATGAGTTGGGGTTAGTAAAAAAATGGTAGTGCTTCAAAAAGAGACTAGGGGGCCTTTACTACCCGCTACCCTTCCTTAAACCGCTTTATCACTACCGGTGCTTTTACTATACTGACCTAGAAATATATTCCTCCAAAGTAGCTCTTACAAACAGGTAACGCTAGCCAGCATGCGGGGTAGGGTAGGGGTTAGTCTTCAAGGACCAGGATTTTCGCAAAAGGCTACCCTGGTTAACGGAAAATGGGGGAATCTTCAGGCTTTTTAAGAAAACTATGCTTGATTTGTAGTTTTGTTTCTGAAAATGCACCCCAATTGACCCGATAGATATTTCGACGTCGTGACTTTGGCTAAAACGAAGAATAGGAATAGGTAGTCAGCTAACTATTTCCTGTAATAGTTTGGGCGAAGCCACGAACGTGATTATATTTACTTAAGGATATTTTTTGCATAAAAAGTGAGCCTGAGTCAGTGAGGATCTTGGCCCAATGTGTCGGAGTAACACCAATTCGGCGGTTCTCCTAGCGGACAAAAAGACAAGAGTGCGGACGCATACAGTACAGTGACAACTGTTTTTATAAGAAAGAGACTTCATGAGAGGTAGAGGTGAGGAGGAGGATGTATACACGCCAGTGGATAATTTCCTGAAAAGTAACAACAGCGAACCGGTGGAAGCAACCTTAAGTTATAGTAAAGCCTTACTGGAAGCCCAGAACGAGGCAATTCCGGATGGTATCCTTGTGGTGAATCCCAAAGGGAAGATCCTTTCCTATAACCGGCACTTTGTCAAAATTTGGCAGATTCCCCAGGAAATTCTTGACTCGAAGGACGATTCGGCGGCACTAGTACACGCTTGTTCTCTGGTGGTTGACCCTCAGGAGTTCATCAAAAAAGGAGAGGAAGTCTACGCAAACCAAGGCTCAGAGTACAGGCGAGATACCATTACTTTCAGAGATGGCAGGATAATAGAGCGGTTTGGCAAGGCAGTAGTAGACAGCAAAGGCACTAATCTGGGCTGGGCGTGGTATTTTAGAGACGTGACCGAACAGCACCGAAACGAACAGGAAATAAAACGACAAAAAAACCTCTACCTAAATGCCCTGGAGAGCATTTGGGATGCTTTTATTTCCTTCGATTTCGATTGGAAAATCATCTACGCCAACCAGAAAGCTGCTTTAATTGGAAACTTTATTCCGGCTCAGATCCTGGGGAAAAAGATACATGAAGCGTTCCCGGACCTGATAGATACTCCACTTTGGCCGCTGTTTGAAGCTGGTATGCGAAATCGAAAATCCGATAACCTCGATTTCCGGATTCCCGGTACGTCGCATTGGATCAATGTCAGGGTGAATCCTTCGGTAGAGGGCATTTCCATTTTTGCCTCGGATATTACAGACCACAAATTCGTGGAGGAGAGCCTCAAAAAAAGTGAGGATCAATACCGGACCTTCGCTAACTCCCTGCCCCAACTCGCCTGGATGGCCAATGCCGATGGCTGGATATACTGGTACAATGAGCGTTGGTATGACTATACCGGCACGACGCTCGAAGAAACACAGGGGTGGGGCTGGGAAAAAGTACATCATCCCGAACACATAGAGCGGGTACTGGATTTTGCAAAAACCGCCTGGAGTAGTAACGAACCTTTCGAGTTGGAGTTTCCTCTGCGCCGAGGCGATGGGGTGTACCGTTGGTTTTTGACCCGCGTATTCCCTGTCAAGGATGATGCAGGCAATTTGATGTTTTGGGTGGGTACCAATACGGATATTCACGATCAGCTGGAAGTGCAAAAAGCCCTGAAGCAAAGTGAAGCTCAGTTGAAACAGCTAGCCGATTTTATGCCTCAGATCGTGTGGTCTACGGACCCGAACGGCTACCATGATTTCTATAACAAGCGCTGGTATGAGTTCACGGGCCTTACCTTCCAGCAAAGCAGAAACAAGGGCTGGTCTCAGGTCCTTCATCCCGATGACGTTAACCGCACCAGGGATATTTGGGCGCGTTCTCTCCAAACGGGGGACCTGTATGAAGTTGAATACCGGATGCGGCGCCACGACGGTCAGTATCGCTGGTTGTTGGCCCGGGCCATGCCGTTGCGGGACGAGTCGGGGATAATAAGCCGGTGGTTTGGTACCTGCACCGATATTCACGACCAAAGACTATTGGCCGATACTCTGGAATTGAAGGTAACCGAACGAACCCGGGATTTGCAGTCGGCTAATAGCAATCTGCAAAGGATAAATGAGGAACTCCGGCAGTTTAACTACATCGCCTCGCACGACTTGCAGGAGCCCATCCGTAAAATCAGGATTTTTGCCGATCGTATCAAAATCCAGGATTATGAGACGATGAGCGAGGCGTCCCGAACTTTTCTGGACAAAATTTTTCATTCGTCTGACCACCTGTCTGTTTTGTTCAAGGACCTGCTGGAATTTATCAATATTCAGCGGGAGATGCCCTTTACCCTGGTTGATCTTGGTACTATTATCAGGGAAGTGGAGCTAGATCTGGAACAGGTTATTCGGGAGAAGCAAGCTACCATACGGAGGGAAGAGCTGCCTACCATTAAGGGAATCCCCCTGCAAATCTATCAGCTATTTTATAACCTGATCCATAATTCCTTGAAGTTCAGCGCTTCCGATACTGCCCCGATTATCCAAATCCGGGTTCAGGAACTACCCCCACCGGAAGAAATAACCCTGGGACTACCGTCTGACAAACTGTATCATCACCTGGTAGTAAGTGACAATGGGATGGGGTTTGAGCAGGAATATGCCGACCGCATTTTTGTCCTCTTCAAAAGGCTACACAATAAACATGCCTTCAAGGGAACGGGAGTAGGGCTGGCGCTGTGCAAAAAAGTGGTAGAAAACCATCAGGGAAAAATATGGGCGGAGTCGGTGCGGGATTCAGGAGCGGTGTTCCATATTCTGTTGCCAGTTCACCAGCAGCCTGCCTGAGTTACCGGATAATCTCCACGATGGGAGAATCCACCGAATACCTCAGCAGAAAAGAACAGCCGGGAAGCAGCTCCGCGGCGCGGTTGGCCGGTAGCCTGAACTTATGAATCCGCTGATCAATGAGGGCCTGTACCTGCACATACTCCCCCTCCGGCCGACACGAAAGTACCTCTCCGTAGAGCGCGGGGCCTTCCGAAAGCGGATGAATGTGGGCAAATACCTCTTCCGGGCTACCCTGTCGCGTGATTTTTCCCTCCTCCAACTCCACCACCTGATCGGCCAGCCGGAAAATCTCCGCCAGGTCGTGCGTCACTACCAGCAGCGTAAACTGATACTGCTGGTGGAGTTTTAGTATAAAATCCTGCAACCGCTGCCGCATGGAGCGGTCGAGGGCCGACAGGGGTTCATCGAGCAGTAACAGCCTGGGGCGACGAACCAACGCCCGGGCCAGTGCCACGCGCTGCTGCTGCCCACCCGAAAGTTGATGGGGTTTCTGGTCGGCCAACTGGCTGAGTTCCACTTCGTGCAGCAGCTCGTTTACCCGGTCGGGGTTCTCGCCTTTTTCCAACGCAAAGGCAATGTTCTGCCGGACGGTAAGATGAGGAAACAGGGCGTAATCCTGAAAAACAAGTCCTGCTTTTCGCTCCTGAGGCGATACGAATACCCGCCGGTCGGTATCCAGCCAAACGCTTTCGCCCACCACGATGCGCCCGGCCTGCGGCTTGATAAGTCCCGCAACCAGCCGCAGCAGGGTGGTTTTGCCCGCCCCCGATGGCCCCGTCAGGGCCACGATGGTACCGGCCTCTACCGACAGGGCTACGTCCATCAGCACCGGCCCGGAGGCGGTGCTCAGCGCGTGACGCAGCTGTATGTCAAGATGGGTAGCGGACACGAAGCAAACGGTTGTTGAACGAATAGACCAAAAGCAGAACCACAAAGGTAATGACAAAAAGCACCAGGGCATACTGGTTAGCGGCGGTGTAGTTGAGGGCTTCCACCTCGTTGTAGATAGCTACGGAAGCTACCTTGGTCACGCCCGGAATGTTACCACCGATCATAAGCACCACGCCAAACTCTCCCACCGTATGCGCAAAAGTCAGCACGAGGGCGGTGAGGATGGCAGATTTACAATTGGGTAAAAGTACTTTGAAGAAGGTCGTCCAGGCGCTTTTGCCCAGGGTATACGATGCCTCCCGTAGCGACACCGGCAATCCCTGCAACCCCGCCTGCAAGGGGTACACCATGAAAGGGCAGGCTGTAAATGACCGACGCCACCACCAGCCCCGGAAACGAAAACACCAGCCTCATGCCAAAGGTAGCTTCGATCCAGGCCCCGAAGGCATAGGAAGGACTGAATGCCAACAATAAGTAAAACCCCAGCACCGACGGAGGGAGTACCAGCGGCATCCCGATCACCGCCTCCACCAGCGCCCGGCCCCTGAAACTTCCCGTAGGCCAGCCAATACGCCAACGGCAGCGCCAGCCCAAACAGAATCAGGGTGGTGAGCGACGCCAGTCGGAAGGTAAGCCAAAGGGGTTCAAAATCCATGGTGGTGGTTATTGGTAAAATTGGTTACTGGTGTATGGGTCAACTGGTGTATTTGGTATTTGTGTATCAGTTATTGGTCTGTATTTCAATAAGGTCAGGGTAAAGTACGGTTTGAAAATAGTCCAATTCACAGCCTAAGTAGGGTACCTATTCATATAGCAGGCTTCAATTCAGAATGGCTCGGGCCACCTCGTCAGAATTCTACCGTATAGCCATATTTCCGAAAAACGGCCTTTGCTTTTTCGGAGTACAGAAAATCATAAAATTGCTTGCTCGTTTCCCGCTTGGGCGATGCTTCGCTGTGCAGTAGCAGTACCGCAGCCTGATCAATGGGTTTATAGGTAGTCGAATCCAGTTTCGTCCAGCTGCCTTTCCCTTTCATCCCTGGTGAAAGCACCACGGCCAGGGCCGTAAAACCCACATCCGCCGCTCCCGTGGCGATGTACTGCGTGGTTTGGGCGATACTCTCTCCATAAACCAGTTTTGATTTCACTTGTTCGTACAGCCCGGCATCTTGAAGTACCTCCACGGCGGCCTGTCCGTAGGGTGCCGTGCGGGGATTGGCAATGGCTATTTTCTTTACCGCTGGATTGGTGAGGGATGAAAGCTGGGGCGTAGCGGTAGAGTCGCGCGTCCAGAGGACCAGCGCGCCGCGGGCGTATACTTTGGGGGGATACTCCGAGCCCCCGTTGGCAAATATTTCCTGCGGGTACTGCGTATCGGCCGACACAAACAGATCAAACGGAGCACCTTCGCGGATTTGGGTAGTAAGCTTACCCGATGAGCTCACGACGAGTTCGAGCTTAACCCCGGTTTCTTTTTCAAATATCTTTTGTAGTTCCTGCATCACAAACTGCACGTTGGCCGCCGTAGCCACCACCACTTTTTCGTTGGGTTTCGAGCAGGCCGACAACAGCAGCAGTACGCAGGCGTATAGGAAAATCTTTTTGATTGATTGCTTAACCATAAAAAAGCCCTGCCCCTTTTTTGGTTGTTTAGGGGCAGGGTAAAGGTAGTAAAGTACGGCTTAAATAGAAAAAAGGAGGCGCTACACTATCCTCTCATCTTTTCCATTACCCCTTGCAGAATACCCACTACTTTCTCGGTTTGTTCTTTGCTGGGTGTAGTGTCCCAGTTGCCCACAATCCCGTTGCTACCAAGGAAGATACCATCTTTGCGGGCAATAAAATTTGCGCCCTGAGTATTCAGCTTGTACTGTAAGTCGCTTTGGGGAATGAGGCAGGAAAGTTGCCCCGACACCGGCGTCAGTTCCTGATCGTTGAATACCGGCTTGGCTCCCAGCCCCATGCAGTTGACCACCACCTTCTCGGGCAGGGCGTCGATGTCTTCCAGCTTCTTGATTTCGTGAATTTTTACCTTTCCGCCAAAGGCCAGAAAATCCTGCAAATGGTGGTGCAGATACGCCGGAATATTGAACATCATATTAGAGCGCCGCGTGACGAAGTCGGCGGCGAAGGGGTGCTCCTTTTTGCTTAGTTGTACACGTTCCGGTATCAATCCGGGTATTTCGAATACTTCACCTCCTTCTCCGCGGGCGCGGGGGGCTCGTTGAGCACATTGTATTCTTCCACCCAGCAAGCTATATCATTCAGACCCAGCAGAAACTGAAACCTCCGGAACGAAAACCTCGTGGCATCTTCCCAGATGGCCTTAAACTCCGGCTTAGCTACCGCCGGATCGCACACCCGCGAAGCCGGCGACCAGGTACCCGTGGCCAGGTTGCTGGTCACATTGGGCGGCACCTCCTTGGTGTAGATGGTCACCTCGCAGCCGCTTTCCTGCAACAGCCGCGCCGTGGCGATGCCCACCGTGCCGCAGCCCAGCAGGGCTATTTTGCGCTCGGGCGTTGCCATCACCAAATTACGGGCCACATTACCCGTTCCCCACGACAGCGACCATCCGCTGCCGCCATGCCCATAGTTATGCACGATGGTTTTGTTGCCCAACGTTTCGGTTTCAATCCGCGGTCCTGAAGGCCGGAAAGGTCGCAATCCAACGGTTTCCTTTACGATCCGATCCATCGAAAGCCGCAGCTTGGGAATTTGATGGTATCCCCGGTTGATATGGAAGTGCTTATCGGCATACTGGGACGTGGGGCGGGTAGTGCAGGAGGCCACCACCCCCGTCGAAAGCGCCAGGCTACCCAGTCCGGCCTTCTGAAAGAAATCTCTGCGGTTCATGTTGAGGTACTTTACGTAGGAGTAACGATTGATTATCTCTAAAAATAAGCGCATAAAAAGTTGTCAGCAAATTTTATCCTGTATTACTTTATATTTTCAGAATAACCTATCTAAATAGTTAGCTTTTATACAATTATTAATAAATATTATACCAAATAACCAAATTTATGCGAAGCTCTATTCTATTTTTTCTAATCTTCTTTAGTCTTACCACTTTGGCACAATCCGTAACGTTTTATGGCTCGCCAACTGCCATTATTTCCTCGGGGGCTATTATTCCCGAAGGTAAAAAAATGCTGTGGACCAGTGGCGCCACCGGCGGTGTGGCCGACAGTACCGCGCAAGACGGCACCCGTGCCCACTTTGGCGACACCAAAACACAGGCGCTGAATATTTTGGCTACGTTCCAGAAAACGCTCCGGGAAAAAGGGCTGAGTATGAAAGATGTGCTGATGCTACGGGTGTACCTCACCCCCGACAAAGCCACCGGGCAGCACGACTACAAAGGCTGGAACGAGGCCTACTCGCAGTACTTTGGCACGGCCGACAACCCCACCAAACCCATCCGTTCCACCATCGGCATCGCCGGGCTCGCCAATACCGACAAGTTCATCGAGATAGAGCTCGTGGCGGTATATCCTTGATTTGACAAAGACCAGCCAGGGAGGTAGAGAAAAACAATCCATTTTATTCTGAATATATTTTTGCTTCGTATATTTGTGCCCCACCCGCCTCCTTAGCTCAGGTGCGGCCCGCCCCGTTCGAGAGAGCGACGCATTCGTAATGCGTAGGGTCGGGAAAATATAAGCCTCCTTAGCTCAGCTGGTAGAGCGACGCATTCGTAATGCGTAGGTCGCAAGTTCAAGTCTTGTAGGAGGCTCACTTTTCAAAACCCGCTGGTGCTTGTAGCGCCAGCGGGTTTTGCTTTACTATGGTACGGCATACAGCAACACAGCCCGGTAGGTAGTACCTCCGGGCTGTGTTGCTTAGTTGGAATAGAATCGTACGGGAGTGATTTAGACTACAAAAATCACGAAGCAGAAAGCCTTTACTGAATCCCCCCCATCCATTTTTTGAGTGGTTTGTAAAACAGGATCATCAGAATACCGAACGCCACCCCGAACAGGCACACCTGCAAAAAGAGGCTGGGCATTTCGGATACGTTCTCCTCGTTGAAGTTACCCGCAAAGACCCCCGCGATGAGGTTACCGAGCGATGCCGCCACAAACCACAGGCCCATCAGCTGACTGTAGTATTTCTTGGGAGCCAGCTTGGTGTAGGTGCTGAGGCCTACCGGACTCAGGCATAGTTCGCCCAGGGTGTGGAACAGGTAGGTAAACGTAAGCCAGCCCAGGCCCACGGCCATGCCTTCTACGGCGTACTGAGCCGCCCAGTACATGATAAGGAACCCAAAGCCCATCTGGATGAGCCCCAGGCCGAACTTGACCGGAACGGCAGGATTAAGATTCTTGCGGTTCAGGTAAATCCACAAAGCCCCGATGGGAGCGGAGAAAACCAGGATAAAGAACGCATTGGCGGTCTGAAACCACGACGCGGGCATTTCCCAGCCACCAATGACGCGGTCGGTATGGCGGTCGGCGAAGATGGTCAGCGACGACCCGGCCTGTTCGAAACCCGACCAGAAGAGGGCCGCACCGATGAAGAAAATGAATAGTACGCCCACCCGCTTCCGCTCCACCACGCTCAGCGATTTGTCCAACATGCCGATGTAGAAAAAATACAGAATGGTGATGGTGACAATCACGTACTTCATGACTTCGGCCAACGAAATGGCGTTCAGAACACCACTCAGCACCAGAGCCGCAACGAGGGCTAGCAAGCCCACCACGACATAAATGAAGGTAGGTTTGCTCTTTTGTGCGGGCGGCTCACCCAGGTTGGCGAGGTACTTACTATTGAGCCGAAAGCCTACCAGCCCCAGGAACATGGCCACGGCCGCGGCTCCAAATCCATAATGCCAGCCTACTTTCTCACCCAGGTACCCCACCACGGTCATCCCCAGAAAGGAGCCCAGGTTAATGCCAATGTAGAAAATCGAAAAACCGGCGTCGCGGCGGGCACCCCCTTCGGGGTAGAGGTCACCTACAATGGAGCTAATATTCGGTTTCAGAAAGCCCGTGCCAACGGCGACGGTACACAGTCCCAGAAAAAAAACGGCGTTGCTGCCGGGAATAGCCAGCAGAATGTGCCCGGTCATGATGATAATACCGCCCCACCAGATGGCTTTCTTTTGTCCCAGCATATTATCGGCAATCCAGCCACCTGGTAGGGTAAGCAGGTAGACCGAAGAGGTGTACAACCCATAAATGGCCCCACCCGTTTCTTCGGGTAGTCCCAGCGCTCCTTCCGTAGCGGATTTGATGAGGTACAGCAGCAGGATGGCCCGCATGCCGTAGTAGCTGAAGCGCTCCCACATCTCGGTAAAGAATAAGACGTAGAGACCCCGGGGATGTTTTTCTGAGACTGTTGTTGATGCCATATAGAGTAGAGTGGGTTTTTACAGAAGTGTTTAGGGTAAGGACTGCGTTGGTACAAGTTGCAAGATACTAATATTGTCGAAAATACAAGTCACCGCTCTTTTTGTCCGATTTTCTTTGAAAAAGATTGACTGAATTAACGAAATACGGTTTGATCCCGTCTTTTTCCTTTCTTTGTTTTTTCAAAATTTAGTCAAAGTACCCTATGTCCTTAGTTTCTGCCTTAGCGTCTGTTCAGGAATTCCATCCCGTAGTTGCCCCCGGTAAGCCCTTCCGCAAGCTGGATTTTACCGCCGCTAATACCGATTTGCCTGCCCTCGACCTGACCGACACGGAACAATTCTCGGACTATGTGTTTGGTACTTTACTCGAAAACAGCCGGTACATAGGGGTAGGCGGCTACAACGAACACCGGGTTATTTACCGCCGGAGCGCTCACTTCGGCGATTACGCGGAGGAGGGGCGGTGCATACACCTCGGTGTGGATATATGGTCCGAAGCCGGTACGCCGGTGTACGCGCCGCTGCCGGGCATAGTACACAGCCTGGCCTTCAACGATACCTTCGGCGACTACGGTCCTACCATTATTCTGCAACATGAGCTGGACGGTCTTACCTTTCACTCGTTGTACGGACATTTATCACTTGATTCCCTCAACGGAATGCGACCAGGACAGTCCATTGCGGCCGGGACTCAGATAGCCACCATTGGCAATTACCCCGAAAACGGCCATTGGCCCCCGCACCTGCACTTCCAACTGATGGAAACCATGAGTAATCTGACCGGCGACTACCCTGGGGTTGCTTCCTTAGCGGAGCGGGAGGAGTACCTGGCCAATTGCCCCGACCCCAACTTGATTCTGCGCCTGGCGGAATTAAATTGATCTGCAAGAGTCCGCTTCGCGTATCTATTTTTGACAAACCACCTTCATACCTTCCGACATGCACACATTCTTTTCGGCGTTTTACAAGCTTGTATGTTTTCTCCTGATGTCCACCTGGACGGTAGCTCAAGGCTACGTGGTACTTAGTGGGAAGATTATTGATAAAGCCACCCAAAAACCCCTCCCGTACGCCCACATCGGGATTATGGAAAAAGGCATGGGTACCCTCGCCAACGAGCAGGGGGAGTTTTACTACCGCTTTCCGAAAATAGCGGCCGAAGAGCAGGTGGTGGTAACGTACATGGGGTACAAAAATTTGGCCAAAAAAGGGAGCGAGTTCGTTTCCGGCGATAAAACCCTGGTGCTGGAACTGGAAACCGCCCAGCCCGTCATAGTTGACAGCGCTTACGTGAAAAGCTTCAACGCCCGCGGCTGGGTGGATGCCGCACTTAGCAAAGTCAGTACCAACTACACCGAAACGCCCATCGTGCTGACGGGCTTTTACCAGGAAACCCTGCAACAGAACAACGACTACGTGGATATCCGTGAAGCGGTGCTCCGGGTAGAAAAAGACCCGCGTCCCAAGATCGAAGTCCGGGAGAAGTTTCAGGATGCTGAAAGGACGGCGATTTCAGAGCACGAGCCGCCAAAAAATACTGGACGAGTACGAGTTTCCCAACGGGGCCGCCATCGTGACCCGCAGCCTGGAAAGCGGCTTGCCCGAGTACCTGTCGGGCAGCGGACTAGCCGACTACCGCTTCCAGCTGGATGATACCATTGCCTTTTACAATAACAAGGATGTGTACCGCATCCATTTTAATCCGGTAGGTCCTCAGGTAAAAGGGGCCCGCACGGGAATGATCTGCATCAACAAAGCCGACTCCGCCATCGTACGCATCGAGTACGACTTCACGCCCGAAGGGATGGACGAGGTGTTCCGTACCTCTATGAAAAATGTATTGGGAAAAGTGTTTGGTAAAAGCAGTCGGAAAGCCCAACGCGTGAGCAGCTTTACCAACTACCTGCCCTACGCCGGCAAATGGTACCTGCAGGATTCGCAACTCCTGATCCAGACCGATTTTATAGAAAAACAGGATACGCTGACCGGCACCATCAAACTGCACTTCGTGGCCAATGACATCACCAAAAGCAACGGCAACGCCGTACCCCCCACGGATCAGCTGCTGGATACCTCCCTTTTCCCAAGCCAGCGCATTCCCAAGTACGACGAGGTTTTCTGGGGCAATTACAACCACATTATCCCATCGGAGGGCATGCGGCGGATATTGGAGACGTTGAAGAAAGTAGGGGGTTATTGGTTCTGAGTTCGTGGTTCTGAGTTTGCCTTTTCCCGAAATAAGTTGACCAAAATATGCACTATTGAACAAGACATCAAATGACCACGAACTCAGAACCCTGAACAAAGAACCCCCTACCACCCCTCCGGCCGCTCCTCGGTGCCCTGGAAGAAATCCCTCCGGCAGTCGCCGGGACCGATGAAGCGGCGGGTTTCGATGTCGAGGCGGGATTGGGTGAGGGTGTCGCCGGGAATGATGAGTCGTTTGGTACTGATACCCGAGGCCGTGAAGTACCCCAGAGCCCGGTCGTTGGGATTGTCGGCATTGTAAATATTGCCGATGATGGGGGAGGGGAGCGGATCAAAGATGGTACCAACCCGCTGCCGCTGCTCGTTGAAGCGCCGCCAGAACTGGTAGGCCTCCCGCGTAAGGGCGTACTGCGTCACTTCCACAAAATGCTTCCCAACAATGTAGATGGGAGAGCGAAATATCTGCTCCCGCAACGGGCGACCGTTGCTGTACACATCGGACTGAATGACCACGGTGCTTTCGGTTACGGGCGTCCAGCAGTACTGGTACCAATAGTTACCGCCAAAAGTAAGCACCCCCACGGACTGTCGTCGGATGTAGCTGTAGGCCGTCCAGCGGTAGTAGTTGGTTTGGTCGGCGGGGTCGTCGGTTTCCAGGGAAATGTTGTAGCCAAAGGGCGTATCGTTCACGATGCCTTCGTTATCCGTGTAGTTGGCCGAAAGCTCTTTGATGGGTGGTGACGCAGGCATCACTTCGGGATCGGAGCGGTAGGTTTTTCCATCCCGTGTTTTGATTTGAATGACGTAGGTATTCCCGGTTTTTCCCACAAAGTCCGGATCTCTAGTCTGGTACACACCCGCTCCGGAAGTTTCGACCAGGGGGACAATCTGCCCGGTTTCTTTTTCCTCTATCTGAATAGCCGCACCCCGCACGGCCAGTTTGTCGTAGGCTTCACTGGGGAGGTTGAAGGTACCCGTCTGGCTCAGGCGAACCTGGTAAGGACCAGGCCGATTGGTGATCGTTCCATCCACCACCAGAATGGGCGTTTCGGTGCGTACCGGTACCTTGATCTGCTCTATACAGCTCGCCAGGGTACCTGCTAGCATTCCAAAAAACAGCAATCTATATATCAAATTTCTTCATGGCTTATCAAAACTTAAAATTCCACGTCAGCGACGGAATGATACTCCCGAATACCGTCAACTGGTACGAGCGGAGGGAGGCCCGGTAGTTGGTGAAGTAAATGGAGTAGGGGTTCTTACGTCCGTAGAAATTATAAAACGAAACTACCCATACGCTGTACTTGGTCTGCTCGCGGGTACGGCGGGTATCGTAGCTGAACGACATATCCAGGCGGTGGTAGTCGGGCAGGCGATCGGCGTTGCGGCGCGAGTAGTTCACCGTCGGCAGGTTGTTGATCAGGTACTGTCCGTCGGGGTAGGTGTTGGGCCGGCCGGTGGAGTAGGTAAAGTTAAAGGAGTACGTCCAGCCTTTGCCCAACTCATAGCCACCGGTAAGGTTGGCTACGTGGGGCCGGTCAAAGAGGGAGGGGTACCACTCGCCCCGGTTGATGGCCTCGCTGGCAAACTGAGTTCGGGCGGCCACCAGTGAGCGGGAGTAGGTGTAGTTCAACGAGCCCGTCAGGCGGCCCCGGGTTTTGTTAACGGATACTTCCAGCCCGTACGACTTGCCGATGGCGCTCAGCAGGGAGGTTTCCAGGTAGGGATTCAGCAATAGTTCGGCGCCATTGCGGTACTCCACCAGGTTGGAAATATCCTTGTAGTAGGCTTCTACGGACGTCTCGATGCTGTTGTCCTTCCAATTTCTGAAAATACCCACCGCGTACTGATCCGATAGTTGCGGGGGAATAAACGGATCGCTCAGTTTCCAGAAATCTACCGGCGACATGGCCGTGGTATTGGAAATCAGGTGCAGAAACTGCCGGCTGCGGTTGTAGCTAAACTTGATGGATTGCCGACTGCCCAGCCCGATTTTCAAGGCCAGCCGGGGTTCCCAGCCGCCGTACCGCTGCACGGTGGAGCCGGAGGCATACAGCACAGAATCCACAATGGTTTCGCGGCTGGTGGGTACCCCCGGTTCGTACTGGTACTGGGTATACGGCCCCAGGGTTCGGAACTGCACGTAGCGTAGCCCGGCGGTGAGGGTGAGGGCACTATTCAGCGTCCATTCATCCTGAATGTACGCGCTGGCCTCGCTGCCGTACTCGGTTTCGATGCTCAGCGGACGAATGCTCGATTCGGCGGTTTGGGGCGAAAGATCCCCCGGACTGATGCGGTAGTGAATGTAGCCGATGCCCGCTTCCAGTTTGTGCTTCTCGGTGGGTAGGTACACCAGCCCGGCATTGGCTTCACGCTGCCGGATGCGGGAGGTGAGGTTAAAGTCAACGAATTCCTTGGGGCTGTCTACCTGAAATTTGTAATCACTGTGAATGAGCGAGACTTCGGTGGTGAGTTTTTGACTCAGAAACGTATTCCAGCGGAGCGTAGCCGTGCCCGTTTGCCAGCCGTACAGCGTATCGGCCGGGAACTTGAAGCGGTCGTAGCTGTGGTAGCCCGAGAGCGTAACGCGGTGGCGGTCGCTGGGCTGGTAGGTGAGTTTGCCGTTCACATCGTTGAAATTTGCCTTATTTCCCCCAAACAGATCCGGAAACATACTGATTATGACCCCCGGATAGGCAATGCGCCCGCCCGCCATGAGCGTCAGCTTGCGGCCCACCAGTGGGCCATCTACCACTACCCGGCTGCTGATACTTCCCACGCCCCCCTGCACGTTCCAGCGGTCGCCGCTGCCACTCTTGCTGTTGAGCACCAGAGCCGAGGAAAGCCGCCCCCCGTAGCGGGCCGGAATATTCCCTTTATAGAGGGTGGCATCCTGCGTAGCGTCGGGATTGATGTTGGAGAAAAAGCCCAGCAGATGGGAGGTATTGAACAGCGGCGCGCCGTCCAGCAGCACCAGGTTCTGATCCACGCGCCCGCCACGGACGTTGAACCCGCCGGCGCCTTCGCCCACGCTGTTGATGCCGGGTTGCAGCATCAGCGACCGAATGATATCCACCTCTCCGAACACCACCGGTATTTTTTTAAGAGCCGCAATATTGAGCCGTACCACGCTCATTTCCGAGCTGCGCACGTTGGCATCTTCGCGGCGGCCTTTTACTTCCAGTTCGTCCAGGTCTTTGATCACCGGCCGCATCGCGATGTCCAGCACGTAATCGTCTTTTAGTTCAATGACTTTCCCCACGTTGTAGTGGCTCACAATGCTGAATCGGACGGTGTATTCACCCAGCGGCAGCGTCAGGGAGTATTCGCCTTGTGCGTTGGTGGTGGTACCTTTTTTAGTATCCTGAATCACCACCGAAACGCCCTGCAATGGCTCTCCGGTAAGCTCGTCGGTTATGGTGCCGCGCAGCACGCCGTTGGCCCGGCAAGCCAGGGAAACTCCCAGGAGGAGGATAATCAAAAAAGCGGCTTTATTTTTCACGCTGTTTGGTCATGTTCACACAGATACAGGTTTATTTCCAAACCCATCCCGCTCTATCTTGCTAAACTACCATGCTCAGCACTAAAATCAAACCTTCCTGATTGTCCAGGGGTAAATAAGTTCTCGCTTGGTAACTTATTCCTTATCCAACGCCTTTTTGTAGGCTTTGAGACACCGCTCGCGGGCGGCTTTGTGGTCCACGATGGGTTGGGGATAATCCAGGCTGTTGAGCTCAGGAATCCACTCTTTGATGTATTTGAGTTGTGGGTCAAACTTTTCGGCTTGCGAGGTGGGGTTAAAAATCCGGAAGTAGGGGGCGGCATCCGTGCCCGATCCGGCGGCCCACTGCCAGCCGCCGTTGTTGGAGGCCAGGTCGTAGTCCAGCAGTTTTCGGTCAAAGTAGGCCTCGCCCCAGCGCCAGTCGATGAGCAGGTGCTTCACCAGAAAACTCGCCGTCACCATCCGCAGGCGGTTGTGCATGTAGCCGGTGGCGTTCAGCTCGCGCATGCCGGCGTCTACCATCGGGTAGCCGGTTTTGCCTTCGCACCATTTCTCAAACTCCTCCTCGTTGTTGCGCCACTTAATGTGTATCGTACTCTTCCCGGAACGCTCTGCCTTCGCCCACGTGCGGGAAGTTCCAGAGAATCTGCTGGTAGAAATCTCGCCAGATGAGCTCGTTCAGGAATGTATCGCTATGGGCCATCGCCTGCCGGGCCAGTTCGCGGATGCTGATGGTCCCAAAGCGCAGGTGAATGCTCAGTCGGGAGGTACCCGGCGTGGCCGGATAGTCGCGTAGTTCGTTATACTTTTCCAGCTTTTCGTCGCGTACTTTTTTGGGTGGGAAAGGCTCGCCCACGGCTTCGAAGCCCATGTCTTCCAGACTGGGAATGGGTAGCGCTTTTGTCTCAAAAAGATTTTTAAAGTACTTCTCGGTCGGGTACGGTTTTACGTAGAAGCCTTTTTCCTTCGAGCCGTGCAGTTTTTCCTTCCAGGATTTGCTGTACGGCGTAAATACCGTATAGGGGGTACCCTTGCCCGTCAGGATTTCCTCTTTTTCAAAAATCACCTGATCCTTGTAAGTCTTGAAAGCAATGCCTTTTTCTTTCAGGAAATCGGCGACCTCTCCGTCACGCTTTTTGGCGTAGGGCTCGTAGTCGTGGTTGGTGTAGACTTCGACTACCTCGTAGTCTCGTAAAATTTCCTCCCAAATTTCCCGCGGCTTGCCGTACTTCACCAGCAGCGAAGAGCCTTCTTTTAGCAGCTTTTCCTGCATGCCGTGGAGTTCCTGATGAATGAACTCCACGCGGCGGTCGCGCTTGTCTTCCAGGTCGTCGAGGATAATTTTGATCAAAAATAAAAAGCGGGAAGTACGGGAAAATCCGATTTCAGGGCGTGGTACAGGCCGGCGTTATCGTGCAGCCGCAGGTCGCGGCGGTGCCAGAAAATGACTATTTTTTGTTCGGACATAGGATTCAGGTCAATGGGTACTGCCTTGATAAACCTGAGCCGGGGAGGGAATGTTTCTGGGGTAGGGTACTTACAGAAGGGTATAGTTGGTTCCAGGGCCAACGCCATGCTTTTCGATCAAATTTTTATCAACCAATTCGGACAAGGTTCGTTTTATCGTTGGATTTGGGATGCTTGTCTTCTTTGCAATTTCGCTTGATTTGCAGCCAGGATGAGTCCCAATGAATGTCAATATTGCCTTTTCCCGGGAGGTTAATTCGGCATTGATTCCACTTGTTTCGAATTTCTGCATCAATAATTTCTGCACCTTCCGTACCGCTTTGAAAAAGAAAAGTACCCATTCTCCTACGTTTTCATTCGGCCGCTGAGCCTGACAGCTTCGCAAAACCCGATAGTATTCCGTTTTCCGATTCTCTATCTCGTGTTCCAGACTCACGTACTGAATCCAGCGATAGCCGTGTTTGAGCAAAAGTAGCGAGGCTAGCAGTCGACTTAGTCGTCCATTCCCATCCTGAAAGGGGTGAATGCTGACAAATTCGTAACTGAAACAATGCACATTTTACGAGAGGATGAGTTTCGGTATCTTCTCTATACCAATTCATCAGACCCCTCATGGCATCCTGGGTTGGAACTCCGGCCTCGGTGGTCCTGAAAATAAGTTGCTTGGAGCCATCCGGATAGTTGGCCTCCACGGCATTGTTATGCTGCTTGTAATCGCCCCGGTGCCATTGGTCCTTCTGGCTGTGTTTCATCAGAATGTTATGAAGGTTTTTTAGGCTGTTTTCGGTAATCCCAATATCCTCATACGCCTCTGAAATTATATCGAGCGTTTCAAAGTACCCTACGACTTCCTGAGCATCCCGGTCTTCAAGTTTAGTGATGTCAATATTGCTGAGTAGCCTTTCAACCTCCTCGTCACTCATGGTGGAACCTTCAATACGAGTCGAGGCCCCCACGCTTCTTACGGTAGCAATTGCTTTGAGTTGCTTCAACGTTTGGCCTTCCCGGCGCTCAACGGCAACCCAGGATGCATCGAATCGATCAATCTGGCTTATCAAATTGATCAGTTCCCAACTAAGGTCAATCTTGAAGGTATGTACCCTGTTTTCCATACCCCAAAGATAGCCTTTTTCTATCTAAATGATACGATATGATACGATATGATACGGTAATGATCCGATAGATTAGAATCTTACTCCTCCTCGTAGAAACTTCACCTTCATTTCCCGCAAAAAAGCCTTGATTACCTCCACGTGGATGCATTGGCCGAGGTGCAGAAAAGGGTAGTCTGACACCTTTCTGACGCTGGTATTGACGATTATCTCCTTATCCATCAGGTCGAAGCCCAGGTGCAGATGCTTGGTCGAAAACTGCATGCCGCACACGATGCCCTCCTGGTCAAACAGCGGGCCGCCGCTTTGGCCTTTCAGACCGGGCGTGCTCAGTTCGATGCCGAATAGCTGCTGATCCTCCACCAAAAACCGCGTCACCATGCCTTCGAGCGGAAAGCGGGGCGAATGCGTCATTCCGGTGGTGTTCCAGTCGATGTCGTCGGTCTGCTCGTTGTAGTGGTAATTGGTAAACTCCGGAAACGGAAAGCCCAGCCGGCACAAAAAATCGCCCGGTTTGATGTCGGACGGGTTCTTTTTGAAAACGGCGTAGTCCTGGTAATGCAGCGTGTTGTAATCATTGAACTTCACGATGGCCAGGTCGTAGGAAGGATGAATGGAGCAGGTAAAACCCGACATAAAATCCACGCAGTCCACGAAGGTATTCTTGGCCTGAATCACCGTATCGGCCTCGTAGCGGTATTTCAGTTCCAGGCCCTTCAGGCTTTTCTTGAATTTGCCATCCTGGGGGATTTTTTGCCTTTCCGCCGTAAAATTGACATAGTTTCGGGCCAGCTCCTGCGAGGCCGTCAGCAACTCCACCACGTGCCGACAGGTAACGGCGTAGCCCTCCTCGTTCACAAAAAACAGCGTGGCCGCCCCCGGGATAATCTGCTTGCCCGCGTAGGTTCTGAGTATGGTATGGATCGGCCGGGTATACTGGGCTACTTTCTCAATGGCGTCGCTGAACATGGGAGTGGTTGATTGGTTATTGGGGGATTGGTTATAGTGAATTGTCAGGCTGAACTAAGATAAGGTCAGGCTGAATCTAAAGGAGCGGAGTCGAAGCCCTCTCGTCCGTCCAACCGTATAGACTGTCCTCGACTCCGCTCGGACTGACAAGGTACTCAACTCCGCGCCCTTTGCTGAAAAAGCGGGCGGCGTACCGCTCTGCGCTCTCCGCGGTTAAGAAAACTCCAAAAACCCCTATTTTTCCGATAAAGCTAACTTAATTCCCAACAAAACAAACACCCCTCCCGTCACTTTATCCAGCCACACTTTGATCTGAGGCCGGGCGCGGAGCCGCTCCGACAGCCGGGCCGCAAACAGCGCCAGCAGTAGGCACCAGATACCCCCGGTGATGAAAAAGGTGAGGCCCAGCAGCAGAAACGGCAGCGCATTTTGCGCATAGCGCGGATCAATGAACTGCGGCAGAAAAGCCAGAAAAAACAGCGCCACCTTGGGGTTGAGGACGTTGGTAAGGATGCCGGAGGTGTAGATTTTGGCGTAGTTGGCCGGGCCTTTTACCTGATCGGGGGCCAGGGTACCCTCCGCCTTGGCCAGCAGTGATTTCACGCCCAGAAAGATGAGGTACCCCGCCCCGGCGTACTTCACCACCTCAAACGCCACGGCCGATTGGGCCAGCAAGATGGACAGCCCCAAGGCCGCAAAAAGGCAATGAACCAGGCTCCCCGTAGAAATACCCAATGCCGAAAGTACCCCCGCCTTTTTGCCCTGCGCGATGCTCCGGCCCAGGATGTACATCGTATCCGAGCCGGGCGTGAGGTTGAGCAGGATGCCCGCGAGGAGGAAGGTGGGGTAGTTGATGATGCCGAACATGGGGGGAGGTTATTTACTCAACTGATAATCATTGATAAGAATATTTGCCGATAGATTGAGCCTTTTAGCCAGATTCCGGATCATATCAACGGTTAGCTTTCGCTTCTTATTCAGTACCTCGGATACTCTGCTTTTCCCGCCGATTTCCTCTACCAAATCCAGTTGCCTCAGATTCATCTCTTCCATGCGAATCTTGATAGCCTCGATGGGGTCAGGGGCTTCGATGGGGTATACCTTATTTTCGTAGTCATCTATCAGCAATGCCAGCACATCGGCCTCATCGCTTTCGGGCGTACCAGTGGGGGCATCAAAAAGGGTATCGAGCCGTTGTAAGGCTTGCTGATACTGTTCTTCTGTTTTTATAGGTCTGATTTCCATAGCTTTAAATGGTATCTGCGTTGATTCTGTCATACTCGGCATGGGTACCTATAAACCGAATGAAGATCCACTGTTTCTCGAAATTGAACTTGGCTATCAATCGGTACTGATTGCCTTTGATATTAAACACAATGCGGTTGCTTTTGAGAATGCTGGCGTTTGCGTAGGTTTGCTTTACGTCGGCCGGGCTCTTCCAATCCGAACTCATGGCGGTATCGTACCAGGTTTTAAGGTACTGTTCTGCATCCGCATGTTTCTCCCAAAATTGCCTGAGGGTACTTTTGGAGAAGATTCGATCCATGAGTTGATGGGTTTACAAACGTAAAAGTACAAAAGTTCTTGATTTGGGAACTATTTTGTGCTGAAATCCAAGCCGCAAAAAGGCAATGAACCAGGCTACCCGTAGAAATACCCAACGCCGAAAGTACCCCCGCCTTTTTGCCCTGCGCGATGCTCCGGCCCAGGATGTACATCGTATCCGAGCCGGGCGTGAGGTTGAGCAGGATGCCCGCGAGGAGGAAGGTGGGGTAGTTGATGATGCCGAACATGGGGGGAGGTATTGTTCTAAAAATAAATTTGAACCCAGGGTAAAAGCTTCTTTATTTCTGATTTTGTTGCTTCTGGAATTGGATTCTCACTCAAATCCAGCGTAGTCAGGCTGGTTCAACTTTTCGATCTGGGGGGGGAGGCTGGTGAGTTGATTTCCCATCAAATCCAGCTAAGTCAGGCTGGTCAACTTTTCGATCTGGGGGGGGAGGCTGGTGAGTTGATTATCCACTAAAGATCAAGGGTGTCAGACTGGTTAACTTTTCGATCTGAGGGGGGAGGCTTTTGAGTTGATTATCACCTAAATCCAGCTCAAGTCAGACTGGTTAACTTTTCGATCTGGGGAGGGAGGCTTTTGAGTTGATTATACCTCAAATACAGCGTCAGTCAGACTGGTTAACTTTTCGATCTGGGGGGGAGGCTTGTGAGCTGATTTCACACTCAAATCCAGGTAAGTCAGACTGGTTAACTTTTCGATCTGGGGGGGGGGGCTGGTGAGTCGATTTTCACCCAAATTCAGCGTAGTCAGACTGGTTAACTTTTCGATCTGGGGCGGGGAGGCGAGTTGATTTCACTCAAGGACAAGCTACATCAGACTGGTGAGCTTCTCAATCTGGAAAGGGATGTCTATCGAATTTACTAACTCAAATCCAGCATGTCAGACTGGTTAACTTTTCGATCTCGGGGGGGAGACTGGTGAGTTGATTATTACATCAAATCCAGCGCAGTCAGACTGGTCAGTTTTTCGATCTGGGGAGGGAGGCTGGTGAGTTGATTTTCACTCAAATCCAGCGAAGTCAGACTGGTTAACTTTTCGATCTGGGGAGGGAGATTGGTGAGTTGATTTCCACTCAAATCCAGCTCGTCAGATTGGTTGAACTTTTCGATCTGGGGGGGGAGGCTTTTGAGTTGATTTTCCCTCAAATTCAGCGTCGTTAGACTGGTTAATTTTTCGATCTGGAGGGGAGGAGTCGTACAGTTTATTTTCACTCAAATCCAGTTAAGTCAGACTGGCTAATTTCCGATCTGAGGAGGAAGGCTAATAAAGTTGATTGTTGCTCAAATTCAGCGTTGTCTAGACTTGCTTAACTTGTGTCGATTGTTTCTGGAATACACGTTGAATCAAATTGTCATAAAGTAACAAGTGACTTTGTAATATCTGGAAATTTAAATATATACTGTGGGAATAGAATCTAATTTTTGTGACCTTAGATCCAATCGCTTCTGTTTCATCAGTAATTTCATTAAGGGTTGTAGCCAGAAGGTACTGATTTTTTAGTGTGTCAAGTAGGTATCTTTTCTCACCTTGTTTTACTCGGCAAAACCATCATTATCGCTGAATTGCGTAACTTCATCATATATGTAATCAATTTCAGGAATTCCATTTTTGTTAATGAATCCAAATTTGTTTTCACCATTAATAAGTTTTTTGTGCTATGGCAAAGCGACCGTTGTAAAAGTATAAGGCATCAATAAACTTGCTTAGCCTTCTCTTCGCTTTTGCCTTTACGCGTTCACATCTGCAACCCTTCTAAACTGTCGCGTTTAAATGGCGCTATAGACTTTGTTTTCATCATTCTGCGATCACTAGGAGGTTATCTGCTTTTTTTTGCACTATCCGCGATGGCCAAATTCTTCCTGGCCAGTTTATTGGCATCATTTGCTTTCAGATTAGCATCAGCTTCCTGCTTCAAAGCCAAAATCAATTCAAATACCTTATCAATCTCTAAATCTACCAGGTCACTTTTAGAAGGGTCACACCGCCGGGCGGAGTTGAATTTTTGGATGGCAAGTTTGTATTAGCTTTTCTTTGATTTGAGCATTTCTCTCCCCTCTTCAATCCGTTTTTCATAGCAACCATACCGATCCTGGGAGAAAGATAGAGAGGATACCCCCATAAATAGCATTACTAGCAAGAGAGCTTTCATTTTATTTTGCGTTTATCTTCTACTTTTTCAATTTCTTTTTGATTGACCTGATACTCTGCCGAGTCCTTAATAAAGTAGGTATCGTTCACAGTGCGTGCAAATTTTAAGGCACTATCTACCTCGGATTTTTCACCGGATTTAAGGAACGTTTCGGCATCGAGTAGGTAGGCTTTGAGTTCAGTAGGTTTGGAATTGTTTTAAGTTTTTTTCGGATACAGTCTTAGGCTATCTGCTCTGATAGTTTCCTTTTCTGCGTTTTGTTTTTCTTTTTCGGCTTCCTGTTGTTGGTAATAAGCATATACAACTCCAATCACAGCAAAAACAAATGCAATGACTGCGACAATGAGCCACTTTCTAATTTTTTGAGCTTATGCCCTTTCTTTTTTCAGTTCTGTCCTTTGCCTTCTTCTCTCCGAGCCTTTTTACTTTCTTCAAAAAACTTCTTTTCCTTCTGTATCCAGCTCGGGTACAACATCTTCAAAACCAACCAATTGCTTAAGGTTAGATACTCTCTGATTTCCTGTGAATTATCAAAGGCTAGCTTAATTAGGATTTTTAAGTTGTCTCTCTTCCGCTGCTCGTCTGTGCGTTCATTATCGATTATCTTGGCAAGATTATCATGCCCCAACTCCATATAATCACCCTCGGAACGAAGGATTTTGACTCTTTCCAGTTCATTCAAACAGAGCGAAAGGATAGGCGCCGGTAGCAAAGCAGGGAAGAAGCCCTTTGGTCGGGGGAAATGTCTATATTGCCCCCTAGTTGTAGTGTACTTATGGGGCGTTTTGTACCTTCGGCAGACACAAATCCATTCAGTACCAACTTTACGGCATCCTCCGGGGTGGCCTTGATCTTCTTTTTTCAGAGTTTGGGCCTGAATGAGCTCTTTTTGCTCGTTCAGGAAGCGGAAGAGTACGTCGTCAATGGAGCCAAAGTCTTCGATTTCCTGCTTGGTGAATACCAGTGGGGGTAGGGAGATCTGCCGGAGGATTGCATGGTCAGGATAGGTACGTTCGTAGTCCTTACGTGTAAAACTGATCCAGATAGATCTGCAAGTCAGTGAGTTCGATGCCAGAACGCTCGCGGCTTACCTTGCGGATAATTTCCTCGTACCGTTTTCTTTATCGTCTCTCCTTTCCTTCTACCGAAATGTTGAACTCCCGGAACGAATCCCTCAGTACAGTTTCTACATTTTTAGTATTCATCGGCTCGACCCGCATCCGAAAATCGAACAGGTTGGGGAGGGCTTTCTCAAGCCGGTACAGACGACCCAGGTACTCTTCCCGCATCACCATGATCACCGTGCAGGGAAGATCGTCCTCCATGATGTTCCTGTAGGGTAGCTTGCGAATTTTTTCCTTTCCTCTTCACTCCCCAGAATGAATAGTTCTTCAAACTGATCAAAAATCAGATAGACGGGTCGCAGGTAGTGCTGGTACAATTGCCGGATTTGCTCCGGGATGCTTCCCTCGGCAGTGGGCAAGTAGCCGCCGGATGATGGATTCCAAAGACTCATTGATATCAGACTGCCGCCTGATCCAGAGCGGCAACCAGTCGGGGCCGTCAAATTCTCCGGCCAGCCCGCATTGAATCAGGCTGGTTTTGCCGGTACCGGATAAGCCGTACAGGAGTAGCAGCCGGGTGCGCAATACCTGACGGTACAGTTGCCTGGGTTTCTTTTTTCCGCCCAAAAAACTCATCCTTGTCGTCGAGCGTAAACGGATCAAGAAATTTGAAGGGACTTCTCATAGCTCATTGGAGCGTTTTGTTGAGAACTATGCTCGTGAAGGACTCTATCTGCTTGTATAGTAAAGAATTGAAGGTTAACGGTGCATTCCAACTCCTCTTGATCGGCGTGAAGAAAGCACTTCTCTTGCTTAGGCACTTTATTTTCTTCTGGACTTACTTCCCAAAGATTCTTGTACGAAGTTGCCGGGCAGTAGTAGAGCGTATTTTTTACGGGTGAAAAGTATTCCAAAAAGTGTAGGTCAGGTTTGCTCGCATTGTCATGAGCATTTTTATCAATCAAAAAAGGAGATAGGTTCAAATTGACGTTGGTCGAGCGATCTCCGTGCTTATGGATTATCACGGAATGAATTGTCCAGGGGAAAGTTACTAAATAATTGATCATCCTCCTCTATTAGAACATCTCCTTGATTTCGTAAGGTGCGAAACCGGTATCTAAATACTTGTTTATTTCAGGCGTTGATTTTTGAAAAATTCAATGTTTGGAATTGAAGTTAAGCTATACTCGATCATAAAGTCGAAAGCACGAAGTATTTTCGCTAAGCTGTTTTCAGTTTCAAGGCATAGAGTTAGCAAATCAGAAGTGGCAGCTAGTTCGTCTTCTTTTTCGAGTTTTGATTCCAGATCATCCAGGGCATTTTTTGTATCTGCTTTATTAAATGTATCAAGAATACCCGTCCATTTCGATTATAAAGCAGGACAACTGTTCTGCTTTTATAACTTGAAGAAGAAATTTGAGTAATTCAAGATTGGAGTGGGTGATTTTTACTTTGACTGTTGTTGCAAAAAGTAGATGTAAAGAGTTCTTGGCCTTCACTGGATATAATTGATCTGTTTTCCTTGTTCAACTCCCTCATCCCAAAGTTGTGCCAATAGCGTATAGGTAGCCAGGTTGATAACGGCACGATAGGCGAACAGAAGCATTTTGAAGCGATCTTTGGAAGGTGAATCATAAAAAACACCTGGTCCGTTTTTTGGTGTCAATAGCTTTCTGATCGGCTCACTGATTAGGAAAGGGGAGTGAAGACAGTATTTTTTCCTTCGAGTTATCAATTTCATAGTCATACGCTATACCTGAGAGGGATTCTTTTATTTCCTTATTTATGCCGCTTTGGTAGGCTTTGGGTTATTGGTGGGCAGATCGCCAAGTATCAAGATAGTCTTCTTTTAAGCTCGATTGCAGTAAATCCCCCAAAGCGGTACATTGGCATTTATTTCTACTGTTACTAAACCACGAGACTCTATTTCAACCCCTTCAATTTTACCATACACTCTGGCCTTTATAATTGATTGGTTAAACGCATCGCGAATGGAGGAACCGATTGACAGTTCTTTGAAAAATGAAATGGAAAACTGAGTGGCTGTTTGATCGCCAACGGGCGCACTGGTTGCAATGACAATGGGAATGCCATTATTTAGTAGTGCATTAACCTGGCAGCCGTAGAGCAGCCATTTAAAATCACCAGACCTAAATTTTTACATTTGCCCAATAGGCCAGCGATACCATCACTATTGCCTTCGCCATCGATCAGGCTAAGTTGTTCAGGCCCCGCGTGTCCACTAAATAAAAATAGGAGAATGTCTTTTTCATAAGCGGTAATCCATTGATCATCTTTCTACGGCTTGAAATTTGATCGGAAACAATTACGAAGTCTTTACTGGCAGCTCTTTCTAAAAGCGCATCATTAATTCCATCGTATTCATCTTGAAGCGTTTTTAGAAAATTTTTTCCTTCACCATTAGCAAAGTGCAGTAAAAGTGTAGACATACCCGGCTCGTTGAATTTGAATAGCTAAATATACATAGGGGAAATGAAAAAAGTGCAAGTATTTCGTGTGGGGTAGGGAAAGTGTCGGGTTTGGGGGGTTCGAGAATTCAGATAGTTTAGACGAATTTTGTAAATGTTGGCAACCGTATAGAGGATTTGATTGAAGAAGCGTAGCCCTGAACCGTTTATCCTTGTAAATCGAATACACCGTGTTTGATTTGCAAGGATGATACACGGAAAAATCTAGGATGACTTCTCAGCTAGTATTGATAGTATCTTTCCCCCCTTTTCACAATCCCAACATTTCCTACCACAAAACCCACAAACCACCCCGGCCCCAAACCCCACATTGGCGAGTTTCGGCATTTTGGACTATATTCAACCCCTTAATTCAGCCTAACTCAATCTGTATGCAAAAACACGTCTATACGCTACTGGCCGTTCTGCTCACGAGCCTGTGTACCCTGGCTCAGTCGCCCACCATCGAAACCTTCACCAAGGACATGGAAAAGCGCGAAGGCTTTATGCCCTTCTACTGGGATGCCAAAAAAGGAAAAATCTGGCTGGAAATCAGTCAACTGGATACGGAATTGCTCTATTACCCCACGCTGGCGCAAGGGGTAGGTTCCAACGACATCGGCCTGGATCGGGGACGTTTGGGGGGGGAGCATATCGTGAAGTTTCAGCGCAGTGGGCCCAAGATCCTGCTGGTAGAGCCCAACTACATGTACCGCGCCCTGAGCAACGATCCGCTGGAAAAGAAGGCCGTGGAGGAGTCCTTTGCCCGTTCGGTACACTGGGGCTTTGAGGTAGCCGCCGAAACCGAAGGACGTATCCTCGTAGACCTCACGCCCTTCCTGATGCAGGATGCCGTCGGGGCGGTGCAGTCCATCAGCCGCACCCGGCAGGGTACCTATAAATTGGATGCTTCGCGCTCGGCCTTGTACCTGGACCGCACCAAAAATTTCCCCAAAAACACCGAATTCGAAACCATCATTACCCTCACCGGCGACAATCCCGGGGGGTACCTGCGCTCGGTGGTACCCACGGCCACGGCCGTTACCATGCACCAGCACCACTCCTTTGTGGAGCTGCCGGATGCGGGTTACCAAACCCGCGCCTTCGATCCGCGCTCGGGCGTGAATGGCATTGAGTTTTTTGACTACGCCTCGCCCGTGGGCGATCCGATCATCAAGCGCTACATTTCGCGGCACCGCCTGCAAAAGAAAGACCCGACGGCCGCCATGAGCGAAGCCGTGGAGCCGATCATTTACTACATGGACCCCGGCGCGCCCGAGCCCATCCGCACGGCCCTGATGGAAGGGACGGCCTGGTGGAATCAGGCCTTTGAGGCGGCGGGCTACGTCAATGCCTTTCAGGTAAAACTATTGCCCCCCGATGCCGATCCGATGGATATCCGCTACAACCTGATTCAGTGGGTACACCGCTCCACGCGGGGCTGGTCGTACGGCGGCAGTATCTCCGACCCCCGCACGGGCGAAATCCTGAAAGGGAAGGTTACGCTCGGCTCGCTGCGGGTCCGGCAGGATTTCCTGATTGCCCAGGGGCTGGTGGCAAAGTACGAAGAAGGCAAGGCCGTGTCGGACGAGATGATGGCGCTCTCGCTGGCGCGGCTGCGCCAACTGGCCGCGCACGAGGTAGGCCATACGTTGGGCCTGCCGCACAACTACATCGCCAGCACCATTGAGCGCGCTTCGGTGATGGACTACCCGCACCCGCACGTAGAAATCAAAAATGACACCACCCTCGACCTGTCCAACGCCTACGCCACGGGCATCGGCGGATGGGACAAGATCGCCATCAACTACGCCTACCGCGAATTTCCCGCAGGGAGCCAGTGAGAAAGATTCTCTGAATAAAATTATTACCGATTACCTCAAAACCGGACAAGGCTTCCTGACCGACCAGGATGCGCGGCCGGCCGGGAGTTCGCACTCCAAAACCCACCTCTGGGATGGCGGTAAAAATGCCGTGGATGAACTGGAACGGGTGATGAAGGTGCGGAAAATTGCGTCTGAATCAGTTTTCGGAAAGCAAGATTCCCGTCGGGATGCCCATCGCTACCTTGCAGGAGGTGCTGGTGCCCATGTACCTGTTTCATCGCTACCAGGTAGAGGCAGCGGCCAAGGTCATTGGCGGACTGGACTATACGTACGCCCTGCGGGGCGACGGACAAACGGCCGTGCGCCCGTGGACGGCGGCGAGCAGCGCCGCGCCCTGCGTACGGTGATGGCGTCTATCAAGCCGGACGTACTGGCCCTGCCTCGCTCCATCATCAAGCTACTGCCTCCCCGTCCCTTTGGCTACGACGGCAACCCCCGCGAGCTGTTCGTCGGGCCGCACCGGCCTGACGTTTGACCCGCTGGCTCCGGCGGAGGCCGCTACGCAGCTGGTACTGGACTTTGTGCTGCATCCCGAGCGGGCCAGCCGCCTGGAAGCGCAGCGGGCGCTGGATACGTCCCTGCCCGGCCTGGGCGAGGTGGTGGATGCGCTGGTAGACGATACCTGGAAAAATAAAACCCTTACCCGCGAAAGCTATCAGGCGGCGATCCGGCGACAAACGGAGGGGATGATTGTGCAGGGGCTCATGAATTTGGCGGCATCGGAAGATGCCTCACCGGCAGCTCGTTCCATGGCGTTGTTTAAGCTGAATGATCTGAAAACCTGGATGGATCAGAAGCAATTCAGCGTGGATGAGCAGCACCGGGCGCACTATTTTTATACCCTGCGGCGCATAGAGCAGTTTGAAAAAGGAGATAAGGAGGGGCTGGCGGCCACTAAGCTCAACAGCGTGCCCGACGGCTCGCCGATTGACCCCGGTCAGGACTGGCTGGAGCCGGTGTGCGGATGGTGATTTTTACGTAATTAACCGCGGAGGCCGCAAAGCGGTACGCCGCCCGGAATCTACGCAAAGTGCGCAGAGAATACTTTGCGGCCTCCGCGTAAAAACTCTGCGATCTTTGCGGTTAACAAACAAGACAAATGTCATTTTACAGGATTTTACCTTAGTTTTAACCGACCGTTCACAAAGCGGGACGTCAGGAGACGTCGAATCAGTAGAGAGTACCAGTACAACAAACCAGCATGAAAAAGTACCTTTTAGTAGCATCCCTGGCAGCCTTGCCAGCCCTGGCCCAGGAGACGAAAAAAGAAGATCCCAACACCCGTAACGACCTGCGCTACAACCTCAACGAATCCGGCTCGCACTATTTCAAAGCCACCTTCCTGAATCAGACGTGGCTGCGTTTCAACGAGAGCAACCCCGGCACTACTGCCCTGGGCGATCCGGCTCCCGAGACCTTCGACATCGGTCTCCGCCGGACCCGGATTCAGCTATTTGGCCAAATCACCGACCGGGTATTTCTGTACATGCAGTACGGGATGAATAATTTCAACCGCAATAATGCTTTCCCGGGCTACAATACCAACGGCACCCCCAGCAACCGCAAAATAGCCGCTTTTTTTCATGATGCTCTCGGCGAGTACGAAGTACACCGCGAGGGTACCAACTTCGTGCGTTTTGGTGGGGGACTGACCATCGTGGGCGGCCTATCGCGCTTTTCCCAGCCCAGCATTGGCAGTATCCTGACCATGGATGTACCCGTGTTTGCCCAGGCCACCGTAGATCAGACCGACGAGTTTGCCCGGAAGCTCAGTGTGTACAGCCGGGGACAGGTAGGCAAGCTCAACTACCGGGTAGACGTCAGCGATCCTTTTCCGATCGAAACCAACGGTAGCGCGCCACCGGCCTTGGGAGTCAATTCGGTATTTGCCCAGCGCAACCACAAGAAGCAGTTTCAGGGATTATTCATCTACAATATCTTCGATACCGAAGATAATACCACGCCCGGCTACATGACCGGTACCTACCTGGGCAAGCGCAAGGTCCTGAATCTGGAAGCGGGTTTTATTTCTCAAAAAAATGCCACCTGGCAACGCAGCGGTGCCGATACGGTGTACAACAATCTGAACCTCTGGTCGGTGGCCGCCTACCTGGATATGCCGGTGGATCGGACCAAAGGCACGGCGGTTTCCTCGTATTTGGGGTACTTCTCTACCGACTACGGACAGGGGTACCTGCGCTACAATGGTCTGATGAACCCCGCTACGGGTACTACGCAGCCGCTGCCGGGCGTAGGCAGCACGCAGGGCAATGCCTACCCCATGTTCGGCACCGGTTCGGTGGTATACGCGCAGTTGGGCTACAAGTTGGCGGATAATCTGCTGGGGAGTCAGGGTACCCTGCAGCCGTACGCCTCCTGGCAGAGCGCCAATTACGACCGCCTCACCGACGCCATGAACCTGTACAATGTGGGAGTAAACTGGCTCATCCGGGGTCATACCGCCAAGCTGAGCCTCAACTACGAAAACCGGCCCATCTACCAGGCTTCCGGTACGGCCAATCAGCTTAGCGCCAGCGGACGGCGCGGCGCGTTGATGTTGCAGTACCAGATTTCAATTTAAAAAGGGTTGATCCGATGCCGGAAAACATGAAAAGCGCCGGGGAGCTGGGGTAAGATTGTATCTTGTCCTACTTTTGTGTGCTTAGTTTCTGACACCTAATCTACGTTCGTTTTGTTGCCACTGTTTGTACGTTACTTCACGGGAGTAATCCAAAGAGCTCAGAAGGTAGTTCTGATCCTTGTCTTCGGAATGCTTTCTGTTACTCCGCTTTTTGCCCAGAACGAAACCGATGAAGCTCCGCTTCTCAACGTTCGTAATGGCGTTAGCTTTCGGAAAGATTCTGTTTTTTCGTTAAATCTGCGGTTCCGGATGCAGAACAGAGCCGCCTTTTATTCGCAATTGGACGGACAAGGGGAGCCAACGGTGGAGGCGAGGGTCCGGCGGCTTCGCCTCCGCCTGGATGGCTTCCTGCTATCCACGAAGCTTTCGTACTACATCCAATTGTCGTTCTCCCGGGCCGATCAGGATTTGGTGGAGGATGTGATTGCGCAGACGGTCCGTGACGCCATGATCTACTACCGCTTTTCCCCGACCTTTTACATCGGCTTCGGGCAGGGCAAGCTACCCGGCAACCGGCAGCGGGTTATTTCCTCGGGAAACATACAAATGCCCGATCGCTCCGTGGCCAATCAGCTCTACACCATCGATCGTGACTTCGGGATATTTGCCTACAAAACGATCCAGTTCAATACCGCGCAGCTGCAATTCAAAACGGCCATTAGTACCGGTGAAGGCCGCAATGCCGTGCTCTCCAACGACGGCCTTGCCTATACCGGCCGGGTAGAGCTACTGCCGTTGGGAGACTTCATAAACTCCGGAGATTATAGCGAGGGCGATCTGGAATTCGAGCCAACTCCCAAGCTATCGCTGGCGGCTACGTACAGCCTGAATCATAAGGCCGTTCGCGCGGGCGGGCAGTTGGGAAGAGCCCTGCCGGAGCCGGTCGATATGCAAACCTTCATTGCCGACATGATGTTTAAATACAATGGATGGGCGTTGCTGGGCGAATATTTCGACCGGTCGCTCATCGCCATGAACGACGAGATGACCACTCCTGCTACCTTCCGGTCCGTAGCGCAGGGGAGGGCGCTCAACCTGCAGGCGAGTCGGATGATCGGACGAAAGAGCGAGGTGATCGTACGGTACACCACCGCTACGCCCATCCCGGCTTTGCGGAATTTTCAACCCGACTACCGTACCAAAGCGGTGGGGTACACGCGGTACTTCAACGGCCACCGGATTAAACTGCAAACGTACCTCGGCCTGGACGATCGGATTTATCCGGATGGGGCCACTTCGGGGACTTCCTACAAAAACCGCCTGCAGGCTATGGTGCAGATGGAGTTGGGCATCTGAGGGTACCTGGCTTTCATGGGTAGGGTAGGTGATGTTTACAGAAAGGTCAATCCGATTTTACGATTGAGCCCTTGTTCAAAAATTCGAATCAGGGTGGAGAGCTGAATATTACCCTTTCCATTTTCCAGCCTGGATATGTAGCTTTTTCTGGTACCGGCTCTTTCTGCCAGTTGCTCCTGAGTAAGATTGGCTTCCTTTCTGGCTTCTTTGAGCATCTCGCTAACAATGAACATCTGAGCACCTTCTTCGTATTTGTTGCGACCCTCTGTACCGATTTTCCCATGTTCGAGTTCGATGAGTTCCTCAAACGTGTGTATGTTTTCGTATTTAGTCATTGCCTTTTCTTTTTTTGTTCAAAATATTCATGCATCAACCTAACCGCCTTGTCAATTTCACCTTTGGGTGTCTTTTGTGATTTTTTTTGGAATCCTTGAAAAAGTACCACCAGAGAACCATCGTCAAACGTACAAAAGATACGAAAGATGTTTGATTGATACTCAACCCTGATTTCATAAAGCCCATCCGTACCCGTGAGATGTTTCAGAAATTTTTCAGGAACCCGATCTACCTGCTTTATCAGTTCGAGCACATACTGAATCTTGCTCTTTACTTTTTCATCCTGAACTTTATAAAAGTCAATAAAGTGGTTTTCAAAGAATATGATTTTTCGAGCCATGGTGAAAAGTTCTCTTCCATGGTGAAAAGTTCTCTTCAAAGATAACAAATAGATCATCTCTTGTGATGCGAAATTTATAAAAAAAGGTCACAAACCAGCTGGCTTGTGACCCATGTAAGGGACTATGATGTACTGACATTACTACGCGTCCAGCGCCGCATTCATATTACGCACCGCGTCGGCCGACTTGGCGAAGGAAGCCTTCTCGGCGTCGCTCAGACGGAGGTTGATGATCTTCTCCCAGCCGCCTTTGCCTAGTACCACGGGTACACCCATACAGATGTCCTTTTGGCCGTACTCGCCGTTGAGCATTACGCTGCAGGGTACAATGCGCTTCTGGTTGCGCACGATGCTCTCTACCACCATGGCAGTAGCGGCACCGGGGGCGTACCAGGCGGAGGTACCGATCAGCTTAGTCAAGGTAGCGCCACCCACCATGGTGTCGGCGGCTACTTTTTCCAGCTTGTCGGCCGCGATGAACCGGCTTACGGGAATACCATTGTAGGTAGCCAAACGCGTCAGCGGGATCATGGTCGTGTCACCGTGACCACCGATCACCATGCCGTGGATGTCGTTGGGCGATACGTTCATTTCCAGCGCCAGGTAGGTCTTGAAACGGGCGCTGTCCAGCGCGCCACCCATCCCGATGATCCGCTTCTTGGGGATACCCGACTCGCGCAGGGCCAGGTAGGTCATGGTGTCCATCGGGTTGGATACTACCACAATGATGGCCTTGGGCGAATGCTTCAGAATGTTCTCGGTCACCGACTTCACGATGCCGGCGTTGATGCCGATGAGCTCCTCGCGGGTCATGCCGGGCTTGCGGGGAATCCCCGACGTAATCACCACTACTTCCGAGCCTTTGGTTTTCTCGTAGTCGTTGGTGGAGCCAATGGGCCTGGTGTTGAAACCCAGCAAAGCGGCGGTTTGGTACATATCGAGCGATTTTCCCTCGGCTACTCCTTCTTTGATGTCCAACAGTACTACTTCTTCGGCCAGCTCGCGGCGGATGATGTTGTCGGCGGTAGTGGCCCCTACGGCTCCGGCGCCTACGACGGTTATTTTCATGATATATTTTAAATAAAAGCGTTAGGAAAAAATTTCGCCCTAAAATTAGGACACATAATTCGTTAAACCCTACTTGAAGGGGTGTTTTTTAGTAAAAAAAGGGTGGAAAGGGTAGTTCTAATATTTTTCCTACTTTTCCCCACCGACCCAGAACTTCACGTCATCCCAATAAATCTGCAAGGTCTTGCCTTTACTCTTCATATAGGTGATCAGGTCTTTGGAGGTATATAGCTTGATGGGGTTAAAGTCCGTGACGCCATCGGGACTGGGATCCTGCGAGTTGTGGGTCAGGCGGGTCAGGTCAAAGACTACCTGCTCCTTTTCGCCCTCGGGCGTAATGGTCATGTAAAACTTACCCGTGGTAGCATTGCCTTCCTTGTAGTAGTACTTCATCGTAAACCATTGCTGGATGGGTACCTTCACGGCCGGGTTGGTTTCGGCCCAGAGCGTAGTATACTTCTGGCTGTCGTTAGCGAAAAGCTCGCAATCCTGGGCGTCGAGGATGAAATGCAGGTCGCTGGCCTGGGCGGTGGGCTTGCCGATGCCCAGCGTAATCCGGAATCGGTGGGGCACCTGTTGGCTCCACGTAATGTTGTTCCAAAACTCCGCAATCGTCAGCCAGTGAATATTTTTGGGGTAGGTTTTGACCGTATTGAAATCCTCCGGCAGGTACATCCGTACCGACTGCGTAAATTCCTTCATGCCCTTGTTGCCGTACAGGTTCGCTTGAATCCGGCCCTTGGAGTTATCCACATTGGGGCCGTCGAGCCAGAATTTCAGTACCTTATTGGCAGGGTTGCCTGGCTCGGGCACAATGCGGGCGTAGCGCTGCGTGGTATCGCCGCCCTGGTACTGAATATTAAAATTGCCTATCAGTGGATGGTTATCGAGGTCGGTCACCCAATCGTTGGGTTTGGGGAGTGTCTGATCCGCGTCGGTGAGGTCGTCATCGCCGCCATTGCGGGGAGTTACTTTTACTCCTTCTTCAAAGCCAGATTGGAAGAGGAGGGTGCCGGTAGGAGGGGTAGTGGTGATCACTGCGCCCTGTTGACAGGCTATGATAATAAATGAGCAAAAGAATGCGAATCCAGTTAAGCCTTTCATACTGTCTAATTTTCCGAGAGAATCAGTAACTCAAAGACGACAGGAAGATAGTTTTACCAGGATGTACAGCTAATTCGGTTAATTTTCCTGATAGATAAATTGACTTATAGATTGCACTGATTTATATATCTGTCTATTATAATAAACGCAAAGTACGCTGAACGGTACGCCGCCCGGTTTTTACGCTGAGGTCGCAAAGTTTGCAAATCCATTCTCCTATACATTAGATTCACTCGTAGAAAAAAAAGCTAACGGCTATCAACCTGATGGCTAACAGCTCCCTTCCGGTACAGCCCCCAGTACATCAGCGGAATAAACGTCCAGGAGATCAATACCCCCAGCGTCATACCGCCCAGCACTGTCAGGGCCAGGGGCTTTTGCAGCTCGGCCCCCAGGCTTCTAGCCCACAGTACCGGCAGCAACCCCAGCACCGTGGTAAAGTAAGTCATCAGTTGTGATTGCAGCCGCCGCTGCCCGCCTTCGCGGATACTGTCGATGAGCGACAGGGTACCCCGGGCGCGGTTCATGGTGTCGATTTTCAGGATGGAGTCGTTGTCCAGCAAACCGATCAACACCACCAGGCCCACCCCCGACATGATGTTGAGGCTCTCCCCCGTAAGGTACAGCAGACCCAGCGCGCCGGTGGTACCAAATACAATGGTAAGCAGGACGATAAAGGGTTGCCGCAGGGACTCAAACTGGGCGGCCAGGATAAAAAACAGCATCGCTACCGCGATCAGGATCACCCAGCCCAGTTCCAGCAGATAGGCCTGATTTCGAAAAAAGCTACCCGAAAAGTCAAAGGTAAAGCCCGTTCCGCTGGCAAGTGCCTGTTTGGCCAGAAGGTAGGGTGGAGCATCAGAGCCATCTGCTCTTTGGCGCGGTTCCAGGGCTACGTAGGCACCTTCCTTGCCGAGGTACTGCGAGGCAAAATCTTCGGTATACCGGTACGTTACCAGCGACCGAAGGGGAATAAAAGTACCTCCGCCGGTCTCCACGAAAGTACCCGCCAGCACGCTATCCAGGTCGGTGGCGGCCTGTTGACCCAGCACCATGGGCCATTGCTGCTGGCCTTGCAAAGTACCCACGCCGTTTTGTCCAAAAGCCGTAGACAAGCGATCGTATAAGGACTGTCGTGAGATCTGATAGAGGGAGAGGTTTTCTTCGGAAAGCGAAAGCTGAATGCGATTGCGCACCGGCGGCGGTGCCAGTGCAAAGCCTGCTTTTTGCAGCAGGTTGGTAGCCTGGGCTACCTGCTCCCGCCCCAGGCTTTGCTGTGATTTCTCAGCGTAAATCCGTACGATAAGGTCCGCCTCATCGGTCTGGAATAGCTGCTCGAATACATTTTGGGCGGGCGTAAAGCTACTTGTCGCCACCGGGTAGTGCCGGGCCGTAAGCTGTTGCAGGGTATTGACCAGCCGCGGATAGTCGTCGCTCGTTGGTACCTGACACACCACCACGGCTTCGGAGGGAGCCTGGTTCAGGCGGGAATTGAGCAAAAATTGCTGCCCACCGATGTAGGCATTGGCTGCGGGTAAGGTTTGGTTGACCGATGCGAGCAGCGCCCCGATCCGGCGTTCGTTCTCCGCCGGAGATATGGGTTCGTTCCAGTCGATGGTCCATTGCAGTTCGGTACGGCTGAGGCGGGGCATACCGCTTTTCGGAATACGGATGCCCATCCAGACGGCCAGCACCAGCAAGCCCGCACAACCCAGGATCACGCCCCGCCGGTACCGGAAGGCGGCATCAAATATTGTATGGTAGAGCCGGTTGGCCGACCGCATCAAAAACGTGGAAGAGGGTTGGAAATGAGTTTGATTTCTGTACACCCTATGGTATAGCACAGGTACCAGGGTGTAGGAGGCAAAAAGCGAAATGCCCAGCGCCAGCGTGACCGACACGGCCTGATCAAAAAAGAGCGCCCCGGCAATGCCACTCAGAAAAAGCAGTGGTAGAAAAACAGCCGAGTTGGTGAGTACAGAAGTAAAAAGCGGCCAGATGACCTCGCTGGTACCCGTGATGCAGGCCTCCCGGACGCTTTGCCCGCGCTCACGCTGTTGCTCAATATTCTCGATGATGATGATGGCGCTATCAATGATCTCCCCGATACCCAGCACCAGCCCGGCCAGCGATACGATGTTGATAGACAGGCCCAGTACGTAAAAGGCCAGCATGGTAACCGACAGCGAAACGGGTATCAGCAGGCTCAGGATCAGAAGCACCCGGCGGGAACTCATGAACAAAAACACCATCACGAGGGTGAGCAGGGCCCCAAGTAGCAAGCTGCCTTTGAGGTTGCTGATAGATAACGCGAGCAGGGTAGTTTGGTCCTGACTCAGTTCAAAACGGAGCGTAGGGTAGTCGTGCCTGAACTGCTCCACCTGCTCATATAGATCCTGTTGCAGGTTCAGCACCTGCGCGTCTGAGCGTTTGATGATGGCGAGTGCCAGCGCCCGGTGGCCGTTGTAGGTATGCCGTCCTGCGGCTTCTTTTTCCCGAAGCGACACCGTCGCAAAATCCCCCAGGCGCATAAGCCGGGGTGTGGCTGTACCTACCCGTATGTAAGTATTAGTGATATCCTCTCCCGTTTGCAGCCCGCCCGAAAGCTGAATGCTGTACTCGTACGGCCCGTCGCGTACGGTCAGGCTTCCGGCATCCGTGGCCCGGTCTTGCAATGCATTTTTCAGATCCTCAGTACTGAGGCCCGCCGTGCGCATTCGGGCTAGGTCGGGCCGGATCACCCACTCGCCTTCGGCGGCACCGGAGCGGTCTACCAGCGCAATGTCGGGATGCTGTTCCAGTCGTTTTTTAATGACGTTGTCACAAAAGATACTCAGTTCGATGAAATTGGCGCTATCGCCGTCGGCGGCCCACACATTGAGCTGAAAAACGGGCAGGTCGTCGGCCCCCGCCTTGATCACCCGCGGGCGCTCCATGTCACGGGGCAGCTGATTCATCAGCAGGTCGATTTTCTCGTTGGCTTCCAGGTAGGCCAGGTCCACATCGGTACCGTAGTCGAGGCGTAGGGTTACGGTTACCTGCCCGTCCTGCGACACCGCTTCCAGGTCGTCGAGGTGATGCAGTTGCAGGAGTTGGTTACGGAGGGGCAGCGCTACCAACTGCTCAATCTGCCGGGCGTTGGCCGCGGGGTAGGTCGCCTGCACGGAGAGCTGCGGCACGGGTATGTCCGGCAGGAGCGACACCGGCAGTAGCGTGGTGGTCACCAGGCCCAGCGCCATTAGCGTAAACGCAATCACGAAAGTAGCCACCGGACGGGCCAATAGGTAACGAGTCATGGCATGGAATCAGGGTAGATGGCGGATGGGCTGTTTTTTCTCGAAATCGTACAGCGTCAGCCGCCGGAGGGTGTAGTAGGATAGCCAGTAGGTGCTCAGGCTTTGGATGTAGCCCTCCTGGGCCCGCACGTTTTCTTCCAGGGCCAGGTTCAGGTCCGTGATCGTTAGCTTGCCAACCAGGTACCGTTCTCTGGTGATTTCCAACCGCCGCTGCGCCACGGTATCGGCCTTCTGGGCCAGGACCACCTGATCGTACTGCTGCTGAAACCGGATGAGCTGCAGGTAGATATCCTGCTCAAAGGTCAGCTCGTCCTGCTTTACGTTTACCTCTACCAGCTCGCGGTTGGCTTCGGCCAGCCTGATCTGCGATTTTCTCAGCCCCCAGTCCTGAATCGGCAGGTCGAGCGACACCCCGATGTACTGCTGATTCTGCAGGTTGCGGTAGGCTCCGCCCAGGTTGGGGGCAGTCTGCTGCGTGCCCACGTTGGCGATCATCCCAAACTGCAAACTATTTTTTCCTTTGGCTTCGGCTACCTCCTGGTCCGCTACCAGCTTGCGGGTGGCAAACTGCAGCATACTCTGCCGGTTGGCGCGGGCCTCGGCCAGTACGGTTTCGTAGTCGGGTAGCAGGCGTTGGGGCAGGGGGGGCGGTAGTAGCTGCAGGGTTTCGTTGATCTCTATGCCCAGTATCCGCTTCATGCGGCGGAGGGTTGCCTCAGCGTTCAGTCGGGTGTTGGTTTGCTGATTTCGGGCTTTCAGTACGTTTAGTTCCAGTTGCAGCAGGTCACTTTGGGCTACGGTACCCAGGGCAAAACGCTCTTTGGTGAGCGCATACAGCGAGTCGGCGTTGGCCAGGTTGGTGGCGGCAATGTCGGCGGTGGTCTGGGCCACCAATGCTTCCAAAAACAGCGTGGCCCCTTGCAGGGCAGCTTCTTCCAGCTCCTCGGCGTAGCCTTTCTGGGCCGTGTCGAAGTACAGGGGTTCCAGCCTGCGCCGCCACCGGAGTTCGTTGTACAGCAGCGATTCCTGCTGGTACGAGAAGCTTACCGGCGTGGACAGGAAGTAGCTGCTCTCGGTACCACTGAAATTGTCGGTACGCTGCAGGCTGGTACCCAGCAGAAAGCGCCCCCCGGTAAGCCCGATATTCTGCACCAGATTCACCCCCACGCTGTTGTTGGCCTGCGTCACCCGGCGGAACAAAATGCTACCGTCGGGCTGCGTAATGGGATTGATGGCCCTGAAAAAAGTAGGGATCGTGGCATTGAGCCGGATTTGGGGCTTAAAACTCGCCTGGAAGTTCTGAAATTGCCAGTAGCTGCGCTCGTACGTATTTTTGGCGCGGTAGTAGTACGGCGACTGCCGCTGCGCCAGCTCAATGGCCTCCGGCAAGCCAAAGCTACGCTGCGAGCTAGCGTGGTGGCTAATCAGAAGCAAAAGTATAAATAAGCTGTTAGCCGTTAGTTTATTAACCATTAGCTGTCAAAAGATTTGGTCATTGTGAGAAAGCCGTTGTAGGGGTTGTGCTTTGTATTACTCTGATTGTGAAAAAAATACCGCAAAGACGCGAAGGCGCAAAGAGGTAAAAATGCAATAGTTAGGTTCTTGTGTTCATTGCGTCTTTGCGGTTTTATTTTGCGCTGGTACTTAGTAGTTGTCAAACTATTCCACCTTCTTCACCTCCACCTTAGCATCGTGGCCCAGGTTCAGGTTGCCCGATACGATGGCCTGTGCTCCCGCTTCCAGCCCCTCGGTAATGCTTACCTCGGTGCTGTTTTCCTCGCCGATGGTGACATAGTGCCACTTGGCCAGCCCGTCCTCGTACGTAAACACCACCTTCCTTCCGCTGCGCTCTACCACGGCGGTTTTGGGTACTACTACCTGATTAACCGTGGTGCGCTCCATCACCACGCGCACGTTCATACCCGTCAGCAGGCGGGCGTCGGGGTTTTGCAGGCGGAGCGTTACTTCCACGAAGCCTTCCTTGCTCACCACCGGATTCAGCACCAGCACCCGGGCCGTGTACGTCCGCCCGGGCAGGCCAATGGGCTCGATCCGGGCCGTTTGGCCGGCCTGTACGCTGCCGAGTTCAGATTCCAGAATGGGACAAACCACCCGTAGGTCGGAGCGGCTGAGGAGGGTACAGAAGGGGGCATTGGTGGGGGTAGGGTTGTGGGCGCTCAGGCTGAGGTTGGCCACCACGCCATCGGTGGGGGCTTTGAGGTAGGTGTTTTGGAGGGCTAGCCGGGCCTCTTCTACGGCCAGGCGGGCCCGGAGGTAGCCGCTTTTGAGTTGGATGTACTCGTAGATTTCGGGCTTCACCGACGTACTATCGCCGCGCCGGCCGCCCTGCGTCAGCAGCAGGTCGTTGATCTCGACCCGGCTTTCGGCGAGTTGCAGCTCGGCTTTCTGCAGGTTGAGCCGGGCTTCCTCGTTGTGGAGTGCTGCCAGTACCTGCCCGGCCTTTACGAAAGCCCCGTTGGTGACGTACACCCGACTGATGATGCCGGACGTTTTGAAGGACAGCTGCGCCTGCTGCCCGGCTACTACCTGCCCGTTGCTGATGACCTGCCTCGCAAAAGCCCGCCGCTGCACGGGAGCCACCTCCACCACGGGTAGCGCAAAGGCAGCCGATGTATCCGCTTCGGCGAGACTGTCTTCGTTGGTCACGGCTGCCGATTGGCAGGCAAGGCAGAGCCACAGAAGAAAATAAAGACAATGGCGCATAAGGGCTAACTGCTAATGAAAAGGCCTGGGTATGATGTGACTGCAAGGTATGTAAAAGAAGTTTCCAAGGCGCTCTTTATCTTTTCACACTGTTATTGTTTTGCTTTACTTTTCCTCGAAATGTCAAGACAAAGCCTCCATTTTCTACATTAGCTTTTACCCATACGGTATGTTGGAAGGCACCCATGGCAGAATTATCATAGAATGCAGTTAGTAGTGTTGACTCTCCACTGGGTACTTCTTTTCTGCTAATGGTAGCAGTGATGCAATAGCAATCAGGTTGAATATCCAATATGGTAAGCATATTCGTCCCAATATTTTTGATTGAAAAATATGCCTTGGCACCACTATCTGCTGAGTATAACCCTAGATCTATTACTTTATTGGGCATCTCAATTTTGGTTATTCCTGAACAACTTACATTTCCGATAAAAATTAGTAAACATAATTTTTTCATTATTTCTTTAATGAATAAAAAACCAATACCGGGTTATCTCCCTCCTTACAGGCAGACAGCAGGCTAAAAAGTCTTTCATCTTCTTTCTGCGCCTGATCGAGGATCATTTGTCGGTCTTTTTTCATATAAAGAAAATAATCCGTAAAGAGATGAGAGATAAAGGCTTCTCCTTCGGAAGCAACGGGTTGTTTCAGATAGTGAATGGCTGAGTAAGGGTTGAATTGGGCATCGCATAAGGTACCGTTCGTAGTAGGGTGGTAGAAAAACTTACTTTCCCGGCCACGATGCACCAGCGTGAAGGCCAGCCAATCATCCGTTTCCAGGAAACCTGATTTTAGAAAAGTAATGATCGGCTAGCTCCTGCATGATCGCCATTGCGTCTTTGTTCTCAAAGTCTTTGTACTGATACTTGTGAGGATTCGAGTACATATTTTGGAGAGATGCCTCGCCTCACTTCACCCGAAAAATAGTATCCGAAAAAGCCGGGGAAGCGAGTGCTCCGGCTGCGTTCGCCGCCACATAGCCGGTAATATCGAAAGAGGGTGTACTTTTATTTTTATAGGGAAAGTACGTGTTTCGGATGTTTCCGGATGGATCAGTAATCAATACATTGTGCATCGCGTTTACTTCACTTGTATTGTAGTTGACGTAGAAAGCCAAATCACCTCCGGAAGTATAGCTATGTTAGAAGCATAAAAAGGAATTTTAGCCCTTTTTAAGAATTTTCCCTCGGAAGTAAAGGTGTACAAAGCATGGCTTCCGTTAGAAAAAGAAGAAATACCTCCCTTTTCTTATCAAAGGCTACATCGCTTAGGTCCATGAATTCGCCCTCGCCCTCGCCTATTTTTCCTATCGAATAGAGGTAGTTTCCGGTGGAGTCAAATGCGGATAGAGTAGCGTATTTTTTGTCGAAGATGAAGAAGTGATCTTTGTGTAAGTATAATTTGTTTACTTCTACAATTGGAAATTCTTTTGGACTTTTAAGTGCGATAGAGCGTATGAATTCAAATTTGTTATTGAAGGAGGATGTTTTCCGTATTAGCGAGTTTTCCTGAAACATCAATTGTATGCAACTGTTGTTCTTGCTTCTTATGGTTTTTATTGCAAGATGTAAGTATGATTATTATTGCTAGGAGTAAGTGTTTAGTAGCCATTTTTTTGAAATTTTAACTGAGTGAAAGATATGTTTAAACATTCCTTTCACTCAGTAATAACTTAAAATTTTTCTATTTATTAACAGTTTGTATCATAGCATATTTCACCTCCACTGTCACATCCGACACGCCATGATCCCACCGGGAGCCCACAGGAGACTATTTTAGCTTTTTTGGTTCCTCCTGTCGCTTGCACCTCATTAAACATTGACTCAGCAGCAACCAATGCGGTACCTGTCATTGCAGCAAGTAGAAATGCCTTCTTTACATTGTTAGTTTTCATTTCATAGAAATTAAAGTTGGACAATAGCTTTTCCCTTCTATATTGGTCGGGCCCTGACCGTAGGAAGGTTACTTCAAATCTCCACCATAAACTCACCAATGTCAATAGCCCCTTCTCCCCAAAAAGTGATCATTTTACAAAAAAGTGATCATAATTCAACATTTATTTTCAAAATTCCCAGATACAAAAAATACCGTAACCGCTCCTCGATTCGTGCGCTCAGTTCTGGCCTGTCTACCTGTGGTTGATATTCTAAAATGGCCAGGATGGTTTGGCTCACGATGCTTTCCCAGGTACCTCCTTCTTCCACCTCATCCAGAAGCAGAATAGACAGTACATCCAGCGGTTGCTCGCGCACGCGGCCCAGGTGAGGGGCATAGTAGAACAGCGTTTCGTAATAGGCCGGAGCGCGCTTCTGGTTTTCCACAAAGCTGCCTGCTTCCGACAATCCCCGGAACTCGCCCGCTTCGGCCCAGTTCCACGAAGCCCCGTGCCGCATGCAGCAGGGGCCAAATTCCAGGGTGGTCTCCTGGTAGTATGCACGGCCAGACAGCAGGAGGGCATTCACACGAGCCGTGCATTCCTGCCATTGGTCGAGCAGAGCCATATGGTCGGGCAATAACCGTTCAAATTCCATTCTGGCTTTCTCGAATTCATACGCATCGAGCAGGCAGTCGTTTCCGGATTCGGTAGCCATCGAATCCAGGTTCGCCTGCTCCGAATCCAGGGTGGCGGCTTCTGGCAGGGACTTGACCAGCCGGAGGGCTTCGCGGGTTCTGGCGAAGTCATCCGGCAGATGTTGTGAAAAGTAAACCCGGCTTTGCGAGGCCCGGCGTACGGCTTTCTGGCAACGCTCGTGCAGCTGCGGTGCTTCCAACCACAGGCGCTGGGCCAACTGCTCGCATACGGTTGGGTTTTGCTTGTAATTCATCAGGTGCAGGTAGCCGATGGCCTCCGGTAGCAGGGCAAACTTGTCGAGTCCGTAGGTGTACGGATACCCCACTGCATCGGGTAGCAGAGTGGCGATGGGGGTATGCGTAGAGTCCGCAAGCTGCTTGAAAAGGTACTGTTCCAGGTAGGTATTGAGCGCAAGGCCGTCCAGCCGGTGTAGCTGAGCGGAATTCTGGATCAGGAATGCCTCGGCTTCGGCGTAGAGTTGCTTGAAAAAGGATACGCTTTGTCCTCCAATGAGCCCGGCATTGACGGCCCATACCGAGTCGCCGGCTTTGGGCCGGGCCCAGTGGGGTAGGTAGGGAAACCCGTCGGCAACAGTACGTACCGAATCCAGGTAGTAGGGGTGGTCATATTCCAGGTTCTGGGCCAGCAGGGGAGCACCGGTCAGCGAAGCCGGCAGGGGTGCGAACAGGTAGGCGTCTCCGTCGAGGTGGACGAAGGCTTCGGTTTGCAGGGCGTAGGTGTGGAGCTTTCGCATGGCCCAGGCTTCGGCATGCGGCGGTTGGTAGCTTTCCTGAGATAGCACCATGGCCCGGTAGGGCAGGTCTAGCTCTCCCAGCAGCCAGTCGGCCCCGCGCGCGGTGGTGTGCAGCACGGCCCCTCCGGCGTGCGTAGCCAGGCTGTGGGCGCTCAATGCCCAGCTGTACGCGTGGAACTCCTCGCTGAGCCAGCCCGCTGCCGGGTCATGAGTGGTCCAGAAGGTTTGGAGAGGTAGGGGCATGGATTCGAATGCCAATTACGCTACTGCTTTATTCTTGCTTTGTAAAAGATTGTTTCGTTGGGAGTCTCAGTAAGTGCAGCATTGGTATTCAAGATAATACTGTTATCCTTTTTCAATACGGCCACTCCCGAACTCCCATAGGGGAGTTCTATATCTTTGGAAAACTTTTTACCATTTTTAATGACTACTAAATAATAATTCATGAATTTTTTGAATAAGTTCGGAAGGTTATTTTGGGAATTTCTGGAATATTCACTTTCAGGTATCCCCGAACGATATGATACAAGGGTCATTGTATCATTGGAATTAATATCAATGAACTGGCTATTTAGAAAGAGTTCTGCACGGTCTTCTCGTACATTTTCTCCAAGATCATATTGTACTGGTAATTTGAAGTATTCGGGATTGAGATGGATTTTTTTTGATACTCTACTCAAATCTTTTTGATCGTATATATAAACAACTGGATCAGGATTATTTATGGAATATATATACTGGCTGTCCATATCAAATAGATTGACCGGATCACCAAAATGTACCCAATTATTGATGAAAATACTTTCAGACTCGTATCCGCCAAACAATGATATTTTTTTCTTTCCAGGTTATAAACTGTTAGGGGATCATAACTTTGGTAGCTGGATTGAGTAAACATATCTCCTTCAACAGAAGATTTTAAATGTAGGATTGCTAATTTGGACTTTCCATCCTGTATGAATTTTAATCTTGGAATTGTGCCTGCTCCATACCCCATTAATGGGGTAGACTCTTTGATGTTTTTTTGTAACAGACCTTCTTCATTGTAGAAATAGAAGCCCCGGCTACTGTTTATAACGATCATAGAATCAGCATAGCCTATGTTGTGTATTGTTGCGCCCGGTTCGTCAGGCCCTTCGCCTTCGAGACGTATAACTGTCTTAATCCTACCAGAAGAATCGGCAACAATCACCTTGTTTATGAAGACGATATCGCACAGAAGATAATTTCCATTGTAGGTATTATAATCAATAATTTTTACAAGCTTACCGGAATATTTTATTTTTAACGTATCTGTAATCTCAATACTAATGAGTGGCAAGTCTTTGTCATTTTTTTCTTTATCGCTACAAGAGTATAGAAAACATGATAGAGTAAGAAAAATATAAGTGATGCGCTTCATTGTTAAATGGTTTTATATTGCTATATATACTGCCTTGTATCTTCAATTTATGATACAAGGCAGCATGATGTATAAATAAATTAAGTGGCACAAAGACACTTACTTCCTGCTTTGTTGCAATAGCATATATTAACACCATCTTCTCCAACAGCCTGATATCTATTAGTGCTTGTTCCTCCTCCTGTGGCCTGTGCTCGATTAAAGATTGAATCTCCTGCGGTAAGGGCAATGCCTGTCATTGCAGCTAGTACGAAAGCCTTCTTGAATTTGTTATTTTTCGTTTTCATTAGATAAAAATTTAAAGTGGAAGTACAGTATCCCTTCTTTCCCAGCCGGGCCCTGACGAAGTAGAAGGTTGCCTCAAATCTCCACCATAAACTCACCAAAGTCAATAGCTCCTCCACCCCAAAAAGTGATCATTTTTCAAAAAAGTGATCATAATTCAACATTTATTTTCAAAATTCCCAGATACAAAAAATACCGCAACCGCTCCTCGATTCGTGCGCTCAGTTCTGGCTTGTCGACCTGTGGTTGAAATTCTAAAATGGTCAGGATGGTTTGGCTCACGATGCTTTCCCAGGTACCTCCTTCTTCCACCTCATCCAGAAGCAGAATAGACAGCACATCCAGCGGTTGCTCGCGCACGCGGCCCAGGTGAGGGGCATAGTAGAACAGCGTTTCGTAATAGGCGGGGGCGAGCTTCTGGTTCCCCGCAAAGCTGCCTGCTTCCGACAGTGCCCGGAACTCGCCCGCTTCGGCCCAGTTCCACGAAGCCCCGTGCCGCATACAGTTGGGGCCAAATTCCATGGTGGTCTCCTGGTAGCATACGCGGCCAGACAGCAGGAGGTCATTCACCCGGGCCGAGCTTTCTTTCCATTGGTTGAGCAGGTCCGTAGGATCGGGCAATAGCCGTTCAAATTCCTTTCGGGCTTTCTCGTACTCGTACGCATCGAGCCCGGGCCCAGTGGGGTAGGTAGGGAAACCCGTCGGCAACAATACGTACCGCATTCAGGTGGTCGGGGTGGTCATATTCCAGGTTCTGGGCCAGCAGGGGTGCCTCGGTCAGCGAAACCGGCAGGGGTGCAAACAGGTAGGCGTCACTGTCGAGGTGGATGAAGGCTTCGGTTTGCAGCGCGTAGGTGTGGAGCTTGCGCATGGCCCAGGCTTCGGCACGGGGCGGTTGGTAGCTTTCCTGAGATAGCACCACGGCCCGGTAGGGCAGGTCTAGCTCTCCCGGCGGCCAGTCGGCCCCGCGCGCGGTGGTGTGCAGCACGGCCCCTCCTGCGTGCGTAGCCGGCTGTGGGCGCTCAGTGCCCAGCTGTACGCGTGGAACTCCTCGCTGAGCCAGCCCGCTGCCGGGTCATGAGTGGTCCAGAAGGTTTGGAGAGGTAGGGGCATGGCAAGTAGTCAGTTACCGGGGTTTTCCTGACATGTAATGACATGAAAGCTTAGAGCCTGTTCGGACGAGTGTTTGTTTTTTGGGTGCGTATTACTTATGCAGAGGCCCTTTTTGGACTGAAACCAACTGAATGGCTGATAGGTATACCCGGGAAGGTTGTGTTCGCCAATCAGTTCGAAACGAGGATTAAAAACTTTCAACAGAAGTTCTTCTTCTAAAAAAGTATTCAATTCTGTATTCGACTTTTTGTAGGGGGTACTTTTTCCATATAAATTGATAGTATGAGTTTACGGTAGGGGTCGTAAATTACTGAGATAGTGGGTATTTTCTAGGGCGTGTCGCTCCCAAATTTCTAATGAGTTGGAGGCTGGTAATGGCACTATGCTGCCCCCACTGCTGGTTTGTGGATATTCTCTTAATTGCCCGGTACGTAGCGAATACGTATAAATTGAAGGGTCGTACAGATGATTGTAAACCACCAACGTATCCTCGATCACACTCCCATTGGTATAATTTAAGAAACCATACTTTCCCTTGTTTTTCAGATAATATTCGGGGAACTCAACTGGAATACTTGTAAATGAGTTGGTTGTTAGATTATATAAAACCAGAGGTGTTTCTTTTGGAGATAGCTTTCCCGGACGGAGAAAAGAAGTACAGACTGGGTAGCATGACTATACCGTAGCGGTACATATTGGTTGCTGATAGGATTGCCAATCAATTCGTATTTCTTATCAATTTGCTCCGCGTAGGTATGGTCTTTTCTTATATGGCCTTTGCTGTCCAGAATTTTCAAATGTCCGTATTCCTGTACAAGTACCGTAGTACTGTCTATCAGCGTGATACCTTTCTCTACTGCCAATGCCATCAGGCCCCTCTCTTCGGACCGGAATTTGATCGATCAGCTTCCTGCTCTCAAAGGAGAATATTTCAAAGCTACGTAACGGTTGGTACCCCACAAAAAGACCCAATGCCTCATTGAAACCATACGTATCGTCGTGTTCACTCGGGATGAGTC
>CAVYGM010000028.1:0-31449 GCA_963768025.1 uncultured Cytophagales bacterium
TCCGCGGAATGCCCCTGCGCGACGCCCTGTATATCATGGAAAACAAAGGGTACCAGGTTACCTTCAAAGGTACCGGTAAGGTCGTGTCCCAATCCCCCGAGGCTGGGGCCAACGCTCCGGGTCAAAAAAGAATTATGCTTAGCTTAAAATAAGAAAAATGGAAGTACCAACCCCTCCAATGCCATTAGAAGTACTCCTGAAGGAGGTGCCGGATGCCAATGTCGTCGGAAACCCGGCCATACCCATTACCGCGCTCATTCTGGATTCTAGAAAAGCCCGCGAGGGTACGCTGTTCGTGGCGGTGCGGGGTACGCAGGTCGATGGCCATTCGTTTATTGAAAAAGCAATTGACCTGGGCGCGCGGGCTATCCTTTGCGAAGACCTCCCGGCCCTTACCCACCCCCACGTTACCTACGTTCAGGTGCTGGATTCAGCCCGAGCAATGGGGATGATGGCCTCGGCCTTTTATGGTCACCCTTCCAGGCAGATGCAGCTGGTCGGTGTCACGGGTACCAATGGCAAAACCTCCGTGGCTACCCTTCTTTTCAGAATGTTCCGCGCCCTTGGGTATCGCTGCGGGTTGCTCTCTACCGTCCAAAATCAGATCGAGGACGAGGTTATCCCCGCTACGCACACGACGCCTGACTCCGTCACCCTCAATGGCCTGCTGGCTGACATGCACCGGCAGAAGTGTACCCACGTGTTTATGGAGGTTAGCTCCCACGCCGTAGCGCAGCAACGGATCGCGGGCCTGGTATTCTGCGGGGGTATTTTTACCAACATTACCCACGACCACCTCGATTTCCACAAAACCTTTGACAACTATATAAAGGCGAAAAAGGGCTTTTTTGATCAATTGCCCCGGCACGCCTTTGCTCTGATCAATATTGACGATCGCCGGGGGGCGGTTATGGTGCAAAATACCGATGCTCGGGTGGAGACTTATTCGCTCCAAACTGTTGCTACCTTCAAAGGGAAACTCCACTCCGAAACGCTGTTTGGCATGCACATGGACCTGAACGGGCACGAAGTGTGGTTTAGGCTCATTGGCCGTTTCAATGCCTATAACCTGCTGGCGGTGTACGGGGCGGCTGTTCTGCTCGGTGAAGCACCCGAAGAGGCGCTTTCGGTGCTTTCGGAACTCAAAAGCCCCCCCGGCCGGTTTGAGCAGATCCCTTCCGGCCGTGACGTCATAGGTATTGTGGATTACGCCCATACACCCGATGCCCTGCAGAATGTACTGGAAACCATCACCCACCTTCGCCTCGCCAACGAGCAGGTACAACTACCCCGGATCATTACGCTGGTAGGATGCGGCGGGAACCGGGATGCCGAAAAACGCCCCAAAATGGCCGCCATTGCCTGCAAGTTTAGCGATTGGGTAATTCTGACGTCCGACAACCCCCGCTTTGAAGACCCGCTGGTGATCCTGGATCAGATGCTCAAAGGGGTACCGCCGGTAGACCATAAGAAGGTAACCGTAATTCCTGATCGTCGCGAGGCTATCTATGCCGCTTGCGATGGAGCGCTAGCCGGCGACATCGTGCTCGTGGCGGGCAAAGGCCACGAACCCTACCAGGAGATTGAGGGAGTAAAGTATGATTTTGACGACCGTGAGATCCTGCGAGAGGCATTCGGCGCGACCATAAAGGAAAAATGATTCCCGGTCCATTTGTCCAAAATAATGCGGAGCAACCCCGAAATACCTGGGTTTAGATTATGAAGCTATTGGATAAAAAAGCATTTTTGCGCTACTTTTAGCACGAATCCCAACTACCTCTTTCCCCCATGCTGTACTATTTGTTCGATTACCTCGACAAACAATTCAATTTTCCCGGAGCGGGCGTATTCCAGTACATCTCCTTTCGGGCCTTGGGATGTACGGTGGTTTCCCTGCTCATTGCTGCGGTGTACGGTCGGAAGATGATTGAATTTCTTCGTCGAAAGCAAGTTGGCGAAAGCATCCGGGACTTGGGACTGGTGGGCCAGCTCGAAAAAAAAGGGACTCCTACCATGGGTGGCTTTATTATCCTGGCTTCGTTGCTGGTACCCGTCCTTCTTTTTGCCAATCTCACCAATGTGTATATCGTACTACTTATCATCACGGCTATTTGGACGGGGATGATTGGATTTGTGGATGATTATATCAAAAAATTCAAGAACGATAAGGAAGGCCTGCACGGCCGCTTCAAGGTAATAGGTCAGGTGGGACTGGGAGTAATTGTTGGGGTCACGTTGTCGTTCAACCAACACGTCAAAATCAGGATCTACGACCAGCCGCTGATCAGTTCTACCCTGGGAGAAGTACAGCGCTACCACGACATTGTCAATCCCACTATTACCACCGTACCTTTTGTCAAGAACAATGAATTTGATTACAGTTTGTTGTTATCCGGCTGGCTTCCGGATGAATACACCTGGATCATCTATACCATCATTGCCATTTTTATCATTACCGCCGTATCCAACGGGGCCAATATTACCGACGGCATTGATGGCCTGGCGGCCGGCGTTTCGGGCATTATCGCCCTCACCCTGGGGGTACTGGCCTACTTGTCGGGAAACGTGAAGTTTGCGCAGTACCTCAACATCATGTACATCCCAAACTCTGGCGAGTTGGTGATTTTCTGCGCGGCTTTCGTCGGAGCCTGTGTGGGTTTTCTGTGGTACAATGCCTACCCGGCGCAGGTATTCATGGGCGACACCGGCAGTTTGATGCTCGGGGGTGTTATCGCCGTGCTTTCCCTGGCTGTTCGCAAAGAACTCCTCATCCCCATTCTGTGCGGGGTTTTTCTGGCCGAAAACCTTTCGGTAATCATGCAGGTGAGTTACTTTAAATACACAAAAAAACGATACGGCGAAGGGCAGCGGATTTTTCTCATGTCGCCCCTGCACCATCACTTCCAGAAGAAGGGGTACCACGAGTCCAAAATCGTGACCCGCTTCTGGATCGTGGGTATTATTCTCGCCATTCTTACCCTGGCTACCCTGAAATTGAGGTAGTCAAGCAAACAGCCTCTCATTCGCAGCCCGTCTGGTATTCCCAGCGGGCTTTTTTGTGTACCTCATGCAGCTCCCCAACCTTTGGCACAGATTTGGTGTTTTAGCTAGAATATGTGCAGACCATCAAAATTTATGAAAACAGAAATTCAGACACTCTCCCCCCCTTTCGAAACTACCCAACACCCCGATATTGCCGCAAGCTTTGAAGTGGTCCGTCAGTACAGCGAAGACCTCTGCGAGCCCTTGCAACTGGAAGACTACATTCCTCAGCCCGTTGAGTTTGTGAGTCCGCCCAAGTGGCATCTGGCGCATACCAGCTGGTTTTTTGAAGAATTTATTCTTGTCAAACTCCACAAAAACTACCAGCGCTACCACCCCGATTTCAGCTACCTGTTCAATAGCTACTACAACCACATGGGCAGCCGCGTCATGCGCACCGATCGGGGCAATATCACCCGGCCCGGGGTAGAGGAGGTATACAGCTACCGCCGCTACATTAACAACGCCATGCGGGAGTTACTGGCTGCCGACGTTTCCCCCGAGCTGGAAGAGTTGGTGATTCTGGGCCTCAACCACGAGCAGCAGCACCAGGAGTTGCTGATCACGGATCTGAAATATATTTTGGGACACAATCCTATTTTCCCGGTTTATAAGGACAGGTTTCTCCCTGACCGAGGTCGCCAACAGCGCCTCCGGTACGGTGGCGATTTCGGAAGGAGTATATGACATCGGTTTTTCGGGAGGTGACTTCTGCTACGACAACGAACTAGGCCGTCACAAGGTGTATCTTGAAGATTTTGAAATAAATAAAGCACTGGTCACCAATGGCGAATACCTGGACTTTATTAACTCGGGAGGGTATCAGGCCTTCGACCTCTGGCTCGACGAAGGCTGGCAGTGGGTCCAAACGCAACAGGCACAGGCACCCCTATACTGGCACTACCTGGATGGCGAATGGCACCACTATACCCTGGGTGGCTTGCAGAAAGTGAACCCTGACTCGGTGCTTTGCCACGTCAATTTCTACGAGGCATCCGCTTTTGCGGCCTGGGCGGGCAAGCGTCTGCCCACGGAGTTTGAGTGGGAAGTGGCAGCGCCCCAGTTTCCCTGGGGGCAGCGCTGGGAGTGGACCCAAAGTGCCTACCTCCCCTACCCGCGATTCAGCAAAGCACCCGGTGCCATTGGGGAGTACAATGGTAAATTCATGATCAATCAGATGGTTTTGCGGGGCGGCTCTACGGCCACCTCACCGGGCCACAGCCGAATCACCTACCGCAATTTCTTCCACCCGCATTTGCAATGGCAATGCATGGGGATACGGCTGGCTTTTAGCAATGAGTGATTGAGTGATTGAGTGATATGAGTGAATAGTTCTGAGTTCGTAGTTCTGGGTTCTGTTCCTTTGCTACGGCCGCAGTATGGGTACTGTACCACTAAGAGGTACCTAAGGTAAAACAAATACAGAACTAAGAACCTCAAACTCAGCACCTCGAACAAAGAACTAAAACCTTAAAACAACAAATCCCTTGCAAACAACAGCAATAGCCACGCTTACTCCTTTTGCCGAAGATGTGAAGAAAGGACTATCCACTCCACAAAAGAGCTTGCCTTCCAAATACTTTTATGATGACGAAGGCAGTCGGATTTTTCAGGAAATTATGGACATGCCCGAGTACTACCTTACCCGCGCAGAAATGGAGATCATGACCCGGCAGCCCCATGCTATCGCGGCGGCACTTCCTTACCGCGACCATTTTAATATAGTAGAGCTGGGTGCGGGGGATGGCATCAAAACCAGCGAACTTCTGGCTTTTCTGGTGCAGCAGCACGCCGATTTCTCCTATATCCCCATTGACATTTCGGGTGAGGCCATGCAGCAGTTGCAAGACAAGCTCGCCGAAAACCTGCCCGATCTGGATGTAAAGCCGCAGGTAGGAGATTACTTTGAGGTTCTGCACAGCCTAGATTCCAAGGGGAGCCCAAACCTATACCTTTTTATGGGAGGAAATATCGGGAACTACGAAAAAGAAGGCGCTCTGGCCTTGCTGGATATGCTACACGGGATCATGCGGCCCAATGGGCGGTTGTTGACGGGCTTCGATTTAAGAAAAAATCCACGGCTCATCAGCCAAGCCTACGACGACCCCCAAGGTATTACCAGGGCTTTTAACCTCAATCTCCTCACCCGCATGAACCGTGAACTTGGGGCTGATTTTGCGTTGGATCAATTCGATTTTTATAGCTACTACAATCCTCACAACGGCGAAGTACGCAGCGCATTGGTGAGTTTGGCCGATCAGGAAGTATACTTTAAGGGACTGGATGACTCCTTCTTTTTTAAGAAAAATGAACTGATTCGCACCGAACTTTCCAAAAAATATACACTGGACGAAATAGAAAATCTGGCAAACGAAAGCGGCTTTCGCGTCGAGCAGAACTTTTTCGATTCCAACCGGTATTTTACCGATAGCCTGTGGGTGAAGGCCTGAACACAAACGTAAAACAGTGAGTTGGAAAGGAATTTACCAGAAAAAATAGGCCCCCACATCCGGTTATTCTGACAAAAAGTCGTCTTAGTAATAGCCTGATTACAAGAGTTCAGGACTTTGTTCGTTACAACCAAGGCTTGAAAACCCTGCTCAGTCCAAATTTTCTAAACCCGGTTCCTTACATGTTTACCCGCCGTATTTCCAGCAATTCAAAATACCTTTTGGCCCTTTTAGTAGTAGGAAGTAGCTTCGTCCTACCGCTCTTGGCGCAGACTCCCGAAGAAAATCGCTTCGTCAAGACCGTTCTTTCCAACGACCTCAACGAGCCCATGGAACTGGCCGTTGCCCCGGATGGACGCGTGTTTTTTATTGAGCGCAAAGGCAATTTTTATGTGTATGACCCTGCCACCAGGAAAACAAAGCTTATCCGTGAGTTTCCGGTTTTTTGGGAAACCAAATACGGCAATGGCCTCATAGGTCTAGCCCTTGATCCCAACTTTGAGAAAAACCACTACCTGTATTTTTACAATACCCCTATTTCGGATACCCCCAAGCAGCACGTGTCGCGCTTTACGTTGCTGGACGACAATACGCTCGATCTGGCATCGGAGAAGGTGTTGCTGGAAATTCCGATTGACTACGAAATAAGCCGCCATACGGGTGGTTCGCTGGCTTTTGGACCAGACGGCACGCTCTACATTTCGACGGGTGACAACACCAGCCCCTTCGCTTCCAACGGATTTTCGCCCATTGACGAGCGGCCTGGCCGTAATCAATTCGATGATCAGCGATCGGCGGCTAATCCCAACGACCTGCGCGGAAAAATTTTGCGCATTCGTCCTGAGGCGGATGGCACGATCACGATTCCCGAAGGCAATTTATTCCCCAAAGGTACCGCCGGTACCCGGCCCGAAATCTACGTGATGGGAGCCCGGAACCCGTACCGAATTACGGTAGATGCCAAAACCGGCATTCTGTACTGGGGAGAAATCGGCCCCGACAGTGGCAAGGACGGCGACCGGGGGCCCAAGGGATACGATGAGTTCAATCAGGCCAAAAAGGCGGGATACTACGGCTGGCCGTATTTCATTGGCGACAACAAGCCCTACCACGATTTTGACTTTGCCACCGAGAAAATAGGCCCGCTCTTTGACCCTGAACACCCGGTCAACGACTCACCTAACAACACTGGTATCAAAAATCTGCCCCCGGCCCAGAAAGCGCTGATCTGGTATCCCTACGACGAGTCGCCGGAGTTTCCCGAACTAGGCAAGGGAGGTCGCTCGGCTATTATTGGCGAGGTATATCATTTTGACCAAAAGGCTACGTCTTCTACCAAATTTCCGAACTACTATGAGGGAGTCCTGTTCATTACCGAATGGATGCGCAACTGGGTCTTTGCCGTGCACCTGGACAACAACCAGAATTTTCAGCGCCTCGAACCCTTTATGCCGGCTACCGGCGATTTCCGTCGGCCCATTGACATGACTTTCGGTCCCGATGGTTCCATGTACATGCTTGAATATGGCTCTGTCTATGGCATTGATAACGACGATGCCCGCCTGGTGAGGATCGATTACAACGCTGGAAACCGGGCTCCCGTGGCCGTGATTTCGGCCAGCGATACACTCGGCACGGCCCCGCTGAAAGTAGCGTTTGAGGCCGGCAAAAGCTACGATCTGGACAAGGACACTTTTACCTACGAATGGAAATTTGATGGTAAAACGGTGGCCTCCACTACCGTCAACCCTACCTTTACCTTCGTCAAAAATGGCTCGTACCCGGTCGTCCTGAAAGTAACCGACCCGTCGGGAGCCGCTCAAACCGACACCTTACGAATCCGGATTGGCAATACGTTACCTAAGGTAGCCCTCACCACCACTGGCAATAGCACGTTCTACTTCGACAAGCAGAACCTCGCTTATGCCGTAAAGGTGACGGACAAAGAAGATAAGGTCATTGATCCAAAACGCATTAATGTAAAGCTCAACTTCATTCCGCAACTGGCCAATCAGGCTACGCTGATCGGGCACCAGGAAAGCAGCGAGAACGTGGACTTGGGTAAGGAATTATTGGAAAAAAGCGACTGCAAGGCCTGCCATCAACTCACCAAAGCCTCGGTAGGCCCCGCCTTTGCCGACGTGTCGGCTAAGTACAGGGCCGACAAAGGAGCGCTGGCCCGGCTGGCCAATAAAGTGATCACGGGCGGCGGCGGCGTGTGGGGCGAAACCGCCATGAACGCCCATCCGCAACTTTCCAAGGAAGAAGCCACTCAGATCGTGAAGTACGTACTGGCGCTCGGTGATGCGCAAAGTACCCTTCCTCCCCAGGGCACCCAACTCCTGAAAGCCCACACCGAGGAAGGAAAGCCCGGCCTGTATCAGCTTACTGCCGCCTACACGGATGGGGGCGGTGGATCCATCGGTCCGCTGACCAATCGTACCTCGCTGTGGCTGCGCCCGGCTCAGGTAGAAGCCGAACTGGCCGATAGCCTCCACGAGGCCACCCGGCAACGCCGGGGCCTTTCCGACTTACGGAACGGTTCGTTTTTTGTGGTAAAAAAGGTGGATCTGAAAGCCATCAAGAGCCTGACTTTCCGCTATGCTGCCCCCACGGCGGGACTGAGCGCAGAAATTCACAGCGGCTCACCCACCGGGCCCCTGCTGGGGTCGGTAGCGTATACTGCCCACCCAGAATGAGACTACCTTCCTGGAAGCTACCGTCCCGCTAAAACCTACGGTGGGCCGTCATGACCTGTACTTTGTTTTTGTACGAAAGGAAGAAAACGCCACCTCTGGATCAGCCCAGCTCGACTGGGTGCGGTTTGAGCAGTAGCGCCTGGTAGTTGGTACAACTTTTGGTTTTGACGAACAATCAGAAATTCATAAAAAGCTGGGCCTGCTCGTCAATCAGCTGGTTGATGAAACCATCCTTGATTTTTCCGGCCACAAAATTCTTCTTCATAAACGGAATCCTTACTTTCTGGGCCAGTACGTGCATGCCCAGGTAGTTGAGCACATCGGTTAGGTGGCTCAGCCCGAGAGCATTGCCCTGTACGCCATCCGAGATGCCTACCAGCGCGCATTTCTTGTGAATCAGGGCATTGGGATAGCTGAGGCCATCAATAAAAGCCTTCAAAACTCCCGGGAAAGAGTTGTTGTACTCGGGCACGATGAAGACAAATTTCTGGGAAGATTCCATCCTGGTCCGGAGCGCATTGAATTGTTCGTTTTTGCCGGAATTGTGGTACAGCGCCGAAACAATAAAATCAGCCGGAAGCTCCATGAGATCGAGGATCTGACTTTCTGTATGAAGTTCTAAAAGTAGGTTCTGATAAAAATCGGCTATTTCTCTTGACTTGGATTCAGGTCTATTGGTGCCTGATACAATGGTAATCATAGTGAAAAGGGAATATTTCCTTTTATAAGGAAAACCAGGGCCAAATAGTTTTGAAGAAGGATAAATTAACCCCCAAATCCTACCCGGCTTGGCATTTACCACTATCTTGTGGTAACTTGCCTACCCTAAAAACATCAAATCCTTGCCTTGTTTCTCATGACCAGTCCTTTTCATAATCGCCGTGGATTTCTCAAAAAAAGCGTTCTGACCTCCTTGACAGCGATGGTGGGTACCAAGCTAGCCTTTGCTGATAAGATGCCCGCCGGATACGTACCCCTGCTGCTGGAAGGAGAACTTCCAGCTGGCAAGCACAAGGATCTGATCGTGCTCAGTGACCGCCCCTGGAACGTAGAAACCCCGCCGCACCTGCTCGACGACGTCGTCACCCCAGCTGACAAGATGTTCATCCGCAACAACGGGTCGGTGCCCACCGACATTGACCTGAAAGCCTGGACCCTTACGATTGACGGGGAGTCGGTCAAAGCCACCAAAACTTTCACGCTTCAGGAACTCAAAGACAAGTTCAAGCACTATACCTATCAACTCCTGCTGGAATGCGGCGGCAACGGCCGCTCGGGCTATAACCCACCCGCTTCGGGCAACCAATGGAGCGAGGGAGCGGTAAGCTGCGCCGAATGGACGGGCGTGCGTCTGCGCGACGTACTCGCCAGCGTAGGTCTCAAACCCGACGCCGTGTACATTGGCTACTACGGAGCCGATAAGCACCTGAGCGGGGATACTTCCAAGGCTCCCATCTCGCGGGGGGTACCTATGCGCAAAGCGCTGGAAGAGGAAACCCTGCTGGCCTGGTCCATGAACGGAGCTGACATTCCGCTGATGCACGGGCATCCGCTGCGGCTGGTAGTCGGCGGATGGCCGGCCTCTACCTCGGGCAAATGGCTGGACCGCATCTCGGTCAGGAACAAAGTACACGATGGCGAAAAAATGGGCGGTGACAGCTACCGGGTACCTGCCTACCCCGTAGAGCCCGGAGCCAAAGTACCCGACGAGGACTTCAGGATCATCGAATCCATGCCCGTAAAGTCGGTGATTACCTACCCCCGCTCCGGTGCCCTGCTCGAACGGGGACAGGGACTGGCGGTACGCGGGCATGCCTGGGCTGGTGACCTGGCCGTAAAGGACATGATGATATCCATTGACTATGGTGCCACCTGGCAACTCTGCAAGCTGAAGGCCCCAAAAAACCGCCTGGCCTGGCAACAGTGGACGGCCGATGTACGTTTTCCGGGTAAGGGCTACTACGAAGTGTGGGCCAAAGCCACTGATACCAGGGGGCAGTCGCAACCCATGGTGATACCGGCCTGGAATCCCAAAGGGTACATCAATAATGCCTGCCACCGCATTGCCGTAAAAGTTGTTTGATCCTGACTATACCAGTATGAAACTGAACAGAGTAGTAACCATAGCCTGCGTCGGTGCTGTCATTCTGATGACGGCTGCGTTCCGTCCCGGCACCCAACTTCGATCCGATCTGCCTGGTAGCTCCCTTGCCAGGGATACCACCAAGGGCCTTGACCCCGCTACCGGCTTCGTCATTGCCGAGGGTATTGACCTCATGCGAGCCCACTGCACGGGCTGCCATTCCAGCAAGCTCATTACCCAGTTCCGGGCGAGCCGGGAAGTGTGGCTGGAAAAAATCCGCTGGATGCAAAAGACGCAGAATCTGTGGGATCTGGGCGAAGCCGAGCCGAAGATTCTGGACTACCTGGCCAAGTACTACGCCCCTACGGATACCTACGAGCGCCGGGCTCCGCTGAAGAATGTGCAGTGGCATAAGCTCTCCGCCGCGTCCAGGCACTAGCGATAAAGGTACTTTTGCTGCCCTTTCCTTTCACTTTATTCTTTTTTGTCCCAAACAAAAATCCTTTGAAATTGTATAGTGAAAAGGATTTTTCTCGCTTAAACCTGTACCTGAAATAATACCCTAGCGGATAGCTCGCGTTGGTATTGCTTCTTGTCTTTTTCCGGGACCAATCCGTCTGTCAATCCAGACTATGTCCTAAAAATCTCCTTCTCATCTGGATTTTATTGACCCTATTTTGCTGGTACACCAGGCCAGTCTGGCTTTGCTTTACAAAAGGAGCAAGCATGCAGGTTTTGTAGCGGCTAGGTCTATCCAAGAGTAGGAGATTGTTAGTTCAGGCCAAGATGATTCTATTTTAGATTAATTCCTTTTTGTCATGCAGGACGCAGTACATACATTTTTTGAACGCTCTTCTGATGCTTTACTACTATGCCAGCGAGAGGAAAGTACCGCTGAATACCATGTAAAAGCAATTAACCTGGCCGCTCGCGCGCTGCTGGGAAGCAACGGAAGCCTTACAACCCCTGCCCCTATCGCCCAAATACTCCCATCCCAGGCGCTTCTTCGTTCCGTTGAGGCAGCCTACTCCACCGGGAATCAACAGATAGGAGTGCTTAAAGAAAGTTCGATTTCCGGAACTACCAGCGCCCTTTCGTACGTGGTGGAGCTTCTTGACAATGTGGTGCTCATACAGCTATCGGAAGCCGATCGCCAGTTGACGCAAGGGATTGGGCAGCATATTCAAGTTACGGAACTCACGTGCGTGGCCGTTTTCCAAGCCATCAGAAACGAGGCCGGAACCATCGAAAACCTGAGGATGACGTTTCTAAACGAAGCCGCCAGGAAAGCGCCTTTCCTGGGCATCCCCGCTCAGATAGGTGACCTTATTACCGACTGGTACCCCAACACCCGGTCGTTGGGGCAATTCAATCAGTATGTAGAAGTGATAGAAAGCGGAAACCCTTTTGTTTCGGAGAAATATTATCCCGATAAGGACTATAACTACCATATAGCAGCTTCAAAGCACGGGGATGGGATTATTATCAGTTTCTATAATCATACGGATACGCTCCTGGCGGAGCGTAATGCCCAAAACCAGTACGAGCTATTGGAGAGTATTCTGGATAGTTCTGAAAATGTCATTTTCGTGGCGGAGGCTGTTCGGGCCGAATCGGGAAACATTACAGATTTCAAGATCGCACGAGGCAATAAAAATGCCATGGCGGCCTTTAAGCAGACCTTCGGAATAGACGTGGAAGGCCTATCCATCACCCACCTGCTGGGCAGAAAGCCAGACCTTTTTGACGAAGCTATTAGAATAATGGAAACCGGCGAACCCTTGATTATGGAACAGCGGTACGAGCCCAACTCCGACAAATGGTTCAAGGTGTCTATTCATAAACTAAACAACGGACTCGTACTCACCTACGTGGATGTGACGCCCATTCAGACTGCCCTCCTGGAAGCAAAGCAGCAAGCCGAACTCGTGCAGGCTATTCTGGACAGCTCCATAAATGGGTTGTATGCCATGGAACCCGTAAAGAACGACGAAGGGGTCATTGTGGATTTCAAAATCCTGATGGTCAATCAGGCTGGTCTACGGCTCTCCACTTATTCCCTTGATGAGATCATTGGAAATACCTACCTGACCTTGTTCCCGGTGGTGAATGAAGTGGGACTCTTTGAAAAGTATCAAAAGGCGGTAATGGAAGGTATCCCCTACCGAACCGAAATAGGATTTCCCGTAGCCCGCCAACCCAATATCCGGTGGTTTGATCTTTCTTTGAGTCAGATTGGGAACGGAATGATCATTCTTACTTTTATGGATATAACAGAGCGCGTGCTGCTGAGCCAAAAACAGGAGGAATTGCTCGAAAAACTTCGGAAATCCAATCAGGATCTGGAACGCTTCGCCTACATCGCCTCCCACGATTTGTCCGAACCGACGCGGAAGATTGTGGCCTTCGGCGAGATGCTGGTGAAGCAGCATGCTTCTTCCCTGCCGAAGGGCGGATTGGATCTGGTCAATCGGATGCAATCGGCTAGTGTTAGAATGCAGGAACTCGTAGATGGTATCCTGACGTATTCTCGCTTTTCCAATCAGACGCAGGAGCATCTGACGGTTCCTCTGATGCCCATTATAAAAAACGTACTCTCTGACCTTCAGACTACCCTGGAAGAGAAAAAGGCGATGGTGAAAATGAGTGAATTACCCTCCATAAAGGGGAATCCGATCTACCTGGGGCAATTATTTCAGAATCTGATCAGCAATTCCCTCAAATTTATCGACGGCCACACGGTACCTCTCATCCGGATAGACGTTGGCCCGGCTACGCCTGGGGAGATCCGCGAGACCGTTTTGGATAGCAGCAAAGCCTGGCTTGCCATCCGGGTACGGGACAATGGCATCGGCTTTGATTCGTCCCAGCGCAATCGCGTCTTTGAACTATTTGCCCGGCTGCACGGTCGTAGTCACTATCCCGGTAGCGGCCTGGGACTGGCCATTTGCAAACGAATAGCCGAACTCCACGGGGGAGGAATTACCGTAGAGAGTACCCCCGGCGAAGGTACTGTATTCAGTGTAGTGCTACCAGCCTTAGAATGAAAATGTGCCCCCTATGATCAGGGGTTTTTTCCAAAAATTTTTTCATCAGAAATAACCTCCCGATGAGCTTCCAGAAACGCACAGAACAGCCTAATCTGCTTTTCCTGGGTGGTGAAGTCGGTATTCAGGTCATAATTTTCCTGGTATACTTCCCGGAAGTCGGTAATGACATAGCGCAGGGTACGGATACCCTTGGGGCGTAGGGCCCGGAGGTAGAAATTCTGATGATCTTTCTCAAACCGGCCTGGCGAATAGCGGGAGGTAGTCTTCAGATCCACGGCTACGGTGCGCCCTATGACATCCACATACCCGTACACCAGAACGTCGTCGAGTTGGTACTGGCAATACACCTGGGTGGCTACCATCGGGCGTGGGAGCATAGCCCTGGTTTTGCGCAAGATCTCGGGATCGAAATACGCTTCGTCGGTTCCTTTTACAACAGCCTCTTCAAAAGATACCCCCCGCGCCTGGGCCTGAGTTTGGGGTATGGGTACCCGGTTGATCCGGTCCAGAAGTTCCTGCTCGGACAGGTACCCTTTCTGAAAACGGACGAAGGTATTCAACAGGGTGGGGTAAAAACGATATTGGATAGCATCAGACATCGCGCGCCTAGTTTTTGAGGATCAGATACACTCCTACCACTAAAAAAATTACGCCGGTGATCCGGGCAAGATTGATCGGCTGGACGTGAAATCCCAGCCAGCCGTAGTGGTCAATGATAATAGCCGAAATAAGCTGACCCGCCACGATGAGGCACAGCATATTGGCCGGTCCCAGATTATTGACGATCATGATCACAGAAATGACAAAAAATGACCCTAACAAACCCCCGGTGAATTTCCACCAGCTGATTTGCCGGAAGGTATCCAAAGAGGGTACCTCCGAGTTGTTGAACAGGGTATAGGAAATCAGAAGGATGATCAGTCCCCCGGAAAATGAGATAATAGCCGCCAGAATAGGGTTATCCAGGGCAAAGCGAAGCTGGGAGTTGACTCCTGACTGGGTGGTGTTGGCAATGCCCAGTAGAAAAGCTATTACAAAAAAGATCCAATTCATAGAGGAGTGCGGGGGCTGGTGGAGGTGTTCAGTTTTTGAGTTGACTCAGATCGTCCGGATCAATGCTTTTGTAGTGGGTATACACCCGTAATACGATGCCCAACGCCACGGTAACTTCGGCGGCAGCTACCACAATCACAAATAAAGCGAATAACTGCCCTCGCAGCAGCACGGGATCGTGGCTGCTGAATGCCACCAGGTTCAAATTGACAGCGTTAAGCATGAGTTCAAGGCCGATCAGAATTCCAATGACGTTGCGTTTGGTAATAGCCACGGCCAGGCCGATGCTGAACAGAGCTGCCGCTACAATCAGAAAATGGTAGAGGGGGATCGAGGAATTCATGGGGCAGGGGTACGATTTAGGGCCAGGTACGCCGCTCCAACCAGCGCCACAAGCAGCAGGACTCCGGCGATTTCGAAAGGCAGCAAATGGCTGGTCATGAGTTCCACGCCCAGTGTCCGGATGGTGGAGCGGCTGCTGAGCGCGGGGCTATCAAGCCGGAAATTGGCCATGGAAAGCACCACTACCAGCAGAGCAAAAACCGTAAGACCTATCACCACCCCCCACCCGGTGCGCCCAAGGGCGATATCCACCCGATTGGGAGTTTGGGAGGTAGTGTCTTTGGGGGTAGTACGGGTAAGCATGATACCAAATATCAGCAGAACGAGAATTCCTCCTACATAAACCAGCAACTGGGTCACGGCCAGAAAATCGGCTCCGGCCAGTACAAAAAGCGCCGCTACTCCCAACAAAGCCATGAATAACGCAAAAGCCGCGTACATGAGGTTGCGGGTCAGGAGGATAAAAAGTCCTGATCCAACGGCGAGCGCGGCAAAGCAGTAAAAGACTAGTAGTTGCAAGGGTGTTGAGGTGTTATGTTTTAGTATTCTTTTGGTGGCTTCGGCTTCATCGTTGGGCGAAAGGGTACCTTAGGCTTTTCGGCTGGGACCTCCCCTGCGGACTTTGCTTCTGACTCGGCGGGCGGCGCTGCTTTTGGTTTCATCGTGGGCCGGAAAGGTACCTTGGGCTTTTCGGCTGGGGGTTCCTTTTCGGACTTTGCTTCTGGCTCGGCAGGTGACGCTGGTTTGGGCTTCATCGTGGGCCGGAAAGGTACCTTGGGCTTTTCGGCTGGGGGTTCCTTTTCGGACTTTGCTTCGGTTTCGGCGGGCAGCGCTGCTTTTGGTTTCATCGTGGGCCGGAAAGGTACCTTGGGCTTTTCGGCTGTGGCTTCCCCTGCGGAATTTGCCTCGGTTTCGGCGGGCAGCGCGGCCTTCGGCTTCATTGTGGGGCGGAAGGGTACCTTGGGCTTTTCGACTGGGGCCTCCCCTTCGGACTTTGCTTCTGCCTCGGCGGACGGTTCGGCTTTCGGCTTCATGGTGGGGCGGAAGGGTACTTTGGGTTTTTCGGTAGGTACGGTATCCTCTGCTTTGCCTTCCTTCACCTCGGTAGATGGGGGCGACTGGGACTTCATCACTGGCTTGAATACCGGCTTTGGCTTTTCAACGGCAGCAGATCCTTCCGCCCCTACTTCCGATTCTGGAGGTGGCGTAGTTTTGGGCTTCATACCGGGCCGGAACGCCGGACGAGGAGCCGGTATGGCTGCGGCCGGTTCGGCTTTTTTCTCCACCTGAGCCGCTGCTTTCAGCGCTTCCTTCTCCTTTTGGAACTGTTCCAGCAGCCGTTTCTTTTCCTCCGCCTCGGCCGGAGTGAGATTACCGTACTCGTACACCATGTCCCGCACGTCCAGTTCGCTGTAATCGAAGGTCTTGGTCATGGTCAGGCACTCGGTGGGGCATACCGTTGTACATAGCCCGCAGTAGCAGCATTTGGCCATGTCAATGTCAAACTTCGCCGCGTACAAGCGGATGGGCGAGCCATCGGAAGCTTTCCCAACTTCTTCTATTGCCCGAATGGGCTCGATCTCGATGCAGTCTACCGGGCATATCTTGGCGCATTTGTCGCACACAATGCAGTCGTCCATCTCGTTGTTGAGCCGGTAGCGGCCGTTGTCCGGGATCGGAATCGTTTCGAAGGGATATTGAATAGTTACCATCCCGTCGGCTTGCTCGAAAAACGTATCCTTCCGTATATCCGACGGCATACGACGGTTGCGAGCCGCCCATAAATGCCTAAACGTCAGTCTCATCCCTTTTAGGGTAGTCTGGATGCCGTCTCCGATATTTTTGAAATAGCCTGATGCCATACTGTCAATCTACTGTTCCTGCAAAAGTAGTAGTTTCTTGGACATAAATTCCCCTCAATAGCTCCGTCAGTTCGAGTTGAAGCGATTGGGTTTTGTCTACGTTGTACCATCTTTGACTATCTTCCTGAAATTCTGCGTAGGGCTTGGTGGGGTTGGCTTTATAGTCCCACAAAAGTTGCTGCAACATCTTTGGGCGCGGCCCCCAGGTAAATAGTTCCCTGCCATCGGCATCCAAAGCGATCAATTTCGGAATCGACCTCCCCCCGTTGGTCAGGTAGGCATCCATGATTTCGGGATGCTGGTCGCGCAGCAGCAGGCGCAAGCTAATCATGGGATTGAGGTGGGCAACCTTGGCAATCACCGGGATACTCTGGGCGGCATCCCCACACCAAGCTTCGGTGAGCACATACCAGGTTTGGGGAGCAGCGATCATAAACGCCAGTTGACTCAGATCAGGATTCAGGCGGGTTACCTTATCGAGCCTGTGCATTCGGTACTGGTTCAGGCGGGTGTATTCCGCTAGCTTTTCGGTTTGCTGGGCACCGGTGGTTTGCTTCCGTGCTACCAGTTCGTCCATAAGAGCCAGGTACTCTTCGTAGGTGTAGGCCCGGCGGATAGTAGAAGGGATATTTGCGGTATTTTGTACAATCATTCGGAGGTTATTTTTTCTAACCAAAACCACCCCGCCGCTGCTTCAGTTCACACCGTCCGCTTCAAATAAGCTGAATAATCCATCTGCCGGGATTCATAATCTTCAAACATCAGGGGTGACGTGAGCAGGAAATCAGCCGTGGCGCGGTTGCAGGCCATGGGTATGTTCCACACCACGCACAGCCGCAGCAGTGCTTTGATGTCGGGGTCGTGGGGTTGGGCGGCCATGGGGTCCCAGAAAAACACCAGCATGTCTATCCGCTCCTCGGCAATCATGGCCCCAATCTGCTGATCGCCTCCCAGCGGCCCGCTCAACAGCTTGGTTACGGACTGATCGAGAGCCTCTTCGATGAGCTTACCGGTGGTACCTGTGCCAAATAGCTGATGGCGCGATAGCGTGGTACGGTTGAAGTAGGCCCAATCCATCATCTCAGCTTTCCGGTTATCGTGGGCTACCAGGGCAATTCGCTTTCGGGAGAGTATTTTTCGGGATTCCATAGTGGCATATGGCGATTAGCCTTCGGCTGTCGGCCTTTTGTGGTAGAATGATCTTTCGAAGTATATAGCAATATTACCAATTTCAGTTTTCACTCATCACTTTTTCTTTCAAATACCCCAAATACTTCCTGGCCAATACCTCGCGGTCAAAATGGGTACGGGCGTAGGCGTAGCCATTTTCACTCTGTTGTTTTAACAGTTCAGGATGCCCGAGGTAGTGCTGTATCTTTTGGGCAAAATCAGACGGGTTTTCCGGTTCTACGTATACTCCCGCCTGGGCTTCTTCCACCAGGGCTTTGGACACCCCGTCAATGGCCATCAAAACTGGTTTTTTACAGGAAAAATAGTCGAAGGTTTTGTTGGAATATACGGTTTTGAAGGTATCCACTTTTTTGAGCACCGAGGTACCCATGTCCGAAGCCAGTATGTACCTGAATACCTCCCGCTTGGGCACCGAGTCAATAAACCGGACGTTGGCGAGGGCGCGGCGCTGAGCCTCGGCGATTAGGTCTTTTTTCTGCATGCCATCCCCGATGAGCAGGAACAGCACATTGGTATCGCGCAAGAGTTCGGCAGTGTCCAGTACCTGGATCAAGTGGTTGGCTACGCCGTGAGCCCCTACATACACGATGACAAAATGCCCGTCCAACCCCTGCTCCCGCCGGAACCGGGTGGCGTCAAAGGTATGGAGCAGTTCGTCCGAAAGCGCAAAATCAGCGGCATTGGGAATAAAGATAATTTTCTCCACCGGAACCTTCTTTTTTTCAATCAGGGTATCCCTGAAAGGCGGGCGTGAGCACGTTGATGAGCTTGGCGCGGCGGTACACAAATCCCTCAAACCAGTACGCAAACCGGATGATCAGCGGATTGGTAAGTACGCCCGTATCAATGGCAGACTCGGGCCAGAGGTCGCGCACTTCAAACACAAAGGGCGTGCGTTTCCAGGCCGAAAGCACCACGGCCGTAATGCCCACAAAAAGCGGCGGGGAGGTGACCACTATGACGTCGTAGAGGCCGGTAGCCTGGCGAATTCCCCCCAGAATACTGGAAAATGTAAAAGAAAAATAGGCCCACAGCCGGCCAAGAAAACTACTATTGTAGCTATCCGAAACATGACAGCGAATGACCCGCACGCCGTCGCGGTTGGTACTTTTGTGAAAGTAATGCCCCTGGTATTTTGTCGATTCTCCCCCCATGTAGTGCACCATTCCGGCCAGCACTGTCACTTCATTCCCGGCTTCGGTCCATACCCGGCTCATTTCGTTCCAGCGGGAGCCGCCGCCGTCGGTATCTTCCAAAAAAAATTGATGGATGAGCAGGATTCGCATTGGAGCTAGTGGCGGCAGGGGATCAGTAGGCAGTTTTTTCAATTCTTTTTGTTTGCAGTCAACACGATTTCTGTCTGAATGTACCGCTGACTCGTGGTAAATACAAGGCGGGGTACCGGCACTTTCTGGCCATACTTTTCCGAATACCAGCCTTCGGTAGAACTAGGTTTCAACCTATGTCCTTCCCGATCAATGGCTTGGAGGGTGTACTTGGCCAGGAATGCCTCCGATGGATGCCAAATTTGATGCATGGGTACGTCCGGCGGCGCATTTTCGAGCCAATCTTCGATCGTCCAGGCCAGTTCGCCCTTTGTTTTACTCAGGCGACGGCGGTGAACAAGAGCCCTGCCTCTCTGGCGAAATCCGGTGAATTGCCCTTCAAAGACGAATAAGCCTTCTTCATCAACCACCCAGCGAGCCTCACTTTCCTGAATCCAGTCGTACCAGATGAACCGCGGTCCTTTGCGCATTTGATCAAATTCCCCCAGCATAACTGTATTGTGGGAGGCAGTTCCGGCAAAGTACCGCGTCCAGCGTTCGTCGGTGTTGTAGAGGTACGAGCCGGCGTCACGCAGGATATTTTCCCCATCCACCCAAATATCCAAATGCAGATTATCGGACTGAAAGGGACGATCCTTGTATTTCCCACAGCGCAGGAAGGTCAGCGTGTCACTGTCACGTAGTACGTAATAGCCGCTTTTTTCAAAGGAGTACATCCCATCCGGTATGGGAGGTGTCGATGGTTCATTGGGCGAAGGTACGCCCAGCCAGCCGAATTCTTCGTCCCAGGGGCCGGGGGGATACAGAGATTTCTCTTCCAGGATACGCGCCAACGCTTGTAGCTGGGGCCGAAAATCGCGAAAGTGGCACTCGGTAAGGGGAAAAAATAGTGCCCCGTCGTTGTTGCCGTAGTTGGGTAGCCAGCCCGTTGTGCGATCCTGGCATACCCGCAAAAAATGCAGGGAGTTTTTTGCTCGCTCATACACCAGCGGGCTCCACTTGTCGCCGTTGAGGCCGGCCAACCGAAGCCCCCAGCTGAGTAGCTGAATCACCACCCGATGGTAATTCATTGAGAATTGGAGAAAGGTACCATCCTCATAAATCTGATAGGCTACCTCCTCTTCGAACCAGCGTTTGCCCTGTTCTTTCCAACGGGTACTTTCCGGAAAAATGGGGTACAGAAGTCCGACGAGGTACAGCGTGAGGGTCTCGGTCAGGGCGTGGTTGTTGCGCACAGCCTTGCGCGAAAAGTCAATGTTGGCCTCCACGTGCTGCATGTGTCGGTAGAGACTATGCAGGATAAGGGCAAAGCGCTCTTGGAGTGAGTGCAGCCGAATTTTTGTAATACTGCAAAGCGAACGTCCAGTTCAGTACGCGTAGTGAAATTTCCTGGCTGCACCGCCAGTTGGGACCGCAGTTGACCGGGTTAGCCGCTATCCAGCTTTCTATTTCCGAAAAAACCAGTTCGGATTGATTTTCCTGAAAATAATAGTCGTACCGGATCAGGTCGTAGAGGAAAGCAAAGCGCGATTTTTCCCAGACGTACTTGATATCCCCGGCTTCCGGCGAGAAGTCGGGGACGTCGGTCCAATGTTTTGCGGCATTGTAGCGATAGCCCGTAGCCGGATTGGTGAGCCAGTCGGTTACCTCATATTCCTGCGAGCTGAAAAAAGTAAGTCGGCCTTGTCGAAATGCCTGAACCCGTTTTTGCAGGCTAGCCAGGTCGGCTTCTGAAACAGCTGCCGGGGGGGAAAGCGAAAAGAAACGAACGGGCAAGCTTTTCCACTCTTCCAACGAACAAAACTCCCGGAAGACAGGCTGCGCGGGGAACCGTTTTTTCAATAAACCCGAACGCTGCTCCACCTCTCGCCCAACCCGAAACAGCACGTAGCGCAAGCCCATGTTTCTGGTCAGTTGGATAAAGTTTTTAAGCAATTCGAGCATGGGGGATGTTTTTAGTTCGGGGTTCTTGGTTGGAGCAATTGCTGCGGAAGGCCTTATTCAAGTGGCGATGACTGAGGCCTTATCTTGTGTTAACTGACCTGTCAGGAACTACGCTTTTCATACATCGACAGATAAAATCATAAACCAAGAACATAGAACGCCGAACTAAGGACTAAATAAAAACCCATTCCCTCCTTTTCAAACTCTCCACCGCGGCCAGCGTGGCGCGGGTTGTGTTCAATAGTTCGGGGAGAGGAATGAGACTCTTGCCGCCGGTCTGAACCGATTGGAGCAACAGCCTGAACTGCTCGCGGTGGCCCTTATCCTGGGCTGGTTTTTAGTTTGGAAAAACCTTTGAACCCGTAGCCGGTCAGGCTACGGAAATTATCCAGAATCAGCGTTCGCTCCTGCGAATAGGCTTCTACCCGCTCTTTGGAATAGCTCTTGCTGCCGTTGGAAAAATAATTGATCACGCCCGTAGACCCATTGGCATAGCGCAGCAGCAGGCTAGCGTTGTCCGTGGTTTCGGTGGGATGCTGTCCCATGGCATTCATGCACACCCCGGTGACCAGGCTACCCGTTAGGTAGGTGATCAGGTCAATAAAATGGCAGGCCTCCCCCAGAATACGCCCCCCTCCTACGGCCCGGTCGTGTACCCAGGAGTTGGCCGGAATAAACCCGGCGTTCATCGTAGCCACCACATTCATGGGGGCACTGCCCAGCAAGGCCTTCATTTTTTGGACGTGTGGCGAAAACCGCCGGTTAAAACCCACCGTCAGGGAAAGGGTCGGATTTTGATCGGCAAGGTATTGCTCTATCTCCACCAGTTCTTCTTCAAAAATAGCCAGCGGTTTTTCTACAAACACGTGCTTCCCGCTTTGTAGGGCTTGCAAAGCCAGTTGCGCGTGCTGATGGTGACGGGTGGTGATGAGCACCATATCCACCTCCTCGTCCCGCAAAATTTCCTGGTAGTCGGTGGTACTATGGGCGATGCCGTGCTTTTGGGCCAGGGCGGTACCTGACATGCCGTTCGCACTCGCAATGTATTTCATAGAAGCTCCGTTGAGGGCCGGAAGCAAGGTCATTCGGGTAAAATTCCCCGCGCCGATGATGCCAACCACCCCTTTCCGCCCCGCAAACGAAGCCGATTGATGAGCTATGGTGGTGCCCAGCGAAGGGTTGTCGGGGTAGGCCAGCAAAGACGCGATGGTACGGGACGTGCCGATGTCGCCATAAATGGCAGTGAACTGATGCAGAGGTACCACCTCGCTTATGAACGGCTTCACATCCAGTAGCCCGGAAGCCATCAGTTGCAGGACAGTTTGAAAATTTCGGTTTTCGGTCCAGCGGACATAGGGAAGCGGGTAATCCTGTCCTCTTTGTTCGTAGTCGTCGTCATAGCGGCCGGGACCGTAGGAGCAGGACACCTGAAAAGTCAATTCTTTTTCGTAAAACTCGGCCCGGCTGATGTCCAATCCCACCACGCCAATCAGCACGATTTTGCCACGCTTGCGCGACATCCGGGCGGCCTGAGAAATAATGTCATTGTTTTTGGCCGAGGCAGTAATCAGGACCCCGTCGGCCCCGATGCCACCGGTTAGCTCTTCCACCAGCTTCACGGGGTCATCGCCCTGAGCCGGATTGCAGGTCAGGATCCCTCTGCTGCGCGCCAGTTCCAGCTTGCTTTCGTCCAGATCCACTCCGATCACCCGGCAGCCGTTCAGCCGGAGGAGGTCAGCCGTTAGCAGACCAATCAGCCCCAGTCCTACCACCACCACGGTCTCACCCAGGGTGGGATTGAGCAACCGGATGCCCTGCAAGCCTATGGCCCCGATGACGGTAAAGGCGGCTTCGTCGTCGGTAACGGATGGGGGGATTTTGGTAACCAGATTCCGGGGCACACACACCAGCTCAGCGTGCGAACCATTACTAGCCACGCGGTCGCCGAGTTGAATATCCTTGATGCCTTCGCCCACGGCAATCACCGTTCCGGCATTGCAGTAGCCCAGGGGCAGGGGTTGGCCGAGTTTGTTAAAAACCGCCTCCATCGTGGGGCGAAGTCCGTCCGATTTTACTTTGTCCCATACCATCTTTACCCGCTCAGGTTGCTGCCGGGCTTTGTCCAGCCAGTTCGCCCGGCCAAACTCCACCAGCATCCGCTCGGTACCCAGCGACACCAGGCTACGCCGGGTTTGGATGAGTACCGTACCGGGCCTTACCTGCGGGGCCGGGACGTCTTCCAGTATCGTATGTCCGTTAGTAAGGTTTTGGATAAGTTGTTTCATGGGGGATTTCTCGTGAAGAAAAGGGTGGAACCAAAAATTTGCTCACCGAATCGAAAACGTCCCCTCCCCGATTTTTTGTTCCTCAGCGTACAACTCCACGGTGTAGGTTCCTTTCAAAAAAGGTTGCACGCGTTTGTAGAGAATACTCACCTCCTGATTAGTGCCGGTATAGGCTATATCTTTGCTAAGCGTAAAGGACTCGCTGCCACCGCTGGTACTGAACACGCCCGAGCCCATGCTTTCGTCGGAAATAGTGGCTCCCTGCGGGTCCAGGATTTTGAGGTAGATTCGTTTGGTTTCGGCCGTAGCAAGCGGATTCTTTTCCAGCGTAAAGTCCACCCGGATGTTATCTACCCGCCGGGCTTTTACATCGTCGCCCTCACGCTCGCGGCCTTTGGACGAAATCGCCACCACCTTCACATTGCGGGCTTTCAGGGCGGAGGCCAGGGTTACTTTCGCTTCCAGATCGGTGGTTTTAGTCAATACCTCCGTCAGCGAGTCGGCCAGGAGCTCGCGTTCCTGCTCGAGCTTCGTATTGGCTACCGAAAGGGTTTCATTCCGACCAGCCAGGGTTCTGTTTTTTTGCCGAAGGTTCACTATCTCTTCGTCCTTATTGATCAGGAAAGCCTCGTAATCCTTTATTTTGGTAGCCATGGAAGAATTCCCTTTTTTGAGTTCGGTCCTATCTGCTTCCAACTGTTTTTTTACTTTTTCCAATTGCGCCACATTCCCCCCCAGTTTTCTGACCTGCGCGATCCGGACGTCGAGTTGCTCCGAAATCGAGTCCAGCTTCATTTCAGCCTTCATCAGATCGGTGACCCGAACTTCCAGATCCTCCTCCTGCTGGCTGGTTATGGCGCGCTCGTGGTAGTAGAGATAGCCAAATACAGCCGCCACCAGGGTCATTAGTACAAAGCCGACGAGTAAGCCCAGGTTGGTCTTATTCTCCACGAGTAGGTTGGTTAGTAGGTAAGTAAAGTCCCTCCTGTAACGATTTGAATCCTGGTATCATATTTTCGGGACGGTTTTCTTCGTATACGGTACCGGTCGTTGCGGCCCTACGCAAAGATCTGACTTGGAAAAAAATCAACTGCTTGCCTACCCTATGTAGGGCTCAGGATACACTGAGGTAGCTCTGCGCTTTGAGGCCCTGCCGCTCAGCAAAAGTAATTGGTATTAATAGTCCCCGCCAGCCCCACCGCCGCCAAAACTACCGCCACCAAAGCCCCCGAAACCGCCTCCACTACTACCGCCCCCACCCCAGGAGCCTGAAAGACTTCCCCAGCCCGAGTGGGTATTATACGGCCATATCACTGGACCACCCGCATTTCGAAAGCCCCGCCCCCCCGAGCCGCCGCCCCGGTTGCGGGTAATGATAATGAGGATGATAAAGAACACGATGAGAAATACGATGAGTCCCGGCGGGAACCCTTCCTGAGAGCCATCCGAGGCATCGGCGTCATACTCGCCCGCAGCGTATCGAATTAAGGCATCTACGCCTCGATCCAGCCCCCGGTAGTACATCTTATTTTTGAATTCGGGAATAATTTCCTGCGACACGATCCGCTTGGCGATCGCATCCGGAATCGCCCCTTCCATACCGTAGCCAGTGGCTATAAAGACCTTGCGGTCGGTGGGCGCCCACAACAGCACAATGCCGTTGTTCTTGCCCTTCTGCCCTACCCCCCACTCACGCCCCAGTTTGAAGGCGTAGTCGGCTATGGCGTAAGGCTCCACGGTTGGAATAATCACCACGGTAATTTGGGTGGATGTGGAGTCATTGTAGGCCACCAGCTTTTGTTCCAGTTCGGCCTCTTCGGTGCCGTTGAGCTGGTTGGCCAAGTCATTGACCAGCCGGGGCGGGTTGGGCCGCGGCGGGATGTCCTGGGCACTGATGGCCAGGGATAAAATCAAAAATAGAGGAAGAAAATAGGGAAATTTTTTCATGGCTTTGGTTTTCCAAACGATATGTCGTCGGGAAGTTCGTTGGTGTCGTCAGACTGGTAGGGAAAGTATTTTTTCAGCTGGATACCAGCTTCTTCAATCCCTTCGCACAGGCCTTCGGTAAATTCATTCTTTTTGAAGTGTTCCCGTAGTTTTTCTTTGGTACTTTCCCAAAAATCGTGGGGTACTTTCTCGTAAATGCCCTTATCACCCAGTACGGCGAACTTCCGGTCTTCGTAAGCGAGGTAGAAGAGTACACCGTTTTGATCCTTGGTCGTATGCATGCCGAGACTGGCAAATACGGTTTTGGCCCGCTCCATTACGTCGACATCGGGGCAGTTTTTCTCAATGTGTACTTTGATCTCACCAGAAGTCTGTTTCTCGGCCTCCTGAATGGCCTCGACGATCTGTTTCTGATCGTCCTTATCAAATTGATCCGGACTATGTGACATGAAAAAGTCGGTTTAGGAATAGAAACAAAAGACGTCACACCGCCACAGCGGGCAGCATGACGTCCGTATGAAACCCGTAAATCAGAATTGGACCGTCGGGGCGTTCTGAGCGGCCTGCGAGGCCTCAAAGAAGCCTTTGACCGGGAAGCCAAACATACCCGCAAAAATAGTGGTTGGAAATGTACGTACCGACTGATTGTAATCCCTTACGACAGTGTTGAAATCGTTTCGGGCCACGGCGATCCGGTTTTCGGTACCTTCCAACTGTGCCTGCAATTCCAGGAAATTCTGGTTGGCTTTCAAATCAGGGTACCTTTCCACGGTGACCAGCAGGCGCGAGAGGGCACCACTCAGCTGCTCCTGGGCGGCTTGAAATTTCTGCATGTTTTCTGGCGTTAGCTGATCCGCGTTCAGATTGATGGAACTAGCCTTCGAACGGGCTTCAATGACACCCGTAAGGGTACTTTTCTCAAAGTCAGCGGCCCCCTTTACGGTATTGACCAGGTTGGGGATGAGGTCGGCCCGGCGCTGGTACTGGCTCTGTACTTTCGACCAGGCCTCGTTGACGGTTTCATCCTTCTGGACGAGTCCGTTGTACGAGCTGCATCCGTACATTCCGCCCAGCAAAAGTATTACGATTATGACAATTAAACTCTTTGACATGATTGGATTTTGGTTTGAGGTTTGTGTTAATTCAAAATTATCCAAATCTATGTATTTATAAGGAGAAAACTATATGGACGGTTCCATGAGGTGTTTTTTGGAGGGAAATTAGGGGGAGGGGAATATAGTTTTACACAGGCCGATTTAAGGAGACGGTTCAGCGTCTTTGGCGGTCGTCGAGAAACTTTGGAACCAAAAAACCGTGCGCGTTTGCAAGACTTTACTCATGAATATCTTTTCTGTGTCCCAGATCATGCCTTAGATTTTCGTTTGGCTTCGATTATTTCAAACGCCTCATCTAGGGGAATGGAAGGCTCGTTGGATTTTTTGGCCATCATAAGGCTTTATATCATCCAGTTCTTCTGATATGGCCTTAAAGTCCTTCATGGGCAGTTTTACAGATATTTTTCTACTTGCGTTATCGGTGATGTATTACGGATTCAAAGTAAGCATACCTGTAATTAATTTGGTGAGCTAGGTTGTTCAAAAAAGGCTGAAACCCCTATCCCATGTTCCTGACGAAGTTTTTGAGTTCCTTGGTAGATTTACGCGAAACAGAGCATTTTCTTCTAAAAAAGTAGCCAAAGCGACACTAATTTACAAGATTAGCAACGATCTGTACCTTCCCTACTACTCTTTGAAAAAATTGACACAAACTAGGTAGTAAAGCCATTATAGACTATACACTCATCTCCTCACGCCGAAGGTGCGGACATTTACCCCGGAGCTTTCTACGTTAAAACCGACGGGTAGGCTAAACCGTGTGCGTACGGGTCTGCCTTTCAGCATAGCGGGTTGCCACTTGCCATTCATTAGCTTCGCCACGCGGAGCGCTTCGGCGTCCAGCCTTTTGTCGGCGCTTTGCTCTACTTGAAAATCGCTGCTGCTGCCATCCTCGTGAATCAGGAAGGTTATCAGCACCCGGCCCGTAACGTTGTTACGAGCGGCTTCGACGGGATACCGGATGTTCTGTCCCATAAACCGGTACATGTCCATTTTTCCATCGGGCCCAGGAAACTGCGCCTCGGTCATAAACTCGTTTTGATACGCCTCCTGCCGGCCTTCCACAAAGGCTATTCCTTTTTGGAGGATCCCGGCTTCATACATCTCCTCATACAGGAGGGTACTATCGGCAAACTTTCCGGTCCAACGACCCACTTTCCGGGTGTCTGCTACCCTACCCTGTTCGTACACCTTCCTGGAACGGATGGGAGTGCCTGGCAGCACCGCCGATCCATTCCCTTCCGCGACCAGCTTTTTGCCGGATCGGTCGTACACTTCCCGAATTACCGTCCCTTTTTTCTCATGAGCTTCCGTAATGCTATGGAGCTGTCCGTTGTCGTGCCAGCTGGTGAGGAACCGGGTGCTGTCCACCATTTTCATTTCTTCCCTCAACATGCCGCTTTTGTAATAATACTTACTCAGGTAAGGTAGCTTACCGATGCCGATCGTAGCTACGATGGACAATAGCTTGCCATCTGCCTGTACCGTCACTACTTCCGAACTACTACTCTCGTCCGTTACGGTAGCCGAAATCCGAAAGGCTTGTACCGAGTCGGGCCCCGCGTCGGTGGCAAGCGGTACCCCTACTTCGTTTTTTAAGTAGGGGATGGAGGTTAGGGTTTTCCAGGTACCCTTCCGGTTGCGCTCATATCGTACCTCATCCCGTACGGTACCACGATCGTCCACGGGAATCACGCTCCGGTACTCGTATTTCTCCGGGTCGGAAGTAGGGGTGTGGTCTTTATCAAAATACTCGACAATGGTATTGGTAGCAAAGTCAAAATGAGGCAGGCGGCCCGTCCGGAAAAAAACCGGGTAGGTAACTTCCTGGCGGACCGCTTTTCCATTTAGCACAGCCGGTTGCCAGGCCCGGTATAGGCTCAGAATGCGCATGGCTTCGCGGTCGGCCAGGCTATCGAGCGAACGAACCACTTCCAGGTGGCTCAGGCTGCCATCGGGCTCCACTACGCCTTTGACCGTAACGCCCCCATTGAGCCCCTTGGCCGCCGAGCGGATGGGGATTTGCAGATTGGCAGCAATGAATTGGTTGAGGACAACGGCCCCTCCGGTAGGGTCGGCGGGTTTTTCCACCTGCGATGACGTATAAACGGTTTGGCACAGGGCTTCTGTGCTACAAAAGAGAAGGAAGAGAAGGAATGCTTTCACGAAAAAGGATTAGCATGGACGATGACCAAAGATAGCTGGTTCGCTCTTTTTCAAAAATACTTTTGTAGCTTTTTTATCTTTATGTCACTATTCTACTCCCCGGGCTGTATCCCCAAATACCTTCCGGCGAACTGCACCAAACATACCCGTGGCACGGTTTCAAACTCTATACCCGTATACCTATACCCGTGGCACGGTTTGAAACCGTGCCACGGGTACCAGCAAAAATCTAAAATCCAATTGTCAGCCTCACCCCCGGACTGAGGTTTTTGAAGGCTTTGTTGAAGTACACTTCCGGTTCAATTTTAAGCACGGGGGTCAGGTTGAAGCCAGCCGAAATCCGCCACGTATTGGGCTCATAGAAGCCGCCGTTGTTCAGCACCTGGTACCCTACCGTAAGTTGTCCCGTTTGCTTCACTTCCCTGTTTTCAATGCGTGTTTTACTGGTTTGTTTGAAGAAAGTCAGGCCCGCCAGCACGAAGCCATTCTGATGAAGCATGGTTTTGCCTTCGGGGTTTCGGCTGTAAAAATACTGATGATGGTACCCAAAACGGGGCTGGGCCAGGGACCGGGCCAAATAAAATGTAAACTCCGCGTTGAGGGAGGTCATCCAATTGCCCCGGATATAGCCAAGGCTGACGCTGGGCGAGATAATGAGCATGTCGGAGCCAAAGTTGGTTACTTCCACCCGCTGATCACCCCGGTAGCGGCCGTATACCTCGGGGGAACGCTCGAGCACGGTGGGGTCCGTCTTTTTTTCCAGCGCCTTGATCAGGTACGCCGTTTTTTCGCGGATTTCGTCGAAAAGCATCGGTAGATCCCGGAGGTTATTCACCAGCAGGTAGGCGTCGGCCTCCCGGTCGTCGGCACTCCGGATGGTGATACGCAAGGTGTCCTGTACGGACTTTACCCGTACCAGTTCGTTATCCAGCATGGCAAATTCGGCCGTTTCCGAAGGGTATTTCTTCCACCGAAGGGGCGGCGCGACGGTATCACCGGCCACGTAGTGTACCGCCAGGGCATCGGTATCTTCTGGTAGTGCTGCTACGGCGCTACCATACTGATTCCAGAATTGGCGCACCAGCGAGTCGGGGCGCTGCACCAGGCGGGAGTCGGAGTACTTTTTACTCAACAGCAGTAGCCGGTTTCCTTTGGAGAGCTGTATCTCGAAAGCCGTAGGCTTCAGGAATCCCGGGTAGGCTTTCCTGAACGCCTCAAAGTCCAGTGCGCTGGTTTGATTAGGGAGTGACATCTCGTTTTTTTGGGCAAAAAGGGGGTCCGTAACGCTCCCCAGCAGGAGAGCGATCCAAATGATCAGATTTTTCATGAAAGGTAGTTGGTAAGGTTTTTTTGGAAAATGCGTGCTAGTTTTTGATCGGAATAGACAGCTGAATGCCAGGGGTACCCGGCGAAGGGGGCGATGCCGCCGAAACCCCAATTCGAAGCGCTACCTGCGGGCGATTTTGGGACTGTAGCTGCTTTTGCGGCCGGATGTCGTTCAGGTGCACGATGCGGTACCTGGGTTTTTCTGGTTGGGCAGCGGGAGTTTCTGCGGCAGGTACTTCGGTTATCGGGTCAGAGGTAGCAGCCACTACGGCCGTCTCCTCTGTCTCGGGAAGGGAGTAGGAGCCACCTGGGTTTTTGACCAAAATCTCAGCCGCCTTTGCTTCTTCATCTGGTTGCACAGGTGCTTTCTTCTCAGGAGTTTTCCTGGCCAGGCTACTTTTAGATATCACTTCCTCCGGTCGAAGTGAGGAAGCCGAAGGAGGCGTTGGCTCAGTCGTGGTTTCGGAAGCGGAACCGGTGCTTTTTTGCGTTATATTTTTACCGGATTCCACCCTTTCCGACTGCGTCCACCATACTCCGCCCGCCAGAAGCGCCAAGGTTATGGTAGCCGCCGAGGCCCACCACCGACCCGCAATTTTCTTTTTTTGCTGGGCCAGTTCGGGACGTAGCTGCTGCCAGAATGCCCCGGGGTCAAAGTCGCGGTGGGGCTGGTCGGCGAGGTAGTCGCCGTTGCTCCTGAATAGGTCGTCTATCTTATCTTCGTTCATAGCTGTATCCGTTTTTGATCAGTAATGCCTGCAAGGCAAGACGCGCTTTACTGAGCTGTGATTTGGAGGTATTTTCGCTGATATGCAGCATAGCACCAATTTCCTGGTGCGTGTAGCCTTCCAACGCGTGCAGGCAGAAAACCGTCCGGTAGCCATCGGGTAGGCTCAGGATCAGATCATGAATACCTTCGGCGTGCAGGTCGCCCTCCACGGTGGCTGCGTTCATAAGTGGAGGTAGTTCTTCGCCTCCCCTATCCTCCCAAAGCCATTCGGGTGGTTTGGTTTTTCGCAGATGCATGAGGGCCTCGTTCACCACAATCCGCTTCATCCATCCTTCCAGCTCGGTATCGCTGCGGTACTCAAAGGTCTTTATACTGCCAAAAATTTTCAGAAAACCGTTCATCAGCACCTCCTCGGTTTCCAGCGGGTTGGCCACGTAGCGGCGGCACAGGCGGTAGAGCCGATTGGCAAAGTGATCGTACAGACGTTTCTGGGCGAAGGGGTTTTCCGTTGGCATTGTCGTACGATCTCCGCGAGCATGGGTTGGCGTTTTGGGTTTACAAGTATAGAAATGCAAAAAATCTCCGAAGGGTTGCCCAGGGAGATTTTTTTATTTGAACAAATACGTTGTCGGCACCAAAAAAGCCGGGAGAATCTAATCAGTATTGATGGGTTGGTACCTGGCCCGGACAAACATAAATAACCCGTAGCAGAGCAAACCCAGGGCAATGGCCCCCAAAATCCAGGAACCGTACTGGTTTTCCAGAAAACTGAATGCTGAATCGGACCCACCGGCTTGGCTGGAATCGGACTGAATGGCGGCCTGCAAGAACAAATACCCGATGATGAGCCATACAACTCCCCTGGCTATGTACCCTAT
>CAVYGM010000029.1:0-42847 GCA_963768025.1 uncultured Cytophagales bacterium
AGGATCGGTACAGGAGGGGTTTTCGAAACAGCCAGGCCCCCAATCCCACCATCAGTATCAGCGAGCTGGCCATCATCCATCTTCCCGAGAAAAGCCGTTTCAGGGTACTTGGGTGCGTTGGCTCGGTCAGATCGTCCTGGGTCTGTTCATCAAATCGGCCGATGAGGGTAGCAAAAGCACCGTCGGTATCCGGCACATACTGCGGCGATTTCAACTCCCATTCGAATAGCCACTGGTGGAATTGCTCGGTACTGTCCACTTTTTTGAGCCACTTTCTGGTAGCCTGTCTTTCCAGGGGTGTGGCCCGACCCGCCAGGTACTCGAACAGGCTATGTTTGGTGATGGTTTGTTCCATGTTTCTTGATTGTATAAGCGACTGATGGCAGGGAAGTGAGTATCCTGACCGGAGTGGCAGTCTAGTAGATAATAATCAGTAGAAAGAGGGTGATCCAGTCTCCTTCAGGGCCTCGCGGAGATGGCGAAGCGCTTTTGATATATGCCCCTTCACCGTTTTGGGCGATATCCGCAGCTCGTCGGCTATTTCGTTGTATTTCTTATTGTCAAATCGACTCATCAGAAATACCCGCTGGCATTGACTGGGCAGTTGGGCGATGGTTTCGTTGACCTTTAAAAACAAGTGGTTGTACTGAATCTCGGCATCCGGGGCGGGCTGTTGACTCTCCTGCTGGTTGTCGGATGAAGTATCCAGGGTAGTAGTACGGCCAAACTCCCGGCGCAAGTAGGTAAAAGCCTCGTTTCGCACGGACCGAAACAGATAGCTGGTATAGGAAGTAGTGATATGCCGGTAAGCCTCGGTTTTGTAAAACTGAAAAAACACCTCGCTGACCAGGTCCTCGGCTATCTGCCGCGAATACACAAACCGCACCGCGTGGCTGCATAAAGGCGCGTAGTGCTTCCTGAATAGGAGTTCCAGGCCCTTGCGGGGGTCATGTTCAAACGTTGCTTTTAGTAACAGTTCGGCATCGAATTGTCTGGTTTTTTCTTCTAATCCATTTGCCTTGGGCGATGGCTTCTCGGGTTCCAACTGACCAGCTAAAAGTGATTGCATACAGAAGTTTTTTCAGTAGTTATCCGTAAGGACTCACAACCTGGGGTATACCCTTAGTGATTTGCATAAAAAAAAGATTAAATTTTATAAAAAGGTGTTTTTGGCGTTTTTGAAGGGTTTTTTAAAACAAAAAGCCGACGGGATGGATACCCGCCGGCTCTGGTGTGGACACAGGATATATATCAAAGGGAAAGCAATCCGGTGTGAATCCCGAAACTACCCCCTGTTTGCTACGCGGTCATGCCCAGCTCTCTGTACATGGCTATTGAGCGACGAATTTCTTCCGGGTTTTTCCGGAGCAGGGAAGCGACCGTTTTCAAAAGGTCCGTTTCGGCCTGATCCCAAACCCGCTGGTTGAGGGTATCCACCACGCCCAGGTAGCTAACCTCCCCGTTGGCCTGCCGAATGGATACTTCGTAGGAAGAATTGAATGGGCCCGGAAACTGAGGTTGGCCGGGGGCCGAAACCTCATGCACCACGAGGGAAGGATGCTTCTTATGGATGGAGATACCCCGGACGTATATCCGGCTTACTTCCAGGATGTCCAGAATCACCTTCAAGGCGTTCTCAATCCTGTTTTCGGTAGCTTGGTAGAGCTCCGAGGCAAAGCGGGCCGCTACCTTGTCAAACAACAACCGCCGGTCGTGGCAGGTCTGGCTGATTTTGTCCGACACGCTTTGTTCCCATTTGGCCAACACCTGTTTCAGCGTATAAATCCAGGCTGTGGGCTGACTAAGGCTTTGATACGATTTTTCGGTATAGGATAGCGCGGAATGCGAAGGAGCCACAAAGGGAGTGCTCTCGCTGATAACCAAGCAGGCCACCGTACTGCCCAATGCCTGGACCAGGTCTTTTGAGGGGCCGTCGGGCAGTCGGTGACTGGTAATCAGAATATCGTATTTTGATTGACAGCAGGCCAGGAGGGCTTGTTTTTTGGTGGGTACGTGCTGAAACTCAAAAGTATAGCCGGCGGCTTGTAGCGAATGGCTCAGACTAAGCGACCACGCCGAGGGAAAGGAGACTAGCAGTAATTTTAAAGGTTCCATAGTGCTGTAGTTGAAAGAAGAAGCATAACGTTGAGTAAAATTATATACGGGTTTGAACCAAAGAATTTATTCAGCTTTGTGAGGAGGGCAACACCATCAGGAGGAAGTCCTCTCTGAGGATATTGATTATAATAGCTGTTTTCTTGCTCCCTGGATAAGTTAAAAAACACTACCTGTTCGCATTGTAAACAGGTAGTGAAAAGCTAGGGATGGCCATCAGATTGGTGTAGTGCTTACAATTGATTGGCTGCAATTGGCAAATAAGATTGTGCGTGTGTACAGATGTCCTACTTCCCGTGGATCATAATTCAAAGGTGGAGAAAAAAAGGTATCTGGTTCGGAATTTGGATGTGAACGGATTGTCACAGACGGTAGAAAACAGAATATGGGGGGTGGAGAGCCCTACCGGAAGTCGAAATGGTTCAGAAATGCTTCTTTGTAGTTGCGTCCCAGGGGAATGTCAAAGGAATCTACGCGAACTTCGTAATCGTTGAAGGAATCGACGCGGTCGAGATTAACGGCATACGAGCGGTGGGTGCGGATGAGGCGGGGCATCGCCAAACGATCCAGTACGGCACTGAGCGACTGCCGGATGGCCAGTTTTTGTCCGTCGGCCTGGATCAGTGTATGGTTATTGTCGGCTTCGAGGTACAGAATGGCACTGAGGGTGATTTTGACAAAGCGGTAGTTGTTCTTGATAAAAATCTGGTCGTCTACTTTCAGAATGGAGTCGCGGGTAAGGCCCTCGTGGCTGTTGGAGGACGAGGATTCAGATTCCAGAACCGGCGGTTGGCTCATTCGGATGGCGAAGTTGTTCAGCGCCATTTCTATGGAGATGCGCAGGCTGGTCAGATTGTAGGGCTTGGGAATATAGGCCGCCGGAAACGTTTGCTTGGCCCTTTGAATAGTATCCTTATCGGATAAGGCCGTGAGGTAGATGACCGGCACCGACCGAATCGCCAGAATGTGCTGCACGGTTTCTATCCCGTCCCAATCCCCTTTTATATTGATGTCGCATATGAGCAGATCAACGGGGGTACGTTGGAAAATTTCGAGGGCGCTGCGCCCGTTGGCAGCGGTACCTACCACGGCATATCCCTCCATTTCGAGGGTTTCGCTCATTTCCATGGCCAGGATGGCCTCGTCTTCCACCAGTAAGATTTGGATTGGTTCGGGCATGACGTCAGGCTACTTTACGTAAGGGCGTCTCGGCAATGTGTAGTTTAAAATGAGTACCGTTGTCGTTCCCAATCTGGTATACTCCCCCCGTTTGCTCACTGAGGTTCCGGATTAGCCGCTTGCCGAACGAGCCACCCGGCTGCCTCCATTGCATTTCGTTGAGGCCTGGGCCATTGTCCTTTACTTCCAGGGTCAGGCCCTGGCCGCGGGTCAACGATATGGACAGCATGGGAGTCTTCACGCTGCCGTAGGCATGCTTGAAGGAATTGGTCAGTAGTTCATTTAGGATCAGTCCGATCGGTATGGCCAGGTCTACGTCCAGCTCCTTTTCTTCGATCGAGAGCCGGAGGTCAAAGCTGTCCAGCTCATAACCATACGCCACCATCAGATTTTCGATCAAATCCACGATGTACTCGTGCATGTTAATGGACGTAAGCAGGTCAGTTTGGTACAGGCGCTGGTGGATGAGCGACATGGCTTCTACGCGCTGCTGCCCCTCCCGCACGGCCCTGGCCGCCGACTCCTCTTCCAGGCGGTTGGATTGCAGCTTCAACAGGCTCGATACGATGGCCAGGTTATTCTTGACCCGGTGGTGAAGTTCCTTCATCAGTACTTTAAGCTGATCGGACTGCTGGCTGATTTTGGCCTTACTCCTCTGCAGCCGGAGGTATTGCCACACGATCAGACCAGTTACCAACAGCAGGGCTGCCAGTATAGCCAGCACGATGGACAGTTGTTCCTGCCGGGCCTTATTTTCTGATCCCAGCTCCTGAATTTTTTGTTGTTTCTGCTTTGATTCAAACTGGGCTTCCAGACGGGCCAGCTCCCGCTTTTTTTCAATGCCCATCAGGCTATCCCTGGTTTGAGAAGACAATTGCAAATATTCGTACGCTTTCTGGTAGTCTTTTTGGGCGGCATACGCTTTGTGAAAGATAGAGTAGATTTCCTCCCTGTTGCGGTAATCTTCCAGAGAGGGTTTCCGGTCCATCAGGTCGAGGGCCTCTTGGGTGACCCGGATGGCCTCCGGATAATCGCCCATCTGCATCAGGGTGTTGGGCAGGTTCAGGTACACGTGCAAGAGCAGTTCATCAAACTTTGTCTTAGTGGCGTAGCTTTCCACTTTTTTAAATCGAGCTATTGATTCATCTACCCGGCCGAGCTTCCGGAGAGAAATCGCCGAGTTGAGCAAGGTTATGTACACCTGAGGCTGTTCACCGGCCTTTTCATAGGCTTTTCGAGCTTTATCAAGGTAGGTCAGTGACTCCTGATTTTTACCCACTTCTCCCTTGATGGCTGCCAGGGAATTGTAGGTGTCTGCCAATAGGTAGGCGGGCAAGTCGGGATTCTGTTGCAGGATGGAGAGTGCCTGTTGAATGTGCTTTTCGGCTGTTTCGTATTCCTTATCTTTAAAATAGATCTGTTCCAGACGGTTGAGGGCGTCAATTTGCATTGCCTTATTGTTCTGGGCCTTGAAAGCGTCAAAAGCCTGCTGATAAGCCCGGATGGCACCGGCACTATTCTCTTTTGACTGTTCAATGATACCCAACTCCCGGTACAGTTTGGCCCTGACAAACGCCGAACCTAGCTTGCTGTTGATCTTCTGAGCTTCATTGAGCAGCCGGTAGGCTTTGGTAAAATCATTTTCCAGAAAGGCGGTGTTGGCGGCAAGTTTGCCGATGGCAATCGCGCGGGAAGAATCGTCAGAAATGGAAAGCAGGGAGTCGGGTACCTGGGCTTTGGCTACCAAAGCTGTATTTAAAAAGAGGCATAATATGCCGATTGACGGTACGTTGGGTTTCATTTAGGAATCTAAAAAGAAAAGTAACCTCAGTAAAAGTAACAAATATCCTTTTAGGTGCAAGGTAGCGAAAAATGGGTTCAGCAAGTACTTACCTGCTTCGGGTTCAGAAGCAGCTTCGCCTAATCCCAGTATTGTCCAGTTGCCCTACTTCACAAACTCCCAGCCCGGTACGTGCGAAGGCCGATGCTCTTTCTTGACAATTTGGTCAAAGCGGGCCACCAGATCGGGATATTTTGCGGCCAGATCGGTGGTTTCGCCTTCGTCCTTTTCCAGGTCGTACAGCTCCCAGCGGGCCTGAGGGTTCTTTTTCATTTCTACCTTCACGCCTTTCCATTTCCCCATTCGAATGGCCAGCTGACCGTTCTTTTCGGGGTACTCCCAGTAAAGGTATTCATGCTTTTTCTGGGCTTTGGGTTTTCCCAGTAAGGTAGGCAGAAACGAAATGCCATCACTGGGTACGGGGGGCGCTTTCACCAGATCTACCAGCGTGGCCAGCACGTCATAGTGGACGGCCACATGGTTAGTAACACTTCCGGGCTTGATTTTTCCCGGCCAGCGGGCCACCATCGGCATCCGGATGCCGCCCTCGTACACATCCATTTTGAGCCCTCGGTAGGGGCCGACACTTTCAAAGAACTTGGCATCCGTTCCCCCGTTGAAGGTCGTGCCGTTGTCGGAGGTGAAGATTACCAGCGTATTTTCGTCCAGCCCCAGTTCCTTCAAGAGCTTCATTACTTCCCCTACCTTGGAATCCATGTAGGTGATCATGGCCGCGTAGGTGGCGCGTGGGTAGGGGGTGGAAGCGTAACTCTGCTGACCGTAATAGGGTGTTTCGGGAAATTTCCCTTTGTACGCATTCACGGCGGAGTCAGGAGCCTGCAAGGATACGTGCGGAATGGTAAAGGGCAGGTACAGGAAAAAGGGGCGGTCTTTGTTCTCGCGGATAAAGCCGAGCGCTTTGTCGGCCATCTTATCAATGGCGTAGTCGTTGCCCTTGTAGTAGGCAAAGTCAGCGGCGGTGGCGGTCTTGGGGTCCAGACGGCGGTGCACGTCGATCACCGGGTTATTCAGGGTGTCCCATTTTTCATTTTCCCACAGGTGGGTCGGGTAGTAATTATGGGCCTGCTTCTGGTCGTAATAGCCGTAGAAATAATCAAATCCCTGCTTGTTGGGGCTGCCGGTGCTGTATCCCATACCCAGTCCCCACTTGCCGATAGCGGCGGTACGGTAGCCCTCTTGTTGCAGTAGGGTACCGATCGTGACGGTGCCAGCTGGTAGGGGCATTTGTCCGCGCTCGGTGGAATCCGGGAATCCGCCCAACTCGAAATTGCCCCGGATGTAGGAGTGCCCGCCGTGGGTACCCGTCAGCAACTGGCAGCGCGAAGGCGCACAGACCGGCGTGCTGGTGTAGTAATCCGTAAACTTGATTCCTTCTTGGCCGATGCGGTCGATGTTGGGGGTTTTTATTTTCTTCTGCCCGTAGATACCCAATTCGGCGTAACCCAGGTCGTCGGCGTAGATGTAGACGACGTTGGGTTTTGAAGGTTTCTGGGCATTGACCATGGGGATGGTAGAACACAGGAACAGGAAAATAAGGCTACAAAAGCGCATAGGGTAGGTAATAGGAATAGTGAATACGTTTATTTTAAACTAACCGCCGCCACACCGGCCTCCCTTACCCGTTTGCCGGTACGTTTGGTGAGATCGTCGCCCAGATCCTCGCGGGCCTCCTCGGCGAGTTTCCTGAGCTCTTCCACCACGGCAGGATAGGTAGCCTGCACATCGTAGCGCTCACCGGGATCGCGGCGCAGGTCATACAAAGCCATGGGGTAGGTCGTGTTTTCGGGAGCCTTGCCGGGGTAGCCATCATTGCCGGGCTGCTGCCCTTCGTACGATCGGCCTTCGTGGGGTAGTACCAGTTTCCAATCGCCCCGACGAACGGCTTCCAGATTATTCCTTCGGTAATAGTAGTAGAATGTTTGACGCGGAGTAGCGGTCATATCTCCTTTGAACAGGGATGAAATATCCACGCCGTCAACCTTGTTTTCCGGTAAGGTGGAGCGGGTCAAAGCAGCAAAGGTAGGGAGCAGGTCAATGGTAGAGGAGAGTTGATTGCAAACCAGGCCCGCTGGGGCCACTCCCTTCCAGCGTACGATACAGGGTACCCGTTGCCCTCCTTCGGTACTGACGCCTTTGCCTTCCCGAAAGCCGCCCGCCGAACCGGCGTGGTTGCCGTAGTTGAGCCAGGGGCCATTGTCGCTGGTGAAAACAACCAGCGTTTTGTCGTCGATTCCATTTTCTTTCAGGGCTTTGAGAATTTCACCCACCGACCAGTCCAGCTCCATGACCACATCGCCATAGGTACCTTGTTTGCTTTTGCCTTTGAAGCGGGGCGAAGCGGCAATGGGCACGTGGGGCATCGAGTGAGGGATGTATAGAAAGAAGGGCTCTTTTTTGTGGTTTTTGATAAAATTGACGGCCTTCTCGGTGTAGATACCCGTGAGTTCGGCCTGCTCATCCAGGGTGGTTATTGCCCTGAGGGTATCGTTCCCGTTCAGGAACGGTAATAGGGGAAAAGCCTTTTTACGCCAGTCGTTCTCACCCACGGGCTTGCCGTCGTAGTCAACGGCCCACATGTCGTTGGAGTAGGGCAAGCCCACAAACTCGTCAAAACCGTGCTGCAAAGGCAAAAACTCTTTGGTGTCGCCCAGGTGCCATTTACCAAACATACCCGTAGCATATCCCTGCTTTTTAAGTAGCTCGGCAATGGTGACCTCCTGTGGATTGATGCCCTTACCGGCTTTGGGAAATAGTGCTCCCGATATGCCGATGCGGTTGGGGTAGCAGCCCGTCAGGAGGGCGGCCCTGGAAGCACTACATACCGCCTGGGCGGCCAGGAAATTGGTAAATCGGATGCCTTCGCTGGCCATGCGGTCCAGGTTGGGGGTTTGGTACCCGTTAGCGCCGTAGCTGCTCAAATCACCATAGCCCATGTCGTCCATGAAGATCACAATGATGTTGGGACGGTCGTTGGGTTTCGGCGTTTTTTGGATAGCTACCAGACCTGCTATTGTCAGTAAACTGAGGAGGAGTACTGTGATTTTTTTCATGAATACGTTTATCAAAAAATGAAACCGGGAGTTTTATGTCCCGGTTTTGCTATTTCAGATTACCAGCCCGGATTCTGCGTGAGGCCGGAGTTAAGGTCCAGTTCTTTCTGCGGGATCGGCCAGAGGTAGTCGCGACCCGGCTTAAACACGCGCTCAAAGGCCTGCACCTGAATGGTGCTCACGGCTCCGTTATTGACCCAGGTCATGCCGTATACGCTGCCCGGCATCACTTTTTCGGCGGTTTTCCAGCGTCGGATGTCAAACAATCGTAATCCTTCGAACGCCAGTTCTACCATGCGTTCCTGCCGCACAATTTCCCTTAGCCCCGCCTGCGATTGCCCCGGAGCAATAGAGGGGAGCTTCACGTCCTGGCGACCATTGCGCACTTTGTTAATTGCATCGTACACCGACTGATCCAACTGGTTGAGTTCGATTTTGGCTTCCGCGTAGGTAAGCAGTACCTCCGCGTAGCGAATCAGGATGATGTTGATTCCGCTGACGCCCGGCGTAGCGAAGTCCTCAGTATTGATGTATTTCTTTACCACAAAACCCGTGGTGGTAGCCAGGTAGGTGTTGCCGACGGCATCGGTGGTGCCACTGTTGGGCTCGGGCTTAAAAGTAGCCCCGCTTGGTAGCGGATCGCCCGAGAGGAACATGGTGAAGCCCATCCGGGGATCACGGTCCTTGTAAGGATTGCGGGGGTCGTATCCACTAGCCGGATTGCTGATCGGGAGCCCGTTTTTCATGGTATAGGCATCGGTCAGGTTTTTGGTGGGTACGAAGGTGTTATTTGCCGTTTTTTGACTGTATGGGGCCATTTGCGCAAAAACATTGTTACTCAGTCCGGCACTGCTCAGGTACTGATGGTCCAGAATTACCTCCACGTTGTTTTCGGCGCCATAGGTAAAAAGCTTTCCGTAGTTGGGGTATAGGTCATAGCCCAACTTCATGACTTCACTGGCCGCTGTGGCAGCCTGCTGAAACCTACCTGCGTACAAATTGGCGCGGGCCAGCAAGGCTAGTGCAGCACCTTTGGTAATGCGCCCCTTATCGGCCGCGGGGTACGTGGTGGGCAACGCTCCCGCTGCCGCGGTGAGTTCAGAGGTAGCAAAATCCCAGACAGCGTTGACATCGTCGCGCTTGAGTTGTTTGGCTTCATCGGTACTCAGGGTTTTGGTTACGATGGGTACACCGCCATACAGACTAGCCAGATGTACATAGTGGTAGGCGCGCAAAAATCGCATTTCGGCCTTCAGGCGATCAATCAGGGCCGTATTGGTGGTGGTCACGCGATCCACATTTTCCAGAAAATCGTTGACCGTGGCAATGCCGGCGTAGGCGTTGGTCCACTCCTGGGTAATCCGCGAGTTGGAGGCGTCGTACGAGCCGCTTTCGATAAACGAATTGACGTTGAACACCTGGTTGGTGTGGCCAATATCGCTAACCCCGTCGAAGGCAAAGGTATTGAGCCCGGCCAAATAGTCGTAAGCAGCATTGGTCGCCAATAAGGCATCGGTTTCAGTTTTCCAAAAGATGGCGGTCGAAATCCGGTCGTTGGGTACCGGGTTGAGTAAGTCCTCCTTGCAGGATAGCAGCAGCGAGGTAAGCAGCGCCAGGGTTAGGAAGTTCCTGGATTTAAGTAGGTAGTTCATATCGGTTTTGTCTTAAATCGAATAGATTAAAATTGCAGATTCACACCAATGGTTTTTAGTGCGGTTTGGGGATAATACACGCCCCGGCCCGATTCTACCTCGGGGTCGAGGCTCCACTCGTTCAGCTTCGAGATCGTGAAGACGTTAGAAGCCGACACGTACACGCTGGCGCGCTGTACCCAGAATTTCTTACTGAATGTGGTGGGGATGTTATACACCAGCTGCACGTTTTTGAGCCGGAAATAAGACCCATCGATCATCAGGCGGTCGGTAGTGGCCTGGTTTCTCAGGTCCAGCTTGGTGGGGCGGGGGAAGCGGGCATCGGTACGTTCGGGCGTCCAGTAGTTGTCCGTATAGACCTCATGCGTAAAACCCTCGTAATTGCCCTGCTCGGACAAAGCACCCGACAAGCGAACATCCACATCAGCGGTACCCTGGAAGAGTAGATTCAGCTGGAAGTTTTTGTAGCCAAGACCGCTGTTGAGGCTAAATGAATATTTTGGAAAAGGATTGCCGATCATGGTCATGTCGGCCGTAGTAATGATGTTGTCGCCGTTCTGATCCACAAAAGCTACGTCACCGGGCTTGGCCGAACGTTGGAAGTAGGGGGAAGCGTCGGCCTGATCCTGGGTCTGGATGAGGCCGTTGGTCTGGTAGCCCCAGTGGGCGTTGATGGGCAGTCCTTCCTGAATAATATAGCGGGGGTCGATGTCCGAACCCGTAATGTAGGGACCGGTACCGTTCAGGCTGATAACTTTATTGTTGTTCATCGAAAAATTGCCCCCCACGCTGTACGTCAGTCCCCACTTGGCGGTGTTCTGGTAGTTGACGCCTAGTTCTACCCCTTTGTTTTCGACAATCCCGGCATTTTGCGGACCGGGCAACAAGCCGATGGTGAGCGGGATGGGCAGGTTGAGCAAGATACCGTCTGTTATCTTTTTGTAATAGTCGAAGGTGACAGACAGTTTTTTCTGGAATAGCGCGGCGTCCAGGCCGAAGTTGGTTTGGGTGTTGGTTTCCCAGGTTACCGCCGGATCAATCCGGGTAGACTGCCGGTAGCCGGTCACGACGCTACCGCCGAAAGTGTAGCTGCTGGCTGAGAGTTGTGGGAAAAACAGGTAGGGCGAAATGGCCTGGTTGCCCGTTTGTCCGTACGAGGCCCGTAGTTTGAGTTCGGGAATAGTGTTTTTTAAAGAACTAAAAAACTCCTCCTCCGAGATACGCCAGCCTACCGAGCCCGAGGGGAAAAAAGCAAACTGTCGCTCGGGTGAGAAGCGCGACGAACCGTCGCGGCGGGCGTTGACTTCGAGTAAGTACTTATTGGCGAAGGTATAGTTCAATCGGCCAAAGAACGACCGAAGCCCTCCTTCCTCATCGTAGCCCCCGTTGTTTTTGGTACCATCGTTGATACCCTGGTTGATCGACTGAATGTCGTTGTTATAGAATTGTTGACGGAAGGCATTCAGGCCAAAATACTGGTAGTAGTATTCCTGGTAGCCGCCCATGATGCTGAAATCGTGGTCACCCCAGATGTGGTGGTAGGTGAGCAGGTCGGTAATGGTGTACTCGCGTTGCTGGTTCCGGATTTCGCTAAGGGTGTTGTTCGCGATGGTTCTTACCACGCCCGTGTTCTGGTCGCGGTTGGTGTAGGCATTGTTAAAGTCTTTCTGATAGGTACCCGTGTAGTTTCCGGCCACCTGCACGGAGAGCGTCAGGTCTTCCAGAATATCCCACTCGCCTTTCACATTCCCCACAATGCGGTCTACCGCCTGGTTGGAAAGACCGCCCTTTTCGAGGTACATCAGCGGATTGTTGCCCTGCTGGCTCAGGCCGTAGGTGCCGTCGGGGTACTTGGGCACGGCCCACAGAGCACCGTGAAAAAAGTTGTTGATGGCATTGACGACGGGCGTGGTGGAGGTATTGTAGCGGTAGTTGGCGTCGGCGCTGAACCGGATTTTGGGCGAGGCCGTAAAGTCGGTCGTCAAGCGTAGCTCCTTCACCTGGCTACCGTAGTTCTGAACTACGCCTTTCTGGTCCATAAGCCGTACGCTGGCCCGGGCCCGAAAATTTTCGTTGCCACCACTCACGGAGAGCGTCTGGTTTGACATGGGAGCCGGGTTCAACAAAGTCTCAAACCAGGCGTTGTGCAGCGGATATTTCAGGCGGTCGGTAGTCGTGACCCAGGTAGTAATGGATTCATCCGTAAAGCGGGCGGGCAGGGCCGCCCCCACGTTCCGGTAGGCCGTCTGTTGCAGGCGCATGTACGGTTCAAGGGCCATCATTTTAGGGGTGTTGATTGAGTTCTGAATGCCGTAGTACCCATTATAGGCAACCGAAACTTTACCCGCTTTGCCCCGCTTGGTGGTGACCAGAATTACCCCGTTTGCTCCTCTTGATCCGTAAATGGCGGTAGAGGAAGCATCTTTTAGCACGGTCACCGACTCAATGTCCTCGGGGTTCATGTCGAAGAGCGTTTGCTCCACTCCATCGACGATGACGAGCGCCGAGTTGTCACCCAGGGTAGTGATGCCCCGCACCCGCATAGTGGCACTGGACCGGCCGGGTGAGCCCCCGCGGTCGAGTACCGTAAGGCCGGGGGCGAGTCCCTGCAGGGACTGCTGCACGTTGCTCACGGGCCGAGCCGTAATCTGCTCGCTCTGAATGGTAGAGACCGCACTGGTCATGGTGGCTTTCTTCTGGGTACCAAAGCCCACCACTACCACCTCCGACAGATTGGCCACGTCGGCCTGTAGCCGGATGGAGAGGGTACTTTGGGTAGTTACCGTAATCTCCTGACTTACATAGCCAACAAAGCTGAAAATAAGCACAGATTCAGGTCCGGGTACATCCAGCTGAAAATCCCCTTCCCCATTGGTAGTAGTACCGCGGGTGGTACCTTTCAGCACCACACTCACGCCAGGCAGTCCGGTACCGGTTTCATCGGAAACTTTCCCATTGACAAGCTGTTTGGGGGCTTGTACCTGAATATAATTGATCCAGGAGGAGGATTTGGGGGTGGAAGCGGGCTTTGGTGAAAGGATGATGTTGCGCCCGCTTACCTCGAAATGTATTTTGAGTGGTTTAAGCAGGTTGTCCAGAATCTCTCCCAGCGTAGCATTCTGTTTTTGAATGGACACTTTCATGGAAGATTCAACCACCTGCGAGCTGTACACAAATCGGACGTCCGTAGCTTTTTCAATCGTGGTGAGCACCTTCTTTATTTCCTGATTTTCAGCTTGCAACGTAAGCCTCCGATTTAGAAATTCCTGTGCTTCAGATGTGTGAGCATACGAAATGCCCACCATCAGTAGCATTACTAAACTTTGCGTAAAGGAAAACTTCATGAGTTTAATCCAAAATTGCCTGGTAGCGTGTTTTTTCATAGATTTGTTAAGGGTTAAAAGTTCTTTTAGAGGAACATACTTACACTGAGCGGTTACTTTGGCGAGCGATCTTTTCAGTGCAAAGGCCTGACGGCAGTGGCCTGGCTACTGCCGTTTTTGTTTTGTTATCAGGTACTCATCATAAGGTAGGTAGTAGGAATAAGTTATTTTAGTGGGTTAAATTTAGCTTCTCAGGGACACCCCTTCGCGTTGATGACGATCTGCCCGTCTACAATCTCATAGCTGCCCGAAATGGCTTTGCACAGCAGATCCAGCTTTTCGTACAGCGACTCCTGGGCCAGGGTGGCGGTAATTTTGCAGGCCCGCAGGCTGGGTTCGTCAAATTGAATGGCGATCCCGTAGCTTTGCTCCAAATCGTGCAGAATCCGGGGTAGGGTTACTTCATCGTACCGTGTTTCGGCCGGCGCAGGGGTTGTTTGGACCAGGATTGGATTTGCCACCAGGGTCTTTATCAGCTGGCGTTGGGCTTTTTCGAAGATAGCCGCCTGATTAGCGGTCAATATCAGCCCATTGATTTCTTTGCTACCTGCCGACTGGCTGGGTGGCCGGCGGTACACTGATACCTTGCCTGATAGTACCTGCACCGTCATATTCTGATTTTTTTCGTACGCACTCACCACGAACTTCGTGCCCAATACCCGGGTTACCATTTCACCCGTACGAACCAGAAAAGGATGGTTGCGGTGGGATGACAGAAAAACTGGCTTCTCCGGTAAGAAACACCACCCGGGCGCTGTCCGAAAATCGGGATGGGTAGCTCAGGCTGCTCTTGGGGCTCAGGACGACCTCGGTACTATCGCTGAGCAGTATCCGGAGGGGTTGGTGGGTAGGGTTACTCGTTTGAACCAGTTGTCCTACCGAGCTCTTATCGAATTCCTGGGCAATTCGGGCGGAAGGCCAATAGTGCCAGGTCAGTCCAAACACGGCCACGATCAGGGCGGCTACCGATGCAACCCGGCCAAATGGGAACCGGCGGAAGGAGGATGGCCGCGAAGAAGATACCGGAAGGGGAATTGTACCTGCCCCGGCCCGGTGTAGGAAGGTCTCCACCTCGGCACGAATTTCCTTTTCGCTGAGTATTTCCTCATGCAAGTGAGCGGCTCGCACCATCTGCTCGGCCCTCTTCAGAGCTACCCGCTGGGTAGGGTACTGGTCCAAAAAGGACAGCCAAAAAGTTTCATTGAGGCTACTCCCCTGAACCCAGTCCCGGAAATCCTCGTCCTGAACAAAATCTTCGGTCGTATAGTGTTCGTATTTTTTCATTGGCTTTGACGTGCTTTTTCTAATGGTGGTGAATTATAGTCCGGAAAACAGAAAGATAAAAATGGCCGCAGCCCAGTTTTTGCGCAGGCTATGGAGCGATTTCTGCATCAAATTATACACCGATTGCCGGCCTAGCTGCATTACGTCGGCGATTTGCTCAAAGCTCAAATTCTGGTAGAAACGCAGGTATATGAGCTCCTTTTGCCGGGCTGGGAGTTGGTTCATCCCCTGTTCCAGTTTGCGCAACTGATATACCTCGTGTTCCTCCTCAATCAAATGCAGGTCGGCCGAAAACTCAACCCCGAAGGCGTAGTCTTCGGCGGGGGATGAGCTGTGGGTAAATTTATTCTTTTTGGAAAGCTCGCGTAGCATGCGGCTTTTGAGCACCACCAGCAAGTACGACCGTACATTCTCTACCGAACTGATAGTTTCCTGCATTTTCCACAAACTCAGGAATGTTTCCTGAATACAGTCCTTTACAAACTCCCGATCCTGGTGCAGGCGCATACCCCAATTGAAAAGATCGGGATACAACTTTTGCATGAGATTGGCAAGGGCGTATATATCACCGGCCCGGTATTCCTGCCATAATCGTTGTGCTTCCTCACAGGGTAGTCGTCGAGTCATTTTGGTAGCTCCGTTTTGAAATAGGAGTCACGTTTTTTCAAAACCTAACCTCTTATTTTAAATTTTTTTATAAAAAATAGGTAGATACCAGTGAGGTGCATCCTGGAAAGTTGAGCTATACTAGTGAGATATAAAGTCGATTAGACTAAGAAAGGCGGTATTTTCCCCAGGATATGTAACAAGTTTACTCAAACACCAACGTCCCAAAACGCTGGTAATCGTGAAAGTTGGTGCGGGTCTTTTGCCAGGTCCAGCCCGAAAAGCCCTGGTCGTAGTCGATGCGGTAGAAGTTGCCGCGCCAGCGGGTGCCCGGCGTGGGTGAGGCCTGTACAAGGGGCTTCATGACGCTGTACGGAATAAAGAACTCGGCGGTCCAGCCGCTGATGGCGGCACCGGTTTTCTGGTCGCCCACCCCGCACGCTCGTGGCGTGCTTTACCCGGTTGGCTCCCTCGTAGTGCCAGGGACGCCAGCCTAAAAACTTGCCGTTGAGGTTGGGTACCACGATTAGCAGCTCGTAGTTCAACGGAGATAGCTCGTATTCCAGGTAGACGGGAACCGACTGGTCGGGCCATAAAAAAACCTCTACCACGTCTTCGTTGTAGAGGTTGGCAAAATCTTCCGTCAGGGTAGCCGTCAGCTTGCGGTCTTCGCACTCCATCAGGAAGTACATGCCCGTTTCGGAGTAGAGTACCTTGGCGCGGGTAGCCATTTTTGGTCCCGCTATTCTTTGCTGGGTGAGCTGCACCCACTCAGTACCTGACCAGTTGCCAGCTGTGCCCTTACCATCCAACGCAAAGTCGGCTGTTTTTTTGACGATCAGGAGTGAATCAGGATCGGCAACAGCGGTACCATGGGTCAGTAAGACAGGTGCCAGCAGGAGCCAGAACCAAAGGACACTAAAATATTTCTTGAACATGGAAGCAAGGTTAGGAACGGTTAAATGTACCTTATTCCACGTAGTTTTTCAAAAACTAAAAGATGCTATTGTCCCTGCGGGTGGTGAGTATAGTTTCCCCAACGGGGTTTCGGACATCGGCGTCCCGCTCGGCCGTAATGAACACCTCATTGGGTTCCACGGTGGTCGTGGTACTGAGCTCCCCGTCCAGCGATTTGTCAAATATACTCGATGCCACCTTGATCTGTCCCAGCTTCTGTAATTCGTTCCGGTCCGATTGCATCCACACAACGTAAGCGTCGCGGGAGGGGGTCAGGTCACCGGGCTTCGCCAGGTTCTTAACCGTCACGGTGAGGCTATAATTGTTATTGTTGTCTTTCTTGACTTTGACATACCCTTCGGCGGCCGGTACCACGCGGGATTTTGTAAAATTCATTTTCTGGGTACACGAAGCGAAGGCTACGGCAATTGCCAGTATGAGTAGCGTGTTACGTAATATTTTCATAATTCGATGGGATTAAGTTTTTGGATATATTCCACCTCTTACCCATAAAGAATTATACCAACGTCGCCAGAGCTTCACCCCGCCGTGGAGGCTCTGGGTATAAGCTTACTTTCCAGGATTATCTTTTCGTAAGCAAACTTCGCGCTGTTCAACTCCTTGAAAATAAGCCGGGCGGCCTCGGCTCCCATCTCGTAAGCCGGTTGCCTCACCGAGCTCAGGGAAGGTTCCAGCAGTTCGTCCACGGGTTCGTCGTTGAAGCCGATCAAGGCCAGCTCCTGCGGAATGCGGATGCCCCGCTGCCGGGCCATGACCAACGCTCGTTGCGCGATCTGATCGCTGTACGTGAGCAGGGCATCGGGCGGATGCGGACCATCCAGCAGTCTAGAAAGCGTATGGATAATGGACTCTTTGCTGAATTCTACCTGTTGAATCAATTCCTCATTCACCACCAATCCCGCTTCGGTCAGTGCGTCCCGGTAGCCCCGTTCGCGCCGTTGACTTATTTGCAAATGCGGCGGTCCGCCCAGAAAAGCAATCCGCTTTTTGCCGGTGGAAAGTAAGTGAAAAACCGCCTCAAAAGCAGCCTTGTGGTTGTCGATCAGTACTTTGGAGCAGGTTATCTGCTCGCAGTCGCGGTTGAAGAGTACGAACGGTATGTTTCTAGATTGAATGCGTACCAGGTGGTCATACTGCGTAGTATGGGCTGATACCGAGAGAATAATGCCGGAAACGCGGGAGGCGATCAGACCATTGATCTGTTTTATTTCTTTTTGATAATCCTCATTGCTCTGACAAATCAGGAGCTGATAGCCTTCGGCCTCGGCCACGGCTTCCATGCCGCTGATGGCGTCGGCGTACAGCGGATAGCTGATCTTAGGCACAATAACGCCGATGGCATTGCTCTTACGTTTTAGGAGCTGGAAAGCCAGGTGATTGGGCTCGTACTCCAGCTCCTCCGCCAGCTGTATCACCGCTTTCTTGGTTTCGTCCTTGACATCAGGATGGTTTTTTAAGGCTCGGGAAACCGTTGAGATAGAAATGCCCAAGCGGGTAGCGATAGTTTTTAGACTAATTTCCTCCATTTCCTGTAAAAGTGCAATTTTGAAGATTGGGTATATAGCGCCATTTACCAACTAAGACGGGCCGTGGTAACTTCTAACCACAGGTTGTGGATTTTTCTGCAAACCTTTTCGCAAACCTTTGCAGAAAAAAAAGTCATAAAACCTTTGGTGACTATCCCGGAATCTATTTGGTTTAGCTAGCATCCCGGCTTGGTGAGACCGAGCCAGAAGGAGGTAATCTTTAATTTAGTCAATATACCACTACGAAATAATTCATGACAAAGACGTACAAAATAGCCGCGGTAAACGGAGATGGCATCGGGCATGAGATTGTGCCCATGGGCCTGGAAGTAATGCAGGCAGTGGCGGAGCAGTTTGGCTTTTCGCTGGACGTGACCCATTTTCCGTTTGGGGCAGGTTACTACCAGCAGCATGGCGATTTCATGCCCGCCGATGGGCTGGATACCCTCAAAAAGTTTGACGCCATCTACTTCGGGGCCGTAGGTCTGCCGGCTGTGGACGATACCCTGCCCGCCAAGTTGTACACGTTCAAGGTACGTACGCATTTTAAACAGTATGTCAACTACCGGCCCGTGAAACTGCTGGCGGGTATCGATAGCCCCCTGCGCAATAAATCCCAACGGGATATCGACTTCGTGGTGATCCGGGAAAACAACGAAGGGGAGTTTGTCCAGAATGGCAAGATCCTCTATCCCGACAGCCCCCACGGACTGGCTACCGATACCAGCGTATTTACCCGCAAAGGAATTGAGCAGATTGCCCACTACTCCTTTCAGCTGGCCCGCAAGCGACGGGGCAAAGTGACTAATGTGACCAAATCCAATACCCTCATCAATACCCTGGCCTACTGGGACAAGGTAATTGCCGAGGTAGCTGAGCAATATTCCGATGTAACCTACTCTAAAATGTACGTGGATGCGGCCGCGGCCAACTTTGTGCTGCGGCCCGAAATCTTTGATGTGGTACTGACCACCAACATGATTGGCGACATCCTGTCTGACCTGGGTGGTGCTATCATGGGCAGCCTGGGCTACGGCCCCAGCGGCAACATCAACCCCGAACGAGAGTTTCCGTCCATGTTCGAGCCGATCCACGGTTCGGCACCGGATATTGCCGGTAAGGGCATTGCCAACCCCATCGGGCAGATCTGGTCGGGGGCTCTGCTGCTGGAACATCTGGGTGAGCAGGAAGCGGCCGATGCTATCCTGAAAGCCATTAATGCCGCCACCGCGAGCGGGCTACGCACCGCTGACGTGGGCGGAAATGCCACCACCCGTGAAGTAGCCCAGGCGGTGATTGATGCTTTAAAGGTGTATGAAACTCATTGATCTTACCCAAACCTACCAGCGTACTACTCCCGGCGTAAGCTGGGAATCGGCGCGGGAGTTGGATACAGACGGCTGGAACGCCTCCACGCTGCACTTGTACTCCCACGCGGGTACGCACGTGGATGCTCCCCGCCACTTCGGGGTCAGCGATGAGAGCATAGACCAGATGGGGCCCGAGCGACTGGTAGGCTGGGCCTGGGTGGTGCCCCTGCCCGATACCCAGCCCCACGAACTCTTAACGGTGGCTCACCTGGGACCAATGGCCGAGAAAATTAGCCCCCAGGATAGCGTATTACTGCATACCGGCTGGTCACTGCGGAACGGCACTCCTGACTACCGCGACGCCCTGCCCCGCATCGGCGAAGAACTGGCCCGGTGGTTGGTCGCTCACGGGGTGAAAATGGTAGGTGTGGAGCCTCCCTCGGTGGCCGATGTGAACAATCTGCCGGAGGTTACCCTGATCCACCAGATTCTGCTGGGGGGCAGCATTACCATCGTGGAAGGCTTGTGCAACTTGGATCAACTGAGTGAGGAGCAGGTGCTGCTCTTTGCCCTACCCATCAAATACGCCGGTGGCGATGGGGCACCGGCCCGAGTCGTGGCCGTAGAAGGCCTGAATCGGCAAAAAACAGTCCAACATTAAGTAGGTTTGCCCGTTGGTACATGCATACCAAATCTGGTGAAACCTCATATAGAAATTTTGATGCGTACATTTTTAGAGAATACGGTCATCGTGGTGCTTGACGACGACCCTACCGGCACCCAGACCGTCCACGATGTGCCGGTGCTGACTACCTGGGAGGAGGAGACACTGGAAGGGATGTTTGAGGCGGGTACGCCACTCTTTTACATTCTGACCAATTCAAGGGCTTTTTCGGAGGAGGTGGCGGTAGCGATGAACGAAGAAATTGGCCAACGGCTCAAAAAACTGGGCGATAAATACCAGCGGAAGGTACTGCCCATCAGCCGGTCAGACTCCACCCTGCGGGGGCATTACCCGGCGGAGGTAGAGGCTCTGGGAAAAGGTTTTGGAGCCATAAACCCGTTGATTTTTATTATTCCGGCTTTTATTGAAGGAGGCCGGGTCACTATTGACGGAGTGCACTACCTGGAACAGGAGGGGGTGCGGACGCCTGTCTCCGAGACGCCCTTTGCCAAAGATCCGGTATTTGGCTACGCAAATTCGGACCTTAGAGAATGGGTTGTAGAAAAATCGGGCAGGACGATTCGGCATGAGCAAATCCGGAAAATCGGACGTGTGGATCTGTCAGCAACCAAGCTGGATGAAACAGTAACCCGATTGGCTGATTCTGCAAATAAAGTAGTGGTAACGGATGCCGAAAACTACGACGATCTGGCGCAGATCGCGGATTTGATCCGTCGAATACAAGAGGTAGGACGCGACGTGATTATCCGGTCGGCGGCCTCTATCGTCAAAGCACTGGGCAACCTGGAAGCAGCCCCCCTGTTGCGGGCTCAGGATCTGCTGGATGCGCAGAACAAGCGGGGAGGGTTGGTGGTAGTGGGCTCTTTTGTACCGCTCACCACCCGTCAGGTAAGCTGTCTGATGGACCGTATCTCATTGCCAGCTTACATTATCAACACAAAGCTGATAACGGCAAATCCCGAGGAATATATAACTACCCTAGCCACCAAAATAAGGAAGCATATAGAATCCGGTGAAACCGTACTGATCTATACGCAGCGGAAATTACAAACGGGCACTAACCGCGAGGAAAATATTCAGATCGGAATGCAGTACTCGGACTTGCTGGTGAAGCTCGTTCAGCAGCTAGACGTTCCACCGGCTTTTGTCGTAGCCAAGGGCGGCATTACTTCCAGCGATATTGCCACCAAAGGACTGGGCATTAAGAAGGCAATGGTGAAAGGGCAGATTACCGCCGGGGTGTCAGTCTGGGAGCCGGGTGATGACAGCCGTCTCAGCGGATTTCCCTACGTGGTATTCCCCGGAAACGTTGGCAACGATCAAACCCTTTTTGAAGTAGTAAAGGCATTCATAGAAGCAAAAAAAGAAAATGACTTCCAGTCAAGCGCTAATTCATAATTCTATCTTGTGTTCCGCTATCTAATAGTTGTAGGTACCTTTTTGCTGGCTCTTTTGCTCTACGTCGACCGGGTGTGTATCTCGGTAGCCAAGACGCCCAATTGCTGGTGAACTGGAACTTACGATCAGGCAGATGGGATGGGTACTGGCGGCCTTTTCGCTGGGCTACGCCCTGCTGCAAACCCCCTCGGGCTACTGGGTAGACCGGCTGGGAGCCCGCAAAATGCTGACCGGCATTGTTTCCTTCTGGTCCTTGCTAACCGCCCTGACAGGGCTAAGCTGGAATTTTATTTCGCTGCTGACGGTGCGGTTTTTGTTCGGGGCGGGCGAAGCGGGCGCTTTTCCGGGCATTGCGCGGGCCACGTTTTCGTGGTTTCCGGTGCGGGAGCGGGGTCTCATTACGGGTATCAACTTCTCGGGCTCACGGTTGGGCGCCGCGCTGGCGTTGCCCTTTATCGCCATTCTGATTCAGGCCGTGGGCTGGCGTATGTCGTTTGCCGTACTGGGGGGAGTAGGGGTTTTGTGGGCGGCGGTGTGGTGGGCTCTATTCCGGGATCTTCCCGAAGACCATCCCCGGTTGTCAGTCAAAGAGAAGGTTCTAATTCTGACCCAACGGCAGGCGTCCGTGGTTGTGACATCAGACACCATCGGGTTACGCAGATTGCTAAGCTGGCGCCTTATCTGGCCGGTGATGGGTCAGTATTTCTGCTCCAATTTTACCTTCTTTTTTGCCCTCACCTGGTTGTATCCGCATTTGCAGCGTACCTATCAGCTGGAAGCCACCCAAGCCGGTTGGCTGGCATCGGTACCTTTACTGGCCGGGGCCGCGGGTAGCTGGCTATCGGGTGGTTGGATTGACCTGCTCTACCGCAAAGGGCACCAACGCTGGTCACGGATCATTCCGGCGGCGACCGGATTTACCCTAGCCGCGGGCGGGTTAGTGGGGAGCATCTACCAGCAGGAGGTTGTGGGGGCCGTAGTGTTTTTGTCGGTGGCCCTGCTGGGCGCTGATATGACGCTGCCACCCTCCTGGGCCCTGTGCGTGGATATTGGCAAGGCACAGTCGGGGCTGGTGTCCGGTACTATGAATATGGCGGGTAATCTGGGGGCTTTTCTGACCAGTCTGGCGTTTCCGTACCTGTTTGCGTGGAGTGGGAGCGTGACCCCCTTTTTTGTTACCGGCGCCCTGCTCAACGTGGCGGCGGTAATCATGTGGCTACGAATGCGGTGGAAAATTGAGTAGGTGGTTGGCGGTCGGCAGTCGACTTTCGTTTTAGAGATAATAATCTGGATAGGTAGTACAACAAAATTAACCCTCATAGAAATGTATTAGGACTTGAATTATGGATAATTTTTCTTCCCAGAAAGTCCTTCTCCTCGAAGGAGAAGGATTTAGGATGAGGTAAAAAAAGGCAGGAAATTATGTTTCATATAGTATTAATTTACTTATAGTCAGTACATTAATCCTAAATTTATTCATAATTCACATTAGTATGCCAAATGGGCAATCAAAATTATTGAAAAGATAAATCCTCATTTTTAATCAAAACCTTAACCGACCTATAACCTGAATCCTTTATGAAAAAAATAGTACTAGCCCTGCTGTTCCTGAGTACCCTGGCGCAGGCCCAAAAACGAAAAACCGAAGTGTCCATCAAGGATGGGGATTTTTACATCAACAACAAAATAACCCTGAAAGGCAAAACCTACGAGGGCATGAAGCTCGAAGGCTTATTGCCGAACTCGCGCATGGTGCAGGGTATCTACGACGACCTGAATCCCGAAACCCGCGAAATGTGGAAGTACGCCGATACGGGAAAATGGGATGCCGACCGCAATACCAATGAATTCATCAAGGCCATGCCCGAGTGGAAAAAGCACGGCCTGTTGGCCTTTACGCTCAACTTGCAGGGAGGCAGTCCACAGGGATATTCCCAAAATCAGCCCTGGATCAATTCAGCGTTTAAAGCCGATGGTTCACTGGATGAGGCTTTTATGAAACGGCTGGAAAGAATAATGGACAAGGCCGATCAACTGGGCATGGTAGTGATGCTGGGCTACTTCTACTTTGGGCAGGACGAGCGCCTGAAAGACGAAGCAGCGGTGGTGAATGCGCGTGAAAAATGCCACCAACTGGCTGTTGGACAAGAACTACCGGAATGTATTGGTGGAGGTAAACAACGAGAGCAATATCAAAAAATACGATCACGAGATTTTGAAAGAAAATCGAATTCATGAACTGATCAGCCTGGTGAAGTCCATGGATAGGAACGGTCGCCGCCTGCTGGTTTCGACCAGCTTTGGCGGGGGCTTTATTCCCGTGGATAATGTGCTGGCGGTGAATGATTTTGTGCTGGTACATGGCAATGGCGTGAAAGATCCCGCCCGGATCGAAGAGATGGTTCGTATCATCAAGGCTAAACCCAACTACAAAGGCGAGCCCATCGTGTTCAACGAAGACGACCATTTCGATTTCGATAAGCCCTACAACAACTTCATTGCCGCTACCAAGGCCGGGGCTTCCTGGGGGTACTTCGACTACCGCATGAAAGACGAAGGCTTCGTGGAAGGGTACCAGAGTATGCCCGCCGACTGGGGCATCAACAGCGAGCGTAAAAAAGGCTTTTTTGGTTTATTGAAAAAAATGACAAAGTAAAAATCTATGATCAAGATACTCCTGCCGGTGGTTGGCCTTTCCCTGTCAAGCCTGCTATGTGTAGCCCAGAAACCCAAAGATATGCCTCGTGGGGCAGTCTACCAGGAAGCCGAAAGTTTCCAGACCCAAGCCAGCGACGAGGTCCGGAAATGGGTGGTGGTGGACAAGGCGGATGATGCCGCTGCCCAGCAAGCCGGGGGCGCTGCCTACCTGCACTGCGTGCCCGATACCCGGGCCACGCGGGATGATAAAATGATGAAGGGGACTAATTTCTCGGATGTACCCGGACAGTTGGCCGTACTGACGTATCCGGTAAAATTCAAAAAGCCGGGGCGCTACTACGTGTGGGTCAAGGCCTACTCCACGGGCTCGGAAGACAACGGCATACACGTGGGACTGAACGGTACCTGGCCCGAAAGCGGACAGCGGATGCAGTGGTGCGAGGGCAAAAAGAAATGGACGTGGTCGGGGAGTCAGCGGACGGTGGAAGTACACTGCGGGGTACCCCACCTGATTTATCTGGACATCCCCAAAGCCGGAAAGCATGATATTCAGTTTTCGATGCGCGAGGATGGATTTCGAATGGATTCCTTTCTGCTCACCATGGATCGGGAGTATAATCCTAATCAATAATTGCCTGACATGAAATTAAAAGGGATTCTGGTTGGTTGCGGATATTTCAGCCAGTTTCACGTTGAGGCCTGGCGGCGCATAGCCGAGGTAGAACTGGTGGCGATCTGTGATTCCGATGTAGAAAAAGCCAGTGTCGTTGCGAAAAAGTGGGGGCTTTCAGGACAAGTTTTTGCAACGCTGGAAGAGGCCCTGACCACCTTTCCCGAAGCTGATTTTGTGGACATAGCCACGCCTCCGGCTTCCCACCTGGAACTGGTGGATGTGGCCTCCGGCCACGGCAAAGCCATTATCTGCCAGAAGCCCCTGGCCCCCTCGCTGGATGAAGCCCGCGAGCTGGTAACCCTCGCCGAGGAGCGGGAGGTGCGGCTGATGGTCCATGAGAATTTCCGGTTTCAGCCCTGGCACCGGGCTATCAAAGGGTTATTGGAAGAAGGTATTGTGGGGGATCAGTTGTACAGCCTCTACTGGCGGATGCGCATGGGCGATGGCTGGCAGCACGACGCCTATTTGAGCCGTCAGCCCTATTTTCGTACCTACCCGCAATTGCTGATCTACGAAACCGGCGTGCATCTGATTGATGTAGTCCGTTTTTTGTCTGGTTCCGAAGTGAGCACCGTGTGGGCCGATCTGGTTCGTCGCAACTCCGAAATCAGGGGTGAAGACAGTGGGTTGGTGGTATTGGGCATGGAAAACGGCTGCCGTGCTACGCTCGACATGAGCCGCTACAACGAAAGCCGCTCCCCCAATCCCCGCTATACCTTTGCCGATAGCCTGCTACTCGACCTCAACGGGGGGAGTATCGAGCTGACGGGTGATGGAAGTATTTGGGTCAAGCCCCTGGGGCAGGACGCCTATCTACATTCCTACGAGCACCACGAATCGTAACTTTGCCGGCGACTGTGTGTACGCCTGTCAGCGACACTTTGTAGACTGTCTGTTGAATAAAGTACCCTTCGAAACTTCGGGACGCGACTACCTGCATAATCTGGACGTGCAGGAGCGGATTTATGCCCAAAAAAATACCTGACAGGTCTTCGAAAACCTGTCAGGTAGCGTCTGTCATTCTCTCAACTAGTTTTTGCTGATCACAAAGCTATGCTTGCCCTTCTGTGACAAATCCTTGTTGGTCAGCAAGATTCGCTGTACCCGATTACCACTCCACTTGGTTTTGAAGCTCCGGTACTCCATGCCCTCGGTAGAGGGGAAATCGCTGGAAGCACTCCATTTTTTGGGATCGTACTTTAATACAAACGACTGGCCTTTCGGGGTAGTCAGCTTCACTTGTCCGGGCGTAGCGGTATCTACGTCGGCGATGGTCATGAATACTTCCTGGATGGACGAAGGCTTCTGCTGCATGGCATAATCGTCCAGAATCTCCACCTGATCTTTGGTCCGGTTCAGGGCTACCCGGCGCTTCCAGCTGGCCACACCCGCTTCGGCGGGATAGGCTTTGGCTATATTCATGTTCAGAGCCGCCTCTTTGTCGTTGATGGCACTGCTGGCTTCGGTAGCTTCAAATTCCCGACCGGCCTTTTGTCCTACACCGTTGATGATGGGCAGATTGTGGTAATTGGACTGCGTAAACCACAGCTCGTAGCGCTGGGGCGAAAAAGTGCGGGCGGTGTAGTTGCCACGTCCGGCGTCGATGAATACCGGCTCACCTTTGGAGTAGAGGATAAAATCGCCCACGTCGTTGTGGTTGTGGCTCTCGGCATTGTGGCCCGCCGTGGGTAGCCAGGAAGAAATCCGTATCGTTATCCCGCGCCGTCAGTACCTGAATATCCGACAGCCAGGCATCCTGTACCTTATCGTACGAAGGCAAGGTATTGTCTATTTTCTTAATGGTCAACAAATTTTCAATGGATCGGAAGCGGTGAAAGCCCGTGACGGAGGTAGCCCGGTCGGGGAAACGACCCACCGCCCAGCGACCCATGTTCACCATGCGTGGGTCGTTCAGGGCGTTGCCAAAGCGGTGCAGCAGCAGGCCATCCGGAATCAGGGTGGGGTCGGCGTCGGCGAAGTTCACAAAGTAGTTGCCGTCGATATGTACCTTGTAAAAGTAAGTCCCCATGTTCTGGATGAGGGGGTGGTCGTAGAGGTTGACTTTGTTGTTCGTGGCTTCGCTGAGCAATTCCAGGCAATCGTATACGCTGGCCCCGGCGGCCGTCCAGTAGCAGGGGCCTTCGTCGCAGCCGCCGTCATCGCCCAGGCTATTCAGGTAGCGATCCATGTCGGTCATAGCGTTATGGGTCATAGATGGCCCGGCGGTTTTGATCTTTTTCCAGCATTAGGGTAGACGATATCCAATTGGACATAATCCAGGGATTCCAGTTATTGACAGGGCGGGTTGGACTGTTCCAGCCATATTTATCCCCATTAGTAAGCATGGGGGTGAACAGGCGTTCGTTAGTTTCATGATAGATACGCTTGCGCACCAGCGGGTTTATTTTGTCCAGCTTGTCGCCCACAAAGTAATCGGCCAAGCCCATGAGGGCGGCGGTTTCGGCGGCAAACAGGTCCACGACGGGGTTCTCCACATCGGGCAGACCCGTACCCGAAATATGGGCAGGTACCCCCCAGAAACTCTCCTCGCAGATAGACCACACGCCGTTCAGGATGGCTTCGGTAAAGCGTCCTTTGTCTTCCATACTTTCGGCCAGAACCAACTCCATCAGCGCGTTGCGCTTGGCAAAGGAAATACCGCTATGCCGTTCGCGGTCGCCCGAGCGCTTGTAATCTAGGGACACCGAAGCCGAAATGGGCTCAAAGGTAAAGCTGAGTTGTGCCTCTCCGGCCTTTATAACCTTATCAATAACCGAATCGGGTACGGCGGCTTTCCACTCCACGGCTGTGCGGGGGTACGGTTTGTACTGATCGTAGGACACCAGGGCCTGTTTTACCTGATCCTGCGAATATTTTTGGGCCAGGATGTTGCGGGGAGTTAGCTGGGCCTGCGCCAGTAAGCTGCACGTCAGGAGCAGGGTAAGTACTAGTAGCTTTTTCATGATAGTCAGGGGTAGAAGTAGGTAGTATTTTTTAAAATAACTCATCGGGCACCAACCGTGAACAAAAACTGCCCCTTCTCTTTCAACGACTTATTGGTCAGGAGAATGCGCTGCACCGGATGGTTGTCCCACTTGGTTTTGAAGCTACTGTACTCCATGCCGTCGGTGGATGGAAATTCAGTAGTCGCGGTCCAGGTTTTAGGATCATACTGTAATACGTATGTCTTGCCGGTCGGGGTAGTCAGCACTACCTGCCCGGGTACCTGCGTATCCACGTCACAGATGGTCATGAATACCTGCTGGATGGACGAGGGCTTTTGCTGCATGGCGTAAGCGTCCGTAATTTCCAGGCGGTTCTTCTGACGGTTGAGGGCCACTTTCCGGTTCCATGAGCTTACTCCGGCCTCCGCGGGATAGGCTTTGGCAATATTCATGCTCAGTGCCGCTTCCTTGTCGTTAATGGTGCTGCTAGCCTCGGTGGCCTCGTATTCACGCCCGGCGAGCTGACCGTGGCCATTGATGATGGGTAGGTTGTGGTGCTGCGACTGCGTAAACCACAGCTCGTAGCGCTGGGGCGAAAACGTCCGGGCGGTGTAGTTGCCGCGGCCGGCGTCAATGATCACCGGCTCGCCGTTGGCGTAGAGCAGGAAATCGCCCACGTCGTTGTGGTTGTGGCTTTCAGCGTTGTGCCCGCCGTGGGTCGCCAGCACAAATCCGTTGTCGGCCCGGGCGGTCATGACCTGAATGTCTGAGATCCAGGCATCGCGCACGGGTACGTAGGCCGGAGCCGGTGTGTTCATGTCTTTGATGCTGAGGAGATTTTCGATGCTGCGGGGGCGGTGGTGGCCATTGACTTCGAGGGTCCGCTCGGGAAATTTCCGAAAAGCCCACTGTCCCATGCTCTTCATCTGCGGATCGTTGAGGGCGGTGCCGAACCGGTACAGCAGTAGCCCATCGGGCCGGAGCTTGGGATCAGCATCCGAGAAATTGACGAAGTAGTGCCCGTCGATGTGGACTTTGTAAAAGTAGGCAGCCATCTTCTGAATGAGGGGCAGGTCGTAGATCTGGATTTTTTGCTTCGAGGCATTGCCCAGCAATTCCAGGCAGTCATACACGCTAGCCCCGGCGGCGGTCCAGTAGCTGGGGCCTTCGTCGCAGCCGCCGTCTTCGCCCAGACCGTTGAGGTACAGGTCCAGGCCCAGCATGGACTTGTGAATCATCTCAGCCCGGCGGGTCTCGTCTTTTTCCAGCATCAGGGCCGCCGACATCCAGTTGGACATGATCCAGGGATTCCAGTTGTTGACCGGCTCGGTTTTACTCATCCATTTGTACTGTTCCCCCTTGGTAATCAGGGGTACAAAAATGCGTTTGTTGGTTTCGTAGTACATCCGTTTACGCACCAGCGGGTTGATGGCGTCCAATTTATCCCCCACAAAGTAATCGGCCAGACCCATAAGGGCGGCCGTTTCGGCACTGAATAGTTCTACTACCGGATTCTCCACATCGGGTAAGCCCGTTTCCCGAATATGCGCAGGTACCCCCCAGAAGCTTTCCTCGCAAATAGACCAGACGCCATTGAGGATGGCTTCCATAAACCGGCCTTTTCCCTCTATACTCTCCGCTAAAAGCAGGTCGGTGAGTGCGTAGCGTTTGTTGTAGGCAACGCCCCGGTGCCGTTCGCGGTCGCCGCTGCGGACAAAATCCAGCGAAACTGTGGCTGTCACCGGACGGAAATCGTAGTTAAGTGAGGCTTCACCAGCTTTTACCACGGCTTTCAGGATGGAGTCGGGCACCGCTTTTTGCCACTCAGATGGCGTAGTGGGATAGGGATGGTATCGGGCTTTGGGTATCAGTGCCTGCTGTACTTGCTGCGGGGAATATTTTTGGGCAAGGATATTACGGGGTGTCACCTGGGCAAAGGCTTCATGCGCCCAGAAGGTGATCAGCAAAAGAACTAGCTTTTTCATCAATTTTTTTTATCAAAATGATATTCTGTCAGAGCTTAGGTACCACCCAAACTCTGACAGAAGCGGGTACTTATTTTTTGCCCCACTGGGCCAGGGGCTTGTTCATTGCTTTTGGGGCCGCCTTGCCGGACTCCGGCACGAGGGATACCTGAACGGTTTGGGAGGCGTTGGCGGGTACTTCGTACTCGAAGCCCACCAGTACGGTACCTTCGTTGGGGGCATCGTAGTCGGTGGTAGGGGCCGAACTCCACGTTTGCAGTTTTGCATTGGCGGGAGAGTCTACCCGTAACGTGAGTTTCTTACCGTCTTTAGTCAGCACTGCCGTATTGGAGCCGTTTATTTTTACGCCATCGGGGGCCAGCATGACCCACCGTACTTTGGCGGTCTGATTGGGTGCCTTCACTTCGTCGCGCACAACCACATACGAGTCATCGACGATTCCGATGCCCCGGTTCGCGGCGGCAAGCTGGCCATCATACATATCCGATAGATCCGACACCGCAAATTTCAGCGCTTTGCTCTCGCCCGAATTGTTGATTTTGGCGTAGCCTTTTACCTTCTGGTACTGGTCGTTGACAGTGAGGGTATTGTGGATAAAATTGTTGTAGCGCTTGACCGTCCAGCGTTGGGCATCCTGCTCTTTGCCCCAGATGTTCATCCCCCTGGATTCCAGGGATTCGTATTCCTGAGCACCCAGATCCAGCGCCCAGCGGACCCCGTCGGCCTCCATCACGAACGAGCCGATGTCCATGTGTGCGTGACTGGCGGAGGGGGTACCGGTTTTGAATCCGACGTAGATAGCGTTTGGGTCGGTCCAGGAACTGCGCATCAGCGCAACGGGGCTTTTGCCCTGACCGGTCCAGAGTGTTTGGGTAGGTGCTGAAACCTTGTCCAGTTTGGTTCCTGCGCCCCAAATCATGATAGCGGGTAGCACACGGTTCCGGGTAAAGCGCGCGGGGTCCTCGTGCAGCAGGTAGTCTTTTTCGATCCACAGCAGGGAGGGGTCGTTGCTTTTCTGGGCAAACCAGAACATTGCCGGGCTTAGTCCCCCTTTGCCCGAACCGGAGTCGCTATAATTGAAGGAGTAGCCCGTGGGGCCGGTCATGTTTTCGTAGTAGCGGGCGGTAGCCATGAAGCCGGGCTGCCGCGACAGACCATAGTCGCTGCCGAAGGCTTTTTCCATCGCGCTCATGAATAGTACCTGGAAGGAGGTACCATAGTTCCAGTACCCGTAGCCTTCGGGGTAGGCTCCGTCGGGGGCCAGGTCTTCCAGGGGTAGCTTGATGGAATTGATCGCCCGTTTGAAAAGCTGTTTGGCTAGGTCGGGCTTGTCTTCATACACCGCCAGAGCCCCAAAGGTAATGCCCGCATTGCAGACCTGATTCCAGTTATTGCTCGACCGCAGCCAGTTGTTATAGCGATCTTCCAGCGAGGTTTTTAGTCCTTTTTCAATAATCGCCTGGCTGATTGCCTTCCGGGAGTCAGCCGAAAGGGTAGGGTAAACCCAGTCGTAGCCAATGGCCATGGCCATGGTCATTTCGCCCACGTCGAGGTAGTGGGTGGGGTTCCAGTCGCTGAACTTCGCAATAGCCAGCATCTCCTTTTCGGCGCGCTGGGCATATTTTGCGTCGTTAGTCAGGCGGTAGGCATAGGCCAGATGAAAGATTCTCCGCAAGGCCTCTCTGGACTTATCCAGCAACCGGCGTCCGATCTGTATACGCTCAATGGGGGCCAGCTTAATGATGTTATCCGATTCGGCCACAATCGCCTCGTGCATCTTTCGCCACAGAGGATCGGACTGGATGGCCTGTTGAATCTGTTTTTCTTCGCCGGCCAGCAGCAGGATGCGCGGATGCTGCGCGGGCGGGTCAGGGACGGTTTGGGCAACAGCGAGAGTAATAAGGCTGGAAAGGGCCACAGCCAGGAGAATGCCGATGGCTGGTAGCCGATGGCCGATTGCTATTTTCATGGGTTCAGGAATGTTTGGTAAAAAAAGAAAGCTACCCGAAGCGCTTTTTTAATGCTCTTGGGGTAGCTTTCTTTTTGTTCAAGAATGATAGAATGATAGAATGATAGAATGATTTTTTTATTCACTCATTCACTCATTCACTCATTCTATCATTGATTCCTACTCCCATCCCGGATTTTGCTTGATGGCCGGATTTTGGGCCAGGGTATTCAGCGGGATCGGCCAGAGGTAGTGCTTGGCTTCGTTGAAAACGGGGTTCTCGAAGTCGGTACCCTTGTACACGTCAATGTACTCTTTGCCCGATACGGGATCAATAGCGGTCTTCATCGTGGTGCCTTTGAACCTGGCCTGGGCATCGGCACTCCACCGGATTCCCATGGTAGGTATTTCCAGCTTTTTGCCCTGCTTCCAGCGCTTCAGATCATTATACCGCAGTCCTTCCATGAACATTTCGACCCGGCGTTCGCGGCGAATCTCGGCAATCAGGGGCGTTACGCCATCCTTCGTGTAGCGGGGGTCCACCGGTACATCCCCCAGCTTCATGTGGGGCATCTTCACCCGGTCACGCAGCTTATTGATCGATACGTCCAGGTCGCCCTGCGTAATCGTTCCCAGCTCGGCTTTGGCTTCGGCGTAGGTAAGCAACGCTTCGGCAAAACGTAGCGTGATGGCAGGTGACTCTCCGGTGTTAAACGCCTTCCCGATCATATCATCGGCGTTGAAGTGCTTGATGATGTGATAACCCGTTGTGGTCTGATAGCCTCCACCTGGCATCCCCAGCAATCGGGGGTAGGTGCGTCCGTCGCCCAGGTAGTAGTTGTATTTCTTGGTATCAGCCGGGTGAAGCACGGTCTGGCGCAGGCGTGGGTCGCGGTTCTCGAACACGTCTTCGAACTTCTCATCGCCTTTATACAGCGGCGAAAGCGAAATGGGTAGCCCATCGGTACACAAGTAATCCTCAACCATACTCTTGGAGGCTCCTCCCGTATAAGAGAAATACTGTTGAATGTGGTTATTGATGACTCCAGTCTTATACTTCCGCCAGGAAATTACCTCGGGATTGCCCGTCAGATCCAGAATGCGGTGGTAGGCATTGTAATCGGTTTCGGGGTTGCCCGTTGAATATAGCCGATAGGGACCTTTGTCCATGAGTTCCTTGGCGGCTTTGGCGGCTTCTTCCAGCCACATTTTCGAGTCTCCGGCGTTGTGGTACTTGTTGAAGGTACCTTCATAGAGGCACAGCCGTGCTTTCACCAGCAGGGCTCCCCAGCGGTTGATGCGGCCAGGCGCGTTGCCATCGCCCCAGCTGTCGGGGAGTTTTGTGCTGGCAAAATCCAGATCGGCCAGGATTTTCTTCATCGCCTCGGCGCGGGGAGTCCGGGCAGCGTACAACTCCTCGGAGTCGATGCTGAGTTCACGATCTACGTAGGGAACGTCCCCGAATTTTTGTACTTTTTCGGCGTAGAACCAGCCCCGGAACAAGCGGGCTTCGGCAATGTACTTATCCTTGGTAGCCTGGGGAATAGACGCTTTGTCGTAGTTAGCCAGCCCCACGTTGATACTACGGATGAAGTTCCAGCCCTGGTACCCAAACCACTCAGGATTGGAAGGTACATTGTGCTTGCCCGACCGTAATTGCTGAAAACGCACGTGACGCGGCTCGCGGGGGGCCATATTGTCCGAAAACTCATCTTGATTCCAGATGCTCGAAAAATGACTGTCGAAGCCGTCTTTATGTCCCATCAAGATGGGTACGGCGGTGTCGTTACGCAGGAGGTTGTACAGGTTATTGTTGTACACGGCCAGGTCATTTTCGGTATTCCAAAAAGTCTCGTTGGTAATCTGGTCTAGCGGGTACCTTTCCAGGAACTCGTCGTTGCAGCCGCTTACCAGAAAGGTTGTAGCCAACGCGAAGCTGAATTTTAATATGTTCTTTTTCATATTTTTATTTTTTGGAAAAGCTTAAAAAGCTAACGGCTAACGGCTATCAGCTAGTAGCTTTTTGTTTAAAATGATACATTGATTCCCACGGTACCGATCCGCTGCATGGGGTACTCAATCGTCGGGGTTTGGATGGTTTCGGGATCGAGTGGCTTGCGAATCTTGCTAAACTCGAAGAGATTCATGCCCGATACGAACACCTGGGCCCGGCTCATGCCGATTTTGCTGCTGAGTGTCACGGGTAGCGTGTAGCTGAGCATGATGTTCTTGGCCCGCAGGTAGGAGGCATTCTGTAGATAGCGCGACTGTCCCTGCACGTTTTTCTTATCACTGGTCGAAATATGTGCGGCGGGGAAATAGGCGTTCGGGTTCTCGGGAGTCCAGGTATCGGTGATGTAGTATTTTTCTACGTGGCCCGCGTTGAAGGGGTAGAACCAGTTCCAATTGCCGTTGTCGGGTAGGTAGTCGGCCTTGCCGATGCCCTGGAAGAAAGCGGTCAACCGTAGATTTTTGTAGGCGATGCTAGTGTTGATTCCGAAAGTGTACCGGGGCGATGAGTTGCCAATAATCCGGCGGTCGCCGGGGTCGGCCAGGGTGTTTTTGCCGGGGCTGATGATGCCGTCGCCGTTTAGGTCGGCGTACTGGATGTCGCCCGCCCGCCAGTTATTACCCAGCCGCGATTGGTTGGGAGCGTTGGTGACGGCATCCTGAGTCTGGAATATGCCGGCAGTTTCGTATCCCCAGATTTCGCCGAGTTTTTGACCTACGTAAAAAATTCCCTGCCCAGGGTTAGGTAGGGCTCCTGATGGATTCTCGAACCGGGTGATCGTAGCCTGCGCATCGGCCAAGGCTAATGTCACGTCGTAGTTCCAGTCGGTCTTGATCCGATCGCGCCAGGTCAGCGAAAGCTCCCAGCCTTTGGTACGCAAGTCTGCCGAGTTGGATTGGGGGGCGGTAGTACCCAGAATATCCGGATAGTCTACATTCATGAGCATGTCCTTGGTATCGCGCGTGTAGAGGTCGAAGGAGAAGTCCAGGCGGCTTTTCAACATCGTTACGTCCAGACCGATATTTTGGGAAGTTACTGACTCCCAGGTTAGCGACGGACTGATGAGGCCGGCGGGCGACACAAAAGGAATGTTGCTGCCTGACAAAAGGTAAGGTGCCTGTCCCGTACCCATCGAAGAAATGTAGGGGTAGTAAAGCTGGTTGCCATTGCTCCGATTCTGGATAGTCTGGTTGCCCAACGTACCGTAAGAGGCTCGTAGTTTCAGGTTATCGAGCCAGGAGCTGGTATTGGCCATGAACTTCTCGTTGCTGATCCGCCAGCCCGCCGAGAAGGAGGGGAAAAAGCCGAAGCGGCTATCCTGGGGAAAACGTGAAGTGCCATCGTAGCGGCCGTTGGCCTCCAACAGGTAGCGGTCGTCGTAGTTGTAGGTCAGTCGGTAGAAAACACCCCGCAGCGATACGTGCGACTTGCCGCCGTCGGACCGCTGCACACCGGTGGTGGCGTTCAGGTCGGTTACGAGCGGGGTAATCAGGGACCGAGCCTGCGCGTAAATGCTGTTGTTAAGGCCCTGCTCCTGGTTGAAGCCTACCATGCCGGTCACATTGTGCTTGCCAGAGTTCTGGAAGCGAATACTGGGCATAAGCATTCAGCACATAGTACTGGTTGTAGCGTTGTCGGTTCTCGATCCAGTCGTCACCGCTGAAACCGTTGCTGATCGGGCTTTTGGCTAGTAGATCGGTATCCATGATCTCTACCTTGCTCTGTACATCCTGGTACATTGTTGTTAAATAGGTTATAGGAGAAGTTTCCCATCACTTTCAAGCCGGGCAGGGGGGTCAGGGTAGCGCCCTGGGTGAGCCACAGATCGTTGCGGGTGAATGTTTCGCGGCCACCGTCCAGCAGGTAGGGGAAGAAATTGGTCCCACCGAAATACTTGCCGATGTACTGTGAATACTGGTCGCGGTCGCCGGGAGTGACGTAGTACTCGCAGATCAGGAAACTGGATGGGCTGGATGGGGTTAACCCGCGCCAGGGAGTTGATGTTCACGTCCCAGTTGTAAAAGTGCGGTTTGTCGCTATTCTGCGAGTTAAACACTACTTTGGAGTCAAAATTGAGCCACTTATTGACCTGGAAATCGGCTTTCAACAGAATATTATAGCGCTTGAATTTCTCGTTGTTTATCTGCGCAGGTAGCCGTCCTTGCTGAAGCGCCCCAGCGAAACGAAGAATTTCGACTTTTCGCTACCACCCGAGATGGAAAGATCCTGCTGGTTGGTGGGGGCATAGTCGGTCATGATTCTGTCCTGGTAGCGGTTGTAGCCATAGTACTGAAGCCGTCCGTTCACCACCCCCCACTCGTTGGCGGCAATCGGGTTTTCGGAATACTTTTTGGTGGCCGCTACGAAGTCAGGGTCGTAAGAAGGGTTGCCGTTGGTTCGCATGTTGGCCGCATTACGGGCCAGCACAAACTCGTAAGGGTCGGTCACCACATCCATGTTGAAGATGGGCTTGGCCAGCGAAAACTGCGAGCCAAAATTAACCTGCATTTTACCCGCTTTGCCACTTTTGGTCGTCACGAGCACTACCCCAAAAGCTGCCCGTGCACCATATACGGCGGCCGCGGAGGCATCTTTCAGCACGCTGATGCTCTCGATGTCGTTGGGGTTGATCCGGTTGATGTCCATCGGCACGTTGTCCACCAGAATCAGGGGCGCGCCGCCATTGATGGACTCGTAGCCCCGGATGTTGAAGGTGGGTGACTGCGAAGGGTCACCGTTTCGAATGGAGATGTTGAGGTTTGGAATCACTCCTTGCAAACCTTCGCCGGTATTGGCGATGGGACGGTTTTCGATGCGCTTGGCGTCAGCTACGCCCACGGCACCGGTCAGGTTGACCTTTTGCTGGGTACCGTAGCCGACTACCACCACTTCGCTAAGAACTTTGTCTTCAATGGTTAGGCTTACATTGACGGTACTCTGAGTACCTACGAGTACCTCTTTGGAACCGTAGCCTACAAAGCTGAATACCAGCGTCGTGTTGTCATTGGGGACGTCCAACTGAAACTTGCCATCGCTGTTGGTGGTGGTGCCGCGGGTGGTACCTTTTATCACCACACTCACGCCCGGCAGACCGCTGCCGGTTTCGTCGTTTACCGTACCGGATACCAGTCGCTTAGGCGACTCGGTAGCTGCTTTCGGTGTCGTATTGGCAATTTTGGCAAAGGCTGGCGCTCCCACGAGGAGAGCGGTTAATCCCAAGGCCAGGGCGTAAGCGCTGAACGTACCCCTAATTAAAGTAGTAGTTTTTTTCATAAATAAGTGAAAGGTTAATGAATTCAACCAGATGTTTTTGTAGACAAAAACATCCAAAAGGCCGTTATCGAGGTTGATTCGGCCCCCTTGGTCTCAGCCTGGCTGAGTCAGGGTAGATGGGCTGATTTATAGCATCATAGGCCTTTATTTTTGAGGGACGAACAATTTCAGAGTGTGTGGTTTTCATGGACACGAAAGGCCCCATGAAACGAATAATAATGGCGATGAAAAAATATCAGGAATGACGGTTTACTTTCAGCCTTACCCTGATTGATGGTGGATAATTATTTTACACAGATTGGTTATAAAATATCTTCAATCAATGCTATTGAGCAAAGTGGCATAAGATTGGCGTGAATTAGGGAAGGCAAACAAGAATGATGGAGGTAGAAGGAGGATTTATGAGCTATCTAATGATTTTTCTAGATTATTTTTTTCAAATGGTACGTAGTAATACTTACCATTGGCCCGATCCGACTTGGAGAGCGCCACTTCGAGGTTGGATTTGACGGCCCCGATCAGGTTCTTTTTCATCGAAAGCACGCAGTTGATGTTTTCGGAATTGGTGAACCAGCTGTCGCTGAGCACGAAGGCGAATTTGACGGCGTTCCTGTGGGCACGCGCGAAGCAGATCCCGGAACATGTCATTCTTTGTACGCTCTGATCGCCAGCACTCTTTGCGGGTCTTGATGATGCATTGCAAGGTCTTGAATACCAGCTCGAAGCCTACGGGAAGCTGGACGCCATTGCTACGGTAGAGCAGGCTGACAAAGTTGATGCCGTTTACGTAACGATCCTTGCAGTGGTCGTAATGAGGGCATATCAAGCCGTTGGGATCGTGTAGGGCTTCTCGCTGACGCTGTCGTCAACGATGAGCAGCCCATCGTCGGATTCCATGCGGCGCACGTCACGCTTGACTTGACATTCCACAGGGCCTTGCTGTCGTGGTCGGGCCGGTTGAGGAGCCTACGGCCCATTTTTCTCTTGTTTCTGGGAGGTTTCGAGTGAGCTAATTGCTTTGAAGAGAATGATTTATAGTGCATTTTTTTGAAAATAGCATGTACATAAAAAAGCTCCCCCGAACTATCAGTTGAGGGAAGCTTTTTTTGTAATAAAAAGGGCTATTAAATAAGTGGCCGGTGGTACCGGATCATGTGCTTGCCGGAATTTATTCCCAGCCGGGATTCTGCTTGATCTCAAGATTTTGAGCCAGGGTATTCAATGGGGTAGGCCACAGCAATGGGAAAGGGCCATTTATCAGTGCGCTTCCAGCCAATTAGCACCTACCCCAACCCCCGTTTCCATCTTCACGGCCAGGGGTATGGCGTTCCGCATAAGCTCGTCCACTTTCTCTCGCAACAGCTCTACCTCATCGCGGTGGGCATCGAACACGAGTTCGTCATGTACCTGCAAAATCATGCGGGAGCGGAGATTTTCTTGCTTGATAAAGTCGTGAATACTGATCATGGCGAGCTTGATCATATCAGCCGCCGAACCCTGAATGGGGGCATTAATGGCGTTTCGCTCGGCGAAGCTGCGGTTGGTTTGGTTGCGTGAGTTGATGTCGGGCAGGTACCTGCGGCGCCCCAGGATGGTTTCGGCGTACTCGCACTCCCGGGCTTTCCGAATCGTATCGTCCATGTACTGCTTCACGGCGGGAAACTCCTCAAAGTAGGCTTTGATAATTTCGCCAGCTTCGGTGCGTGAAACGCCAATATTGCGGGCCAAACCAAAGGCCGAAATGCCATATATGATGCCGAAATTGACCGACTTGGCCTGTCGCCGCATATCGGACGTGACCTCTTCCAGAGGGACGTGAAAGACCTTACTGGCCGTAGTGGCGTGGATGTCGCGTCCTTGGTTAAAAGCCTCGATCATGCTCTCGTCGCCGCTGAAAGCCGCCATAATCCGCAGTTCAATCTGCGAATAGTCGGCCGAAAGGATCAGGAATTCGTCGCTGTGGGGAATAAAGGCCTTCCGGATTTCCCGGCCTCGCACGGTCCGGATGGGGATATTCTGTAAGTTGGGATTGGTGGAGCTAAGCCGCCCGGTAGCTGTCACCGCCTGATTGTAGGAGGTATGTACCCGACCCGTACGGGGGTTGATGAGCGCTGGTAGGGCATCCACGTAAGTGGATTTTAGCTTTTGCAGCTCGCGGTGATCCAGAATTTTGCGGGCTATTTCGTGCTCACTTTCCAGATCCGACAGGATTTCCTCGCCCGTAGCGTACTGGCCGGTCTTGGTTTTTTTTGGATTTTTGACCAGCTTCATTTTATCAAAAAGCACTTCCCCTAGCTGTTTGGGGGAGCTCAGGTTGAACTCCTGCCCGGCCATGGTAAATATCACCTTTTCCAAAGCTTTCAAATCCGTATCCAGCAGGGCCGACATATCCTGCAGAGCCTGCATGTCGATCCGCACGCCTTCGGCTTCCATGGACGCTAACACGTTCAGAAGCGGCATTTCTACCCCTTCGAAGAGTTTGGTAGCCTGTACTTTTTCCAGCTGGGGGATAAGCTGGCTATGCAGCTGCAAGGTAATGTCAGCGTCTTCGCCCGCGTATTCGACGATCTCGGCCACAGGTACGTCGCGCATGTTGCCCTGCTTGCTGCCCTTTTTGCCGATCAGTTCTTCAATCGAAACCGGTTCGTACTGCAAATACTGCATGGCCAGACGATCCATGCCGTGGCGCTTTTCGGGTTCGAGCAGGTAGTGGGCCAGCATGGTGTCGGACAGGGTGCCTGCTACTTCGAGGCCGTACTTTTTCAATACCAGCAGATCGTACTTTAGATTTTGCCCGATCTTGGTAATCGTTTCGCTTTCCAGCACGGCCCGGAAATACTCCACGATGGCCTGGGCACCTTCATGCTCGGCCGGGGCAGGTACATAAAATGCCTCACCGGTTCTATAAGCAAAGGCTATCCCCACCAGATCGGCTTCGAGGGGATCGAGAGAAGTCGTTTCGGTATCGAAACAAAAGGCTTCCTGCTGGCTCAGGTAGTACGCCAGGCTCTCCATGAGCTCGGGGGTGTCGACGAGTTGGTAGTTGTGATACGTGGTAGCAATGGTCCGGAATGTGGTAGGTAGAATTGCCTCCGTGGATACCTCGCCCACGTTTGAGGAGGTGGAGGCTTCGAAGGCGGCGATGGTCTGGGTAGACTTGCCGCTACTGCTTCCGAACAGATCGAGTTGACCGCCGGTGGAGGCCGCAGGGGCGGCAAATCGGGTCGGAACGGGATCGTCGCCCAGGACGCGTTGCTTCAAGGTGCGGAATTCCAGCTCGTCGAACAGGGCACTTACTTTTTCACGGTCGGGTTCTTCACACAGCAGGGCAGCCGGATTGAAATCAATGGGTACCTCCACGTGGATGGTAGCCAGCTGCTTGCTGAGGAGGGCCTGCTCGGTATTGGCTCGGATCTTTTCCCCCAGCTTACCCGGTACCTCGTCGGCGTGGGCAATCAGGTTCTCGATGCTCCCGTACTGCGCAATGAGCTTCTGGGCGGTTTTTTCGCCCACGCCGGGCACGCCGGGGATGTTGTCCACGGCGTCGCCCATCAGGCCCAAAATATCCGTTACCTGGTCAATGCGCTCGATCTGCCATTTGTCGAGTATTTCGGGTACCCCCAGTTTTTCCACGCCTTTGCCCATGAAAGCGGGTTTGTACATGTATACGTGTTCTTCCACCAGCTGCCCGTAATCTTTGTCGGGTGTCATCATAAAAACTTCAAAACCCGCTTCCGAAGCCCGCTTAGCCAAGGTACCAATCACGTCATCGGCCTCGTAGCCATCCAGGTGCAGGCAGGGAATGTTGAGGGCGTCCACTAGTTTTTTTACGTAGGGGATGGCGATGGTGATATCCTCGGGTTGTGCCTCGCGCTGCGCCTTGTAGGCTTCGTACTGCACGTGCCGGAAGGTAGGTTTGGGGGTATCGAACACCACGCCAATGTGCGTGGGACACTCTTTTTTCAGGACTTCCAGCACGGTATTGGTAAATCCGAACACGGCACTGGTATTCATACCGGTGGAGGTGATACGGGGCGCTTTGATGAAAGCAAAATGCGCCCGGTAAATGAGGGCAAAGGCGTCGAGCAGGAAAAGCTTCTGGGTAGGTTTGGGCATAACTAGTGGCGGGTATTGAAATAGGAACGGGCCTGTGAGTACCTGATTCGTTTAAAAGTCAAAGATAATGCGTCTGTTGAAAAGAAGGGTAATCAGATGTGAATACTCCTTGATCAGACAACCAATGTTAGAACATTTTTTGTTAATGTCTCGTCAAATCAGGATATTCGGGCGAAATATTGCTACTATGTCATACATGTACTTCTAGAAAAAATGAGAAAATTAATTGGATGGAGCCTGATGGCTGTTTCGTTAGTGTGGATAAGTGCCTGCGAAGGGCCACAGGGGCCCGTGGGCCCATCGGGTGCCAACGGGGTACAGGGGCCGGCGGGCCCACAGGGGGCCATAGGGGCTACCGGGGCGGCTAACGTGATCTATTCCAACTGGACCAAGGCCGGTACCTGGTCCACCACGGATGTATTTGGCATATCTCGGTCCTACATAGATATCAACGCTCCTGCCCTGTCGCAAGAGATTGTGGATCGTGGAGTGGTGCTCGTGTACGTTAAACTGACGACTGATAACAATCAGGTGCGCCAGTTGCCCGTTACGGTGTACGCCCAGTTTACGACCGAACACATAGATTTTTCTGCGATCGTGAATCGCATCCGGGTCTGGTCTACCCCGGTGAGACCGCCCATTGCTCCTTCCTCGAGCTACGAGTTTAGGTATATTCTGGTTCCAGGCGGTCAGGCCGGGCGGCTCAATTTTGAGGGTATGAGTTACGAAGCGGCCAAAGTACAGTTCAATTTGCCTGACTAGGCGGTAGGTGAACTGGTCAAGACGGGAACCAGACAAAAAAGGTCGCCTAACCACTGGCTAGGCGACCTTTTTTTGTGTCCTGTCACCAAAATGGAGGCTACCGGTAAGCGTCCTATTTCTTCTTTTCGGTATCTTTCTTCGGTGCCTCTTTCTTTTCGGCATCGTCCTGCTCCCTAATTTCTTTCAAATCTGTCACTTTTACGGAACCTCCCGGATACGTAAAACTCAGGTGCTTGCCACTGCCATCCTGCGACTGCTGCACCCCGGTAAGCGGGTAGCCAGTGGTATCGTACAGGGTAGTTTTGCCCCCGTTTTCAATCACCAATCGCTTATCCGAGGCATGGTAGGCGTAATGTGAATTGTTCTGACTGCCTTTGAAAGTAGCCAAACTACCGCTGGTGATGGTAGAAGTGGTAGCAGTAGGCTGTTCCCTTGGCAGTGTACGCGATAGGGCCGACAACTCGGTGCACAGCCTGTCCACTTTTGCTTTTAGGGCAGAATTGAACATATCACCGACCATAATCATGCCCGGTTGCCATTGGCCCATGCCTCCTAGTTCCGATATATTAAACTGTACCTGATTGCCGCCGGTTATTTCCAATCCGCTCAAAAGGGTTGCAACCGTACCTACACTTACATCATGGTTTGAAGCAATATCCTTGATTGCTTCTTCTCTAGTCTTTGTCATAATAGTTTCTATTTGTCTGGTTTCCACAGGTGTTTTTGGTGGAAATATCAGGTCTAATGCCAAAATAATCATGCCGCACCCAGCAAAATGGCCCAATTGTCAGAGTCAATTGTCGTTTTGTTAGGGAAAACGCCTCACCCTGATTCGATACGATAGTTCCTAAAAACACCTATTTCCTGACCTCTTGTCAAGCAGTGGGATCAAAGAAAGCTAGAAGATGTTCATCCCCGTCGATCAGCTACTTACTCTCTATATCCATAATAGAAAAAATAGGTGTTAGTAGTGGTGTCGTTGACAGAAACCAGGAGCAAGGGGGCTACTACATCCTGAGTTTTCTTTCCTTTTACCACCCTCATGGTACCTAAGCTGAGGTTTCCGATTTTCTTATTTTCCCTAAACAAAAAAAGCGTATCGGGCACCACCTGAACCGTCACCCCCGTGAGTTTGGTGCTTCGCTTGGTGGGTAAGAATTCCGTTCGCGTAAGTTGGTAGGTACCGCCTGTCTCCCTGGTGATAGATAAAGTTGGCAGCTGCCGCTCGTCCGTAATGGCCACGCAGCTAAAATCCAGCAGGCCGTTGGTGCGGTAGCTGCCATTCAGGTCAGAAATGTCTTTTGATGGCTCGGGGAAATTGTCCGTACACGCCAAAGCCAAGCCTGCTGCCAGCAGGAAAATAAAGTAAGGTGCTTTCATATCCATCGTGAAGTTGGTTTTCGATATATCTCAGAGTTTTTTGACGCTAAAAAGGTTGGAATCTGTTTC
>CAVYGM010000030.1:0-83532 GCA_963768025.1 uncultured Cytophagales bacterium
GGTGATGTAGCCCGTACCGGAGTAGTCGTTGCGCAGGGCATCGTTCCAGAACGACAGCCAGTGCTGGGCGTAGTCTTCGTTCGCGGTTCAGCAATTCTTTTACCAGTAGTTCGCGTTTGTCGGGCCGGGTGTCGGCCATGAACGCTACCACCCGCTGGGGCGGAGGCAATAGGCCGATGACATCCAGAAATACCCGACGAATGTAGAGGCGGTCATCTACCGATTTTTTCCAGGTAATTTTATTTTTCTGAAAATACACATTCACAAACCGATCCACGGGATTGCTCAGGCCTGCGGTGGCGGGTGGAAGTACCGGCACGCGGGGAGCCAGCTCGGCTACGCGGTAGATGCTTTTTTCTTCACCACTGGGCCAGGGAGCCCCTTTTTCTATCCAGAATTCAAGGAGGGCGATTTCCTGGGCGGTCAGGCGCTTTCCTTTGGTGGGCATGGCTTCCTTGTGGCCCGTGGGTAGCGTAATTCGCCTTATCATTTCGCTTTTACCAGGGTTCCCGGCCACTAGCACCGGGCCGTTTTCGCCGCCCTGCATCACCAGTTCCCGTTTGTCGAGCCGTAGTTCGCCCTTGGATTTGCTGGGGCCGTGGCAGCTATGGCAATTGTGCGCCAGAATGGACCGTACTTCCAGGTTCAGTTCAGCGACCTGCTGGTCGGAGAGGGGCTGGTCGGAGCTTGTGAGAACAAAGTTGGTGGTACCAAAGTCGGGGGTATTGCTTTCGGTCGAGCCGGGCAGTACGCTGGTGAGGAAATCGTCGCCGTGGGTCAGCATGGAGCCATAGTGTCCAGCCACGGCCACGCCCGCCACCGTCAGGGTCAGCATGCTGCGGTACAGGACAATACGCCCACTGCGAAGAACGGCCAGGGTCAGAAGGGAGAGGGCCATGGTGATAATGCCCGCCCATTGGTGGTAGGTGAGGGTGTCGCCGCCGTAGTCTTCGGTGATTGGCCAGGAGGAGTCCTAAGCCAACGGCTACTACGGCGCTGCCGGTCCCAATCCACAGCAGGGCATTAATACCCCCGCGTAGCCCTTTGTTGGGGCTGCGCCAGTCAATGATTTCCAGTAGCAACGCCACACAAAGCAGACCTACCGGAAAGTGAACGATCAGGGGATGCAGCCGGCCTAAAAATTGCCAAAGCCAAAAGGATTCAGTTATTTCTTGCACTAGTTCAAAGTCGTTTTTTTACAAAAAATCTACTTTACTTGCAGGTACCACCTCTATTTAGAACGGTTAATAGCCTGGTTTTCTGATATAATTTGAATTTAAACGGGGAACGAATGGATCTAGGTCAGTCGTTCCCCGTTCAAAATTCAGCAAGGCCCTATTGACCCTTAATTGTACCCTGGATTCTGAGTCAGTTTGGTATTGATCAGAATCTGGGGAGCCGGAATCGGGAAAAAGTACTCGTGGTCTTCGTACACATAGTCCAATACATTAAAGGCAATTCCGCCGCGGTCTACCGTTGGTTTGGTTTTTTCTTTGGCCGCATACGCATTCAGAAACTGGGTCAGCTCGGCCGGAGTTTTGGTGCGTTTCAGGTCAAACCACCGGTGGTTTTCAAAGGCCAGTTCTACGCGTCTTTCCTGTAATACCGCGGTGCGGAAGGCAGCTTTGTCAAGACCACTTTTGGGAGCAAGTCCGGCGCGGGCTCTTACCTGATTCAGGTAGCCGACGGCCTCCGCCGTGGGGCCCGACTGCTCGTTGATGGCCTCAGCCAGCATGAGTAGTACATCGGCATAGCGAATTATCGGCCAGTTGTTGTTCGTCCGCCCCGCAATGGTATGGGGGTGGTTGAATTTGCTCACGTAAGGGATGGGAACAAACTTTCCGTCCAACGTGTACCCTGGTTTCAGGGAGATGTCTTTCCGTAGATCGTCCTTTTCGTACGAAGCAATGAGGTCGTTGGTAGGGATATTCCGTCCCGATGGGTTGATATTGGCGTAGCCGGTTACCGCTCCCTTGGAAAGCCTTGGCGCAAACAGGTAGGTGAAGTTGCTCCACTCGCCCAGGTCATTGCCTCCCTGGTACTGGATCTCGAAAATGGATTCCTTTCCGTTTTTCTTCGAGGGGTCAAAGTTATCCGCGTAGTTGGCGTTGAGTACATAGCCCAGAGGAAGTACCTGGGTAAGGGCCGCAATGGCTTCCGGATATTTTTTGCGGGTCAGGTGGTATTTTCCCAACAGGCTAAGAGCTGCTCCTTTGGTTACCCTACCCGCCTCGTTGGCTTTGTAGGACACAGGTAGGGCGTCTACGGCATCTTTCAAATCCGTCTCTACCTGAGCGTACACTTGCTCCTGGGAAGATTTCACCAGCTCAAAGGCCTCATCCGGTGTTTTTAGGGTGTTGGTCACCAGCACTACGTCGCCAAAGTACTGGGCCAAATCAAAGTAGTAAAAAGCGCGAATGAACTTCAACTGACCTCTGATTTCCTTTTTGACGGTTTCGTCAATGGTACTTTCTTCCAGCTTTTCCAGGGTAAAGTTGGCGTTGAAAATGGCCGAATAGTAGTTGTTCCAGAGCGTAGATATCTCACCGTTGCCGGGGTTCACCGTTGAAAACTCAAAGGCTTCCCAGCCGGCCGCTCCCCCGCGATCCAGGGGGTTGAAGTCCAGCGTGGTGTTGTCGGTATTGAACTCCTTGAACAGATAGGCGGTATTGGTAATGCCCTGGAGCTGTCCGTACACTCCGTTCAGGGCTTGCTGAAGCTGGGTCTGATTTTTGAAAAACAGTCCGCCTTCGACCCGGGTAGGGTCAGTGGTCACCAGAAAATCTTTACAGGAAAACTGGGTCAGGCAGAGGAACAGGATGGCCAGAGTGAATATTTTTTTCATATCAATTGGTCGTTTAGAAAGTTAGGTTGGCACCAATAGAAAATGTACGTGGTACAGGATAGGACTCGTCGTCGTTGTTGAGTTCGTTTCCTCCCCGGACGCCCGCATCGGGGTTGTTGCCAGGGTACTTGGTGATCATGAACAGGTTAGCGGCATTGACATAAATACGGGCGTTGCTCAGGAATCCCTTTAAGGCCGGTAGGGTATAGCCAAGGCTCACGTTTTTGACCCACACGTGGCTGGCGTCATACACGTAGCGGTCGCTACTCTCGCGTGACCATTTGAAGTAGTTGGTACCTCCCTGGGCGTGTACGTCGGTGGGGTTGGTGCCGGGGTTCTCGGCCGAGCGCCAGCGGTCTTTGGCTTTGTCCAGTACGTTGAATACCCCGTCCATGTTCATGGTAGAGGCTTCGATGTTGCGGTACACGTCAAAATCGTGCGCTCCCATGAACAGCACATTGAGGTCGAACCGGCGGTAGTCGCCGGCCACGGTCCAGCCCCAGGTGAACTTAGGGTTTGGGTTACCAATTTCCACCATGTCCTGGGTGTCGTAGGAGATAACGCCATCGCCGTTGGTATCCTGGAATATCATTCCTCCCGGAATCACGCCATCCTGCCGGGGAGCGGCGTCGATTTCTGCCTGGGTGTTGAATATCCCGAGCTTCTTGTAGCCGTAGATCATACCGATGGGACGTCCCACCTTCTGTACGTTATAGCCTCCATAAAAGCCTCCCGACCAAAGCATGTCATTCGCGCCTTTAATGGCCAGGATTTTGTTGCGGTTGATGGCCACGTTGAAGTTACTTCTGAGGTTCACAGCGCCCACTCGGGTGCGGTAGTCAATGGCCATTTCAAAGCCCTTGTTCTCTACCTTACCAATATTGGCCAAGCTCGTGGTAAAGCCGGATACCGACGGAATCGAAATCGGCAGCAGCATGTCGTTCGTGATCCGCTTGTAGTATTCCAGGGTAAATACCAATTTGTTGTCCAGAATGGCCAGGTCCAGGCCTACATCCAGCTGGTTTGACTTTTCCCATTCCAGGGCCGTATTCGCAAACGAACTCACCACCTTACCCGGAGCGATGGCATCGCCCAGGATATAGTTGTTGGTATTCATAAACGCCAGGTGGGAGTAATTACCGATGTTGTTGTTGCCGGTCATACCCCAGCTCGCCCGGAGCTTCATGTCCGTGAGCCAGTTGGCTTTGGGCATAAACGCCTCCTCAGAAATCCGCCATCCTACCGAAAAGGCCGGGAAGTTTCCGTACTTATTCAGGGCACCAAAGCGGGAGCTACCTTCGCGGCGCATAGAGGCCGACAGCAGGTACTTGTCCTTATAGGAATAGTTGGCGCGGGCCAGGTAGGCCAGCATAGTCCAGCCGTACTGATAGGAGGTAGACGAACGAATGATGGCTGCTCCCAGGTAGGGTACGAGGTCATCCGGGAAGGTATTACCCGAGCCCGATACGCCCTTCACTACTTCCTGCTGGGCGTTGAAACCAACCAATACATCCAGCTGATGATTAGGACCCAGAGTAGGGGCGTAGGTAAGCAGCTGGTCGGTAGAGACGTTGTAGAGCTGGTCGGTGGTTTCACCACCGGTGGCAATACGGGGAGGGAAGCCGTTGAGGGCCGTACCAATGGTGGAGGGGATAAACTCCCGGTAGTTGTTGAAGTTCAGCTTGGCATTTACCGACGATCTGAATTTCAATCCTGGCAGCAACGTGAATTCCAGGTAGGCATTGGAGAGTACATCCGCCACGTTCCGTTTCCGGATGGCATTTTGCAGGACAAAGAGGGGGTTCGGAAAGCCAAAAACACCATCAACACCCCCGATATAGGGCCGAATGGAGCCGTCTTCGTTGTACACCGGCTCACGGGGGTCCATGATCAGCGTAGAGCCTACCAGGGCACTGCGGCCGTTGGTCGTAGCCACGTTCTGTAAGGAATACGTACCGTTCAGATTCAGACCCATGGAAATGAACTTGTTGATCTGCCCTCCAAGATTCGTGCGTACTGAAAAACGGTCGTAGTCGGTATTGATGATCGAGCCCTTCTCGGAATAGTACCCTGCTGATATTGTAGACTTGATGGGCCCCTGGCCCGAGGAGAGGGTCAGGTTATAATCGGTATAGGGCGCGTTGTTGTTCAGAATGGTGGCAAACCAGTCGGTAGAGTACTTGGTTTGCTCGGGGAAGCGGTAGCCGATGGGTACTTCGTCGTTGGTAGGCTCTCTCTTCTGAAAATACCGGATTCCATCCATAAACACTTCCTTCTTAAACTGAGCAAACTCCACTCCGTTCAGTACCTTTACGCGGCGCGACATGGGGACATTTTGAATCCCATGATCCACCTTGAAGTTAAGGCTTACTTTGCCTTCTTTGGCGTTTTTGGTGGTGATGAGTACTACCCCGTTGGAACCCCTGGCACCATAAATGGCCGTAGAGGCCGCATCTTTCAGAATCGAGATGCTTTCAATATCATTGGGGTTCAGGTTCTGGCCCACCGAGGTACCTACCGCAAAGCCATCAATGACGTACAGCGGATCACTTCCCGCACCCAGAGAGCCGATACCCCGTACCCGTACCTCGAAGGCACTGCCCGGTGAGCCGTCTTTCTGCTTGATCACCACACCGGGGGCCTGTCCCTGCAGCAGGCGCGTCACGTTGGAGGCAGGTACCTCCCCGATGTCGTCCATGTTGATGACGGATACCGCCGACGTGATGTCGCGCTTGCGTTGCGAACCGTAGCCCACTACCACCACCTCTTCCAGTGCCTTATTGTCAATGGCCAGGGTTATGTCCAGGGTCGTTCTGGTGCCGATTGCAATTTCCTGAGAAACATACCCCACAAACGAAAAGATAAGGGTGGCGTCGGTTTCGGGTACGTCTAGTCTGAATCCCCCGTCGGAGGTAGTGGAGGTACCCTTGTTGGTACCTTTGAGCACCACACTCACACCAGGCAAGGCTACACCGTTATCGTCCCGAACCTGCCCCGTAATGGTTCTATCCAGGAAGGCGGGCGTCAGAAGCGCATCCTGGGGTTCACTGGCCTTGGGCTGGTTCCGAGTAGGAGCCATGTGCAACACAATCTGCCCATCCACGACCTGATAACTTACTTTGTCAGGATTGAATAGGTCGTCCAGTACCTGCGACAGTGGTTTGTCAACCAGCTTTACGGACACCTTGCGGCGGGTGGGCAACGAACGGGAGCTATACACGAACTTGGCGTGTACGATACTTTCGAGCTGCGAGAGTACCGCTTTTATTTCTGTATCCTTCACACTCAGGCTGATGTTGCGCTGGAGCAACTCCTGAGCCGAGGCCGAACCCGCATAAAGCTGGTTCAGTAGCAGAAGGACAAGGCCGAACTGAACAAGGGAAAACCTCATAATTTGATAGAATAAGGTCATGGATTGTCGACGTTTTTTCATTGGTTTGTTTTTGTTAAATCGTGAAAAATTTGACAATAACCTCTTTTCGACACTTGCTCCGCCAAGAGCTGAGTGATGTGTGAATCTGACAAAGAGGCAGGAGGTAAGCTTGGGGGGGCGAGAATGTTAGCGCATAGTCGGCCCTTTTTTAGAATAGGTGTCATTTACTTCATAGGGGGTTTGATTTAAGGTTTAGAATGTTCAATAGCAATTTCCTCCCGTCAGCAGAATGTTCGTTCCCTTGACTTCGTAAGAGGCGCGTAGCGCGGCGCAAATAATATTCAACTTAGTATACAGGGGCTGGGTGGTCAGGTCGGCGGTGATGGGACAGTTGGCCACTTCCTCATTCGCTACCAGAATATCCAGGCCATAGGCTATTTCGAGCTTCCTGGAGTACATCGCTGAGGGGTGTTTCTTCAAATACAAACTCAACAGTTTTGGCTTTTTCCAGGCTGGACTTGGCTATGATCAAAGGAGTCTCTACTAATCCGGTAACAAAGTATTTGTTCCGGGAAAAATAGGTGACTTTCTGGTTGGGCGTCAGCACCACGCCCTCATTCCCCGCCCGACGCGATTCGCTGGTTTCTGTCCTGACTTTTTCTACTACTACCTTACCGGTCACCACGGCTACTTCCAGGTCGTTGTCACCAGATCGGATACTGAAGCTTGTTCCGACTACTTTGGTGACAATGTCCCCCGAATACACCAGAAACGGGCGCTTGGCGTCTTTGGTAACTTCGAAGAAGGCACTACCCGTCAAATGGATTGTCCGGCGCTTTCCTGCAAACGGAACAGGGTAGTCAAGCACACTGCCCGGCCCGAGGAACACCCGGCTGCTATCTTCCAGAATGACCCACCGGCTGGTTTTGTCGTTGTTTTTTTCCTGATGCTGATTGGAATAAATGTCGGAAAGTAGGGGGGAGGCCTTCCTGTCGAAGAATAGGGTTCAAGAAAGTAAAATAACCAAGTCCGCCAATAAGAAGTATTGAGGCCGCCGCTACCCATTGAATACGAGTGCTGCCCAGCCACCCAAATCGAGGTTCAGGTGCTCTCAGGGGGATTGGATTAGGTTGTATTTCCTGCTGAATTTTATTCCAAAGCCGTTCTTCCAGCTCGGCCTGGTGAAGTCCATCGGTTAGATCCTGATCATCCTGATCCAGAAGTAGATACCAACTATCCAGCATTTGCTTTTCTCTCAAAGAGCAGGTACCATCCAGGTATCGTTGAAGTAAGGATATAAAGGCTTTTCTGTCCATTTGCTTGGCTTAACCGGGATTTCCGAACAGCTAGTGTTCGTCTTCACCCTATAAGTCAATTTTCAAGGCATAGCACCGCAAATAATTTTATTAATTATTTAAATATTTATATAAAATGAATAAATTAAAGTAAAATTTCTTTAATTTATTCAACGAGGTTTGCAACGAAATAAGGAAGGAACGGTGAGGTAGCCGTTACTGGGCAAGTAGTACCAAAGTTGTGAGCACAAAATCCTGAAGGTGCTTTTTGAGTAGTCGCAACGACTGGGTGATGTGGTATTCTACGGTTCGCTCGGGGATGTGTAAACGCGTGGCTATTTCGCGTATGGATAGGTTTTCCAGTCGGTTCAAACGAAAAATGGTCTGAGTTTTGTCGGGCAGCGTGATCAAACCCGTTTCAATAGCCTTGTACAAATCGAGGTAGGCTATTTCATTCTCCGTACCCAAATCTTCGCCCAGGTAGCAGGTAAGGTCCGTATGGGTTTCGTGTTCCTGCCGGATCAGCCGGGCCTTGATGCAGTTGAGCACTTTGTATTTAACCGATTTGAAAAGATATTTTTTTAGATCAAGGATTTCTACCTGGTTTCGCCTTGTCCAAATGTCCACAAAAATATCCTGCACCGCTTCTTCGGCCGTTTCTTGGGAACACAGCCGGCGGTGGGCTGTTAGGAAGAGCGGGTGCCAATACCTCCGGTACATCTCGCGAAATGCCCCTTCATCACTGGATCGCAAAAGCTTCACCAAAAGGGTGTCGCTCAAAGTGGCATAGTCCAGTTCGGAAGAATCTTGCATAGGGGTTGGGTGTATTAGTAAGTACGAGACTAGGCCCTCTGGTTAAATGACTACCTTTTGCTTTAACTTATCAGGTAGGTTGATAACCAAGGTGGAAAGGGTGATTTGCGGTACTAATCAAATTATAAATTTAATATTCCTGTTAAATACTTCGGAAGGCTCTCCTTCATTGTACTACCCTAGGAAACTCAAAGATGGTATATATATACTCAAAAAAACCAGTGAAAGGCTATTCCATCCAGACCTAACTCCTCAGTTAGGGCCAGAAAATTAAGGGTATATTGTGTTTGTCTTTGATGGGGAATCATCCCTTTTTGGCCTCACCTTGTCAAACTAAACCAGAAGCGTTAAATTTGTATTTACGCGAGAAAGTACAACCGCCTTCTTGACCATACTTCGAAAATCAAAAATCCTTTGGCAAAGTCAGCACAGAAAGAAACCCCCCTTAACAAGCAATACAACCAAATTAAGGCCAAGTACCCCGGTGCGTTGTTGCTCTTCCGGGTGGGCGATTTTTACGAAACCTTCGGGGAAGATGCCATTCGGGCCTCCAAAATCTTGGGCATTGTACTCACTCGAAGCGAACAACGGCGGCGCACACGAAGAGCTGGCGGGATTTCCCCACCACTCGCTGGATACCTACCTGCCGAAGCTGGTGCGGGCCGGTGAGCGCGTGGCCATTTGTGACCAGCTGGAAGACCCGGCGGCAGCGAAGGGGATCGTGAAGCGGGGGGTGACGGAGCTGGTAACGCCGGGCGTATCGTTCAATGACAATGTGCTAGATGTACGACGCAACAACTACCTGGCTGCGGTTCACTTCGGGAAAGAGGGATCAGATGGGCCTTTCGTTGCTGGATATATCGACGGGTGAGTTTCTTGCTGCGCAGGGAACGTCGCCTACGTAGATAAAATGTTGCAAAGTTTTTCGCCCTCGGAGGTGCTTTTTTGCAAGAAAAACAAACAGGAGTTTGTGCAGCTTTTTGGGGACAAGTTCCATACCTTCACCCTGGAAGACTGGTGCTTTGGCGATGATTTTGCCTTTGAAAAACTAACCTCTCACTTCCGGACCGCTACCCTGAAAGGCTTCGGGGTAGATACCCTGCCGATGGGAATTGTGGCGGCGGGGGTGATCATCCATTATCTGCTCGAAACCGAGCACAAGGAGATTCGGCCACGTGAGCCGCATTACGCGGCTGGAAGAGGATAAGTATGTGTGGCTGGATCGCTTCACGATCCGTAACCTCGAACTCGTGTACCCTCAGCAGGAGGGCGGGGTACCCCTGATTCAGATTCTCGACCATACGGTAACGCCCATGGGAGCCCGCCTGCTCCGCAAATGGGTGGTGCTGCCCCTCAAAGAGAAAACCCCTGTGGAGGAACGCCTCAATACGGTGGAGATGTTTCTGCAACAGGAAGAGGTGCACGAATCGCTCTTGCAGACACCTCAAACAGATCGGTGATCTGGAACGTCTGATTTCGAAAGTAGCCGTCCGGCGCATCAGCCCCCGGGAACTGGGCCAATTGAAGAAGTCTCTGCAGCAGATTGCCCCCATCAAGGAGTTGCTGGGTGCCGATGCGCAACTTAGAACCAGTCAGGCGGAGGTTATGGAAGGAGCGTCGGCGGCGGTCAAACCGGTCAAACCTACCACAGTGCTGCGTAAATACTCCGACCAGCTGAATACCTGTGCCTATTTACTGGAAAGGATTGAAACTGAGCTTCGTGAAGATGCCCCCATATCCAATGCGCAGGGCGGAATGATCAAAAGCGGGGTAGATGCCGAACTGGATGAGCTGCATTGCCATTGCATTTACGGGCAAGGATTACCTGCTCAAACTGCAGAATCGGGAAATCGAGAATACGGGTATTTCTTCTCTGAAAATTGCCTACAACAAAGTGTTTGGGTATTACCTGGAAGTGACCCATGCGCATAAAAATAAGGTACCGGCCGAGTGGATACGGAAACAAACTCTGGTAAATGCCGAACGCTACATTACGCCCGAACTGAAAGAGTACGAGGAAAAAATCCTGAATGCCGAAGACCGGATTTTTGCCATTGAGTTGCGGATTTTCAACGACCTTGTAACGGCCACCGTAGAGTATATCGGGGCCATTCAGCAGAACGCCCGCATCGTGTCGGTGCTGGATGCCCTGGCATCGTTTGCCACCGTAGCCCGTCAAGAACAATTACGTAAAGCCGGTCATTACGGACGGCAAGGAGCTCGACATTAAAGATGGTCGCCACGCGGTGATTGAACAGCAGCTCCCGCTGGGCGAAAGCTACGTACCCAACGACCTTTTTCTGGATGATGAAACCCAGCAGATTATTATTATCACGGGGCCTAACATGGCGGGTAAGTCGGCGCTGCTGCGGCAGACGGCTCTCATTGTACTCATGGCCCAGATGGGGAGTTTTGTACCAGCGAAAGCTGCCACAATAGGCCTGGTAGATAAGGTGTTTACGAGGGTAGGGGCCAGCGATAACCTGAGCCGGGGCGAAAGTACCTTCATGGTAGAAATGACCGAAACGGCCAGTATTCTGAACAACCTCAGCGACCGTAGCCTGGTGCTGATGGACGAGATTGGTCGCGGGTACGAGTACCTACGACGGTGTGTCCATTGCCTGGGCCATTGCAGAGTACCTGCACACCCATCCCGAGTTTCGGGCCAAAACGCTTTTTGCTACCCACTACCACGAGCTGAATCAGTTGGCCGAGGATTTTCCCCGCATCAAAAATTTCAATGTGGCGGTGAAGGAGGTGGATAACAAGATTATTTTCCTGCGGAAGCTGAAAGCCCGGCGGCAGTGAACACAGCTTCGGCATCCACGTGGCCCAAATCGCCGGTATGCCCCAGCTGATTGTGCTGCGGGCCAGTGAGATTATGCTTCACCTGGAAAAGGATCACCTGACCGAAAACCGCACCCAGAAGGTAAAGGAGATGCCGAAGAATAATTTTCAACTAAGCATTTTTGAACCCAATGATCCGAAGCTGGAAGAGCTGAAGGAGAAGCTGAAGCTGGTGGATGTAAATACGCTGTCGCCGATTGAGGCGCTGTTGAAGCTGAATGAGTTGAAAAGGCTTGGTAGAGTGATGTGGTACGGGCGGCTCGCCCGTCTTCTGTTCTAAAAAATGCTTTAATTTTACAAAAAAACGGGCGAGCCGCCCGTACCACATGAAGAGCTATAAGCCAGAATACCGCCGATACCTGCCTCACCTTCAGCCAGCGGGGGTGACTTTCTTCATTACGGGACGACTCTACGGCAGCTTACCCCAGGAAGCTTTGGAAAAATTGAAACAAGACAAGGAAGCAGCATTCAATAGAATCAAAAGAGAGTGTAATGATGAAGCCACGCGTGAGGAAGAAATACGTAAGATTCATAAACGTCATTTCGCAAAATGGGATCATTACCTGGATACGAATTCTGCTGAACCCCAATGGCTTCGAAATCCCGAAATAGCCTCAATCGTAATGGAATCACTGCATACTTGGGATGGCAAGTCCTATGATCTTGTTGCTTACTCCATCATGCCCAACCATTTTCATCTGGTAGTGGATACTTCGGACGAAGTTCGATATACCAAACCGTTGTATGCCATTCTGCATAGCATAAAAAGCTATACTGCGAAAAAAGCCAATAAATTTCTTGGGAGAACGGGGATATTCTGGCAGGAAGAAAGCTATGACCACATCATTCGGGATGGCAATGAATTTAAAAATACGATCGCCTACACGTTGGAAAATCCAATGAAGGCGGGGTTAGTGGAGAATTGGGAGGAGTTTCCTTTTTGGTATTTAAATGAGAATTACTGGTAATGTATGTGGTACGGGCGGCTCGCCCGTTAATCTTCAGAGTATACTTTTCCAAGAAGTAATTTTTTGCAAAAACGGGCGAGCCGCCCGTACCACATTTCACCACATTACCCTTTCAACATCCCTTCAAAAATCCGCTTCTGATCCAGCAGCGCGGCTACCTTGTCCTTGGGGTCGGTGCGGCATTCGAGCAGAATCCAGCCCTTGTAGTTAATTTCTTTAAACAGATTCATCAGCTTTTGGTAGGGGTAATCAGCAGAGTCGAGTTCACGGACGTGGACGGTATCGCCGAAGCGGTTCTTCACGAGATTGAAATTATACTCCAGACCCTGACCGATCAGATCTTCGGGGTTACAGTTCCAGCAGACGTAGCTATTGCGGCTTTCGCAATTATCCATGATCGTCTTGATGTTAGGCAATTCCTGGGTGCCGTTGCCGTGGACTTCCAGGCGGATTTTCTGACCAAAATCAGCAGCGTACTTCCCCAACTCACTCAGCGAGCGGCCAATTTGTTCCAGTGTTTTTTCGTGGGGAACGTCTTTATGAAACTGATTGGGCTTCACCTTAACGCCGGTACCCCCGATGTCGGCACTTAGTTTGATAAACTCCTTCGTCCGGTCCATATTGGCTTTCAGTTTGGCCGGATCGGGTGAGTCGTACTGTTCGTTGGTACCCATGCCCACGATCTCAACGGGGCTATCGGCAAACATCTTCTTGACCTCTGCACGACGAGCCGCCGAAATATCGGGCATCACCTTGTGCGCGTGATCCACGCGGAGTTCCACGCCATGGATACCGGTTTTGGTGCAATTTTCGATCAAAGTAGGTACATCCCAGTCCTTCCCCCACAGGTAGGTGACCAGGCCTAGCTTCATCTTTGATTTTTTCAAAAACTCTATTTCGGCAAAGGATAGGCCGGGAAGCAGCGAAGCAGCTGCCAACAACGACAAATCTTGGATAAATTCTTTACGGGAAATGGACTTCATAGAGTAAAGGATCTTGAGGCTATTTGAATAAAATGGTTTTGAACATAAGGACGTAAAAGTGCCAGCGGCTACCTTACACGCAGAGTAAAGGGCAAAACAGCCGCAACCTACCCGCATAAAAAATGCAGACAGCTTTCAAAAAGCTGTCTGCATTGGAAAAAGGCAAGCGTAGATCAAGCCGCAAACACCCGGTCCATGCGTTGGCTCACATCGGCCAGCCGGGCGCGATCGCCCCCACCTACCTCGGCGGAAGCCCAGCCCGAGTAGCCAATCTTGGCCAGGGCTTTATTCACTTCGGGCCAGTTGCAGTCGCCTTCCATGATTTCTACATTGAAACCCTTCCAAATCCCCTCGTCAGACTGCTTCTTGCGGCTATACTCCTTGATATCCAGTTTCATAATCCGCTTGTCTAGTACCTCAATCCAATGCTCCGGCCAGCCATAGCGGACGATATTTCCCACATCGAAGTACCATCCTACGAGCGGGTGATTGATCTCGTCCACGTAGCGGGCAGCTTCCATAGGGCTTAGCAGGAAATTATTCCATACATTTTCCAGGGCAATTTTAATTCCGGTTTTTTCCGCCGTAGGAATCAACTTCCGGATTTCAGCCTGAGAGCGTTCGTAAGCATCCTTATAGCTGACGGTGGCATTGACTACCGCGGGCACCAGCAACACCGTTGTTCCTCCGTACATTTTGCAGTCGTTCAGGGCGGTCTTCATGGATTCCACACACACGGCTCGTACTTTGGGATCAGGGTCCGAGAGCGGCGATTTCCAATGAACAGAGTTGACTACACCGGGCAATTCGAGGCCCGTTTTATCACGGGCAGCCAGTACTTCCTTGTGATCAAGGGTATGGGGGGAATCCAGTTCTACACCGTCATACCCTATTTCTTTCAGCATTTTAAACTTGTCCATAAGGGACATATCGCCCTTCACCATGCCCCATTTCAGGCTTTTCTTCACCATGGGGCGGGCGGGCAGCACAGAAGGTGCCGCCGTGGATTCCGAAACTCCGAAGGCCAGGGCCGAGGTCGCCAGGCCCGAATTGATCAAAAACTCTCTTCTGTGCATATGTGGTTTAAATAAAGGGGGTAAAACCAGGCTTAGCTACAACTACATCGGGTGGAGTGGTCTTGAAATCAATTGAGTCAGGTGCCAAATCCTCGGTCGAATTCATGGCATCCTCCCAGGTGATTTTCTTGCCTGTGTAGGCAGCCATCCGGCCCATAATGCCCAGCATGGTACTCTGCGACATCCACTCGCCGTTGTTGATAGGCTTGCTGTTTCGGATGGAGGCAAAGAGTTCGTCGTGCTCGGTTTGGTACATGTCATTTTGCTTGCCGGTGTATTTCCAGGGGTTAGCGCCTTCGATCTGATGGATGTTACGTGAGCAATCCACTATGGCTTTGCCTTTGGTACCAAAGCTCTCTACGGCATAGCTGCGCTCCGTATTGATTTGCTGCCGCGACATGTGGAAGCCCTTTACACCGTTGGGGTACTCATACGTAATGGCGAAGTGATCGAAGATATTACCAAACAACGGGTCCACGCGCACCTGCCGCCCGCCGGTACCTACAGCGCTGATAGGCATTACATCGCCCAGGGCCCACGACATCATGTCGATGCTATGCACGGCCTGTTCCACGATATGGTCGCCAGCCAGCCAGGTATAGTAGGTCCAGTTGCGAAGGGTATATTCCATGTCGGTCCAGCCCGGCTGACGCGGGAACGACCACAGGTTTTCGGTATTGTAGGTGTTATAAATCGCCATCACATCCCCGATCGATCCGTCCAGGATCTTCCCAAAAGCAGCTCGCTTAGGCTCGTGGAAACGCCAGCACAAGCCTGACACCAGCGAAAGGTTTTTCTGCTTGGCCATCTTGGCTGCTTCCAGTACTTTTTTCAGACCGGGTGTATCCACCGCTACGGGTTTCTCGCAAAACACGTGCTTGCCGGCGTTGATGGCGGCGGTCAGGTGCTCGGGCCGGAAGTGAGGGGGGGTTGTCAGAAGTACTACATCCACACCCGAGTCAATTACTTTCTGAAAAGCATCGAAGCCCACAAACTTGTGGTCTTCGTCTACCTGGACCTTTTTACCCACAGCCTTGGTGAGTGCTTCCAGCGACGAGTCGAGGCGGTCGCGGAATATATCGCCCATGGCGTGAAGTACTACGTTTGGATCGGCGTTGAGCGCCTGCTTGGCGGCTCCGGAGCCCCGGCCTCCGCAGCCAATGAGCCCCACTTTAAGGGTTTCGCTGTTGACACCGGCAAAGGCCCGGTTGGAAGTAAGAATGGCCGGGAAAGTGGTACCCGCCAGGGCCACGCCGGCCAGTTTTAACACATCTCTGCGTGAAGTAGTCATTGGTTCAAGAATTTTAGGAATGAGTAAAAAAAAGTAACGGTTCTTTTGACGTAAGGATCTAGGGGTTAACGCAACTTCGAGTACGCTGTTTCAAATATGCACTTAATTATTAATTTATTTTAATAATTCACGGAAATATTTTTCTCTGTTACACCTTTTTAACGCCTCATAATAAAGACAATTGTACTTTACAGCCCATTGTGCAAACACAAAGTAGGTATCTTTGTTTAGGTACTAGTACACCTCGAATTTGGCGAATTTCAATTATATGAAAAGCAGGGGGTTAGTTTTTTCTAGTGTAATTAAGGTACTATTTTTGTGGTCGGCAAACGTTATGGGTCAGTGTCCGGCCGATCTCCCTTTGCTTTCTACCTACGAAATGGGGCAGGCTACTCTTAAGCTAAGCGGTTGCATTCCATTGAATGTAGCCATCCAGAATAAGGTACCAGGGGCTACGAATGTCCGTACGGTGTTTGACTACACAGGGGGTGCCGTTTCTCCCCAAAGCTTATCCACTGATAGTGTTCATGTGTATCAAAGGCCTGGTGTGTATACCATCTTGCAGTATTCAGATACGCCGGGCAAAAAATGGGTTGCCTGCCGCACCGTGGAGGTACAGGATACCATTGCCCCGGTGGTGAAAGCCATCCCCTGCGCCGATGGGGGCGCACAACTTACCTTTGCCGATAAGCAGCCTACTACCTATCCCACCTATCAGATAGATTGGGGCGATACAGAAATAAAAGGGTATACGGGCTACGGAAATAAAATTCGGTACAAATACGACACCGCAGGTACCTACACCATTCGGGTGCGGGGGGTATATACGCCAGGCCAATGCCGGGGATCCATCCGGCAGATTACTTTCAAAATGCCCAAAACGATGGAGCCGCCCGTTGTTACCGAGGCCAGGGCCCTTTCTACTACCCAACTCAGCCTATCGATCGAGAATCCTTTGCAAACCGACTTATTGCTACTCAGTGGAAAATCCAATTCTATTTTTGAGAGCAGAGGCTTACCAGTTTCGAGCACCCAAACCACAATTACTGCCGTTGTGAGTGACGGAGGTCCGACTTGTTTTCGGCTGCAGCCGACGGACTCCTGCCTGATTCCGTTGAGTTCAAAGCCAGTATGCATCTCCGAATTTGGGCTGGTGGGCAGGCCGGATTTGAACACCCTATCGTGGAAAACGCCTTATAGTCCCCCCGGCCTGACGGCCGTTATACACAAAGATGGGGTCTTTTGGAAAGACATAACCGCGCTGGGTGCCATGGCCACTACCAGCGACCGTGAGTTTGTCTGTGGTAATGAAGTTTGTTATCAGCTCATCGTCAAGTACTACGACTTCACCTACTATTCCTTGCCGCAGTGCAACCAAATCCCTTTGGATGAATGTGTGGCGCGTCCGCCCTTTTATATGCCCGAGGCGTTTTCGCCCAACGGCGATGGTATCAACGATGAACTTGACGTAAAAGGCGTTATTTCGTCCGATTTCCAATTGTCCATTTTTAATACGTGGGGTACCTTGTTGTTCCATACCGCCGATCCTTCCGTTCGGTGGGATGGGAGGGCTTCGGGTGATGATGCTCCCACGGGTACCTATGCTTTTTTGGTTAAGTATCGGGATGTGAGCGGAAACTACCAAACCTCCGGAGGGAGGATCTTTCTGATTCGCTGATAGCTACTTTGGCAAGGCTTTGCAGAATTCCAGCAGCCTCTGTAAGTCATCCGGTTCATTGAACCGGACGGTTTGCTCCTGCAGGTAGGTTTCGATGGCGGTCTTTTGTCTAGAATAAATCCGCAGGATGTTGCGCCTGGACACGGGGTACACCTGGTTGTTCTGGTCAAGCAGGAAATACGTTTTCTTCTGGGAGTACACCACATCTCCTTTGATATCCAGGCGGGAAATGGAGCTGTTGCTATTCGAAAAGCTGTTGTATGTCTTAATGGATGACACCCCCGACGACTGTCCGTAGCCCCCCTGCTTATCGACACCAGCTACCTGTAGCGATTGGCTGAGGGCTAACCGACTGGGGCCATAGTCCCCTATGATTTTCAGGAAACCGGTTTTTAGGTCATAGACAAAATCCGTCTTATTAACTTCTATCTTCCGAATCGTTTGCTCCTGATCCAGGGTCATGGTATCGCCGGTGGGGGCTATGAACTGCATTTCCCGCAGCAACAGGTTGTAATTGAGCCGGGCGGTGGGCGTTTTTCCGTTCCAATAGTGAACCGTTCCCGTCCCAAACTGCTCAAACTGGTACTTGTATTTGGCCGCAAGGGAAGCACCCGAGCCCCCATCCTTAACGCGGATTACTTCCTGAGCCTGTCCCCGGAAACTGGATCCGCCCAGGACGGAAATAAAAATTAGGAGGCGCATTTTTTTCATACCTATCAAATGGTCAAACATGGCTATTTTTACTTGTACTTCTCTGGATAAAGTTTTGTCGGGGGGTACGCTATTACTTCGGATAGGGTGGCATTGGCATGAATAGCACCTAGGGATATTTGTATTCCTGCTCGTAATGGTTGTAGGTTTGAAGAAAAATCGAATGATCAACCTTAGCCCCATTGTTCCATGCGAAAACTCCTGATGGAAGAAATGAACCGGCTCACGATTGACGAGTTCAAAGTAGCCGGTAAGTTCCCCTTTGTCATCGTGTTGGAAAATATCCGAAGCCTCAACAACGTAGGTTCATTTTTTCGAACTGCCGACGCGTTTCGGGCGGAGCGGCTGTACCTGGGTGGCTTCACTCCGGGACCCCCTCACCGGGAAATTACCAAAAGTGCCATTGGGGCTGAATTGGCCGTACCTTGGGAAAAAACTGGGGATACCTTGGCGCTAATCCATACGTTGAAACAAGCTGGTTATAAAATAGCTGTGGTAGAGCAGGTACACCAAAGTACGCTATTGCAAAATTTTGATCCGCCCAAGGGACAGCCGTACGCCTTCGTATTTGGCAATGAGGTAGAAGGTGTGAGCGAGGGCATTATTGAGCTAGCTGATGTTTGCCTGGAAATCCCACAGTTTGGTACCAAGCACTCATTCAATGTTTCCGTATCGGCAGGAATTGTCTTGTGGAAATTTATTGAAAAAAGCTTAACATAAAAATAACGTGATATTTTTGTTCTTTCGGAAAAATACGTAGGTATTTGTTGATTTTTTACATTTTACAACCGCTTATCCAGGAATTATCCTACTTTCAATTACAATTTCTATGAAATCTACAACAAAAAAACTGACAACTGAATTAAAGGCAACCTTAGAAGCCAAGCTTAGCGCCCTCACGACTGAGTCGAAGAAACTCAAAAAGTCAGTCGCTAAGACAGCCGAGAAACTTGCGAAAAAGGTAAGTAAATTAGTAGAAAAGGAGGCAAAGAAAACCAAGAAGGCCTCTAAAAAAGCCTCAGAAAAAATAGAGAACAAGGCGACAAAAGACGCAAAAAAGAAGAAGAAAAATGAAGCTAAAGCGGCCAGGAACTCGGCCAGAACGGCGGCCAAAAACGCGAAAAAAGCAACCCAAGAGCTAGCAAAAGTCGCTAAAAATAACGCGCCTCCCGCCCAGGCTGCACCTTCTGCCCCCGCCAAAACACCCGCTAAGGCCCCTGCAAGTTCACCAACCAAGACTTCTACCGGTGGTACTTCAAAAGCTGGCTCAGCTAGTCCAGCAAAGCCCGCCGCCCCCAAATCACCCGCCGAAAAGCCAACCACTCAGACCGCGACCAAAAAGCCGTCGGATACCAGTAAGTAAACCAGGTGAACCCTGCAAAATTGATTGAAAAAGCTTTTCATTAGTCATTCAGCCCCTTTATTCAAATTAAGGTTGTCAGAATAATTAGAATGCAGATTCCACCAGGAATCTGCATTTTTATACTCACATTTTGTATCATTTGATGGGGTATCTTCACGCACGGCTCGGCATTCCAATGCACACGCTGGTCCTTTTCCTTGGGGTACTAGCGTCGGGCTTCCAGGTGGTACATGGGCAGGGCTACAATTCGGTGCAGATAACCGAAATTATGGCCGACCCAACACCGGTGGTTGGCTTGCCGGATGCAGAATATATCGAACTTCGTAACGTCACCACCCAACCCATTTCCTTGAAAGGATGGAGACTCCAAATAGGCAGTGGGTCGGCCATTTTGCCTGATTCACTCGTGCCGGCTGGCAGCTATTTGATTGTCTGTTCCCGCAATACTAGTGGATTATTGGCTGGTTTGGGCCGGGTCATCGGGCTGACTTCCTTTTCGCTGGCCAATGCAGGCGCCGTGCTGACCTTGCGCAATAGCAAAGGACAGCTCGTGTATTCAGTAGCCTATCAGGATACTTGGTGGCCAAGTGACAAGCGGGCCGGAGGGTATGCTTTGGAACAGGTGGATAGTGCCAATCCCTGCGGAGAAACGAGTAATTGGAAAGTGTCGACTGCCGCCATTGGCGGTACGCCGGGCAAACCTAACTCCGTCACCGCCAGAAACCCCGATCTGATTCCCCCAAGCGCCGTGCGAATAGAGCTTGCCGGTACCAGTCAAGTTGATGTGTATTTTGATGAGAGACTTGATAGCCTGGCGAGTGTCCAAAGCGGAATGTTTGAACTAAAAGGGCGGACATTTCGGAAAGTTTCCGTAGAAACTCCTTCCTATCGGCTCCTATCTCTGCTACTTGACACTCCCTTGTTGGCGGGCCAGCAATATGCCTTAACGCTCAAAAATGTGGCCGATTGTGCCGGTAATCTCCTGCGCGAAGTATCTTTCCCGGTGGGCGTACCCGTCAAAGCCGATTCGGGTGATGTGATTCTGAGCGAGATCCTGTACGATCCGAGGGTAGGCGGGGTGGAGTTTGCGGAAATACACAATCGCACTCAAAACTACATCAGCCTTAAGAATTGGGCTATAGGAGTAGTAAAGGATGGCCAGCCAACGGGATTTAAAATAGTAACGCCAAATCCTGTATTGCTGGCACCCAATGCCTATGTGGCGCTCAGCAGCCACTCGGCCCTCCTGGCCGAGCAGTACCCCAGCGACCTCCCGCGTACCTTGCTCGAAATGGCCTCCATGCCTGGTTTCACAAACCAAACCGGCGGGGTAGCTCTGCGGGATCCCGAGGGGAAAGTTTTTGACCTGTTCGAGTACCAAGACAGTTTTCACTCCCCTTTTCTTACCGAAACCAAGGGGGTATCGCTCGAAAGAATGTTTCCTGAAAAAGGGGGTAACGACCCCCAAAACTGGCATTCGGCGGCGGCCCTTGTGGGCTATGCTACCCCAGGCTATGCCAATTCTCAGGGCGTACGAGGGGCATCTTCTGGCGGATTTACCGTGGAGCCTGAGGCCTTTACCCCCGATGGGGATGGTGTAGACGAACATGTTACCATTGGTTTTGAATCATCCGCCGCGGGTCAGGTGGCGAGCATTCGAATTTTTGATGTGCAAGGTCGTTTGGTGCGAAACCTGGTTCAAAACCAAACAGTCGGCACGGATGGGTCGGTGCGCTGGGATGGTACGGATCAGCAGGGGGTGCTGGTCAGAAGTGGCTACTACCTACTTTTGATCGATACGTTTGATAGCCTTGGAAACTCACAACAATATCGAAAACGGGTCGTTTTGGTAGTACCCTAGTGCGAGGTACTTTTGATATGTGCAAATTTTAATGCTTCAAAACAAAATTCGTAAGTAGGTGTTTGATATATTGCTACAATTTCATTCAGAGGGTTGAAAAGATTGTGTGGTCCCTGCTATACACTTGGCATCATATTTGATGGTTTGATTATTCGTGTTCAATTTGGATGCCCTTCATAGGTTTTAAAATGTCCGTCGTGGGAGATTTTAGTTTAGACCGTTATTCACCTGTTATTTTGCTTTTATAGGTTATGAAGCTACACGATGCTGAAACCTTTATCCTGAAAGAATTACAAGACAAACTTTCGGACACTCTTTACTACCACAGCCTTAGCCATATTCTGGACGTAGCAGAAGCTGCGGTTCGCATTGCCATAAGCGAAGGGATTCTGGATGAGGAAACCCTTACTTTACTTCGAACGGCTGCCCTTTTCCACGATGCAGGATTTATAAAAACGTACGGTGGTCACGAAGAAGAAGGATGCCGAATTTCGAGAGAAGTTCTCCCACACTTTGGCTATTCACCTGCACACATACGGATGATTTGTGGAATGATAAGAGCCACCAAAATTCCCCAGCAACCCAAAAACAAGCTTGAAGAAATACTCTGTGATGCCGATCTGGATTACCTGGGACGGGACGATTTCGAAGCCATTGCCCATGGCCTTTATTGCGAATTGAAAGAACGGAACATGGTGGGGGATGATAAATCGTGGAACCAAATCCAGATACGATTTATGGAAAACCACCATTATTGGACACCCTCTGCACAAGATTCCCGTCAGCCCATAAAACGACTCCACCTTTGCCGGCTGCATCAGCTTGTCCAAGAGCAGATGCAACAGGATTCGTGATCTGCTTACAATTTAGCCTTACGCTTTTTTCCTTTAAAGTCAACGATTTCTACCGCGGCTACCTCGGCGGTGAGAGGAATGTGCCGGGCCGATTGGGAAAGGAAAGAAGCTCCATAGTACAGCTCATACCGTCTTGACTTTCCATTTTTTAACAGGATGTTAGCGTAAGAATCCCCTGCCTGCACCGGCAACCACCGTAGGGCAGGAGCTGACTGGCCAAAGACGCGCAATGGGCCCCGGTTTTGGGAAGCTACTATCAGCCGCTGGCCGCTGGCCGTCGGAAGTTCCACGAGTCCTTTGGCGTTGCCAGGTACATAAAACCCACTTTGGGACATGGGAACAGGTTTGAAATTTCCGGCGCCGTCCCCTTTCAAAAATAAGCCGTTCGAGGAATCGAAGCGCCCCAAACTTACTTCGTTGCCAAAGTCATTGGCCACCAGCAATACATCCAAATTTCCGTCGGAGTCAAAATCATCGGCAATCATGCCGTTGACTGGTGCCACCTGAGCTAATGTCGGCAGAGGCCTGATACTAAACTGCCCATTCCCCTTATTCTCTATGTAGGATGACTGCAAATAGGAAGCTTCCAACACGATGGCCTCTTTTCGCTGCTCCTCTGGCAGAAGGTTTTCAAAAGTAGCTTTGGAAAAAGCATCGTAGGTTTGGAATTTGGCCCGCATCGGAATCATTTGTTTGATCATATCCTCCCGTCCGTGGAAAGGTACCAGTTCGCGGGTACCCGCTGTCGTCGGATAGTATACGAGCGGGATGGCGTCAAAGCTTCCGTCCTTATTGAAATCCCCGCCCAGCAGGGTTAGGGGGGTGGTATCCGAGGCCCGCAGGATGTTATTCAATCCCAGATTTCCCGCTATGTAGTCTACGTCCCCGTCATTGTCGAAGTCGCCGCCGATGAGGCTATTCCAGAAACCCTTGTATTTTGCCAGGTAGCCATTCAGCGCATCATCGGGGACTAAGGTGCCGTTTTCGTTTTGGAATACGGTCAATGGCATCCATTCCCCGGCCACGATCAGGTCCACAAAGCCATCCTTATTGTAGTCGGTCCAGAGGGCATCACAAATAAGCCCGCCCTGCTGAAGTAGAGGGGCCACCTGCTTTGTCACATCCGAAAATCGAACCTGGCCAGGAGAGGAGTCGTTCCTCAGAATGAAACTGCTCACCGGGCGGGGATAATGCTCAGGGTCCACGCGTCCGCCCACAAAAACATCCAGGTCACCGTCACGGTCGAAGTCCGTAGCCCGCACGCAGGAAGTACTCACAAATGACTGGGGTAAGGCCGAAGGCGCACGTGTGAATTGTCCCTTGCCGTCATTGAGATACAGCTGGTCCTGATAACTCGGATGACCGGGAGGCTGCTCATTGCTGCCACTGGCTATATACAGGTCATTGTCGCCGTCTCCATCAGCGTCGAAAAAGAGCACCCCCATATCCTCAGACTGCTTGGCTTCGCCTTCTTCTCCGGGCAATAAATCCGCCATAGCAAAGGTTCCGTTGGCTTTTTGGATAAAAAAACGGCCTTTGTGCTGCCTTGACCCTGCCACGAACAGATCAGAAAGGCCGTCCCCGTTGATATCCGCCGTGGCTATTGCCGGTGGGTATTGGGATAATTTGTGGGGAAGGAGCTTTTGTCCATTGAAATCAATGAATTCAGGTTCCTGATGAACCCATTGAATACCCAGGGAGTCGGCCATGTCCCTGAACAAATAGGCAGGTGTTAGTTCTGAAGAGATGGTTTCAAGCGCATCTTCCTGCCTGACGATTAAAAGTCGATCGGTCGCCACGTTGGCAACGGTTTGCTGTTTGCCGTTTGGCCACACGATTCTGATACTTTGGACCGTGCTGACATCGCCCAAACCAAAATGAGCCACCGGCTCCACCGTAGACAAGTACCCCCGGTAAGGAGAATGTTCATATACCTGCCTGAGGCTATCCGCGTAGCGGATTTCTACCCGTGCGCCCAGGCCATTCGGATTGTGGCCTGTTCCCCGAAAGGCGACACGTAAGTAATGGTTTTTTTCGGGTTGGGCCTCCATCAAATTATTGCGGTAGACAAAGGCCGAATCGTTGATATTATTGACGACCATATCCAAATCCCCGTCTCCATCCAGATCTCCGTAGGCAGCTCCGTTTGAAAAGGATGGCTCTTGAATGCCCCATTTATCGGTTACATTTTCAAAGGTAAGATCCCCCTTGTTGCGGAAAGCAAAGTTTTTTATTTTGACGGTGGGAATCTGGGCGATGAGGTACTCCTTTGTAGCAATGGAGCCGCTTTCCTGACGAAACTGGGCAAAATCCCGATCCGTGACGTCGCGCGGAAAACCATTGGTCACGACCAGGTCGCGGTAGCCGTCGTGGTCAAAGTCGGCCAGCATGGGCGTCCAACTCCAGTCGGTTTCGGCCACATCAGCCAGCATGCCCATATCGGCAAAAATGGGCTCATTGGTGCCGGGTTTGTTGCCCATGTTGATCTGCATGGTATTGCGCACGTACTCGTACGTAAAGCCGTACAGGTCGTTGTTCAGATAGCCCTGGTAGCTATTGGGGCCCATCAATTTTTTCTTGCGGGTGTTATCGCGCGGTAGCATATCCAATACCACCACGTCCATGAGGCCGTCGTTGTTGATGTCGGCGACGTCGTTGCCCATGGCCGAGTTGCTGGTATGCTTGAAGTATGCCTGGGCGCGATCCGTGAAAGTACCGTTCCCATTGTTGATGTATAGGAGGTCATTGGACAGGTAATCATTGGTGACGTAAATGTCCTTGAAACCATCCCGGTTGAAGTCGGTGATGTTGATTCCTAAGCCGTAGCCCTCTATTTGGATACCGGCTTCTTGGGATACATTGGTGTAGCGGGGGTGACTGGCCGTGCTGTCCCAGTCGCAGCGGTACAGGCGGTCAGTGGTAGGGGAGGAGCCATCGGTACGTTTCTTGTGGTATAGGTTGGGGTACTCGTCTATGGTGTCGATCAACACGTACAGATCCAGGTCTCCGTCGTTGTCGTAGTCAAAAAAAGCCGCCTGCATGGAATGCCCCGTATCCGCTACGCCATATTCGGCGGCCATTTCTTTGAACCGGGGTACCCCCTCTGCGTCATTCCCCTGGTTGACAAACAACAAATTAGCGCGTTCTTTTTCGGACTTGTAGGTAGTTGCCGAAAGGTAGATGTCCATCCGTCCGTCGGCATTGATGTCCACCAGACTTACGCCCGAGCACCAACGACCTAGGTTCGATAGTCCTGCTTTCTGGCTAACATCCGTGAATTTCATGTTCCCCTGATTGATATAAACCTGGCTATTGACCTGGTTGCCCGAGAATACCACATCGGGCAGGCTGTCGCCGTTCAGGTCGGCAATGCCCACGCCACCCCCGTTATAGACGTACTCGAAGTCAATGATATTTAGGGTATCGTTTTCGGTAATTCGGTTGGCAAAAGTGATGCCAGTATCTTCGGCGGGCAACTGCGTAAACAGTGTTTTTTCCTGACAGGAAGTTAGGAAAATAAGGAAGAAAGCCACCAGTAAAAAGGAATACAAACGCATGAGAGGGTCTTTTTTATGCTTATTTGAGCTACAAATATACCCAAAAAGGCAAGCCATGTGGCTTGCCTTTTTTAGAGTTACAATCAAAAACCAGGATCAATACCCAGGATTCTGCGTTAAAATATCCTTACCCAAAAGGTCAATCTGACCCTGAGGAATAGGAAGTAGCTCATGCTTTTTGGCCACGAAGCGTCCTCCACCCAGCGTGGTGGGTAGGAACTTGCTGTCGTGGGTCAAGTAAGCATTGATTTCTTTCTCAGCAACACCCCAACGGATTAGGTCGTAGAACCGGTGTCCTTCGCCGGATAGCTCAAGCTTGCGCTCAAAGCGTACTGCGGTGCGCGCCGACTCCTTGGTGGCAAATTGGCTGGCAGGGTATTCCGTAATCGAATACTTAGCAGCGGGGCTACCACCCTGCATTACAAAGCTGGCGGGATTAGCGGCACGCCGACGAACAAGATTGGTGTATTCGCGGGCCTTATCGAGGCTTCCCACTTCGATCTCCGCCTCAGCGGCCATCAGCAGTACATCGGCAAAACGAATGATCGTGTAGTTAAGAGCCGTGTAGCCGGGAGTCCAGGTACTGTTGTCTTGCAAAGATCCACGGTCCGACTTGTAGTAGGTGTACTTCTTGGGTGAGTAGGGACCACCGTTGGGCTGGTTCCGAATCCAGTCAGCACCAGGGTGGGGCTGCCAGTCGAGGTACTGAATACCACGGCGACCTACGGAGTGATCCAGACGGGGATCCAGGTTGCCAGCGTCAGGTGTAAAAGCAGTTGCTGAAGGTACACCCATATCGGACTTTACTGCGTTAGCAGTGGTATTGTAAGAGCCATCCAACAGGGGAAGCCCCGCGGCAGTAGTCCGGAAGGAATTCACTAGCTCGAAACTAGGCTGGAAAAATCCGCAGCAGTTACCAGGGCCGTTGGGACCGGTGTTGTAGGGATAGTTCAAGTCAAACTCGGGGAAAGCGTTGTTAACCGACCCCGTGTTGGCCGCGTTCTGAATCGCAAACACCGACTCCAGGTTGTTATCATTGGACGCTTTGAAAATATCCGCGTAGTTGGGTACCAGACCGTACTTCTTACCATTGGCCGTTGTACCACTGGTGATCACCGCGTCAAACAACGGCTTAGCTTGAGCGTACTTATTCTGCTGAAGATAAATCTTGGCCAGGTAGGCACCCGCGGCCCACTTGTTGGCACGTCCCGGAGCACCCTGGGTTTCGGGCAGGTTGTCGTATGCAAACTTCATGTCCTCCTCTATTTTAGGATACAGAGGCTGATCGTTTTTGATGTCTTCGATTCCGCTACCGTAATCGTCGGCTTCGGTCACATAGGGCGTTTTGTCATAGTTACGAGCCAATTCGAAGTAGTAATGGGCACGCAGGAAGCGGGCTTCGGCCGAAATCCGCTTTTTGTCCGCATCCGTTACATCGGGATTGGCTTTGCCTAGCAGGCGAAGCACGTTGTTGGCACGGGCTATACCTTCGTAAAGTCCCCGGTAGTTATCATTGATTACTCCCTGGGTAGGAAGGGTCTCAAAGCGTTGTATGGGGTTGATGTCGCTGAAATCGCCGGGGTCGGTACCTTTGTTGGCATCCCCGCCGCGGATACTTCCCCACACCCAGTTCGTGGCACTAGCCATGCGGTTCTCCCGGCCATTCAGGTGGGAGTAGGTAGCAATCAAAGACCCCTCAATACCGGCCTTGGATGTAAGCTGTGACTCACTGATCTGACCCGTGGCGGGTATGGTCAGGAAATCGTCGTTACAGGATACTCCGATGAAGGTGAGCCCCGCCGTAACGGAGGCAATCATCGCAGCGGTTTTAAATGTTATTTTTCTCATTTTTTTTAAGTTTGTTTAGTTATCCAGTTTTCTTAAAAAGGATAATTGAAAAGAAAATGGATTAGAATCCGATGTTCACACCTAAGTTGAAGCTTCTCGTAATCGGGTAGTTTCCTACGTCGATACCAAACTGCGTATCGGCATTACCACCTACCGATGGATCAAGTCCCTCGTACTTAGACAAGGTCAAGAGGTTGTTGGTAGAGGCGAAAATGCGCAGACGTTGCATACCGAGACGTGACAAAACGTTAGCTGGCAGCGTGTAGCCAAGTGACAGGTTTTGAATACGAAGGTACGAGCCGTCTTCTACGTAGTATGAACTAGACTGGGTGTTGGTACTGAAATTGGAAGCTGACTCGTAGATGGGTATCGTAGCACCCGTATTCTGGGGAGTCCATGAACCTTTGATACGATCCGACTTGCTCGATCCCAGGAAGGAAGGATAGAAATCGGTAAACCAACGAGAAGCATTGAAGATTTGGTTGCCAGTCACGGCATTGGCGTACACGTTGAGGTCAAAATTCTTGTATTTCAACGTCAGGGCCACTCCACCCGAGAACTTCGGTACGGGGCTACCCAGGTAGGTACGGTCGTCGGGGCTGATCTTGCCATCGCCGTTTACGTCGCGGTAGCGCAGGCGGCCAGTGGCAGCACCATCCTGAGTCGGGGCATTCTTCACTTCTTCGGCACTCTGGAATAGTCCGATTACGTCATAGCCATAGAAAGCCGAAATAGAGCGGCCCAACTGGTTACGGATGGGCTCGATACCCCGGTACCCTGGGTTTACGGTAGTCAGGTAAGTAAGGTCACCCGACAAGGCCGGTGATTTCATTCTTAAGGATACCTCCCGTTACATTCAGCTCATAGTTCAGATCACCCGTAATTTTACCCCGGGTGATTACCTGGAGGTCAATTCCCTTGTTGGACATGCTACCCGTGTTTACGGAAGGAGGCGAAGCCCGATAGCCCAATGTGGCCGTTACGGGCACCTGGAACAACAGGTCACGGGTTTCTTTTTCCCACAAATCAAGGATCACGTCCAAACGGCCGTTGAAGAAGGTACCGTCAATACCGATGTTCTTGGTGATAGAAGTTTCCCATTTGGCATTAGGGTTTCCAATCCGTGTCCGGTAGTATCCCTCGGCCGCGCTGCTGTTGCTACCGTTGATATCATAGGAGGAAAGTCCGATGCTGGCGGCAAACAAACTGTACTGGTTGTTGGGGTCTACGTTGTTGGAGTTCCCCATCAAGCCATACCCGCCCCGAACTTTCAGGTCGGTGATCCAGGTGATCGACTTCATGAAGTCTTCGGAAGATAAGCGCCAGGCAGCCGAGACTGCTGGGAATACCCCGTACCGATTGTTTACCCCGAAACGAGAAGATCCATCGCGACGAACCACCCCGGTCAGGATGTACTTATCGTTGAAAATGTAGTTGACCCGGCTAAACAGCGAATAAAAGTTTACGCCTTTGAAGTAGTTACTACCCACGGTACGTCCGCTTCCACTCGTTGTGTTCAGCGTAACGTAGTTAGGATCGGTAGAAAATGGATTCAGACCGTTGCCATTGATGTTGCGGCCTGAGCCGGTGTTCAAGGCTTCCTGTCCTACCAATAGGTCTACATTGTGCTTTCCAAAACGCTTCTTGTAGCTGGCAGTATTGGTAAGTGTCCAGGCAAAAGAGAAGCCACCGCCTTCACCATAACCAAAGGCCGAGTTGTTTTCGGAGTTTTCGTACTGCAAACGGCTGTAATTCCAATTGTAGAAATTATTGAACTGTCCACCCACGGTGCTGCGTAGGGTAAGGCCGGGAATTACATCATATTCTACGTAGAGGTTACCAAAGCCGTTACCGTTAAATCCGCGGTTGTTGGCGGCTCCGTCGCGGTTGGCTACGGGGTTACGGGGGTTGTTGAAGCCTTTGGCAGCGGTGCCTGCATAGCCACCAAACTCATCATAAATAGGAATGATGGTAGGCATACGGTAGGCCAGGTTGATGTCGTTTTCATTGTCCGCCGAGCCTAAACCACCGTTCTCACCGTCCTGAGCAAGTACCTGACGGTAGGTGAACTGAAGGTTTTCTCCAATCCGGAGATTCTTCAATACTTTGAACTCTGAATTAGCCCGGAAAGAATACCGCTTAAAGCTATTGTATAACAAAATACCAGACTGATTCTGAGCACCAAACCCAATGTAGAAGTTGCTCTTTTCGCCACCGCCCGAGAAGCCCAACGAGTGGCGCATCATAGGAGCCGTGCGCGTGATGGCGTCGTACCAGTCGGTTCCGGCCTTGTTGGCCTTTACCACTTGGTAGATCGAACCTGCCGCCGGATTAACGTTATATTTCGCTCTTTCGGCTTCCAGATTCACGGAGCCCGTTACACCAGGAGTACCCCCTACATTGATGTAGTCAGGAATTACCGGAGTAGCACCTGTGCCAAACTGTGGGTGGTTAAATACAGGGGCTGATCCTTTCTGAAAAGCATCGTTTTTCGACGCAATCCAAGTCCACTCGGCAAGTTCCTGAGGACTCAGAGACTTGAATGGCTTACCAGGGTTGGTGGCACCAAACAGGCCATCATACGTGATGTTCAACTTGCGGGCGGAGTAACTGCCCTTCTTGGTCGTGTATACGATTACACCGTTGGCAGCACGTGCTCCATAAATAGAAGCAGCGGCAGCATCTTTCAGTACGGTCGTAGACTCGATGTCGTCAGGATTCAGGAAGTCCGTAGAACCTACGGGTACTCCGTCCACAACGTAAAGAGGCTCGTTACCACCGAAAGCACCAAAGCCCCGTACGCGGATTTGGCTGGTTGTACCGGGCTGACCGTTAGTTACGACCGTAACACCGGCAACGCGTCCGGCCAACTGCTGCTCTACGTTACCAGAAGGTACCTGAGTCAAGTCCTTGGCTTTTACGGTAGCGACGGCACCGGCGGTTTCGCGGCGGTTGTCTGTGGTGTACCCTGTCACAATCACTTCGCTCAATTGGCTTATGTCATCTTCCAGGGCAATATCCACCACGCTTTTTGTGCCCACCGTAACCTCCGTGGCCTTGAACCCGATTGCCGATACGGCCAAAATGCTGCTAGGTGAGTTAACGCTGATTCCGTAAGCACCCTGGGCATCGGTGGTGGTACCCGTCAATGTTCCCTTCAATACGATGTTTACTCCGGGTATTCCCTGTCCGCTCGCATCCTTCACAGTTCCCGTCACCCTCCGGTCTTGGGCCAACGCTGTGAGATTCATCCCTGCCAGCAGCGCGAAGAGAAACGCGATACTGAGCCAGTTCTTGTAGTTTTTTCTCATAGTAATTGATTGAAATAAGTAAGGTTAAAAAATAATAAAATAGGTAAAATTTTTCTACAAATAATAGAAGTGTCAAAAGTACGCGGAACTATAAAAATATTCAAATTAATGTCTAAAAAATCATAAATGAAGTAGCAATTATTTTGCGATCTGCATTTATTTAGCAAAGAATAGTACTTTTTTAGCTCAAATTGGACAAAAACGTCAAAACATGACGCTCAGGACGATTGCTTGTGGTGCAAAAGGGGAGGTAGGTATCTCAAAGAGTGGTTATTTTTTATTCAGGCTGTCACGAGGGGAGACGGTCACAGAAATAGTATTTTAGCCTAAAAGGGTTACCAAAAAGGCGGAGAAAAATGAGTGAGGGGTTTTGAGTCAAAGTAGAGGGGGGGCGTATTCTACTGTTGAAAACGGGAATAGTCCAAAATATATTTCCTTTACTTACAAATTTTTTAGTGTAAGATCAGACCAAAACCATTTCCCGTTGGGAGGAGGGTAGTTCGTCGGGTATAGTTCCGATCTCTGATTGGTATAAGCTTTTGGGGATCAAATGGATAGTTTTTGATTGGTTATGACCTCTACCGATTGCCTTACTATACAAAGCCAATGCAAGCGAGCATTCGGCCCGTCAGGCCTTTTTCCAGTCGATGCGAGAAATAATCTTGGTTGTCAAGAACGGTAGAGTAAGCGGATACTTGTATTCGCTCGGTGGATACACCCGCGCCATGGAGCTGAGCTAGGTTAGCCTGCTTCAGATCCACATAATACTTTCCGGCCTTGGAATTGAACCATTTGTAAAAATTTGAAAAATGCTCGGCTACTTCATCTCCCACTTCAAAAGAGCATTTGTCTATACAAGTTCCGACATAAGCAAAGCAGTCGGAAGGGTCGGTACCAAATTCCTGTTGCATTCTTTGGATGGTCTTCAGAACAATCTCTCCAACTGTCCCGCGCCATCCGGCGTGAATGGCCGCAACCGCTCGCCTCTTGGGATCAAAAACCAGAACCGGAGTACAGTCAGCCACCGTAACGGCGAGAACAAGGCCCGGCTGATCCGTGATGAGCGAATCGAATCCCTGGTTACGGCCGGGAACGGAGGCGTGCAGTACCTGAGTGCCATGAACTTGATGAGAAGTGACAACCTGATCGGACGAAACACCGATTGATTTCCAGAAACGGCGTTGGTTTTCGGCCACGTTTTCGGGGGTATCGCCCGTGGAACCACCGAGGTTGAGGGAGGCATACGGTGCCGGACTTACCCCACCGTGGCGGGTGCTTTCAGCGGCAACCAAACCCGGAAAAGCACCGAAGATCTCGGGCGATCGGAATAGGGAACAAAAAGTAGTAGGAGAATCAGACATGGTGCAATTTTACAAAGTTTCAGCGATTGAAACGATGACTTTATGAAAAAACGACTCTCTCCAAATTATTTCGGGCACTCCAATCACCTAACTGGTGGGGGTATAGATTTTTTTATCGGCCAATTCTTCCTCTTCTTGGGTTGCAGCCGGAGCTTCCTGTTCTCCCATGCCCGAGGGTTCAAAGGTCAGCTTGACCCAAATAGGAAAGTGATCCGAACCGATATCCGGCAACCGCTCGATTTCCAACAACCGAAAATGATCGGAACAAAACACATGGTCGAGCGGATAGCGAAACAACCGATGGTGGGCGTGAAACGTATTGTAAAAACCACGGCCCCGACGGGGGTCGAGCAGGCCACTCGTATCCTGGAACAACTGGTTAGTGTAGCTCCAGGCCACGTCGTTCAGGTCGCCGGAAACGATTACCGGAAGGGGAGACTTTTTTGCCAGACGCCCAACAATCAAAATTTCCTTGTCGCGCTCGGTTGAGCGTACGTTTTCATTGGGAACAGGTGGGGTAGGGTGCAGGCATATCAATTGGAAGAGATCGCCGGAGGGTAGTTTGATCAGGGCGAATATGGAGGGTATGTCATCCTCTACCAGATACTTTATTTCACTTTCAACGATTTCCAGTTGCGATAGCAGGATAATGCCATAGGTATTGTCGAGGGGTTTTAGCACCCGATAGGGGTACTGGTCGTATACCTCCTGCAAGGATTTCTCCCAGGCCTGGTCGGTTTCTGAAAGAACAATTAGGTTCGGTTTGCAGTGGTGGATCAGGTCAACTAACTTGCTTTTTTGTTCATTGTACTGGTACACATTTGATATGATAATTCCGAAGGCCGATTCCGCCCGGGATTCGTCCCCCGCTTGCATCTGTTTTTTGGCTATGGGCAAAAAGGGGTAAATCTGGTAACTCAGATAGGACAAATTGATCAGTAGGGCAGCCAAAAAAGCCCACTCATGCCAACGGCTGAAAGTGGATATAGGGAGGAACAGTACTATTATTCCGAATGTAATAAACCATTTCTGTAATCGTGGATATTCAAATATTCTGAAAATCCAGTAATCGCTTCTGATAAAGGGTAGAAAGGTAGCAACGACTACGAAGCCCCCAACAGAATAGAGAATATATAGCCCGGACATGGATAAAAGAGTTGAGTTGTGAAACGTATAAGTCTTAGTTTTGGGAAAACGTAGGGAACGATACCCTATGGTAAAAAATTAGTTTGGTTGCTTTTTTAATAAGCTTTAGTAAATATTATGCCTGACACATCAGAAAAGAAGGTTGAGAAGTATCTGGACCTGGGTCATACGGAGGCCGAAAACCACGCCCGCACGCAACAAAAACTATACGAAGAGCACGTTTCACGGACTTCGACGGTTACGAGAGTTCTTTCAGAATTCTTTAAAACCAACTTTTTTGGATTTATATACCATTACATAAAAAGCCGTTTTGGAAGGCGACATGCCTACCAGGCGTATCCCCAGGATGGAGAAAGTGGCATTTACCAGCTTGCTTCCTCGCTTCCGAGCCGGAAGCCTATTACCCTGGCACTGCTCTCGGATTGGGCTAGCGACACGGAGGAATCCGACAAGGTAGCGCACCTGGTGGCCCGGTATGCTCCGGACTACAGCATCCACCTGGGCGATGTGTATTTTGTGGGTACCCCCAACGAAGTCGCCGAGAACTTCACCGCGCCCCATGCCTCTTGGTACTATGGTGCCTCGGGGAGCCTGGCCTTGTCGGGCAACCACGAGATGTATTCCAACGGTGATGCTTTTTTTGACCAACTCCTACCGGCTATGTATATTCGGGTGGGTGAGGTGAAGAAATCACAAAAAGCAGGTTTCTTTTGCCTGGAAAATGAATCCTGGCGAATCATCGGTCTGGATACGGGCTATACCTCCGTTGGGCGGCCGTATCTGGAAGTTATATCGCCACCCGATTGCCACCTGCGGGAAGAACAGATAGCCTGGCTGAGGGATGTGGTCAAAATAGGTGACCCGGCCGATACCCGTGGCATCGTGCTGCTGAGCCATCACCCCTATATTTCAGCTTTCCGGGAAGACTACTTTCGGCCCGGTGAGCAGTTGTGCGAGTTGTTGGGCAAGGCCAACCGACCCCTGGTTTGGTTTTGGGGGCACGACCACCGGTTGGTGGGGTACCGAATCGGACAAAACAAGAGCGAGTTGCAGGTATACGGGCGGTGCATTGGGCACGGAGGGATGCCGGTAGAAACCAAAATGCCCGCCGATAACGGAGAGCTGGGCAAAATGTCTTTTTATGATCAACGGATCAGGCTTACCCTAGGCCGTCATCAACTGGGGTACAACGGATTTGTGGAATTGCAGCTGGATGGCGTGAAGCTCCAGGCCATCTATCGGGACTTGGAAGATACCAGAGTAATGGAAGAGGAGTGGCTACTGCATACAGAAAATGGTCAACTCGATTGGAACGTTACATACACGCACCCCGAATTGACCATTTTGTGAGCTATACCACGGGTCTAATGATGATCCTCGGCGGAGTACTTACTTGAAAAGTAGGAAGCAAAAGCAACGGACACGCCAATTAACCCCAAAATGAAAACAAATAGATCTCCAAAAATAGCCAGGATCAAAAGCAGAATCAAGAAGATGGCAATGTAGTAACCATTGGAGAATTCCTTAGAATCAGTATGCGCGTTTTCCATGTTTTACGGAGATTGAAAGTGTAAGCGACTGTATTGTGGGGGCGAAAATACAAAAAATTGATAATCCCGGGAATGGTTTTCTATTTTTCCCCAAAATTACTTGCGATAAAAATAGCTTCGCCCGTGCCTACGGCAGGAAAGTTAGCGTAGGCACGGGCGCGTTTTCATAAAACACACAGTTGATTTTTTTATACCTTCCTTCTTCCTTTCACTCGTACAGGTTATGGCATACATCATTGGGGCGGACATCGGTACCACAAACGTAAAGGCAGTGGCCTTTGACCTCCAGGGAGAAATTCTTTGCTCACACAGCGAGGACTACCCTATGTTTCATCCGCAGCCCGATTGGAGTGAGCAGGATCCTGATCAGATAGTGGCGGCGTTGGAAATCTGTATCGGGGAAGTAGTAAAGAATGCCCGGGATTATGGCGAGGTGATCGGCCTATCATTCAGCTCGGCCATGCATAGCCTCATTGCCCTCGATGCGACTGGCAAACCCCTCACGCGATGCATTATCTGGGCCGACAACCGAAGCGCTGCTTTGGCCGACGAACTCCGGGAAAGCCCACGTGGACGACGACTCTACAAAAGCAACGGTACCCCCATCCACGCCATGACGCCCGCCTGCAAGCTTCTGTGGCTCAGGGAGCAGGAGCCGGGGCTATTTAATGACGCCGCCCGCTTTGTTGGGATAAAGGAGTATGTTCTGTATCAGCTAACGGGGAAGTACCTGGTGGACTTTTCCATTGCCTCTGCCACGGGTCTGTTCAATATCCACCGTTTTGCCTGGGATAGCTATACCCTCAAATACCTGGGGATAACCACCGATAAGTTATCCGAACCGGTATCGCCTTACCACGTAGAAAAACTTCCCAAAAACAATTCTCTCAACTTGCCAGCTGGCACGCCGCTCGTTATGGGAGCGAGTGATGGGTGCCTGGCTAATTTGGGTAGCGGGGCGGTAGTACCGGGTACAATGGCCGTGACCGTCGGGACGAGCGGAGCCGTGAGGATTACGTCCCCGACGGCCTACACAGATCCCAAGATGCGTACGTTTTGCTATATCCTCGATCAGGAAACGTACCTGGTAGGGGGGGCATCCAACAACGGAGCCGTGGTGTTTCAGTGGCTAAAAGAGACATTTTTTCCAGATTTGGAGTACGCCAGGATGCAGGAGGAAGCAGGGCGGATAAGCGTGGGATCGGAAGGACTTCTGTGCCTACCCTACTTGCTGGGGGAAAGGGCTCCGCTTTGGAACTCTGCCGTTCGGGGGGGCTTTGTTGGCCTGGATGTCCACCATACCGCTGCTCATTTTGTGCGGGCGGTGATGGAGGGTATTTTGCTGAATCTGTACAGTATTGGCAAGGTACTCATGGAAAACCAGCCCATTCATACGATTTTTGCCAACGGCGGATTTGCCAAAAGTGAGGTGTGGGTACAAATGCTGGCGGATGTTTTTGGAGTGGCGGTCCATCTGAACGATACCGTTGAAACCGGGTCGGTGGGGGCTGCTATGGTCGGCTTGAAAGCGCTAGGGCATCTGGATGATTTTGGGGATGCTACCCAGTTTACCCCCGTTTCACGAATCTTTACCCCGGATCCAATACATCATGCCTACTACAAAAAACTGCACGAGGATTTTATGCACTGGGCCCACCTCCTGAATTTGAAAGCCAAGTAGGTGACTATTCGTTCGGCTTTGTTTCCTGAACCTGTTTTACCGTCACCATTTTGGCCGTGCTATTCCCCCAGGTATTCAGAATATAATTCATAACATCCGATACCTCCCGGTCGTCCAGACCGGGTTCAGGCATCATGTTGTCGTATTCCTCGCCATTGACCTTTATAGCGCCCTGCAAACCATATTTTACAGCTTTAATAGCTTCTGGGATTGAGTCAGTCAGAAAATCCGATTTGGCCAGGGGAGGAAATATCGTGGGCACGCCCTTGCCATCCACCAAGTGGCAGCTGATGCAGTTCTCTACGTAAACGGTTTTGCCCCTGGCAATGCTTTCTTTGAGCTCATCGTTCTGATTAAAAGAAACCAAGGTCAAAAAGAGCAGGCCGACTACGAGTGAAAATCCTATTTTCATGAATTGGGTAATGGTTTTACTTTACAAATGTTACTGTACCTGCTGCTCCCAACCTACTAATAATAACCCAAAGTTCCCGAATGTATATCAAAAGCTGGGGCAGGAATACTTGCACAAAGGTACGATTTATTGGGAGAATAGTTTCCAGAAGCCTTTTTCTAGCTTAGACAAAATGGAGGAGACGTTTGTTTCAGAACGTCTCCTCCATTTTGTTCGTTCGAGCTGCTTCTTAAGCAGGCTGCTTTACGGGTAGTTTGCTGAATTCTTCCAGCATGGCCTGATTAAAAGCCGGTATATCGTCGGGATTGCGGCTCGTAATGAGGCCATCCTGAACCACTACTTCCTTATCTACCCAGGTAGCCCCCGCATTCTCGATGTCGGTGCTGAGGGAAGGGTAGGAGGTAATCGTACGGCCTTTCAGTACAGCAGCTTCTATGAGTACCTGGGGACCGTGGCATATAGCGGCCACGGGCTTACCTGCCTCAATAAACTTTTTTACGAATTGGATAGATTTTTCATCCTGGCGCAGATTATCCGGATTCATCACACCTCCTGGCAGAAACAGCGCGTCATAATAATCGGCCCTGGCATTCTCAATGGGTACATCTACCTCGAAGGTATCGCCCCAATCGGTATGATTCCATCCTTTGATCGAGTCCTTTTCGGGGGAGACAATATGGGTAGTAGCCCCGTGCGAATCCAGGAATTCGCGCGGGGCCGTAAGTTCCACCTGTTCAAATCCGTTCGTAGCCAATATGGCCACCTTTACTTTATCCAATTGCTTTTCCATCTTCACTGTAAGTTTTGTTCCTAGTTCAGGAAGATGATTAAAATACTTGTGCCAGAAACGAACAATCAACCGCCCCGGCCCTTCCTATATTTCCACTCCGCCGCTTACATTCTCGAAGGAGATTTCTCCGTCGGTGTCCACCTCCATCATGATCACGGAGTCGCGGGCTACCTGGCCGCTGAGGATACCCTTGGAAAGTTCGTTGAGAATTCGGCGCTGCAAAACCCGCTTGAGCGGCCGGGCTCCGAATACGGGATCGAACCCTTCCTCGCCGAGCTTGGTCAGTGCTTCGCTCGTGGCTTCCAGGGTGATTCCCTGGTTCAAGAGCATCTTTTGAATACCCTTGAACTGAATCTCCACGATTTTGCGGATGTTCTTTTGGGTGAGGGGTTCAAACAGTACGATCTCGTCGATCCGGTTCAGGAACTCGGGGCGAACGGATGCTTTCAGCAGGTCCAGAACGGCCTTTTTGGTTTCTTCCAAAATAAGGGCATGGTTCCAGCCTTCGTCCTCCGCAAACTTCTCCTGAATGATATGACTGCCAATGTTGGAGGTCATGATGATGATCGTATTCTTGAAATTAGCCACCCGGCCTTTGTTGTCCGTCAGCCGACCGTCGTCCAGTACTTGCAGCAGAATATTCCACACATCGGGATGGGCCTTCTCGATCTCATCCAGCAGAATGACACTGTACGGCTTGCGGCGCACGGCCTCCGTCAGCTGTCCGCCTTCGTCGTAGCCCACGTAGCCGGGAGGCGCTCCCACCAGGCGGCTTACGGCGTGGCGTTCCTGGTACTCGCTCATGTCGATGCGCACAATGGCGTTTTCGTCGTTGAACAGGTACTCGGCCAGGGTCTTGGCCAGCTCGGTTTTACCTACCCCCGTGGGCCCCAGGAACAGGAAGCTACCAATGGGGCGCTTGGGGTCCTGCAAGCCCGCCCGGCTTCGCCGTACGGCATCCGCCACTAGCTGCGATGGCCTCGTTTTGGCCGGCCACCGTTGGTGCAGCTGTTCCTCCAGGTGCAGGAGTTTCTCGCGGTCGCTTTGCAGCATTTTACTGAACCGGAATTCCGGTCCATTTGGCCACTACCTCAGCGATATCCTCGGCCCGGATTTCTTCCTGCATCAAGCCGGCGGTCACCCTGCAATTTTTGCAGCTCTTCAAGCTTCTGCTGGGCTTCGGGTATACGTGCCGTAGCGGATCTCGGCTACCTTGCCGAAATCCCCTGCCCGCTCGGCCTGCTCGGCTTCCAGTCGGAGCTGATCCATCATCTCTTTCAGCGCGCGAATTTCGTTGACGGCTCCTTTTTCGTTTTCCCACTCCGCTTTCAGGGCATTCACGTTCCTCACTCAGGTCGGCAATCTCCTTGTTGAGGATCGTTTCCTTCTCCCGGTTGTCTTCCCGGCGAATGGCCTCGCGCTCAATCTCCAGCTGCATGATCCGGCGGTTCAGCTCGTCCAGTTCTTCGGGTACGCTGTCCATTTCCAGGCGCAGCTTGGCGGCGGCCTCGTCCATCAGGTCAATGGCCTTGTCGGGCAGGAAGCGGTCGGTGATGTAGCGGTTGGAAAGCTCCACGGCCGCAATCACGGCGTCGTCCTGCACGCGTACCCCGTGGTGCAGCTCGTACTTCTCTTTGATACCCCGCAGAATGCTGATGGCATCGGCCACGGAAGGTTCGTCCACCATCACCGACTGGAAGCGGCGCTCGAGGGCCTTGTCCTTCTCCATGTACTTCTGGTATTCTTTCAGAGTGGTGGCACCAATGGCGTGCAACTCACCCCGAGCCAGGGCGGGTTTCAGCAGGTTGGCAGCGTCCATGGCACTTTCTCCACCACCGCCAGCACCGATCAGGGTGTGGATTTCGTCAATGAAGAGGACGATTTCCCCTTCCGAGTCCGTCACTTCTTTGATTACGGCTTTGAGTCGTTCCTCAAACTCACCCTTGTATTTGGCACCCGCAATCAGCAGACCCATATCCAGCGATACAATGATCTTGGATTTGAGGTTTTCGGGAACATCGCCCTGCACAATCCGTTGGGCTAAGCCCTCCACTATGGCGGTTTTGCCTACCCCGGGCTCTCCAAGCAGGATGGGGTTGTTTTTGGTTCGGCGGCTCAGAATTTGTAAAACCCTCCGAATTTCTTCGTCGCGGCCAATCACGGGATCAATTTTCCCGGCTTGGGCGAGGTCGTTCAGGTTTTTGCTGTAGCGCTCCAGAGAGCGGTATTTGGCTTCGGCGTTTTGATCTTTCACAGGATTATTTTTACCTCTTAGTTCTTTAATAGCTTCTTTCAGTTCTTTTTCTTTAAACCCGGCATCCCGCATCAGGTTACCCACGGAATCTTTTCCGGCCTGTAATCCTAGAAACATCAGTTCAATGCTGACAAATTCATCATCAAACTCTTTCAAGTAGGTTTGCGCTTTGTTCAATGCATTTGTTAGGTCGGTTCCGAGGTAGGTCTGGGCCCCACTGACGCGAGGGTACCCTTTTATTATAGCCTCCAGTGCCTGGGTAAGGGCTACCTGATTCACATGTAGTTTTTTCATCAGGAAGGTAGATGTGTTTACATCTTCTTCCAGTATTGCCTTTAGAACGTGACCGGTCTCCACGGCCTGTTGCTGGTTGGCCTGAGCGATCTGGGCCGCCAGTTGGATCACCTCCTGGGCTTTGATGGTATAGTGGTTAAAGTTCATGGCGATTTTCAGTTTTGTAGTGGTACTAGGTATACAAGTAGAGATCAAAGAATATACCGGGGATGGTAAAACCCAAAGAGTCGGAAATTTTGACATTGTTTGTACCAAATCTTCTACACACTATGCCAGAAAGTCACTTGTTGGGAGTTTTTCAAAAACTGATTTTAGGGAAAACTCCTTCAAGTGTCGTGCATGCAAAATCGTGTTCCTGGTAACCAATTCGGAGGGTTCAGAAAGATGGGCAGAAAAAAAACTAATTTACTAATTTTTTGTATTTTGTGAAGATTACAGAGTCAGCCTACTTTTCTTCAATCAGAATACTTTGAAAATAATCTGTTGTGTTTCAATAGCTTATTTGGGGGGAAATACTGAATTGGTGGAAGGGGTTAGTAGATAAACAGGGAGGAATCAAAGAATAGTCACGATATTTGGTGCAGCAATAAAGCGCAGAGAACCTGAGCGTGAGGTCGACAAAGCCCCAAACCCACCTAATTCATTGAACAAAAAAAACTGAAACCAAACGCAAACGTTCGCGTTGGGTGAGGGTTTTTTAGTATTTTAGAGGAAACAATACAGTATCTACCCCCTGAGCTCAACAACAAACGTTATGAATCGAGAAATATCCGGTTGGTTTAGCCCGGCTCTAAACAAGCACATGGACATAGCGATCTATGGTCACTATGGGTTTGCACTTTTGATGATCCCAACGGCCGCTTCCGACTTCCTGGAATATGAACAACAGGGCCTGATGGAAAGTATCCGCCCCTTTATTGACGCGGGAAAAATGAAGGTTTTCTGCGTGGGAAGTATCAACAACGAAAGCTGGCTTAACCCCGGACTATCTGGCTACGATAAGGCCATTCGGCATCAACAATTCAATGATTATATCATAAAGGAGGTAGTCCCCTTTATCCATACCCGAACCAGTCCAGAGACGCCCATCATTGCTACCGGAGCTTCCTTTGGCGCTCTGCACGCCGCCAATCTTTTCTTCAGGCATCCCGATTCCCTCCAAGGGGTGATTGCCATGAGTGGATGTTATGATTTGTGCGCCTATACTGACGGCTACTACGACGATAACGTATACTTCAATTCCCCAACGCTCTACCTGCGCAACCTGAAAGCGGAATGGCACCTGGATTTGTATCGGAAGAGTCGCCATATCCATTTTGTGACCGGATCCGGTGATTACGAAGACCCCGATTCGGCGCGGCAGATTTCCGCCATTCTGCACACCAAAAACGTACCCCATGAACTTGATATCTGGGGAAGGGATATACCCCACGAATGGTGGGTATGGCACCGAATGCTCCCCTACTACCTGGAAACTAGGTTTTAGGGAGTGGTTTATTGGTTATTGGGGAATTGGATATTGGTTCATTTATTGTTAGTTGACCCTTTTATAGTGTGCTGATAACCAGTTCGATACAAGCCAATTCCCCAGTAACCAATAAACTAATAACCACTTCCCCAATAACCACCCTCCCATCAAGCCCCCTGAAACTGGCTTAGAAAGCGGACGTCGTTTTCGGTAAATAATCGTAAGTCTTTGATGCCGTAGCGGAGCATGGTGATGCGTTCAATGCCCATGCCGAAGGCGAAGCCCGTGTACTCTTCGGGATCTATCCCGCAGTTTGAGAGCACGTTGGGATCTACCATTCCCGACCCGGCAATTTCTACCCAGCCCGAGTGCTTGCATACATTGCAGCCTGCTCCCTTGCATATAAAGCACGAAACGTCGATTTCGGCGCTAGGCTCGGTAAAGGGAAAATAGGAGGGCCGCAACCGGATTTTGGAATCCTTATCGAACATCTCCTTAGCGAAGTGATACAAGGTATCTTTCAGATCGCGAAAACTCACGTTGGTATCAATATATAGGCCTTCTACCTGATGGAACACGCAGTGCGCCCTGGCCGAAATCGCCTCGTTCCGGAACACCCGACCGGGCATTATGGAGCGGATTGGAGGTTTTTTATGCTCCATCAGCCGCACCTGTACGTTGGAGGTGTGGGTACGCAGCAGCACGTCGTCCTTTACCTCGCCCGCGCTTTTTTCAATAAAGAAGGTATCCTGCATTTCGCGGGCAGGGTGGTTGTCGGGGAAATTTAGCGCGCTGAAATTATACCAGTCAGTTTCAATCTCAGGCCCATCGGCTACATTAAAGCCCATCCGCTCGAATATTTCGATGATCCTCCGCCTTACGATGGTCAAGGGGTGCAGGCCGCCGTACTGGTTGGGTACCACGGGCAAAGTCAGGTCCACCGTTGGCCCAGCCTGAGCCGAACCTGATTCTTCCAGCGTGTACTGAATTCCTGGAAACGCTCCGTAGCGCGGTTCTTAAGGGCGTTCAGTTCCTGCCCCACCGCCCGACGCTCCTCGGGGGCAATGGATTTGAGACGGTCGAACAGCTCCGTTACTACCCCTTTTTTACTGACAAATCGGAGCCTGAACGTTTCGAGTTGCTCTTTGTTGGTTACTTCACTTTGGTTAATCTCAGCGATTAGTTCCTGTACCTTTTCGGTAAGCATATGAACAATAGACTTGGGTAATTATGAATGATTGACAGACAAATATAGAGAATCTTGGTGGGCTCGCTATCCTACTATATTGGTAAAGACGGGGCAATCTGTGGACTACGGGAGATGATAACCGAAAATTTAGCAAAAAAATGAGGTTAGTCACTATACGTAAAAATACGCGATTTAGTAAGTGGCGTTACGTCATTTTGATTTCTTCAAAAATATAATATTCTGATAATAAGGTTTTTATGTCTTAACAAGTAGTTATACGTACTTTTTTGATGTCTACCAATAGCCTAAATTTGACATATCGAAATCCATAAAACAAACACACGTTAAGATTATGAGAACCTTTTCAAATTACTCGGTCAATGATACTTCTGACTATCCGGTAACTCTTCCCGTTCAAGAAATTGCAGTGCATTTGTTGGGTCAGATACTTTGGCTCAAACCGGAAGAAATAACCTGCCTCGAAGGAGAGGGAAACTATACCTTTATTTACACAAACCGGGGGAAGCGGTATCTGGTATCAAAGACTCTGAAAAGTCTGACCGAAAATTTGGACAAGTGTTTTCTTCGGGTTCACAAATCCTACATGATCAACACCGATTACATCGCCGAGCGCCTGGACGACGACCGGATCATCCGGATGTCGTGCGGCAAGGAAGTGATCGTGTCGCGGCGCAAAACCAAGGAAATCGCCGAAATACTGGATAGCTACGAAAACCGCATCAGTGCCTGATGGGGTAAGGAAATAAAAAGACTTCATTTTTAGTGGGTTAAATCGCCAAACAGCAGCTGTCGCTTGTTCGATAGCTGCTTGTTTTTTTGACACCCCCAGGAATATCCTGAGACTAGTATTCTGTTTGGTGAAAAAGGCACCTCTGTGCCATTTCCTCACAAAGCAGGGCGGGAATTGGTGAATAAATAAAAGAATAGTAGGGGGATCCCGGCCAAATAGTGGTCATTATCTACATCACTCCCAAACCCCGCTCGCAGCCTCATGAAGCGTTATTGCCTGACCCTGGATCTGAAAGAGGAACCGGCCCTCATTGAAAAATACAAGTGGCACCATGCTCCCGAAAATCAATGGCCGGAAATCAATCAAACTATCCGTAAAACGGGAGTGGAGGCCATGCAGATCTATTTGCAGGGTACCCGGATGTTCATGATCATGGAGGTAAGCGACGACTTTTCGTTTGAACGAATGGATGAGATCTACCGGCAAACGCCCCGAACCCTGGAATGGGAGGAGCTGATGTGGGGGTTTCAGCAGGCGGTACCCGGAGCCAAGCCGGGTGAAAAATGGATACTGATGGAAAAAATATTTGATCTTCCGTAAAGCACCCTCCCGGCTCGCTGGCCAAGCCTATTTGTATAGTACCTTTGGCGTGTCAATTATACTACCTAACTAGTTGCAAAAGTGAATAAAATACTGAAAGTACACCCCTCCGACAACGTGATTGTGGCGCTGACTGACCTCAAAAAAAATGATGAGGTGACTCTGGATGGCGAAGTCTACCGCCTTGCCGAGGATATACAGGCCAAGCACAAATTTGCCGCCCATGACTTTGCCCCCGGTGATGAGATCACCATGTACGGGGTGTTGGTGGGAAAAGCCCAATACGCTATTCCGCGGGGAAGCTGGCTGACGGTGTTCAATACCAAACACGCCACTACGCCGCTGGCGGTGCGCGATAGCCACTACGACTGGACCGCCCCTAATGTATCCAAGTACGCCCAGGCTACCTTCCGGGGCTACCACCGCAGCGACGGTAGCGTAGGTACCGCCAACTACTGGGTGGTAGTGCCGCTGGTGTTCTGCGAAAACCGCAATGTGAACGTATTGAAGGAAGCCCTTAACAAAGCATTGGGCTACGAAGCCGCCACGCCCTATCAGGATAAGGTGCAGAAAATCCTCGACCTGATGGCCGAAGGAAATGACAGCGCTATTCTGGATGCCCAACTACCGGAGTCGGGCAAAAAGAAGCCAGCTTCGCCTATTTTTCCCAATGTCGATGGCATCAAGTTCATCACCCATCAGATGGGCTGCGGGGGTACCCGGCAGGATGCCCGGGCCCTGTGCGGTTTGCTGGCGGGCTACATTACCCATCCCAACGTAGCGGGGGCCACGGTCCTGAGCCTGGGGTGCCAGAATGCCGAGGAAAGTATCTTGACGGAGGAAATCCAGAAGCGTATCCCGGGTTTTGACCGGCCGGTTTTTATCCTGAACCACCAAACCCTGGGCAGCGAAGAGCAGGTACTGGACCTGGCCCTGAAACAAACACTGCTCGGGCCTGAAAAAAGCGAATGAATGCGTTCGCGAAGAAGCTCCCCTGTCCAAACTAACCGTGGGATTGGAATGTGGCGGGTCGGATGGTTTCTCGGGAATTTCGGCGAATCCTACCCTGGGCTACTTCTCAGATATGCTCGTGGCCTTGCAGGGAAAAGTAATCCTGTCGGAATTTCCTGAACTATGCGGCGTGGAGCAAAACCTAGCCGACCGCTGCGTGGATAGGCCGACAGCGGAGCGGTTTGCGCACCTGATGGCTACCTACAGCCAACGCGCCACGGCGGCGGGCTCGGGCTTTGACATGAACCCTTCGCCCGGCAACATCAAGGATGGCCTGATCACCGATGCCATCAAATCGGCGGGCGCGGCCAAAAAAGGCGGTACCTCACCGGTGGTGGACGTGATAGACTATCCCGAAAAAGCGACCAAACCCGGCCTGACACTGCTGTGTACCCCCGGCAACGACGTGGAGTCTACCACGGCGGAGGTAGGCTCGGGGGCCAATGTGGTGCTGTTTACCACCGGATTGGGTACCCCCACCGGCAACCCCATTGCCCCCATTGTGAAGGTAGCCAGCAACACCAAGTTGTTCGAGAAAATGAACGACATCATGGATTTCAATACGGGCGATATTATTGAAGGAAAAGAGAGTATTCCACAGGCAGCCGAGCCGATTGCTGGATTTTGTGATTGCGGCCGCCAGCGGCGAAACCACCGTGAAGGCCATGCTGAATAATCAGGATGATTTTATCCCTTGGAAACGCGGTGTGTCATTATGAACATTGACTCCCACCAGCATTTCTGGAAATATGATCCGGTTCACGACGGCTGGATCGACGATACCATGACGGTACTTCGGCGGGATTTCCTGCCGAAGGATTTGAAACCGGTGCTGGAACAAAATCAGGTGGACGGCTGCGTGGCGGTACAGGCCGACCAAAGTGAGGCAGAAACGGCCTTCCTGTTGGGATTGGCGTCGGAGCATGATTTTATCAAAGGGGTGGTAGGTTGGGTAGATTTGCAGGCCGATGACCTGGACGATAAGTTGGTCGAATACAAAAAGTACCCCCTCCTGAAAGGCTTTCGCCACGTACTGCAAAGCGAACCAGACGATGCCTACATGCTGCGCCCGACCTTTGTGGAAGGAGTAAAGAAGCTGAGAAAGCACGGCTTTACCTACGATATTCTCATTTTCCCAAAGCACCTACCCAATGCTGTTTCCTTGGTTCAGCAGTGCGACGATCAGCCTTTGGTACTGGACCACCTGGCCAAGCCGTATATCAAAAAGGGCCTGCTGGATGAATGGAAAAAGGATATGCACTTACTGGCCGCCCACCCGCATGTACTCTGCAAGGTTTCGGGCATGATTACCGAAGCCGACTGGACTACCTGGACCTACGAGCAACTGGTACCCTACCTCGATGTGGTGTTTGAAGCCTTTGGTACCGAGCGGCTGCTGTTCGGCTCCGATTGGCCGGTATGTTTGCTGGCCGGCGAGTACCCGAAGGTGAAGCAGATTCTGGTGCGGTATATGGCCGGTTTCAGCGAGTCAGAAAAAGACAAAGTATTTGGCGGGAACGCGGTGAATTTTTACGGGTTAGGGTAGCGTTAGTTTTTCAATTGATTGCCGTTTGTGATGGATTTGCCCTGGGCTCCGTTGCGAACGGCTTTTTTTATTTGGAGTTCTCAGTGCTTGGTGGTGTTGTGAAGACGGTTGAAGCTGATTTTGTGAGTATCGCCAACGTTGGTCGGCTTTGTGCAGGAGGGGGATTAGAATTTCGTCTGCCCGCAATTGAAGTTCATAATTTATTCAAAGATTAGAAACATATTCAAATGTTCAAAAGAATTTCTTCCGCCCGAACCAAGGCTGAATAGGGATATGCTGCCGATTGCTCCAACGACCAGCCCCACTATTGGCACTACTACTATAAGCGGAATTTTTTGTTTCGCGTCCTACTTGTCAAATGTCGCTTCAAAGTTCAGTTCCACACTTGATTAGCTGATACGCGAAGCAATATCAACTATATCTGTTTAAGTAGCTGTTTGCTAATAAAGAAATCAAGGTATGGTGATTGCTAAATGAATGATATACTTCGTGCGCCCAGCCTTTTACAAGATTGATACATTCTCCAGCTGTTGATGCCTTTCAGCAACTCTAAACTCGTCAATTTCCCTCGTTCTCCCGCCGGGGGTGGTGTCAAAAATTCCCTTCTATCTTTTTTATAAGCATTAATGATGTTGCTTAGTAAGGGCGTCTTAGTGTAATCCCATTTAATATCTTTTTCAAAAATTAAGAATAATCTAGTTAAATGAATATGATTATTCCAAGGTCCATGCAACTCGCAATGTTGCAAAGCCATCGCGTCAACACTTAAGAACCGTGTTTCGTAGTACATAGGATTGTTGAAGTCAAGAATTTCAGTTAAGCAGTTTAAATTGCTATGACATTCAAATACTCCGCCGGATACATCAGAGTTACAAAACTGACATTTTCCCGATATTCTTAAGTTCAATTCCAGATTTTTTCGCATAGTCAAATAAGTCTTGCATATTTCTGTGCTTCAAACATTAAATCGAATGATGTATTTATCAGCGGAAATCTTTGTGGCAGGCTGCGCTAAAATTGCCGCTAACGGACAGAGCTTTAGGCAGGTGGGGAATTGTTGAATTGTCCAGCCCGGAACTGTAAGCCCAGTAAGAATTTAAAGTACAAGTTAACAACTAACGTCCAACAGAATTCCGTCCAGCCCGGAGGAAGTACAATATTGATTTGCAGCAGATTTACTTCATCCGCCCCACTTGCCTAAAACCCCTTGTTGGCGGTTCGTGTCTAAGAAGGGATCGCAAATCAGGCTTTGGATTTTCTTTGTAAATAGATGCCAAAATGGACTTTCTCTAGATTCGCAGTTCTTTCGCCATTAACGAACGGATTTTAGAACATTCTTCTTGAAAAAAATCATATTTTTCATCTTCTAACAATTCAATACTATTAATTTTGTCTTTTGTCTGTTTTAGAATGTTCTTTTGAAGTTCAAAATAAACTTCACGAATTTTTGTACTTAAAAACAAACCGTTCCCCATAAAATACCAATCCCGAAACTTTGTACTAAGTTATAAACTTCTTCCATTTGACCTGGCTTTTTGGATACTTTGGAAAGAGACTTGTGAGTTTTACAAATTCTGTATATGCCTCAAGCCGCTTTTCCAGATATTTTCAATCAATTTTCCTTTATAATCAAAGTATACTTTAACTATTCCGCCAATAATTCCTGTGAATACGAGAGCAATTAGTGCTTTTATTATTTCGTCATTCATGATTATGATTTAATAGTGAAAATTTATTTGAACATGACTGCCAACTCGTAAATGTACGCAAGTTTTGCAGTATTTTTTGTATTTATTTGTACTTTAATAATATTTTATATAATTTTTGATGCAGTAAATATTTAAAAGTGATAATAATTAGATAAGGCTCAATTATTCTTTTTTATGTTTAAAGCATCAAATGGACTTTTAATATTTTCAAGTGTGCGGTTGCTGACATGAGTATAACGCAATGTGGTCTTTAAGTCGTTATGACCTAGCAATTCCTGAATTAGCTTTATATCAGTTCCAGCTTCATGCAAATGCCGATGTGTCGGACCATTTGCTTAACTGTGTCTCAAGCTATGGAAAGTAACTGGTTGATGAATTCTGGCGGCTGCTTTTGCCCGCTGGAACACGGACTGAAAACTTCGTGCGCTATATGACTCACCTTCAATCTGTCCCTCAAATAACCAAAACTTCGGTTTGTAAATCATATAATACTGTCGAAGAAGCTCCAAAATACCCTCCGATAAGGCAACTGTACGGTCTTTCTTTCCTTTGGTACCTTTGATATTGATCACTCCACCCTGGTCCGTAACTTCACCATAGCCTGAGGAGACTCAGGCCTTTTAGTGCATTACTTCCCTTTCAGGAAGAAAAACTACATTTATACAGTAGGTACCAAGAACAAAGTGAGGTTGATCTACTTCCATCAACCCTCGCAAAATCTTCTCCATCTTCCTGCCCTTGGCAAGCTCATCCACCAGCTTGTCCAGGTACCTGACTTTCCGGATCAGCGGGTTTTCGATGTCCTCGATCCGGTACCCACAGATGAGGCCGGTAATCAGGTGCGCGTTCGGGTGCAGGGTAGCGTTCTGAAAAAATTGCTCGAAGGTCACTTTTTCGCTGATCTGTTCTTGCATCTTGTCGTCATCGAAGCCGGTCAGCCATACTATGATCTGATGCAGTTCTTCTTTGGTCCGGCCTTTCTTCTCTACTTTCGCCAGGTATAGGGGGTAAACCGAGTGTGAAAGTCATTTTGGCCATTCGTTCATTGTGGGCGAATATGGGATTTATCCGCTGTGTCTTACGCAAACAGATCTGATTTTGCTTAAGTCCCGAATTGCAACCGGCCCGTCGCTGCGGAGAATGAAGTGATTTGGGTGTTTGGCTAGGTATAAAGCAGCATCCGGGGTGGCAAACGCCCGTTGTATTGTTCTCAGTCTTTTACCGAAAGACTGAGAACAAATGGACTTGTTAGTTTTTATTTCTGAAAGCCAAACCATATGAGCCAGTAACTTTACTGCCAGAATATTGAAGCACATTAAGTTCAAATTCTTCTTCCAATTTTTGTATAGCGCCCAACCCGATAATCATCGAAGTTAAACCCGTATTTGGAATTTCGAAAGAGACCTTCTTAGTGGGGTTGACCCACACAACATCCAATCTTTTATACCGGCTTACTTGTGCATCTGGGAAATATTCTTTTGCAAAAGACCGGAACTCGGTGACTTTCCAATTGGGGAAACAGATGAAATAAGGAACTTTGATTCTTGGTTCTGGGAAGATTACGAATTTCAGCTTCTTTAATCTTGATTTTGCTGCGTTGCCTACCACAATAATCGTGGCATTGTCCGAGGAAGAATCAGGATATAGGATGGAGATATTTTTTTGGGCGAGATTGTTATTATCCCAAATATGATTACCGGTGGGGCTGAATCCATCGTGCGGGGACACTTCGACCAGGATACAGGGATGCCAGGTCACACTTATGCCGCCTACCATAACCGTTTGGGGAGGAATTAAATTGGGTTGCCATTCGAACGTTACAAAATCGTCGGTACCAGCGGCCAATGAATTCACCAATTGTTCTCCGATCAAATAAGTGCCTGGAACAAGCGGATTGGGGATAGTACCAGTAGGCCGAACAGAAGGGATAAAATTATCAGGATAAATGAATTCAGTGCCTGGATAATGGGCGATATACGTCCTGACATAAAATGGATATGAGGTAGCGGTTCCTCTGTTTTTATATCGAACATATAACCAGTTTGCTTGCTCCGCAATGGGTGGTTGATGAACCGTATTGGCGTCAGTTGCATAATTAGTAGGTTCAGCAGCATCATTACTATTTCGAACCCAAATATCAACCCCACTCCAATGCGGGGAACCAGATGTTGTAGTACCTGTGTCAGCCATATTGTCCCGAACAACAATATCACGGTCAGATGGATAATTTTCTGCCGCCGTTACGGCCGCTGCCGCGTCTAAGCGACCATATCCGAAAAACTGGCTGAAAAATGGGCCAGTATACCCAGCATCCGTTGATATGCGGTTGGCAGTGTCTCTCCATCTGCCGATAACATCTGCATTATTGGGGTCAATTTTTACGGCTGTTTCTCTCAAGAGCTCTCTTACTTCTATCCATGTCAGCGTATTATTAACTGAAAGCATCAAAGCGGCAATACCCGCACAAACCGGTGTTGAATAAGAAGTGCCACCAAAATTGTTTTTGTAGTCTCTGTTACCATATTGTAACACAGTGCCATTTGCTTTGTTTCTAAAGAGTGCCGGCGTAAACGAAATCGTGTTTCCAGCTATTGCTGTAATTCTTTTGGCTTCCGAGGCTGAAATATTGCCGCTGGGAGTACCTATAAGTATCGCCTGACCGTTTACCATTCCAGCCGTTGAGACAACGGTTACCGATGATGCTCCACTAATCGCTGCCGAATTAAGCGTGGTTTGCCGCTCTCTGTTCCGAGGTGCGTTTCCATCATCAGCACTTACGCCGTTAAGAACAGTTGCGGTCCATGCTCCGTAGTTTTGAGGAGGATTATGTAAAGGACTTACACCTACATAGGCGTCATGACTTGGTGTACAAAAGTCTAGCAAAGTACCAGAACCGCTGTAGTCAGAAATTATTTCGGTAATTCCGTCGTTCCCTAAGGTTGATGCGCCGCAGGCAAATGTTTTCTGGTAAGCAGCCCAAGGTCTGGATAAATGAAAGTTAATGTTTCCATCCTCATAATTGCCTACCGAGAAAGTAAGCACTACACCTTTTCCGTTTCTTCCATACGTTGTCAGATGGTCGAAAGTATCCCTCATTAACCCGGAGATAGGAGATCCGGCACTAATTCCGAAGCTGCTGGTTATTACATCCGCTCCCCGGGATAATTGAGCCGGAAATCCCACTCTGATACTAGCCGGATTGAATCCTCCAATCCAGATGTACATATCGGAATAATCAACCTCTGTTCCACCCCTCCTGACACCCAACAACCTACAATTGCCCGCAATGCCTACTGTACCATCAGGGACACCTCCGACAACGGACGATACACTGGTGAAGCCCACTGATGCACTTGCACAACACGAGCCATGACTTCCTCCCAAGGAATTGTTGTTGGGCACCATGTTCGAAAAGTCAAAAGCAGAAAAAACTTTTGGCTGCCCGTTAGACACATTGCCATTGAACTGCGGATGATTGGTGTTTACTCCGCTATCAACAACGGCCACCAGCACATCCGGGCTGCCATACCTTTGGGCAGCCCCTAAATTATCGTTAAGCACCTGCCATGCATCCGGTGTGTTTAGTATTGGATGATCCCACTGTTCCGGAAAAAGAAAATTGTTTGGTGTGATGGCATCCTCCTCAAACGTATGATAAAGGTTGGGCTCAGCGTACTCTGCCACTTCCATTTCAACCAGTTTTGCACAAATTTCCAAGCTCGTGTATCTATCACCCTTTCGTACTTTAAAATGATAGGTATTACCAGCGTAAGGTACTGCTCTCAAAATCTCCAAGTCAAATTGCTTGGCCAAACTTCTTATTTCTTGCTCTTCGATACCACCCTTAAAGCGCACGATAATTTCATCAGTGAGTAAGGACGCATTTTTCTCCGATAGTTTCAATAGTGGACCTGCCGTCAAAACTCCTTTTTGTTTCTGAATGGCAGCTTGTATTTTTTGTTTTTCTTCGCTTGACGTGTTCTGAGGATAAAAGAAAATTAAAAGCCCATTTTTTAGCAGATTCTCATGGGTTTTTAATTGTTGAAGCTTATATCGTTTTACATATACTTCCATCGCCTCAATTGTCTTCTTGTCCTCTGGCTCTTGAATTGCCACTCCAAAAAGATCATCCATGGGTTCAAATGGAACTTTAACTATGTCTCTATAATAAAATGGCATCCCAACTTTACCCATAATAAACAACTGTTCAGTGCCACTCGCTCCAATAAATATGCTTCTTGACTGACTCTCAAACCCTTTGGCGGAGATAGTAATCGTATACCTATCTGCTTTAAAATCAGCGGTGGCATACGCCCCTAGGTATTTGTCGAATGCAAGGTTAACAGTCGCTTTACTTGAAGCAATTTGTATAGTTGCTTCTTCGATTGGCCGATTATTGTAATCAATAACGGAAATCTTAATTATGTTTTTATTTTGCATAATGTGAATACATTAAATTTACAATTGGAATACAATGAGTAAACTACACTAAAAAGTTATCACTGATATGGAATGAAATTTATGAATAATATTAACATTTAATTAAGTAAAAAGAGGATAAAATTCTATTATTTTGAGCTAATTTATAAAGATGGTTGATTCAATATTTAATAAATTCATTACTGCAATGACGAAAAAATATAATTTTAGGAAAATACAGGGTTAGCTTTATTTTCCTAAAATTAGGTACTTGAAAAATTTTATTTCAAGTATACGAATTAACTTTATTCGAGCATACATAATTTTAGTAAACGGTTAATTTTGGAAGCCACATTAATTTTTAAGCAATGATTCATCCCGTGAGAGGTTTTTTACAACCCTCAACGCTTAGGTTAGATCTGGATTTTATAAGAAAGTATTGCCTGACGTGAAGCTATATTGTGGCCTGAAGAGACTTTGGACTGCCGGTACGCTATGAAGTGCTCAGAGAGAAAAGTTGGCTTTAAATGTACTAGAAATGAAATGAGTACCTGCTTCTTGGGGATATAGTTGCGGGTTTGTCGGAGGGGTGAATTTTCACTAATAGGTACCCCTTAGAGAAACTCATAAATTCTGCCAAATCCTGCGTACTCAGGTGGTACTATTGTAAAAGGTATTTCTAAAATGCACTCGTTTCTTCGTTCTAACTTTGAAAGGGAAAGTGTATTGGGACTATAATTCCGAATGTCCTACGAGTCTCGCAAAATCTTCTCTATTTTCCTGCCCTTCGCCAGCTCATCTACCAGCTTATCCAGGTACCTGACTTTCCGGGTCAGCGGGTTCTCAATGTCCTCGATCCGGTACCCACAGATGAGGCCGGTAATCAGGTGCGCGTTCGGGTGCAGGGTAGCCTTCTGAAAGAATTGCTCAAAGGTTACCTTCTTGTTGATCTGGTCTTGTAGCGTGTCGGTATTGAAGCCGGTCAGCCAGGTGATAACCTGTTGCAGTTCCTCTTCTGTTCGGCCTTTCTTCTCCACTTTTGCCAGGTACAGGGGGTAAACCGAGGCGAAAGTCATTTTGGCCATCCGCTCATTGTGTGTCGTGGTAGTGTTCATAGATTTAATTTTTAGGTAAATCTCAGAATTTTTTAATTGTCTGGTTTTTTTAAGTACGGTCGCTTTCCAGTAAGGAAGTATTACTCATTCGCAGAGCCAGAAGAAGATGCTATAATAATTGCTTCAATGGCAGAAATTATAGCGCTGACCGGATCAAAATAGGGGATCACCTTTTCTTCGTCGAAATCAAAGAGGTCGTCGTAGTCTCCTTTTTGACGCCAGGTGAAGAGCTGTGAATACATTTTACCAAAAGATCTGTCCAGGATCCCCGTAATGATAAAGTACTGGTTAAAACTTGATTTTGCGCCAACGTGGGTAGACGGATGTAGATTGCTATGCAGAAGCAACGCTGTGACAGCATAGTAGGCTGCATAGTAAAGCCGATTGATCGTTGAGTTCCACCTTTGCTGATCGGCCAGAATCCGGGCATCTTCCAAAGTTTCCTTTGCTCTGGCAAGCCGGTAATCAACCAACTCGTGGCTGGTTCCTTTGGTCATAACCGTATCCCTTCTCGCTGAATATTCTTAAACAGTGGGGTAGAGTTTTTGCGCTTCAGCCATTCTTTTTTGGGATAAATCAGGGGAGAGATTACAGCTCCGGTAGCCAGTTCTACTTCATAGAACGTGTCCATGAGTTGAGTTTCTGTCTCAAAGGATAATTCGGGTAGATCAAGTAATATCAGAATGTCAAAATCAGAATCTTTGGTAGCTGTAGATCGGGAACGGGAACCGAAAAGATAAACTTCGGCGGACGGTATGATTCCTTCTGCCGCTTTTTTTATATCCTCTATAACACGGGCATTGGAAACCATGAACATTAGCTTTGAATGAATACCTCATAAAGATACTCAATTATTTGGATTGAATAGTGCCATATCCTTATGATGAAATAAAACAAACCCCCTCCCAAACTCAATCAGGAGGGGGTTGTTCTCTGCCCAAAGACCCCTGCGGCCAGGGTGAGGGCAAATCCAGACAGATACGGAGGCTCAGCCTTAATGTGATTTCTCGTAGTGCATTTTGAGCAGGTCCTCCGCAAAATCGTCCGTGAGGTCGCGGACGACGGTATGAATGTGATTGCCGTCGTTTTGAGTGTTGTCAAACTCAATCAGGATCGTGGGGCCATGGATGCGGTAGTAGTGCCCGGTGCCCTTGCCCATTTTCAAGCTGGTGTCGCCCATCCAGGCAAAGTAGATGTTGCCCATGCCGGCATCATTCAGCTGCTTCATTTGCTGGTTTTTGAGCGTAACGTGGTAGCGGTTGAGGTACTCGCCGATCAGTTTTTTGAAGATTTCCTGCTGGGCAGACGTCATGTCCTTCATGGCCAGGCCTTCTTTTTTGGCCAAGCCGGTAACCTTTCGCTGGTTGGTGGTAAATATCTCGTAGGGGGCCTTCTCGGCCAGGATGACCTGTTTTTTCTGGTCGGCATTCAGGGCATTTAGTAGCTGATAGCCCATATCCTCTTCCTCACCCAGCACACGTACCCCTTTCTGGGGTACATCGATGAGTACATGACCGGGATTGCTACCCAGAAAACTCGGTGTAAACGATACGTGACCATCCACCGACGTATAGTGCAGCGAAATATGGTGGCCCTCTACGCGCCAGCCCCAGGGCTCTTTTTTGGCCGGATCGCCATAGACCAGGAAGGAGTAGTTTTCGGGATCGCGGCGGGTATCGTTGGGCGGGCGGCTTTCGAGTACGCGTAGCACGTTTTCCAGGTCAATGACCTGCTTGATTTTGCCATAGCCTTCATCGCTCAATACCACCTCGAGCATACCCATGGCCGCCTTTCGCTGAGGTTCACTCATTCGCTTAAGGTTCAGACCCAGGCGGTCGCGGGGGATAAAGTGCCAGTTGTAGCGGAGTGTATCAGCGAGAGGGTGCATGACCTCCGCTTTCTGATCGGCGTTTAGGGTTTTGACAAAGGCACTCACGGCTTTTGCCATTTGCTGGTCAAAGTTGTCTTTTTTGCCTGCCTGCTCCTCCGTAGATAGCCGAACGGTGGGTTTGGAAAGGGCAAATGCACCCGCGCCAAGACAAAGAATAAAACAAACTACATACGCTTTCATAGGACTGGGGTTTAGGTCCTCACTAGGAGGAGATACTTTGGGAAATCAAATAAATACTACTTACAGCGGGCGAATGCGGATATTCTTGTACCATGCCTCGTCACCGTGATCCTGCAAGGCAATCTTGCCCTTGGCGTGAGGGGTAGCGTAGGGCCATTCCTTGAACTTGCTGTTGGCCAGCTGTTCTTTCCAGGCATCAGAGCCATAGTCGTACTCCACGACCTTTTTGCCGTTGAGCCAATGCTCCACGTGGTTGTCTTTGATCATAATGCGTCCGCTGTTCCACTCACCAACTGGCTTAGCTACCTTTTCGCTGGGGGCCTGCATGTCGTAGTTGGCGCCGGTTTTTTGCTTGTCGTTGATGGAGACCATCTTTCCATTATCATTGAAAGGAGGGTACCCCTCATCGTCAATTACCTGGTATTCGGGGCCCGAGTAGTAGGTAGCGTTTTCGGGGTCCTCTACTACCTTGTATATAACGCCACTGTTTTTGCCGGCGGGAATTTTAAAGTCAAATTCCATCTCAAAATCACCGTACTCCTCGTCCGTAACCAGGTCGCCGTTGCCTCCGTGCGTCATCAATGCCCCGTCCATCACCATCCAGCCCTTCACACTGTCCGAATGGTAGGTGTGCCACCCTTCAATCGTGTTGCCATCAAACAAAGTTTGCCACGAATCAGTCTCCTGAACTTCGGCCTGCTGATCGTCTGATTTTTGATTGCAGGCCATGAGGGTACACAAAAAAATAATGGAGGCAATGCTGATTTTTTTCATACTGGACGGATTAATGATTGTTAGGATAGGTGACTAGTCAAAGATGTAAATTGAAAGAATATACTGTATCGTCTTTTGAGTAGTTACACTTGCATCCAAATAACCAGGTTATTATCTCCTTGCAATTGAGCCCAGGACTTTTTTGGTATAGTCCGACAGCACCAGCGAGCCGCTCACTGCGGCGCGTTCCCGCAGGAGTTCATTCCAGTGGTCGGTACCTTCCCAGAGTACTTTCTTCATTTGCCGCATGGATTCGGGATCGTAAGCGGCTAGTTTTCGGGCTAGTTTCTCCACTTGTTCGTCAAGCTGGGCGGTGGTCTCGAATATCTCATCGTACAGCCCTTTCTGCCAGCCCCATACCGCCGATTCAAATTCGGTGGCGTTGAGGGTCAGGTGGCTTACACCAGATAGCCCGACCTTGCGGCGCACGGCGGGTTCGATCACAAAAGGACCAATTCCAACCGTCAGCTCACTCAGGCGCACGCCCGCCGCCTGGGTGGCCAGGCAGTAGTCCGTAGCTGCGATTAGCCCCACGCCTCCGCCCACGGCCTTGCCCTGCACCCGGCCAATGATGAACTTTGGACACTGCCGCATGGCGTTGATCACGTGCGCAAACCTGGAAAAGAACGCGATGCCTTCGTCGAGGGTGGTGATGGACACCAGTTCGGTGAGCGAAGCTCCGCCACAAAAAGCACGTTCGCCGCCCGATTGCAGCACAAGTACCCTGGCATCCGGTGATGCCGCTAATTGGTTCACTGAGTCAGCCAGTTGATCCAGCAACACCGAGGGTAGGGCGTTGCCCGAGGAGTGAAAAAACTCAATGGTAGCGATTCCTTCCTTTATCCAGCTTTTTACGTAGCCTTCCGCCATAGGGATGTAAGAGTTTTGAATAAAAAAAATGTAGTAGTGGGTAAAGAACGATTTCTTTTCCCGCTACTACATTTTTACAATTTTTGAAAAACTAAGTACAAATCTTATTTGCCAAAGAGACGGGCCCAGAAGCCTTTTGCTTTTTTGGTAGCTTCCTGTACCACCTCGGTAGCATCCTCTTTCAGCTCGTTGAATTCTTCGGAGGCTTTGGCCGCAATTTCCGAGGCCTTAACCTTCGCTTCGGCTAGTTTTTCCGCGGCTTCTTCTTTCAGTTCGTCTATTTCTTCGGCAGCTTTGGCACTGATGGCGGCGGCTTTGGCCTTTACCTCAGCTACTTTTTCGGCCGCGTCTTCTTTAAACTCGTCTATTTCTACCGAGGCTTTGGCGGCCATGGATTGGGCCATGGCTTTGGCTTCGGCCGCTTTTTCGGCGGCATCTTCTTTCAGCTCGCTCAGTTCGGCGGATGCCTTGGCGGATAGCGATTCCATTTTGCTTTTGGCCTCGGCCACCTTTTCGGCAGCTTCTTCTTTCAGTTCGTTCAGCTCGGCGGAGGCCTTGGCCGTAAATTCCCCAGCTTTGGCCTTTACCTGGTCTACTGTGCTGGGGGCAGATGCTTTTATCTCGTTCAATGTCTCGTCTGCTTTGGCGCTTAGTCCTTCGGCCTGGGCTTTGGCCTGGGTTATTTGCTCCGTAGCTTCTTCCTTGAGATCGTCCAGGGTTGCAGAGGCTTTGCTGGATACATCGTCTACCTTAGCTTTGGACTCCGCCACCAGCTCGGTGGTTTCTAATTTGAGTTCCTCGGCTTTTTCGGCCACTTGCTCCTTGGCACTTTCGGCGGATGCTTTCACTTCTTCGGTTTTATCAAGGGCGGTCTTTTTCATCTCATTCGCTTTCGAGCTTGCGAGGTCGGCAGCGTCATCAGCTGAGGGGATCTGATTTGTTTCCATGGGTAGTAGTCAGTGAGAGGTTTTTTGGGATGGTTCCTTCGAAATGTACGAATAAGCCGTGACGCTTGCAAGTCAGGAGGTTGTCTTTCCCAATGCCAGTTTTGAGGAAAATAGTACACAAAATACCAATGCGACTTTAGGCAATACGAATGGCACTACTTTTTACCTATCGAATAGTAGCAAATCGAGAGATGATTTAACAAGAAGGAACTATGAGAAATGTAGCAATCATAACGGGTATATATGCTTTCATCACGATGGGGTGGCTCCTGTCCAGCTGCGATTCTAAGGAAGAGCGCGAGAAAGATCAGTTGGCCACTGAGCAGCAGGAAGCAATGAAGGAGGCCGATCAGGCCTACGACAAACTGGAAGATGCGGAAGGAAAAGCCGATATAGCCGAAGTAAAGGAAGACTTAACAGAATCCATGCAGGAACTTGCCGAAGCCAAAAAATCGTACATGGCTGAGTTGCAGCGCCGGCAGGAAGGACTGAACCAAAAAATAGGCGAATTGGACACCAAAGTGACCGATCCCAAGCAGCCCAACCGGGAAAAATGGGTGGAAAAACGCCAGAAACTGGTGCGGGAACGGGATATGTTGCAGGCCAACTTAATGGAACTTCAGAAACCTATGACCGATGAGCGGTGGACCACCGCCGAAAAAGAAATAAAAGAACTATTAGCCGCTATTGACAAAGAACTTGCCGATTCCTGATCGGTAGGCGTAGCCGAAAAATAAACTACAAAAGGGCCTCCTACTAGAGTAGTTATTGGGAAATTAGTAGATTGGTGAATTAGTGCACAAGTTATAACGCTGGTTAGTAACAAATTAGCTACTAATAACCAATTCCCCAATTTACTAATCCACTAATTCTCCCACGGGAAGGCCCTTTTTTAGTTCAGGCGTCGGACCATCAAGCTTTTGACCAGCTCATAAAAAGGTAGGGGCTGCATGGTACGCCAGTTATCGAGGTGCAGGGTACCTCCAAAATTGAGGTAGTAGTCGAGCCGGAACCGCTGCCATTCGCGCTCCACGTGGTCGCGGAAGCTCACGGCCGCAATCCAGCCATCCTCCACATCCTCAAACCACTCGGCGTAGTAGTCGTCCTCGGCCCCGTGGAAATCCATGACGTTTTCTCCAATCAGGATAAATTGGTTGATGCCCACAGATACGAACTCATCCACCACATTCCGCTTGAAGTACATAATATCATTGTGCAAGGTGTCGTTCCACTCGCCAAACAGCTCAATGACCACAAACCGCTTGGCGTAATCGGCAAAGAGTACTTTTACGTACAGGGTCTCGGAGCCAATTTCATCCCAGAGCGGGTGGATATAGTAGCCGTAAATATCGTTTTCGTAGTAGTTAAGATTATGCTCGCGGCCGTAAAAGGGTGATTTCTTGTCCTTGTTGGCTACGTAGTGCTTTTCCCAGTTATAGTATGGTTCGATGTCTTGCATAGGTAGTGATTAGCTTTTGCCTTTCGGTTTTCAACCGTCGACTTTTTCAAAAGAGTATCTAAAAAAACGGTGCTACCGAATTTTGTTTTCCACATCTAACGAAAAAAGCCGGAGGGACATTCCCCCCCGGCAAAAATTCACATTATTTTAAAAAATAAAAAAGCTGACAGCCGAAAGCTGACTACCGACCGCCCTTACAATTCTCGAATCCAGATATTGCGGAAACTGGTAGGATTTCCGTGGTCTTGGAGCATAATCGGCCCCCGTCCGTGGGGCTTCACCACCGGGCGTCCGATGTAAGCGGTGGTGCCCTGTATCTGGGTATGGTTCTGGATCAACACGCCATTGTGAAGCACCGTAATGTAGGGGGGTATCAGCATCAGCCCGTCCTTGTTGAAGTGGGGCGCGGTATAGATCACATCGTATACCTGCCACTCGCCGGGTTTTTTGGAGGCGTTGACCAGGGGCATAGATTGCTTGTAAATGGATCCCGCCTGTCCGTTGGAGTACGTGGGGTTCTGGTAGCTGTCCAGTACCTGCAGCTCATAGATTCCCTGCATGAATACGCCGCTGTTCCCACGGCCTTGACTGTTACCCTTAACTTCCGCAGGGGCCCGCCATTCGATATGGAGCTGGTAGTCGCCGAAGTCTCTTTTGGTCTGAATGCCGCCCTTCCTGGGAGCTACGGTAATGGCTCCATCGCCGACCACCCACGGGGCATCACCGCCATTGGTCGACGCCCATTGATCCAGGTTGCTCCCATCAAACAGCACGATGGCGTCGGAAGGCGGAGTGAATCCGGAAACAGAAGAGGAGGCCGCCCCTGGTGTCACCAACCGGGGAACGGGGTCCCAGATCTCGCTGGATTCGGGGTTCATTTTTTGGGGCTGTAACTGGGCTTGTACCGTCATAGCCGCCAGCAATAGGAAGGCAGAACTAACTAATTTCTTCATGCAATTCGTTGATATTTTAAGGATGAATGCTCCGTTCTCCCACGGATCATGGACAAAAAAGGGAAGAGGGCCTAGATTCTAACCAGATATATTGCCGTTTTCACGATTCAAAATTGTAATTTTCGGATCTTAAATTTTTTTAACTAATGATTCAACTTTGTATGCTTACACGTCAACGTATTTTTTTAAAATGCATGGCTTGGGGTCTGGCACTGGGAGGGAGCTACCTGGCTTCGGCTCAGACCAAAATCCCTTTGGACGATCTCTCCGCTTTCACCAACAAATCCGGCAACTGGCGCATTGTGGGTGATGCCACGGTAGATATTTCCCAGCCCAATGTGCTGAACACCACCCCCGGAAAAGGAGTGCTGGCCTGTATTCACAAGCAGGGTACCTACGGCAACGACTACGAGATTTTCTCGAATTTTAAGCACGGTGACCTGGATATCGAACTGGATTTTATGCTGGCCAAAGGCTCCAATTCGGGTATTTACCTGCAAGGGAACTACGAAGTACAACTCTTCGATAGCTGGGGTAAAAAAACTGCCAAATACAACGACAACGGTGGAATTTACGAACGCTGGGACGACTCCAAACCCGAAGGGCAAAAAGGATACGAAGGCTACGCGCCTCGCCTGAATGTATCCAAAGCCCCTGGCTTATGGCAGCACATGAAGATATCCTACCAGGCACCCCGTTTTGATCAGGCCGGGGACAAGATCACCAATGCGGTGTTCCTGAAAGTAGAACTGAACGGGATGACCATCCACGAGAACGTGGAGGTAAGCGGTCCCACCCGGGGGGCTATGTCCAAGGATGTACCCCTGGGCGCTCTCCGGATTCAGGGTGACCACGGCTCGCTGGCTATCCGGAATATTGTCATCAGCAATTTTGACAAGAAACCCGGCACGCTCACCAACCTGAAGTACAATACGTATTACGGTAGCTATTCGCAGGATTTGGACCCGGCTACGCTAAAAGTAGCCGAAACGGGCTCCGCGGAAGCCCTGACCTGGGATGTGCTGAAAGAGAAAAATAACTATGTACTCGTATATTCAGGTACGTACGATGCCCCCACGGCGGGCGACTATTCCTTCCGGATTCAGGCGGCGGGTAATAGCAACCTGAAAATCGACGGGAAGACCGTTCTGCCCGATGCCTGGAAAAACAGCAGCGAGTTTCGGACGGGTACCACCAAACTCAGCGCGGGTGATCACAAGATGGAGCTGTATGTCAACAAGCGTGACGGCTGGCTGCAGCCCGTTCTGGGACTTTGGGTAGCCGGGCCCGGCTTCCGCGAAGTGTCGTACCACAGCCTGGGCTCAACCCTGGGCGGCAATCCTTCCGATCCGATCCTGGTGGATGCTTCTAACAATACGGTTCTGCGTAGCTTCATGGACATTCAGCCCCAAGGCAAGCGTCAGCGCGTGGTACATACGGTATCGGTAGGAAGCCCATCCAACCTGCATTACTCCTACGACCTGGACAAGGGCGCGGTGTTTCAGGTATGGCGGGGTGAATTTCTGGACGCCACGCCCATGTGGAACGACCGCGGCGATGGCTCGTCCCGTCCGCGGGGAGCCGTAACCCTGCTGGGTGATACGCCGCTTCTGGCCAAGGGATCGGGCCAGGCCAATTGGCCTGCCGATACCACAGGCAGCGGCTACCGCCCCAAGGGCTACGAACTGGATGCCAACGATGTACCTACGTTTCGCTACGAGGCATTTGGCACTACGGTCTCTGACCGCACTTCGGTGGTGGAGGGCAAGTACCTTGAGCGCGTAGTAAAAACCGCCCAGCCGGTAAGTGGTTTGATGGCCCGACTGGCCGAAGGGAAGTCCATTGAGAAAGTTTCGGACGGACTGTACGCCGTGGACGGCAAGGATTACTACATCCAATTGTCGGCAGGAAGCGCTACGCCCGAAATCAAAAAGTCTAATGGAAATCAGCACCTGCTGGTACCCGTGGAGAAAGGCGAATTGAAATATTCAATACTTTTTTAAAATCAACTGTGAATTTTGAATGGGAGTATGATAGAATAAATCAGCTTGTTATTCTCTCAATCTCTCATTCTCTCAATCAAAATTATAAATGAAAACACTCTTAAAAACCACTTTCGCTTTCCTTGCTTCCTGTACGATGCTACTGGCACAGGAATCGCCTCAGGAAGAGGATTACTATAAAATCCTGACGCCCCCCATCCCCGAAGGGATGATCCTTGAAGTAGGGGGCCTAACGACCCTACCCAATGGCTCGGTGGGAATATCGACCCGCCGGGGTGAGGTATGGATCATGGACAACCCTACCAGCCGCACGCCGTACTTCCGTAAGTTTGCCTCGGGACTGCACGAAATCCTGGGCTTGTCCTGGAAAGATGGTGCCCTGTATTGCGCCCAGCGCGGTGAGTTGACCAAGCTTATTGATAAAGATGGCGACGGCAAGGCCGACGTGTACGAAACCGTGTACGCCTGGCCCGTGTCGGGACACTACCACGAGTATTCGTTCGGACCCAAGATTGCTCCCGACGGGAGTTTCTTTGTGAGTGGCAACGTAGCCTTCGGCGACGAGGAGTGGTGGCGGGGCGAAAGCCGCGTACCGGGCCGGGGATGGATATTCCGCATTACGCCCGAGGGCAAGTTTGAGCCCTGGGCCACGGGTGTGCGCTCGCCGGCGGGCATCAGTATGGTGAACGGCGAACTGTTCTACACCGACAACCAGGGCGACTGGATGGGCTCGGGGGGAATATTCCAAATCGACAAAGGCGATTTTGTGGGTCACCCCGCGGGCTTGCGCTGGTCTGATATGCCCAACTCGCCCGTTAAGCTCACAGAAAAGCAGTTTTTCTCCGTAATGGACAACCGCCAGGTAAAGGATAAAAATGGCCGCTACATTAAGCCCGAGAACGTGACGGAGGAGAAAGACCCGAAGTTTCTGTACATGCTGAAAGAGAAGTTTCCCGAAACGGTGAAACTTCCCGCCGTGTGGCTGCCTTACGGGATACATGGCATCTCCACATCGGAAATCGTGGTGGACAATACGGAGGGTAAATTCGGCCCTTTTGCCGGACAGATGTTCGTCGGAGATCAGGGACAAAGCAAGATCATGCGCGTGATGCTGGAAAAAGTGAACGGCGAGTACCAGGGTGCGGCCATTGACTTCCGGAGCAACTTCCAGTCGGGCGTACTGCGCATGTCCTACGCCAAAGACGGCTCCATGTTTGTGGGCGAAACCAACCGCGGCTGGGGCTCGGCGGGTGATGCCAACCAGGGATTACAACGCCTGGTGTGGAACGGAAAGATGCCCTTTGAAATGTATTCCGTAAAGGCCATGCCCGACGGCTTCGAGGTCAACTTCACCATGCCCGTGGATCGCAAGTCAGCGGAGAACCTGAATTCGTACGAAATCAGCAGCTTTATCTATAAGTACCACGCCGTGTACGGTAGCCCTCCCACCAACACCGAGAAGGTACCCATCAAAGGAGTGAAGGTATCGGACGATGGAAAAACAGTCCGTATCGTACTGGACGGTCCGCGCCGCTACTACATTCACCACCTGAACCTGGACGGAATTCGGGCGGCCAATACCTACTATTCGCTGGTGCATCCATCGGCGTACTACACGTTGAATAACATCCCCGACGGTCCGAAGATGAAACTCACCGACCTGACCACCACCCGGACCGGCGACCGTAAAGCATCAGCCGATACCAAGTCTACCATGGATCTTGTATCACCCGACGGAAAAAATCAACCAGCTGCCGCTACAACGGCCGCTGTGCCTACCTATGAGGAGATAAAACCCCTGCTGCAACGCAACACCTGCCTGGCCTGCCACGCCCCCGACAAGCGGGTAGTAGGTCCAGCCTACGTGGATGTAGCGAAGCGGAAGTACTCCAACGAAAAGATCGTGGACCTGATCTACAATCCCAAACCGGAGAACTGGCCCGACTACACCACCCCAATGGCCGCCATGCCTCAGGTCCCCAAGGATGAAGCATTGAAGATTGCCGCCTGGATTAATTCATTGAAGTAAAAGATCGTTTGTTTTAATACAGAAAAAGCCTCTCCGCTACACGCGGAGAGGCTTTTTCTGTATACCTATCTTGATAAAAAAAACAAAGGTAGACTTTAAAAAAAGCCACCGACGGCGAGACTTACCGTCGGCGACCTGTGCATCAATTGGGTAGCTGCTCCTGGATGATGAAGAAGTTATCCTTTAACGCATTGCCCGGATGGTTCTTGATTACGTTTTGGTAAATAAACTCCACATCGTTGCGGGTACTTTGGAAAATCACCTCCCCATTCATATTGATGTCCCCGCTTAAGTACCCTTTCAGAATATAGAAGGGCAGCTGGAAGGTGTTAGCCGGTGCGCTGACCACTTGCTGAGCCAGTACGTTGACATCATTGTTGGTACCCTGGTAAATCACCACATTGTCGCGCAGAGCATTGCCCGCCCACATGGCCCGCCCTTGCACTACCACCACCTGTGCCTGATGAATGGCCGCAGGCCCTTTCACGAAGGTGGGCGTGGCGGGCTGACGGAAGTCTACCACCACTCCGGCCATGGTCAGGGTAATGGGGCTGGCCGTCATCACCGCCAGGTGGTTGCGGTGGCGCACGGCTACATAGTACGAGGTCGTGCTTACTGACCGCACCTGCAGGGGCGACAGACCATCGAGTTCTACGATGTCGCCGTCGCGCTGCAGCAAGGCCGACCGGCTGCTAACGATCACCGTCGGATCGGCGGCATCCCGCAGCTCCACAAAGACCCAATCGACGATGGCGTTGGAGCCGCTCACATTCAGCACGGCGGGGGCAATGGTGTTAGCCGGCACGGTGGGGTTCCAATAGCTGTAAGGCGAGGTGAGCGGAATCAGGTTCTTGGTTCTGAGTTCGTCGCGCATAAGCGGGTCTACCACGGTGTTGGCCGGCGGGTTGGAGAAGGTCACCCCGAAGAGGGAACCCTGCAAGTATACTTTCGGCAAAAGCTGAAGCTGTTGCAGACCGGCCGAGGCCTGGTTGTTGGCCGCGACGGGGTCGTTCTGGGTGCCCGTGACGGAAGCGGTGTTGAGGTAGGAACCGCTGGCGTCAACGGTGGTGGAGATGGTCAGGCTGGCCGAAGCGCCGTTGCCCAAGTTGCCAACCAACCAACTGCCCGAGGTGGAGTTGTAGGCACCGCTGCCGTCGTCGGAAACGTAGGTGTAGCCGGCGGGCAACAGATCACTGACACTGACACCGGTAGCGTTGCTGGGACCGTTGTTGGTGACCGTCAGCGTAAAGGTGGCGGTACTACCAACCTGGGGCAAGTCCAGGCTGAGAGTCTTGGTGATAGCCAAGTCGGTGGTGCTGTTCTGGGTGTCGGTATCGGTATCGGTGTTGTTGTTCAGATCAGGATCTGTAACGCCGTTGGGGGCTGCTACGGAGGCTGAGCTGGTCAGAGGCCCGGTGAAGCCAGCGGGGACGGCAACCGTAACCGTATAGGTGGCGCTGCCACCCAGCGGTAGGTCTACCGGCTCGCTGATATCGCCGCTGCCGGCCGCTGCTCCCGAAGCTCCCCCGGCAAACACCGCGGTCCAGCCGGTGATGGTAGTTCCTACCGGGGCATTTTTTACAAACAGCGAACCGGGAGCGTTACTCGGTCCAGCGTTACTAACCACTATGGTATAGGTTACCGAAGTACCAGGAGTATAGGTGAGCGTATTGTCGGTGATAGTCACGGCAAGGTCGGCCACGGGTACGGGGTCGGTAGAACGGGTGGCAGAGTTATTGGCGGCGTTAGGATCCGTCTGTTCGCTGGTGGCGGTGGCGGTGTTGGAATAATTACCAACGGCTTTAACCTTGGCCGTGATGTGCAGCGTAGCGATGGCTCCATTGGCCAGGTTCCCGATGGACCATACTCCCGTTCCAGTACCATAGGTACCTAGTCCATCGTCAGAAACATACTGATAACCCGAAGGAAGCTGATCTAATACAGCCACGCCGGTGGCGGCACTCGGACCATTGTTGGTCACCACTAGCGTAAAGATCACATTACTGCCTACATCGGGAGTAAGGGTATTCACCGACTTGGCGATGCTGATGTCGGCAATCGGCGAGGGCAACGGTGAACTGCTGGCGCTGTTGTTGGCGGTAACCGGATCAAATTGCTGACCCGACACAAGGGCCGTGTTGGAGTAGCCGCCCGTAGCCAGGACCGTGGCCGTGATGCTCAGGGTAGCACTGGCTCCGCTGGCGAGGGTACCAATGGTCCATACTCCGGTTCCGCTGTTGTAAGCACCACCGGCACTATTCGAAACATAGGCGTAACCCGACGGCAAATGATCCAGCACCGTTACGCCCGTAGCGGCACTGGGTCCGTTATTGGTAGCCACCAGGGTGAAAGTAACGTTGGTGCCTACGTTCGGGTTATTCACATTTGAAGTTTTGGTAATAGACAAGTCCGTCACCGGTACCGGTGTAGTGGTACTGGTAGAGGTATTGTTTCCCGCAATAGGATCCGATTGATTGCCCGTCACCGACGCGGTGTTGGTGTAGTTGCCCGTAGCCTTTACGGTGGCAACTATATCCAGAGTGGCACTCGCTCCGCTGGAAAGAGGACCAATGCTCCATACACCCGTACCACTGGTATAAGCACCCAGGCCGGTGTTGGATACATAGGTGTAGCCCGTCGGCAAAAGATCGGTGACGGTTACGCCAGTGGCAGCACTTGGCCCGTCGTTGGTCACCAGCAGGGTAAAGGTTATGTTGTCGCCCACCCGTGGGGTACTTTCATCAACCGATTTGGAGATAGTGAGATCCGTCTGGCTATTTTGGGTATCGGTATCCGCGGCGGTATTGTTGGCAAGATTGGGGTCGGTCACGCCCGCTGGGGCGGCAATGGTGGCTGTATTCACCAGATTTCCGGTATAGCTTTGGGGAACAGCCACGGTAATCGTGTAGGTGATGCTACTGCCCATTGGTAGGTTGACCAGTTCACCGATGTTGCCACTACCCCCGCCTGTTCCCGAGGCTCCTCCGTCGAAGGTAGCCGACCAGGCAGTAATGGCGGTACCTACGGGAGCATTGTTGGTCAGCTGAGCGCCGGTCACATCGCTGGGGCCAGCGTTGGAGACAACCAGGGTGTACGTCACGGAAGTACCGGGGATATACGTGAGCGTATTGTCGGTGAGGGTTACAGCCAGTTCGGCCACGGGGACGGGGACTGGTGAACTGGTGGCGGAGTTATTGGCCGCGTTGGCATCCGTTTGTTCGCTGGTGGCCGTAGCTGAGTTGGAATAATTGCCATCAGCATTCACCTTGGCGGTAATGTTAAGGGTGGTAGTGGCCCCATTGGCCAGGTTTCCGATATTCCATACACCCGTTCCATTGGTATAGGTGCCCAGCCCATCGTCCGACACATAGGTATAGCCCGAGGGGAGTTGATCTAGTACGGTCACCCCGGTGGCGGCGCTGGGGCCACTATTGGATACTACCAGTGTGAAGATCACATTGCTGCCCACGTTGGGAGTGAGGGAATTGACCGACTTGGTGAGGGCGATGTCAACCACCGGTGAGGGCAAGGGAGAACTGCTGGCGTTGTTGTTGTTGGGAACGGGGTCAAACTCTGCACCTGATACGATGGCGGTGTTGACGTAGCCTCCGGTGGCCATCACCTTAGCCGTAATAGTGAGGGTGGCAGTTCCCCCGTCGATAACACTACCGACCGTCCATTGGCCCGTGCCGCTGTTGTAAGTTCCCAGCCCGTTATCGGAAACATAGGCATAGCCCGAAGGTAAATCATCCAGCACCGTTACCCCGGTAGCGTCGCTGGGGCCGTTGTTGGAAACTATAACCGTGAAAATGACATTGTCGCCCACATTTGGATTATTCACATTTACACTCTTCGAAACAGCCAGGTCAGTGATTGGATTGGCATTGTCAATGTCCGTAGCGGTATTATTGCCCGGAATCTGATCTAGTACTCCTGGGGGGGTATCTATCGTGGCGATGCTGGTGAGAGTGCCCGTGTAAGAAGCAGGAACAGCCACCGTCACCGTATACGTGATGCTTCCGCCCAGGGGCAGATTCAATAGTTCATTGATATCGCCACTTCCGCCCCCTGTACCCGTGGCACCACCGGCGAAAGTAGCGCTCCAGGCGGTAAGGGTGGTACCCATAGGAGCCGGATTCGTGAACGGAGCTCCGGTCACGCCGCTGGGGCCATCATTGCTAACCACTATGGTGTAGGTTACCGAAGTGCCGGGAGTGTAGGTAGTGTTGCCGTCCGTGATGGTAACGGCCAGGTCGGCCACGGGCACCGGTACCGGAGTACTGCTGGATGTGTTGTTACCTGGTGCGGGATCCGTCTGCTCACTCGTAGCTACCGCCGTATTGGTGTAGTTGCCGTTGGCGTTAACCTTGGCGGTAATATGCAAAACAGCCGAGGCCCCATTGGTCAGATTGCCAAAATCCCACACGCCGGTACCATTGTTGTAGGTACCCAGTCCGTCGTCGGAAACATAGGTATAGCCCGAGGGCAGCTGATCCAGAATGACGGCACCAGTAGCGGCACTCGGTCCAGAGTTTCCTACCGTTAGGGTAAATATCACATTGCTTCCCACGTTGGGAGCGCTATTATTTACCGTTTTGATAAGCGCAATATCGGCCACTGGCGAAGGCAACGGCGAATTACTGGCGCTGTTGTTAGCCGTGTTAGGATCGAACTCCTGCCCCGAAATGATGGCTGTGTTGGAGTACCCTCCCGTTGCCAGCACCGTGGCCGTGATGTTCAGGGTAGTACTGGCTCCGTTAGGTAGGTTGCCAATAATCCATACGCCGGTGCCAGTAGAATAATTACCGCCGCCATTGTCCGAAACGTAGGCGTAACCCGAGGGCAAGTGATCCAGTACCGTCACATCGGTGGCGGCACTAGGGCCGTTGTTGGTGGCCACCAGGGTAAAGATGACATTGGTACCTACATTCGGATTGTTCACATTTGAAGTTTTGGTAATGGACAAGTCCGCCACGGGTACCGGTGTGGTGGTGCTGGTAGAAGTGTTGTTGCCCGCGATGGGGTCAGGCTGTGCCCCCGTTACTGTGGCGGTGTTGGTATAATTGCCGGTGGCATTCACCGTAGCGGTGATGGTAAGCAAGGCGCTGCCGCCATTGACCAAGTTCCCAATGGTCCACAGGCCGGTTGAATTTACATAAGTACCCGCCCCATTGTCGGAGAGGTAGGTGTAACCCGAGGGGAGCAGGTCACTGACCGCTACCCCGGAAGCATTGCTGGGACCTTCATTGGTCACCATAAGGGAGAAAATGACGCTATCACCCACTTTGGGAGTGGAGGTATCCACAGATTTGTGGATTGACAAGTCGGTCTGGCTGTTCTGCGTATCGGTATCGGTGGCTGAGTTGTTGGCCAGGTTGGGGTCGGTAGTGCCAACCGGGGCCGTCACCGAGGCCGTGTTGACCAGATTGCCCGTGTAGCCAGCGGGTACGGCCACCGTAATGGTATACGTGACGCCACCGCCCAGAGGCAAATCCACCTGCTCGCTGATGTTGCCGCTGCCACCTGCCGAGCCTGAGGCTCCTCCGGCAAAGGCGGCTGTCCAACCGGTGATGGTGGTACCGGCGGGCGCAGTGTTGCTAATGGTAGAGGCAGGGGAGTCACTCGGGCCGCTGTTGCTTACGGTTAGCGTGTAGGTTACAGAGGTACCCGGTGTATACAGGGTGTTGCCATCTGTCAGGGTAAGGCTTAAGTCAGCCACTGGTACCGGCACGGGGCTACTGCTAGACGTGTTATTGTTGAGGTTGGGATCCGTTTGGTCGCTTGTGGCAAACGCCGAATTCGTGTAGTTCCCGGAAGCGTTCACTTTGGCGGTAATCGTAAGGGTAGCCGATCCGCCATTGGGCAGGTTACCAATCGTCCATACACCCGTGCCGCCGTTATAAGCACCCAAGCCGTTGTCAGAGACAAAGGTGTAACCCGACGGAATCTGGTCGAATACGGATACACCGGTGGCCGCACTGGGGCCATTGTTGGTTAGAAAGAGAGTGAAGGTTACGTTGCTGCCCACGTTGGGTGTGCCATTGTTCACCGACTTGGTAATGGTGATGTCGGCTACAGGAGATGGCAAGGGAGAACTGGTAGCACTGTTGTTGTTCTGGTTGGGATCAAACTGCTGCCCGGATACCAGGGCCGTATTGGCATAGCCCCCGGTGGCCAGTACCGTGGCCGTGATGGTAAGGGACGCGACGCCGCCGTTTGGCAAGGTGCCGATTGTCCAAAGGCCGGAACCACTTGCATAGGCCCCGACTCCATTGTCCGATACGTAGGCGTAGCCCGAGGGCAAATGGTCCAGGACGGTCACGCCGGTGGCAGCGCTGGGGCCATTGTTCGTAACCGTTACCGTAAACGTGACGCTGCTACCCACGTTGGGAGAGGTAATATTGACGGTTTTGGTGACAGAAAGATCCGCAACCGGGGTAGGCTCGGTTTCGCTGGTAGCGGTATTGTTTCCCGGAATAGGATCGGTTTCATTTCCCGTTACGGTTGCCGTATTGGTATAGTTCCCGGTAGCATTTACTTTGGCTACAATACTGAGGGTCGTACTAGCGGTAACAGACAGATTGCTGATGGTCCATACGCCGGTTCCGCTGGCGTAGGTACCCAGGCCATTGTCCGATACGTAGGTGTACCCCGCTGGCAGCAGATCAGATACCGTCACGCCAGAGGCGGAGCTGGGTCCGTTGTTTTCTACTACCAATGTAAAGGTTACGTTATCCCCTACCTTGGGGGTACTGTTGCTCACCGATTTATCAATAGAAAGGTCGGTCTGGCCATTCCTTGTATCCGAATCGGTGGCCGTGTTATTGGCCAAGTTAGGATCCTTTACACCGGCCGGTGCCGTTACAGTGGCGGAATTTACCAAACTGCCCAGGAAGTCAGAGGGAACTGCCAGGGTTACCGTATACGTGACGGTACTACCGGCGGGTAGATTCACCGCTTGATTAATATTTCCGCTGCCTACTGCCGTTCCCAACGCTCCATCCGTAAAACTTGCCGTCCAGGAGGTGATCGAAGTGCCGGCCGGTGCCGTATCATTCACCAGGGCACCCGTAGTGGCACTGGGGCCGGTATTAGTAACTACCAGCGTGTACACGACATTGGTACCGGGGGTATAGGTAGGGCTGCCGTCGGTTTTGTTGATGGTGAGATCGGCCACGGGTACCGGAATTACAATGACCTGATCGTCATCGTCTTCGTCCGGGTTTTGGGGGCCATTGCCAGGGGAGGAATCAATATCCAGCTCGTTGGCAGTCAGTACCTGAGCGTAGTTGGTGTAGCCACCTTCGGGGTTCACAGTAGCTACAATATTCAATGTAGCGCTACTGCCCCCATCAAGGTTTCCGATGGTCCAGTACCCCGTATTTTGATTATAAGTCAAATCGTTGAGCCCGTCATCGCTTACAAAGGTATATCCGGCTGGCAAAGGATCGGAGATTACCACCCCGGTAGCATTGCCCGGCCCATTGTTGGTAACAACCAGGGTAAAAACTACATTAGTCCCAACATCAGGGGTGTTGGTATTGACTGTTTTGACCAACATCAAATCGGTACGGCATTCCGGATCGGGGCCAAGTTTGTCAATAAATTGTTCCAATGGCTCCTGGTTACCCCCGGTTTGACCATCCGTGTCGTTTCCCGGTTGTCCCGATCGGGAATAAAAGCTGTTTTCCACATTCAAAGAAAAAGGATCAGCATTAGCCGCCGCTATGAAAGGATCATTTTTTGGAATGATAGACAGGGGACCAAAGCAACTATTTCCCAAAAAAGAAAAGAGGGCCACTGGTGTATTCTGGACAAAGGGCCCATAGGTCGTAACCAGGGGGGATTTATTGAAGATATAGTAGCTGAATGCGGCATCCAGACCGTAAGGCGCACCGTTCAGTTTTGGGGGACTGTCCGGCCATTCTCCTCGAATATCTATAATACTACCATCTAGTATCTCAAAGCCTGCGGGAACTTTGATCGTTACCTGCGCCGTAGCGCCCCTTTCCTCCGATAGGGCGTTATTGGTATTTGGTGTGTTGTAGTCCGGTACTACCCACACCGTGTATCGGCCCGACAACGGGTCGTAGGTCAATTGGTATTTGATCGTGTTGGTAGAAAGCTGAGCAAAGGCTGTTTCCACCAGAGACATGAATACCAGTAGGATGATTAAAAATTTTGAAAATTGGTATAGATTTTTCATAATAAAGAAGAAGGTTAATTCGCTCGGAGAAAATAGTTCATAGTAATTTTTGGGAAAGATTTATTCGGGTAATTGCTGTTGAATGATAAAGAAATTGTCTTTAAGGGCATTGCCTGGATGGTTTTTAATAATATTCTGATAGATAAACTCCACATCGTTCCGGGTGCTCTGGAATATTACTTCGCCGTTCAGGTTGATGTCGCCGCTGAAATAGCCTTTCAGAATGTAGAAGGGCAGCTGGAAAGTGTTGGCCGGGGCGCTGATCACCTGCTGGGCCACTACGTTCACATCATTGTTAGTACCCTGGTAAATCACCACATTGTCCCGCAGGGCGTTGCCCGCCCACATGGCCCGGCCCTGTACCACCATCACCTGCGCCTGGTGAATGGCGGCGGGTCCTTTCACGTAGGTAGGCGTGGAGGCCTGGCGGAAGTCCACCACCACGCCGACTTGCGTCAGAGCGACGGGGTTGGCCGTCATGACCGCCAGGTGGTTGCGGTGACGCACCGCCACGTAGTAAGAGGCCGCACCCACCGCCCGCACCTGGAGGGGCGATACGCCATCGAGCTCCACGATGTCGCCGTCGCGCTGCAGCAGAGCCGACCGACTGCTGACAATCACCGTAAAGTCCGTGGCATCCCTCAGCTCCACGAATACCCAGTCGACGATGGCGTCGGAGCCGCTCACGGCCAGCACGGCGGACGTGGTGGTGTTAGCCGCCACGGTGGGGTTCCAGTAGTCGTAGGGCGAAGTGAGCGGGATGAGGTTCTTGGTTCTGAGTTCATCGCGCATGAGGGGGTCCACCACGGTGTTGGCCGGCGGGTTGGAGAAGGTCACCCCGAAGAGGGCGCCCTGCAGGTATGCCTTCGGCAGCAGCTGGAATTGCTGTAATCCGGCGGAGGCCTGGTTGTTGGCCGCGACGGGGTCGTTCTGGTTTCCGGTCACGGAGGCGGTGTTGAGGTAGGGTCCGCTGGCGTTGACGGTGGCCGAGATGGTTAGGTTGGCGGTACCACCAGTTGGCAAATTGCCGATCGTCCACACTCCAGTGCCATTTTGGTACGCCCCTGATCCATTATCGCTCACGTAGGTATAGCCCGCAGGCAGTTGGTCTAGCACCGTTACGCCGGTGGCATTGCTGGGGCCGTTGTTGGTCACCGTCAGGGTAAAGGTAGCGTTGCCGCCAATCTGAGGTAGGTCCAGGCTAATAGATTTGGTGATAGCCAAATCGGTACTGCTGTTCTGGGTATCCGTATCGGTGGCGGTATTGTTGGTCAGGTTGAGGTCAGTAACGCCGGATGGAGCCGATACGGAGGCAGAGCTGGTCAGAGGGCCGGTAACGCCGGCGGGGACGGCGACGGTCACTGCGTAGGTCGCGCTGCCGCCCAGGGGCAGGTTTACCAATTGATTTATATTGCCACTGCCGGTAGCGGTTCCCGAAGCTCCTCCGGCAAACACCGCCGTCCAGCCGGTGATGGTGGTTCCCGCCGGGGCGTTGTTGACAACCTGCGCACCAGGCGCGTTGCTGGGCCCGGCGTTGCTGACCACGAGGGTGTAGGTCACCGAAGTGCCCGGCCTATAGGTGAGGCTGTTGTCGGTGAGGCTAACGGAAAGGTCAGCCACGGGCTGAGGAACCGGGGTCACCTGAGACGCATTGTTTGCGGCTATTGGGTCGTTTTCATCCCCGTCTGCGATCGCTGTATTGGTATAATTTCCCGTCGCATTGACCGTGGCAGTAATGGTCAGGGTGGTAGTGCCGCCATTGGGAAGAGTGCCGATCGTCCAAACTCCGGTACTGCTTACATAGGCTCCTGTTCCATTATCGCTTACGTAAGTAAAGCCCGAAGGCAGTTGGTCCAGCACGGTCACGCCGGTGGCGGCACTGGGTCCATTGTTGGAGGCCACCAGGGTGAACGTAACGGTACTCCCCACATTCGGTGTGCTATCGTCCACGGCCTTGCTGACGGCCAGGTCGGCTACTGGAATGGGCGTCGGGGTAGCGGTTGACTGATTGTTACCCGCAACGGGATCATTTTCATCGCCCGAAACACTGGCGGTATTGGCGTAGCTGCCCGTTGCTAGTACCTTGGCCGTAATAGTCAGCGTGGCGGTGCTGGCAGCGGCGAGGTTGCCAATTGTCCAGGTGCCAGTACCACTCACGTAAGCACCACTTCCATTATCAGTAACGTAGGAATAGCCCGTGGGTAGTGGATCAAGGACCGTAACGCCGGTGGCTGCGCTGGGGCCATTGTTGGTTACCACCAGTGTAAAGACCACGTTTTCCCCTACATTGGGAGAGTTAGTATTCACGGATTTTACCACGGCCAAATCCGTGGAAGGAGAGGGTGTATCCGTATCGGCAGCCGTATTGTTCCCCAGGTTTGGGTCCAGAACACCCGCCGGGGCATTCACAGCAGCCAGATTGACCAGATTCCCAGTAAAGCCGGAGGGTACGGCCAAAGTGATGGTATAGGTAATACTACCCCCGTTTGGCACATTCACCAACTGATTGATGGAACCGCTCCCACTAGGGGTGCCCGTTGCCCCGCCGGCGAATGCGGCCGTCCAGCCAGTGATGGTTGTTCCGGCCGGAGCATTGTCCGTTACCTGAGCGCCCACTGCATTACTTGGGCCCGTATTGGCTACTACCACCAGGTAGGTTACCGAGGTACCAGCCGTGTAGGTAGTGCCATTGTTCGTTTTGGTAATGGATAAATCCGCCTGGGGATCGGGGGTATCCGTATCGGTAGCCGTGTTGTTGCCTTGGGTGGGATCATTCACTCCCGCTGGGGCAGTAACCGTAGCCGTATTTACCAGATTACCCACAAAGCCCGAGGGCACCGCCAGCTGTATTGTATACGTAGCCGTTCCATTCACCGGAATATCTATAGATTGGCTAATGTTTCCGCTGCCACTTGCATTTCCCATAGCCCCCCCCGCAAAAACAGCCGTCCAACTCGTGATAGTGGTGCCCACCGGAGCGGTATCAGCCACCAGAGCGCCGATCGCATCACTTGGCCCTAGATTGCCTACCACCACCGTGTAGGTGACCGAAGTGCCCGCCGTGTAGGAAATGCTGTTATCATCTTTGGTTACTGACAGGTCAGCCACGGAAGCCTGATTATCAACATCAGTGGCGGTATTGTTGGCAGGGTCAGAGTCGGTAACCCCGGCGGCAGGGGATACGGTTGCCGTGTTGCTAAGCGTGCCCGTATAGTTGGATGGGACGGCTACTTTTACCGTATATACAATGCTACCTCCTGCTGGTATATTCACTGGCTCCACGATGTCGCCAGTACCTCCGGCCGCTCCCGCCGCTCCCCCGGCAAATACGGCGGTCCATTGCGGTAATGGTGGTTCCAGCTGGTGCCAGGTTGCTTACGGTGGCAGCGGTCGCCCTGCTGGGACCCGCATTAGCAACCGTCAGGGTATAGGTCACCAATGTCCCTGGGGTGTACGTTGCATTTCCATCCGTAATGAGGACGGATAAATCCACCACGGGATTCGGCACCGGCGTGACGCTGGCCGAATTATTGGCCGGCGTGGGATCCGTTTCCCCGCTGGAAACCGAGGCTGAGTTGGTATAATTTCCCGTAGCCAACACCGTAGCCGTAATCGTCAGCGAACTACTCGTACCATTGGCCAGGTTACCCACCGTCCATGCCCCCGTGGTACTCGAATAGCTACCACTACTGCTGGAAACAAAGGTATAGCCTGATGGCAGATCATCCAGCACGGTTATTCCGGTCGCAGGACTGGGGCCGTTGTTGGTTACCGTGAGCGTGAATTGTACATTGGTGCCCACGTTGGGGGTACTGTTATTTACCGTTTTTGTGATGGACAAATCGGCTACCGGCGAAGCCAATGGCGAACTCGTGGAACTGTTGTTGGCCGTTGTGGGATCTGTTTCGTTGCCCGTTACCGTAGCGGTATTGGAATAACCGCCCGAAGCCAGCACGGTGGCCGTGATAGCCAGGCTGGCTGTACCCCCGTTTGGCAAACCGCCGATGGTCCAGATACCCGTACTGCTGACATATGACCCGCCGCCATTATCCGAAACATAGGTATAGCCCGAAGGCAACTTGTCCAACACGCTCACTCCCGTTGCCGCGCTGGGACCATTGTTGGTTACCGTCAGAGTAAAAACCACGTTGCTGCCCACATTGGGAGAGTTTACGTTAACAGTTTTGGCGATGGCCAGATCCGTGACCGGTACGGGTACTGGCGTACTGGAAGAAGTATTGTTCCCTGGGGTCGGGTCGGGCTGGCCGCCCGTTACGCTGGCGGAGTTGGTGTAGTTTCCCGTTGCCTTGACGTTAGCAGTGATGCTCAGCGTTGCGGTGCCGCCGTTAGCGAGGTTGCCAATGGTCCACTGGCCGGAACCGCTCACATACGTTCCACCTCCGGTATCCGAAACATAGGTATAGCCCGAAGGCAGCAGGTCGGTGGCCACTACCCCGGTGGCGGCGCTGGGGCCGTCGTTGGTCACCGTGAGGGTGAAAGTAACGTTTTCGCCCACTTTGGGCGTGCTGTTGTTGACAGATTTGGCAATAGACAAATCCGTCTGACTGTTCTGGGTATCAGTATCGGTAGCGGTATTGTTGGCAAGAATTGGATCGGCTACCCCAGCCGGCGCGGTCACTGTGGCCGTGTTAACAAGATTACCGGTATAGGTGGAAGGTACTGCCACGGTTACCGTGTAGGTAATGGTGCTTCCGGTCGGCAGGGACACCAGCTGATTGATGTTGCCAGTGCCGGTGGTACTACCCGTAGCCCCTCCGTCGAAAGTGGCCGACCAGCTCGTGATGGTCGTGCCCGTTGGGGCAGTGTCCGTAACGGTTGACCCAGGGGCATCGCTCGGTCCGTTGTTAGTTACCACTAGGGTATAGAGTACACTGGTACCTGGGGTATACGTGGCATTTCCATCGGTTTTAGTTATAGAAAGCTCCGCAATCCGGTTGGGGGTATCAACATCCGTGGCCGTGTTATTGGCGGTATTTGGATCGGTCACCCCGGCTGGTGCCGTTACCGTAGCCGTATTTGTCAAATTCCCCGTGTAGGTAGAAGGTACTGCCACCTGCACGGTGTAGGTGACGGTACCTCCGCTGGGCAAATTCACCGCCTGGTTGATGTTACCCGTGCCACTTGGTGCACCGGTTGCCCCGTTTGAGTACACCGCCATCCAGTCGGTAATGCTGGTGCCGGTTGGGGCGACATCGGCAACCGTCGCCCCCAGCGCATTGCTGGGCCCTGGGTTGCTTACCACCACTGTATAGGTGACGGTGGTTCCGGCCGTGTAGGTAGCACTGTTGTCCGATTTGGTAATGGATAAGTTGGCCTGGCTATTCTGATTATCGGTATCAGAACTGGTATTGTTGGTCAGATTCGTGTCCGTGACACCCGAGGGAGCCGCTACGGTGGCCGTGTTGGTAAGCGCACCCGTGTAGCTGGCAGGTACGGCTACGGCCACCGAGTAGGTGACAGTTCCACCGCTTGGAATATTCACCACTTGATCAATATCCCCAATCCCACTGGCGGTGCCCGTGGCCCCTCCGGCAAATACCGCCGTCCAGCCCGTGATAGTGGTACCAGCCGGCGCGTGGTTGCTCACGCTGGCCCCTGTGACATTGCTGGGACCTGTGTTGCTTACGGTAATCGTGTAATTGACCGTAGTACCGGGGGTGTACGTCGCTACTCCGTCCGTAATGTTGATGGCAAGATCCACCAGGGGGTTGGCCGTATCGGTATCGGTGGCCGAGTTATTGGCCGTATTGTTATCCGTTGTTCCACCTGGTGCGGTTACAGTGGCGGTATTGGTCAGGTTGCCAGTAGTACCCGGTGCCACCGTTCCCGTAATGGTGAATGTGACCGAGTTTCCGGTTCCGGCCCCAAGATTTATGGTGGCCGCCAGGCTGTTGCCTGCACCAGTGGCGCCGCCGCTCACCGTAGCCGTGCCGGAGGTAGCCGAAGTCCAGTTCACTCCCGTGATGGCAGCGGGAATGGCATCGCTGACGGTGGCTCCGGTTACGTTACTGGGGCCATTGTTGGTGACCACCAGCGTATAGGTAATGGGGGCACCGGCGGTATAGGTTGTGCTACCATCCGTTTTGGTAATTACCAGATCGGCCACCGGGGAGGCGGTATCCAAGTCGGTAGCTGAGTTGTTGGCCGGATTGTTATCGGTAGTACCCGGCGGCGCGGTTATGGTTGCTGTGTTGGAAAGGTTACCCGTGGCGGATGGAGACGCCGTTCCTGTGACAAGGAACGTTACCGAATTGCCAGCGCCAGCGGCCACGCTGACGGTAGCCGCCAGGCTGTTGCCGTTTCCGGTGGCACCACTGCTAATGGATGCGGTGCCGGAGGTAGAAGAGGTCCAGCTCACTCCTGTGAGGTTGGCGGGAAGAAGGTCGCTCACGGAAGCGCCAACTACGTTGCTGGGGCCATTGTTCGTGACTACCAGGGTATAGGTAATAGGATTGCCGGGGGTGTAGGTAGCACTGCCATCGGTTTTGGTGATGGCCAGGTCGGCAATCGGAGCAGGCGTATCCGTATCGGTGGCAGAGTTGTTGGCCGTATTGTTATCAGTAGTACCGGAGGGTGGGGACACGGAAGCCGTATTTATCAGATTACCGGTAACGCTGGAAGGTACCGCTACATTAACGGTATAGGTAATGGTGCCCCCCACGGGTACACTCACCGTTTGACTAATGTTGCCACTACCCGAAGCTGTCCCCGTGGCTCCACCGGAGAATACGGCCGACCAACTACTGATGGTAGTCCCCGTCGGGGCGGTGTCGGTCACCAGGGCACCCGTCGCGTTGCTGGGGCCGGTGTTGTTCACTACGAGGGTATAGGCTACCGTAATTCCTGGTGTGAAGGTGGTAGAGTTGTCAGTTTTGGTGATGCTCAAATCCGCAACAGGGGCAGAAGTATCCGTGTCGGTGGCAGAGTTGTTTCCCGTATTGTTGTCAGTGGTACCAGCTGGCGGGGAAATGGTAGCCGTATTTACCAGATTGCCGGTAAAACTGGCGGGCACGGCCACATTGACGCTATAGGTGATGCTGCCGCCCACGGGTACGCTTACGGTCTGGCTGATGTTGCCGTTGCCGGAAGCCGTGCCCGATGCACCCCCGGAAAACGCGGCCGTCCAGCTGGCGATGGCCGTTCCGGCGGGAGCCGTGTCAGTCACCAACGCCCCCGTCGCAGTACTAGGCCCCGTATTACTTACCACAAGCGTGTACACCGCCGTGCTGCCGGGGGTATAGGTTGTAGCCCCGTTGGTTTTGGTGATGCTCAAATCCGCAATGGGGGCAGCCGTGTCGGTATCGGTGGCCGTATTGTTGGCGGTGTTGCTATCGGTGGTTCCGGCCGGGGGAGCTACGGTAGCCGTATTGGTCAGATTGCCAGTGAAGCCAGCGGGTACCGCCACACTGACGGTATAGGTGATGGTTCCACCCACGGGCACACTCACGGTCTGGCTGATGTTTCCGCTGCCCGAAGCCGAACCCGAGGCCCCGCCAGCGAACGCGGCCGACCAACTGGTTAGAGTGGTTCCAGCGGGCGCGTTGTCGGTCACCAGGGCTCCCGTGGCATCGCTGGGACCGGAATTGCCAACTACGATGGTGTACACGACCGAATTGCCAGGGGTATAGGTAGTACTCCCGTCCGTTTTGGTAATGCTCAGGTTGGCGATGGGGGCCGAGGTATCGGTGTCGGTGGCCGTATTATTGGCCGCGTTGTTATCGGTGGTCCCGGCTGGGGGGGCTACGGTAGCCGTATTCACCAGATTGCCGGTGAAGCCAGCGGGTACCGCTACAATGACGGTGTAGGTGATCGTTCCTCCCGCGGGTGCGGTCACGGTCTGGCTGATGTTGCCGTTCCCGGAAGCCGTGCCCGAGGCACCCCCGGCAAACGCGGCCGTCCAGCTGGTGATAGTAGTGCCGGCTGGTGCGGTATCGGTCACCAGGGCCCCTACCGCGCTACTCGGCCCGGTGTTAGTCACCACCACCGTGTAGGTAACGGGGTTGCCGGCTGTGTAGGTGGTGCTGTTGTCGGTTTTGGTAATGCTCAGGTCGGACGTTGGACTCAGCGAGTTGTTGTCCGTGGCTGAGTTGTTACCCGCGGCAGGGTCGGTTGTACCCGCGGGTGGGGTTACCGTGACCGTATTGCTGAGCGTGCCGGTGGCCGTTGGGTTAATACTACCGGTTACCGTGAATGTCACGGAGTTGGCTAACCCGGCGTTGATGTTCACCGTCGCCCCCAGGTTGTTGCCGCTGCCAGTGGCTCCGGTGGTAACGCTGGCCGTACCCGAAGTGGTGGAGGTCCAGCTTGGGTTGGTGATACTCGCAGGAATCGCGTCGGAAACCGTAGCTCCGGTCACATTGCTGGGGCCAGTGTTGGTTACTACGATGGTGTAGGTGATGGAGTTACCAGGCACTGAGGTGCTGGCCCCATCGGTTTTAGTGACCGCCAGGTCAGCCACTGGTACCGGCGTTGGGGTACTGGTAGCCGTATTGTTTCCAGGCGTCGGATCATTTTGAGCACCGGATACCGTAGCGGTATTCGCGTACGATCCCGTTGGTCTGACGGTGGCCGTTAGTTGCAAAGTGGCGGTTCCGTTGACCGCTAGGTTGCCGATGGTCCATACGCCGGTACCACTCGCATAGGCGCCCGAGCCGTTGTCCGACACATAGGTATACCCTGCCGGCAACAGATCATTTACCACTACGCCCGTTGCTGGTGCCGGACCAATGTTAACGACATTCAGCGAAAACGTAACATTTGCCCCCACACTGGGGGTGCTGTTATTCACTGTTTTTGTGATGGCCAAATCAGCATTACAGGGTTGAATCGAAACGGTGAAGGCCGTAGTGGGACTGTAACAATTATTGGCAGCGTCCTCAAAGGCAGCATAATAGGTGCCGGCTCCAACACTCGCAGGGTTTGGTACCTTGTTGGCACTCGTAGCGGTAGGACCCGTATGCCAGGTCAAAGTCGCTCCCGACGGTACATTATTCACCCCGGACTGGGTTGTCAGATTTACGGTGGTTGCCGGGCAAATGTTAAAAAGGGTGGTCCCTCCGCCCCTGGGTGTGACCACGGCGAAGGCATTGTTGTTGTTTTGATTCGGATCCGAAAGGCTGCTGGCAATTGAAGCAATGTTGGTATAAAGTCCCGTGGCTCTCACGGTGGCCACGATGGTCAGGGTAGGGGTTACCCCCACCGCCAAACTACCCACATTCCAGTTGGGGGCTGTCCAGGTACCTGCCGATGGGGTGGCCGATACCAGGGTATACCCAGAGGGGAGTACGTCCGTAACCACCACACCCGGCGCCGTGGAAGGGCCAAGGTTCTGGGCCGTCACGGTGAAAGTCACATTGCCTCCTACCGTAGGGGTAGCCGTGTTGACCGTTTTGAAAATGGTCAGATCCGGGCAACCCAATGCGCCAGTGGTAACCACATCTTTTTCCTGGCCCCAGCCCCAGGTGTTGATCGTGCGGCTGTTCCCAAAGTCGTCACACTGAAGACTGTTGACATCATTGGAATTTACAGCAGGTGCCGGAATTATTTGAGAGGGGTTGCCATTGCCATTCCAGGCGTGAGCGGGGGAGGCACTGCCAATGAGCGAATTGTTTATTCCCGCGCCGGTGAGGTTATTCTGGTTGTCACCAGTTGCGGCACAGGTAGTGCCCAAATTGGTAAGCTGACTATCATCCCAGTAGAGTCGAGGGGATGGCAGACCGGTTGGAAAGATAGTCGATATCGAAAGACCGTTTTTGTTTAATTCTCCATCATAGACGGGTACATTAAAACGCCCCCTGAGGTAGGTCAGTTTAAGATTGAGGGGGACGTTGTTGGCGATAAGTTGCCCCAATCCGTTTCTGCCGTCCCAGGAGAGTACGTTGTTTCCTGCTGACAAATCATAATCCTCCAGGATACGGTCGCTCGTGCCAACCTGATAGCCGGCCGTACCATTCAGGTCGAAAAGTATGCGGACATCCCCGGCCGCCGGAATACTAAAATTAATGTTGTAAGGAGGAGCACACCCCTCAAACAAGGGGGAGGCGAAGGTGGGGTTGCCTGGATCCGTGGCGACAGGGTATATCGTGGGGTCAGGGTTACTTAAAAACACCAGGTAACCTCCCGGAAGCGGGGGTGTCGTAAGGTCGTTGATTGATCTGCGGTCCGCAAAGCGATCCCCTGAGTTTCTAACACCGTAGCTATTGACAGCTACATTGAAGGCGATTGGCTGG